>JBOHGG010000052.1:0-35371 GCA_050700115.1 Pseudonocardiaceae bacterium
AGGTCACCATCGAACCTAACGCCGCGTAGCCGGTCACCATATTGATCACCGACCAACCCGGCCTGAGTGCTGGGTCACCGACCCCTGCGTCCAGAATGTGCCTGGTCACCACAGTTTCGTCTCAGACGATCCGGAACGCCGAAAAGGTTGCACAGTGGCAGCCGGCCAGCCCTGACTATGGCGGTCTTCGGTAGGGGAGGCACGCCACCATCTGGCCGGCACCGAGATCGATCATGGGAGGCGTGCCCCCAGCCGCACGCAGTGCGCGGCGGCCATGGTGTGGCGCGGGTCGCTCGGTGGTAGCAAACCGACCAGCCGCTCGAACACCTCCAGATCATCCCGCCCGTACTCGGCCTGACCGAAGGACCACAGCGGTTCGATCTCGCCCCGAAGCAACACCGCGTGCCGCAGCGCCACCAGCAGCTCGTCCCACTCGGCGCGCAACGTCGGCGACTCCGACTGCGGCAGCAACACTCCCCTGCACAGCCGCGTCGCGGTGTCCAGCTGACCGGAACCCAACGCGGCGCGCAGTGCGCGCAGGTCGATGTCGACCTCGGCGCGCAACCGATACGGCTTGGTCTGCACGACACCATCAAGCCGGCTGCGCAGCCGGTGGATCTCCGCGCGGATCGTGGCCGGGTTGCCGTCTTCGCCGTAGACATGCAGGGCCAGTTGCTCGGCGGTCAGCCCGTCCGGGTGCAGCGCGAGCAGGGCGAGCAGTTCCGCGCGCCGGGTGGTCAGTGGCAGCGGGCGTCCGTCGAGGCTGGCGGTGGGATGGTGGCCCGCCAGCAGCCGCAAACGTAACTTCGGCTTGCGGCGGGTGGGCCGAGGCACGCGCAGCAGGTAACCCCCGGGTAACGGTTCGACCAGCGCCTGCCTGCCGTCGGTCAACTCGATCCGTTCCTCGATGACGTCGACCCGGACCGGCCACCCGTCGTCCGGCCGCGCGGCCAGCACCCGCCCGGTCGGGGTCAGCAGCGCCACACGCTCGTCGCGCAGCCGGGTCAGCCGCGGCTGGTGCTTCGCGCGTAGCCGCTCGTCAGCGGCACTCATCCGGGCGCGCAGCTGGCCCTCGGCGAGCTGGGCGGTCACGGTGACCAGCGAGAGCAGCGCCGGATGCATCGTGTGCAACGGGCCGGTGACATCGATCGCACCCAGGATGGCGCCGGTCTCCGGGTCATGCACGGGTGCGGCGGCGCAGGTCCAGTCATGGTAGGTGTGCACGAGGTGCTCGGCGGAATGCACCTGGACCGGGGAGTCCACAACGAGCGTGGTGCCCATTGCATTGGTGCCCATCGACGCCTCACTCCAGCGGGTACCCTCCGACAGCCCGACCGGATCCGCCTGCCGCCGTACCGCAGGCGACCCCTCGCGCCATAGGATATTGCCCTCCGCGTCGGTCACGATCATCACGTGCACCGCCTCATCGGCGACGCTGACCAGGGTGGAGCGCAGCAGCGTTAGCACCGCCGCCAGCGGGTGCCGGTCCCGGAGCTCGGCCAGCTCATCCGCGTCGTAGACCGGGCGTCGGCGGGTGCGCGTCGGGATCGACGTTGGCGGCGAGCGAGCGGCGCCAGGACTCCGAGATGACCTGCCGCGGCCGCGCGGGCGCCGCACCACCGGAGAGCACCGCATCCCGGATCTGTTCGAGCGATCGCGCCAGCGCCAGCGGGTCCTCGGTCAGCGTGATCGGACGTGGTTTGCCCATTGCCAGCCTCCCGATCGCATGGGCAACGCGTGCAACGTTACTGCAACGTGAGCTGGCTTACATTGCGCCGGACGTGCCCTTATGTCTCCAGGAGGTCAACCATGACGAGGTATGGGCACCAGGCGAGTCCGGCAGCATCGTGTCGTACGAATCGCGGTACGACCATTTCATCGGAGGTGAGTACGTCCCGCCGGCCAAGGGGCAGTACTTCGACAACCCCACGCCGGTGACCGGGCAGACGTTCACCGAGATCGCCCGCGGTACCGCCGACGACGTCGAGCGGGCGCTGGATGCTGCCCATGGCGCCGCGCCCGGGTGGGGCAAGACGTTCGTGGCCGAGCGCAGCTATGTACTGAACAAGATCGCTGACCGGATCGAGGCGAACCTCGAGAAGCTCGCCGTCGCCGAAAGCTGGGACAACGGGAAACCGGTCCGCGAGAGCCTGGTCGCGGACCTACCGCTTGTCGTGGATCACTGGCGCTACTTCGCCAGCGTCATCCGAGCCCAGGAGGGCGGTGTCTCGGAGATCGACGCGGACACCGTCGCCTACCACTTCCACGAGCCGATCGGCGTGGTCGGGCAGATCATCCCGTGGAACTTCCCGATACTGATGGCGACGTGGAAGCTGGCACCGGCGCTCGCCGCCGGCAACGCGGTGGTGCTCAAACCCGCCGAGCAGACCCCGGCGTCCATCCATGTGTTGCTCTCGCTGATCGCCGACCTCATCCCACCCGGTGTGCTCAATGTCGTCAATGGGTTCGGGGTCGAGGCGGGCAAGCCGCTGGCCGCCAGCCCACGGGTGGGCAAGGTGGCGTTCACCGGCGAGACCACCACCGGCCGGTTGATCATGCAGTACGCCAGCGAGAACCTGCACCCGGTCACCCTCGAGCTGGGCGGCAAGAGCCCGAACATCTTCTTCGAGGACGTCGCCGCCGCGCAGGACGACTTCTACGACAAGGCGCTGGAAGGCTTCACCATGTTCGCCCTGAACCAGGGTGAGGTGTGCACCTGCCCGTCCCGGGCACTGATCCAGGCCAGCATCTACGACGGTTTCCTCTCCGACGCCGTCAAGCGCACCGAGCAGGTCGTGATAGGTCACCCCCTGGACACCGACACCATGATGGGCGCGCAGGCGTCCAACGACCAGTACGAGAAGATCTTGTCGTACCTGGATATCGGCCGGCAGGAAGGTGCCAGGGTGCTCACCGGTGGCGAGCCTGCCGAACTCGGCGGCGAGCTGTCCGGCGGTTACTACATCAAGCCGACGATCTTCGAGGGCAGCAACCGGATGCGGGTCTTCCAGGAGGAGATCTTCGGACCGGTCGTCTCGGTGACGCGCTTCGACGACTACGACGACGCGATCAAGATCGCCAACGACACCCTGTACGGGCTGGGTGCTGGGGTGTGGTCCCGTGATGGTGGTCGCGCCTACCGCGCGGGTCGCGACATCCAGGCCGGCCGGGTGTGGACGAACTGCTACCACGCCTACCCCGCGCATGCGGCGTTCGGCGGGTACAAGCAGTCCGGTATCGGCCGGGAGAACCACAAGATGATGTTGGACCATTACCAGCAGACCAAGAACCTCCTGGTCAGCTACTCCACCAAGGCCATGGGCTTCTTCTGATCCGCGAATGTGGCCTGTGGGTGGCCGTCAGCCTGCGTCCTGTGCTGACGGCCACCCGCAGCGTCACCGGGAGGAGGCGATGGTGCCGGCCCAACGGGTTGACGTGACGTCCGCGGCAGCAGACCTGCTGCGGAAGCTGACGGAGCAGCATGGATCGTTGATGTTCCATCAGTCCGGCGGTTGCTGCGACGGCAGCTCGCCGATGTGCTATCCCACCGGGGAGTTCCGCACCGGGGGCTCCGACATCCGGCTCGGCGACCTGGCCGTGGATGGAATCGCGCCGATCGAGGTATGGATGTCGAAGTCCCAGTTCGAATACTGGCGGCACACCCATCTGACCATCGATGTGGTCACCGGCAGGGGCGGCGGCTTCTCCCTCGAAGCACCCGAAGGAGTCCGGTTCCTGATCCGCTCCCGGCTGCTGACCGCTGAGGAGCTGACCGAACTGGACACCTGATACCTAAGTAGCTCACGGAAAACTTACGTACGGCTACCCATTGCCACTGACACCGCGTCTTGTGCACGGTATGTGATGCTGCGCCGGCACGCTCAGCCGACGAGTGCGAGGAGGATTTGATGTCTGACACGCTCAGCTTTGCCGACGGGCAGTACGCGGAACTGCTGCCGCCCCGTACGGTTTTGTCGCTGTTCAGCGCTAGCGGCGACGCTGGCACCCCGGGCGACGGCGGCCAGGGTGACCCCGGCAACGGCCACAATGGAAACAACTTCAGCACGGGTGGCCAGGTCAACGTCGAGGACCAGGGCATCGACGGCCGAGACGGCAGCGCCAATCCCGGTGGTTAACTCCGTTGCGCGTTCGGCGCGGTGCTGACCCGCCGGCGGACCCGTCGGCCGATGAGGTGGTCGAGCCCCAGCCGATGGCGAGGACGCCTTAGCTGACCGGATCCAGTCCCAGGGCGACCCGGCCGGTGAAGAGGTGCTGGCGCTTTTCTTGGAGTGGGTGGAACTGGGCGCCGTGCACGTCGCGCAGCAGGCGCTCCAGGCCGACGCTGCGGAAGAAGGCGCCTCCGCCTACCACCTCGAACGCCTTCTCCACGGCCTGGATACAGGCGTTGGCGGTGATGGTCTTGCGGATCAGCACGGCGTTGGCGGTCTGGACGGTCGACTCAAACGAATAGTCGTCGCACAGGTCCACCATGGCCTGCACCGCGAGCTGCGCCGTCACCAGCGTGTTGTCCATCTCGCCTATCAGGTAGGGCAGATTGGGATCAAGCCCTCTATCGCGCTTCTTGCGCGCGATACTGAGCGCCAAGTCCGAGGCCGCCTCCGCGACGCCGACGTAGACCGACATGACCAGCGGCAGGGCGATCGCGACAACGACGTTGAAGAAAACGTGCCACTGACCCTTTGGGCGGCGCAGCGAGACCGCGCCCTCCGGTACGAAGACGTTCTCGAGCAACACATCGTGGGAGCCGGTGGCGCGCATGCCCAGCGTCCGCCAGTTGTCCAGTACGGTCACGCCGTCAGCGGCGAGGGGCACGGGGAAGTGCAGCACCGTCGGCCCGTCGACGGGATCGTGGTACACCGCGCTGGTGACGAGTAGGGTGCCGGCCGGGGAGCCGCTGCCGAAGATCTTGCGTCCGGTGATGCGGTAGCCGCCCTCCACTTCGTCCGCCGTGCCGGAGGAGTCGAGCCAGTCCGAAGCCCCGGTGCTGACCAAGACGATCTGTTCCTGGGCGATGCGCCGCAGCAGCGGCTCCACCGGATGGCCTTGGCGCCAGCGCCACACGGTAGCGGCGAGGAGGTGGGTGTGCATGGACAGCGCGAGCGCGGTAGAGCCGCAGTGGCGGGCCAGCTCACGCAGCATGTCGGCCAGCTCCCGGTGTGAGGCCCCGCCGCCACCCAGCTCCGCCGGTACACCGGCGGAGAAGAAACGGTGTGCCGTCAGCTCGGCGTAGTTCTCAGCGACGAAAGCATCTCGCTCGTCGAGGTCAGCCGCCCGCGCCGCGAACGCTGGCCCGACTTCGCGCGCCCGGGCCACCCAATCCGTGCGCCCCGTCACGACCTGCGCGTCAGTGATAACGCTCATAGCATCTCCTCTCGCCCGTCAGGCAACCACCGCCCACCTAGTCTCGCTCAAGAGAAGAGCGTCCGGGATGGGCCGCTGATACGACAGGCAGGCAACCCGCACCCGAAGTCGCATCTCGCCCGACGCGATGTGCTCGACGATGTACGCGGCGTCGGCTCGGCGGCGAGCGGCCGAATCTATCGCAGCGCGCCTGCACGTTGACGCAACCGATCGGTTGCTATAGCGTAGCAACCGTTCAGTTGCTACTTGCTGGAGGCTGTCATGGGATTCCCCGATCGCATCGAGCGGGTCGTCGAGATCGCCCACCCGCCGGCCAAGGTGTGGGCTGCGCTCACCACGGCCGAGGGTCTGGGCAGCTGGTTCGGCAACCAGGCGACCATCGACCTGCGCCCGGGCGGACCGGCCCAGATGACGTGGACCGGCGGCCACACCGTCGACATGCGGGTCGAACGGGTCGAGGAGCCGACGGTGTTCGGCTTCACCTGGCACATCTACGGCCTGCCCGATGACGATCCGCGCCGCACCTATGTCGAGTTCACGCTCGAACCGGTCGGTGCGGGCACGCGGCTGACCGTGGTCGAAACCGGCTTCGCTCAGTTGCCGGAAGACGCCTACCGCAAGGCCTACGACGGCAATACTCAGGGTTGGGCGAGCGAGCTGGGCGAACTGGTCGACTACCTCGATGCCGCCTGACATCGAGGCGATCGCCGAACAGGTCTTCGTCGCGCTGGCCGACCCGAGCCGGCGCGCCATCCTGGCCGCACTGGCGTCGGGCGGTCCCGCCACTGCCACGGACCTGGCCGGTCGCCTGCCGATCACGCGGCAGGCAATCGCCAAACACCTGGCCCTGCTCACCGAGGCCGGTCTCGTGACGGCGGAACCGGGGGAGCGGCGCCGGGTGCGATACCGGCTCCGCTCCGCCTCGATGCAGGTGGCGCAACAGTTCCTGGCCGCGCTGGCCCGCGACTGGGACGGCCCGCTCGACGCGTTGAAGGACCACCTCAGTGGGGAGGACTCCCCGCCCGGCTGGCCCCAGCAGCCCACGTCCTAACTGGAAGGTTGACATCACAATGAAGACACCCCCGGCCCAAACTAGCCGGGGCCCCCGGCGCCAGCGGCCGTGACAAGGACGACCAAGGAATCGATCATCTAGGATCCCGGGCCGGGACGCATCTCCACGTCGCCGAATCCGACCGACAGCCCACATCGGTCGCAGGTCAGCTGGTCGTCCAGCCGTCCCCCACAGTCTCGGCCATGTACGGCAACCCGGGGCGGTCCGGCCGGGTTGGGGTAGTACCGATCGCCCCACTTCATGATCATCAGCAGCGCGGGAGCAAGGTCGCGTCCCTTGTCGGTGAGCAGGTACTCGTGGCGTTGGGGGCGGGTCCGGTAGGTCTGCCGTTCCAGCAGTCCCTCGGCGCACAACCGATCCAGCCGAGCAGCGAGCACGTTGCTCGCGATCCCGAGACTGGCTCGGAACTCGTCGAACCGGCGCAGCCCGAACAGCGCGTCGCGCAGCACCAACAAGGTCCAGCGTTCGCCCACCACCTCGAGGGTGCGGGCGATCGAGCAGGTCTGGTTCGGGTACGTGCGCTGCAGCATCGACCCGAGACTACGGGCACTTGGTTGCATGATGCAATCCACGCTGCTACGGTGCCGGTTAACTTGCTTCATGCAACTGACTGACATCGCACCGGAGGTCGCACGATGAGCCCGCAACCGATCACATTCACCGAGCTCTGGGCCGACCGTGGCCCGCACCGGATCCGGGTCAGGGACTATCCCGGCGACGATCCGGCGATCGTCTTGATGCACGGTTTCCCAGACGACAAGCACCTCTACGACCAGACGCTGCCCCACCTGACCGGCAGCCGCCGCGTCGTCACGTTCGACTTCCTCGGCTGGGGGGAGTCGGACAAGCCGCCCGGCTACCCCTACACCGCGGCCAACCAGACGGGCGACCTCGACGCCGTGATCACCCGGCTCGGGCTGGACCAGGTCGTCCTGGTAGCACATGACGCGTCCGGCCCGCCCGCGATCGACTGGGCGCTCGAGCATCCGCAGCGAGTCGCAGCTCTCGTGCTGCTCAACACCTATTACGGCTGGATGCCGAGGCTGCGCGCCCCCGAGGCGATCCTTCTGTACTCTTCGCCGATCCTGCGTAACCTCGCCCGACCCGTGATGCGTCGCCTTACCAGGCTGGACCGTCGACTGTACTTCTGGCAGGTCGGGAGGTTCATCCGGGACGAGGCGGTGCGCCGCGAATTACTTCCCCAGTACTACGCCCGATTCCGTGCCGCGCGCCCCGCGTTCTGGCGGCTGAACGCCGACCTGCCGAGCACCCTGATCTCGCGGGCCAGGCGCACGTCGCAGCTGCGTGCCTTCGAACGGCCGGTGCGGATCGTGTTCGGCTCTGACGATCCGTACCTCAACACCCACGTGGCCCGCCGGTTCGCTCAGCTGTTCCCCGCAGCGGAACTCGAGCTCGTCGATGGTGCCCGCCACTACGTCCAGGTCGACGAGCCGGAACTGGTCGCTGCGGCCATCCTGAACTCCGACCGGGCGTCGTGACTTCGGCCCGAGCCGCTGCTATCGATACCGGAAACCGTCGAGGAAACGGCGAAACAGGCCGCCTTCGCGCGGCAGCGCCGGACCGGGTGGCGGCGCGCTGCGATGCTGGCGCGCGATCGGCTGCTCATAGTCAGTTCTGGCGATAGCATCAACCACCTGAGGCTCATCGAAGTCTTCAGAGCCTTCGATGACGGGGACGAAGCCGACGAGGACACCGTCGCGCATCACTTGCGCTTCGAGGCTCGCCGTGCCGTCGGTGTCCCACATCGCCTCTCGCCCGTCGGGAAGCGACACCCGCACCCCGCACTGGTACACACCGGCCCGGACCAGATGCGCGTCGACACCGCGCTCGCGCAGCGCGTCGGCGACCCGTCGGGCCCTGTTCTCATCCATCCATGAAACCTACCTCCGCCGCCTCGATGGGCTTCGTGAAGCGGGCAGCTCCCGCTCACGGGAGCGTGCGTTCAAGGACGTCCAGGACTCGCGCCGCGAGCTCACCGGTGGGGTCCAGGTCGGGCCGGAAGTCCGCGACGCTCACCCCGAGCAGCCGCGGTGACCGAGCCAGCGGCGCAAGCGCGGCGGCGAGTTGAACCCAGTCGAGGCCACCCGGCTGCGGGTAGGTCACGGCGGGCAGGGACTCCGGGTCCATCACATCCAGGTCCAGGTGCAACCACGCCCCACGGCCCGTGCCCGCCAGCCACGCGGCGGCACGCTGACCCGAGGCCGCCGGGTCAGCCGCTACCGCCGCGGCATCGATCCGGCGCAGTTCGGTGGGCAGCCGCGCGAGTTCTGCAGCGGCACCCTCATCAAGGTCCCGCGTGCGATGACCGAGCAGCACCGCGTCGCTCGCCGAGATCATCGGTGGCACCCCAGCCAGCTCGACCAAGGTTGTCGCGCCGTCGCCGGTGAGCACCGCGAGCTCCATGTCGGCCGTCTCACCGGTGTTCGACGATGCCGCGTCGAGGTAGTCCGGGTGCCCGTCGAGGAACCACAGGCCGACCGGGCCCACCTGCCTGCGCAGCGCGGGAAAGATTCCGAGCAGGATGCTGCAGTCCCCGCCAACCACCAGCGGCCGCCGGCCCGGTAACTCACGCAGCGCCGCGGCCAGGGCGTCGGCCAGGACGTGCGCAGCTCGCACAGTCTCCCGGACGGCCAGCACCCCGGAGGTCTCATCCCGCTTAGCGCTGCCGATCCTGGTGGCGGCGTCGCCCAGATCTCGACCCACCAGGGCAGACAACCCCGCCGTGCGCAACGCCTCCGGTGCCGCCTGCTCGCCACGACCGGAACCAGAGCAGTCCCAAGGAGCACCCAGGAGAAACCAATCAGCAGCGATCATCCAGCCATCATCCAGTCGTCCACCCCGGGTGCACACGTCTGAGACGTTCGCTGCCCGAAAGGCCGCTCCACAGGACATCGAGAAGTTGGCACGATCAAGGATGTGTGCGCGCAGCCCCGGATCCTGGACGCTCAGTGTGAGCAAGCGACGGCATTCGACGACGCTGTCAAGTCGGGCGACTGGGCCACGGCGGCCATGTCGCTCGCGAAGATGGCCATGCCGACGACGAAGCTGCCGCCGCTCACGATCGACCAGCTGCGCCTGCTCCAAGACGCCATGACCCGCGCTCGCTCCGTGCTCGGCAGCGTCGGCATCGTGCTCAAGCGCGCGATCGCCGTCGAGCTGCAGGGCAAGGGCGTCCCGGCGACCAAGGTCGCGGCTGGCGCCGCGTTCGGCAACCTCGAGACCAAGGTCGACGAGTGGATCGACGGCGACAAGGCCACGGGCACCCCGTACGCCTACAAGATCAACATCACCTTCACCCCCGACACCACCGTCATGGACGCCGACGAGATCGCGTTTATCCAGACGACCCGCCTCGTGGAGACCGCGAGCGGCTCCAACCAGGACCACAAGGAGACGAGCCAGAAGCGCCAGACACCGTCGGCCACGAGCGTGGACCGGCTCCGCGGCAAGAAGCAAGGCTGGTACGGGATGATGATGGACAATGGGACGGGCAGCGGCACGCTGACTGTCTGGAAGAAGTCCGCCCCGGCCACGCCGGCCAACATGCGCGACCGCGCGAGTTGGAACCAGCCCAACACCACCTGGCAGTTCGAGGCCATGGTGGTCTGCCGCTCCGGGGCGGACACCGGCAAGGTGTACGCGGTCGTCACGTGGGGCTTCACCGTCGACGCCGATCTCAAGCTCACCGAGCAGGCACGAGTGGTGACGAACAAGCAGAGCACGGAGGCCACCGCAGCGGTGGGCAAGTGGAACAACCAGGCCGCCGGCTCCGCGGTCCACCGCAACGCTGCGGGCCAGGTGCCGCTGCCGACACTGAGATGAGCGCCCTCCCGAGTCCGACGTGAACCGCTATTCGGCTCCGAATGGCGACCCACCGAGGCTTTCCAGGCCAGAAACGCCTTGCCGCCGCGCCACGCGGTAGCGGCCGGCTGCGCGCTCTCGCCACCCCAACGCCGGTGATCATGGCGCTGTACGGTGGCGGACGAGCGCCGGATGCCCGATCGCCTTAAGCGACTGTAAGGACTGCACGTGCGGGCTTGTCGACCGCCAGCCGGCGGGTGAGCGTTGACCAACCACATCATGGGAGGTCCGGTGACACGCTCAGCGACTCTCACCCGTTCTGGTGAGCAACGGGTGGTCAGCAATGTCGCGAAGGGCTCGATCGGCAATCTGATCGAGTGGTACGACTGGTATACCTATGCAGCGTTCAGCGTCTACTTCGCGGCCACGTTTTTTCCTCAGGGCGACGTGACCGCGCAGTTGTTGAATACCGCGGCGGTCTTTGCGGTTGGTTTCCTGATGCGGCCGATCGGTGGCTGGCTGTTAGGGCGTTTCGCGGACCGGTTTGGGCGCCGCGCCGCGCTCACGGTGTCGGTCACGATGATGGCGTTAGGCTCCTTTCTGATTGCGGTGACGCCGGGGTACAGCGTGATCGGCGTGGCCGCGCCGATTATGCTGGTTTTCGCGCGGTTGCTGCAGGGATTGTCGGTCGGCGGTGAGTATGCCACCTCGGCGACCTACCTGTCCGAGGTGGCTTCGGCGGGCCGGCGTGGTTTTTACTCCAGTTTCCAGTACGTCACGTTGATCGCTGGCCAATTGATCGCGCTCGGGTTGCAGATCGTGTTGCAGCTGCTGTTGACCGAGCAGCAGTTGACCAGTTGGGGTTGGCGGATCGCGTTTGGGATCGGCGCGCTGGGCGCGGTCGTGGCGATGTATCTGCGGCGAAGCATGGACGAGTCGGCCAGCTTCCGCGCCGAGGCCGAGCGCGCCGACGGCAGTGCGAGCTCGCGCGGCGAGCTACGGGTGCTGCTGCACTATCCACGAGAGTGCCTGCTGGTCGCCGGGCTGACCCTGGGCGGGACGGTCGCGTTCTACACCTACACGACTTATCTGCAGAAGTTCATGCATCTCACCGGCGGCATCCCGAACGACACCGTCACCCTGATCAACTTTATTGCATTGGTGGTGTTCGTGGCGCTGCAGCCGATCGCCGGGTCGCTTTCTGACCGGATCGGTCGTCGTCCGCTGCTGCTGTTTTTCGGGATCGGCGGCACCGTGCTCACGGTGCCGCTGCTCACATTGCTCGCGGGTACCCGCAACCCGTTCGGTGGGTTCGTCATCATGCTCGCCGGTCTGGTGATCGTCAGCGGGTACACCTCGATCAACGCGATCGTGAAGGCCGAGCTGTTCCCGACCAATATCCGCGCCCTTGGGGTCGGGCTGCCCTACGCGCTCACCGTGGCGATCTTCGGGGGGACCACCGAGTACATTGCACTGGCGTTGAAGAACGCCGGGCACGAGTCGGTGTTCTTCTACTACGTCGCCGGGTGCGTGCTGATCTCGTTGATTGTGTACGGGTCAATGAGGGAGACTTCGCACAACTCGCCGCTGGACACCGCCTCCGTGCCCGGCTCCGAGCGTGCGGAGGCCGTCACCTCATCGGGCTGAGAGGCGCGCGGATGCGAGTGTTGATCGTCGAGGACGACGACGGGGTCGCGAACGCGCTCGTCGAGGTGCTCGGTGCGCACGGGCACCGTCCGACCCGGTGCAGTCTGGGCGCGGACGCGCTCACCGCGCACCGTGACGCCGACCTGGTGCTGCTCGATCTCGGGTTGCCCGATGTCGAGGGGCTGGAGGTGCTGCGCAGGCTACGCCGGGTCAGCGTGGTGCCGGTGCTCGTGCTCACCGCACGCGGAGATGAACGCTCGGTGGTCCGAGGCCTGCGGTGCGGCGCCGACGATTATGTGGTCAAGCCGATCCGGCTGGGCGAGCTGCTGGCCAGGATGGACGTGGTGACCCGACGTGCGGCGGCTCGCGGGGACTCCCCGCAGCGCGTCGTGCGGGTGGCCGACGTGTGCGTCGACCTCGACGCCCGGACCGTGGAGGTGGCCGGTATACCGGTGCAGCTCACCACCAAGGAGTTCGAGGTACTGGCGGTGCTCGCCCGCCGCGCGGGTAACGCGGTGAGTCGCCAGCAGATCATGGATGAGGTGTGGGGCGACGCGTATCTGGCGGTGTCGCGCTCGCTGGACGTGCATCTGGCGACATTGCGGGCCAAACTAGGCCGCCCGGGGCTGCTGTCCACCATCCGCGGCTTCGGTTACCGGTTCGGGTGAGAACGTGCGCCGCCGGCTGCTGGTGGTCCTGCTGACGTTCGCCGCGGTGGCCGTCACCGGGTTCGCCTGGCCGCTGCTGAGCAGTACCGCCGAGCAGCGATCCCAGCGGTTGCTCATCGACCGCACCGCCGCACTGGACCGCTTCGCGGTGCTGGCCCAGCACGCCGTCGCGACCGGGAATCTCGCGGCGCTGACCGAGGAGGCCACCGCCTACGCCGATCTGTACCAGGAGGACGTACTCATCCTCGACCGGCAGCGACGAGTGCTCGTCACCGCCGGGTCCATCACCCCCGACGATCCGCAGCTCCAGCCGCTGATCGACGGCGCGCTCCGTAACGAGCCCGGTCAGCCGCTGCCCCAGCTGCGGCCGTGGTCTACCGGCGAGGTCGTGCTGACCCGACCGGTCGGCACCGATACCCGGATCGCCGGGGTGGTGGCGCTGCGGACCTCGGTCGACGCCGCGGCCGCGGACGTGAGGGGGCGCTGGTGGCTGGTCCTGGCGGGCGCGCTGGCCGCCACGGCGGGTTTCGTGGCACTCGCACTGGCGCTGGCCCGCTGGGTGTTGCGTCCGTTGACCGAGCTGGAACGCGGTGTGCTCGCAGTCGCCGCGGGCCGGCAGGGTGCGCACGTCACAACCGGTGGGGGACCACCCGAGCTGCGCGCACTCACCTCCTCGTTCAACCGGATGTCCGACGCCGTGGCGGCCGCCGCGGACCAGGAACGTCAGCTCGTCGCCGACGCATCCCACCAGCTGCGCAACCCGATGGCCGCGTTACGGCTGCGGGTGGACTCGCTGGCGCCCAGCGTCCCAGCTGCTGCCCAGGCCGGCTACCGATCACTGGCAGCCGAGGTCGAGCGACTGGAATCGCTGCTCGACGGGCTGCTCACGCTGGCCTCGGCAGACCGGGGTGCCGCCCAGCCCAGGCCCGCCGGCAGCTCCCGGTGCTGGCCGGGCGCCGTCGCCGTCGCCCGGCTCGACGCCTGGCGGCCCGCGGCATGCCAGGCCGGTGTGCGGCTGGTGAACGACCTGCCCGCCGAGCCCGCCGCGGTCGCCTGTTCGGACTCTGAGCTCGCCCAGGTACTCGACGTACTGCTGGACAACGCGATCCGCTACTCGGGGCGCGGCGCCACTATCACCCTGCGTGCAGCGATACACCCCGATACGGTGCGCCTGATCGTCGAGGACGACGGGCCAGGCCTGTCAGCGCAGGAACGAGCGTGGGCTTCCCGGCGATTCTGGCGGGCTGCCCACCACGGCGACAGCACTGGAACCGGGCTGGGTCTGGCCATCGCTGAGCAGCTCCTGGCCTCGCGCATGGGCACGCTGCGCGTCACGGTCAGTGATCCCGGCGGCCTCGCTGTCCACGTGGTCCTGCCCCGCGCCGACGTACCGGAGCCCGGCCGATGACCGAGATCCCCCGCCGGACGTTGCTGACCGCGCTAGCGCTCGGGCTCACCGCGGGCGGCGTCTGCGGCAACCTCACCTACCGCGGGCCGCAGCGCGCGCTGACGATCGCGGCAGGCGAGCCAGGCGGGTTATACCTGGCCTTCGCCGAGTTGCTCGCCACCGAGATCGGCATTGCGGAGCCCCGGCTGCGCGTCACGGCGATACCCACCAAGGGCAGCCTGGACAACCTGCAACGGCTGGGAGCAGGCGAGGTCGACCTGGCCCTGGTGCTCACCGACGCCGCCGAAGCCGCCGTCGGCACCGGCGCCGATCCAGAACGGCTGGCTCCGATGCCGATACAGGCCATCGGCCGGGTCTACGAGAACTATCTGCAGCTCGTCGTGCTAGCGGCCAGCCCCATCCGCACCCTGGCCGACCTGGCCGGGCGCACAGTGTCCTTGGGCGCGGACGGATCCGGCGCCGGGCTGACCGGTGACCGGCTCCTCGCCGCCGCCGGGCTCACCCCCGCCGCCCTACCAGCCGCGGTGATCGTGCAACACCACCCGCTCTCCGATGCGATCATCGCACTCGAAGCCGGCCGCATCGATGCCCTGCTCTGGTCCGGCGGGGTACCGACCCCGGCGCTGGCCGAGCTCAGCGCGCGCCGCGGTATCCGGTTGCTGCCACTGGCCACCGCCCTCACAGCGTTGCAGTCCGCGCATGGCCCGGTCTACCAGCTGGTCACAGTGCCTGCCGACGCCTACGGTCCCGCCCCCGAGATCACCACTGTCGGGGTAGCGAACCTGCTGATCTGCCGACCCGGCACCGACCCCGCAGTCACCACCACCGCCCGGGTGTTGGTCACCCACGCGGCCAGGCTCGTGCCACAACAAGTGTTAGGCACGCAGTTCCTCGACCCGCGCAGCCTCATCACGACCGCAGGAATCCCCCTGCACCCCGACGCGATCGCCGCCTACCGGGCACTACACCGTTGATCGGCCGTCGCTGCACACGACTTCCTTCTTCCGGTGCTGTCGCGCGTCGGCTCCATTCTCGCTTGCGTCTTTGGCGTAGGCGACCGCCGCTCAATTGAATCACCTGCGGACAGTTCTCGCACATCTCTCGGACCGACTGCAGCGGGGCGTGGTCTGGGTGGGATGACGGCGGCCAGTCAAGTGGTAGCACATGCACGCGCTCGCTAGCAGCGCGAGCCCGATCGCCGATCCGGGGTTCCGCTGGTTGCCGATCGTCTTAAGCGGCTGTAAGGAATGCGCGTGCGGGCTTGCCGGCCGCCAACCAGGAGGTGAGCGTTGCAACCACATCATTGATCTCATCGCAGGGCGAGGATCTCACTGCAGAACGTGAAGGAGGTAGTGATGCACGTTCTCGCTGTCACCGCCGACCCCTCGGGTATCAACGGGCAAGTGTTCGTCGAGTTCTATGCCGCGCTGGTCGTTGAGTTCTATGCCGCGCTGATCGTCATCAGGGTCGTCGCCGCATTGCTGGTCCGCCGCTCAGTGGCCCGCAGCCAGCCCATCGGCTTCCTGCTCGCTAGGAAGGCGTTCTCGCGAGGTTCGCTGGAACACCGGAAGGGAGGTGAAGCATGGACGAAATGATCAAGGAAGTAGCGCGGATGGTCCGGGACGCACTGTCGGGCTGGCCCGAGACCGCCCGACTGTGCGTCATCCTCGTCGTGTTGGCGGCCACGGCATGGACCATTATGTCGGTGTTCAACTGACACTGTCACCATAAGATGCCCGCGATAGTCCACGCGGGGTTCTCGCTCAGCTGTAGAGACGGCGACCGAGAACCCCGCGGCGTTTTGTCGTACACCGCGCCGTCCATGAGCCGCCCCTGCAGAGGTGCCACCACTGGCAAAATCTCACGCAAAGTTGCCATCTGTGGCACGTCCGCAACACATCCACATACCCCACCGTGGGACGGCAGTGACTGATGAGACCAACGCCGGGAGGCGCTCGGTGAGTTCTGGGGCGTACCGGCTAGGGCGCGAGGACGGGCAACCCGGCAGCATCGGCTTCGTCGGCTTGCCGACGGTCGTAGGTCACCATGACGTCGACGCTGACTCGCAGAGCAGCAGCGAGGTGCAGCGCGTCGAGGCTGCGGAGGTGTCGGCCCGGGAGCAGTCCCACTTCCCAGTAGAGGAGCGGTCAGTCGAAATCAGGGGCCTCATCCCCGGTACGGCACTGTCGAGGCGCACCGCGAGTCGGCTCGATCCGGGCTCGTCAACGAGCAGCTTCGCTGCCGCCGACGTCTCGATGTAGAGGATCACCGGTCGCCTCGGCGGTGCTTGGTCACTACCGTCAGGTCTCCGTCACCGCACAAGGTTCACACGATCGGGGTTAAGCATGACGTATTTACCGGGCGTTGCTCGTCCTCTGTCGTGCGGTGGCTGATTTGGGTCTGCGGACGGGAGGACGTCGAGGTGCCGAAGCTGCGGGTAGGACGAAACATTAGCCATGGCAGACCAGGAGTGACCGGCGGGTACCTGCATGCAGGGTGCCATCACACGGGCATCTACCGACTGACCACCCCCCTTCCCTCGCTGCGCCCACTACCACTGGGGTTTCGTCCATTACCGTGTCACGCGCCTCCACCCAAGGCCGAGGATCAAGGGAAAGCGGCAGCGTGATCCGAGTCGTGGTAGTCGATGACCAGCAGCTGGTACGAGCCGGCATAGCAATGCTGGTCAGCACCGAGGAAGACATCACCATCGTCGCCGAAGCCGCCGATGGTCAGGAGGCCCTCACCCAGATCCGCGCCCAGCGTCCGGACGTGGTCCTTATGGACGTGCGCATGCCGGGCACTGACGGCGTCGAAGCGACCCGTGCTGTGATCGATGAGAGTCTGACTGCGCAGAATGGTCAGGTCATCGGGGTTATCATCCTCACGACCTTCCACATCGATGAGGCTGTCTATGCCGCGCTGCGGGCCGGCGCCTCGGGTTTCCTCCTCAAAGATGCCGCGCCCACCGAGATCGTCGCCGCGATCCGCGCGGTCGCCGCCGGGCAGGCCTGGCTGGATCCCGCCGTCACCCGCCGGCTTATCGACGAGTTTGCCGCCCGACCTGAGCAGCGCACACCCACCCCGGCGGAGATGGCCCAACTGACCCCCCGCGAGCGGGAAGTTCTCATCCTGCTGGCCCAAGGCATGTCAAACGCAGACGTCGCCAGAAAGCTGGTCATCAGCGAAGCCACCGCGAAAACACACCTTGCCCACGTGATGACGAAACTCGGAGTCCGAGAGAAAGCACAAGCGGTGATCGCTGCATACCAAACCGGACTCGTCCAGCCCCTGACTAATGGTGCACCCGCCCGTCCCGCGTCTGGCAATGCATGACGGCCATGATTATCCCTCCCTTCCTGCCCTCGCCCGAGCCCGCCGACGCTCGCCCATAACGTCCGCTCACACTATTTGAGCTGGATTTTTGTGACCTTCCGACCGGAAGATCACCTTCCCCTGGAAATGGCCAGATGGACCGAAGAATACGCACGGTAAACGATGTACTGAGACTCCTGGACGGGCTGTTCGCGCCGGAGGCCGACCGCTGGACAGCCGACTCCGGCTCCTCCTGGTGGGACAGTTTCTACGCGGACCGCTCCAGGCCCGTGCCGTTCTTCGTGGCGAAACCGGACGAGGGCCTCGTCTCCTACCTCGACCGCGGCCTGATCACCACGGGCCGCGCCCTGGACCTGGGCTGTGGCCCCGGCCGCAACGCCCTACACCTCGCCTCGGTGGGATTCACAGTGGACGCCGTGGACCTCTCCCCGACAGCCATCGCCTGGGCCAAGGACCGCGCCCGCGAGGCAGGCGCCGAGGTCCAATTCCACTGCGGAGACGCCTTTACCCGCACCGCGACCGACCTGCGCGGTCCGTACGACCTGATCTACGATTCCGGCTGTTTCCACCACCTGCCACCGCACCGCCGCATCAGTTACCTCGACCTGCTCGACCGCTTCCTCGCCCCCGGCGGACATCTCGCCCTCGCCTGCTTCGCGGCCGGCGAGATGGGCTCCGAGCTTCCCGACGCCGACTTCTACCGCCACTGCGGCTTGGATGGCGGCCTCGCCTACACACCGGATTCCCTGCGCTGGATCTTCTCCCACCTCAGGGAAGTGGAACTGCGCCGCATGCGCCACGAACCACCCGAGTCCCCCTGCTTCGGCGAGCCGTTCCTCTGGACGGCCCTGTTCTGCCACGACGCCCACGCCTAGCGTCCGCGGGACGCCTGAGGAACCGTCGGCTCAGTATCGATAGGACGGCCGCGCCACCGCCCTCACCGCGCTGCAGTCCGCGCTTGGCCCGGTCTACCAGCTGGTCACAGTGCCCGCCGACACTGTTAGGCACGCAGTTCCTCGACCCGCGCAGCCTCATCACGACCGCAGGAATCCCCCTGCACCCCGACGCGATCACCGCCTACCAGGCGCTACCCGGTTAATCGGCGGTCGCTGCACGGGAGGCTGGGCCGACAAGTGGATCGACCGCGATCGAGGCAACCGGCGAACCTCGGATCAATATGACCTGGCAAGGGTCCACCCCTCATCACCCGACACCACGCGTCAGTCAGTCGAAGAGCCGAACCAGGCGGATGACCCGCGTCCCCATCATCACTGTCAGTCATCGTAGGGATCGTCCACCCGGGCTGAGCCCGCGGCGAGGTCTGTTGGTTCAAGCCGAGTGGTGGGGTCGATCAGCGCGAAGGCGGCCCCGGAGGGGTCAGCGACTCGCGCGATCCGGCCCAACTCGGTGTCGTAGGGATCAATGTCCACCCGGCCGCCCAACTCGAGGACCCGATTGACCGCAGCGTCAGTGCCGGTCTGTGGGTCCACTGCGAAGTGAAGCATCCAGTGCGCAGCGATGTCGGGTGCCGCCCAGTCCTCGTCCAGTTGTAGCCGGCCCAGCATTATCTGCTCACCCTGTGACCAGGTGGTGTAGTCCATGTCGATGCGGTCACCGATCTGCTGCTGGTGGTAGCCGAACAAGTTCGCGAAGAACCCGTCGGCCCGGGCGCCCTCCCAGGTGTTCAACTCAGCCCAGAACAGCGCCCCGGCGTCGGCTGTGTGGAACATCCACGGCGTCGCGGGCTGCCAGCAGCCGACCACAGCGCCGGTCGGGTCCGCCCCGATGAGCACCCTGCCCTGTCCGGGGACATCCGCCGGCCCGTAGAGCACCTGGGCGCCCCACTGGGCGAATACCTCGGCGGTGTGCGTGATGTTGGCGCTGGCGAGATACAGCGTCCAAGTCGCCGGTTGTCCGGCCTGCACCGGGACCCCGGCCAGGCCCGCCACCGGCCGGCCGCCACACAGTGCAGTGGTGTAGTGCCCACGGTCTGGATCCCGGTCGATCTGGTAGGTCCAGCCCAACAGCCCGGCATAGAAGTCCCGACTACCAGCCGGATCGGGCGTCGACACGGCGATCCAGCACACCGACCCAGGGATGAACGACGTGTCCTCGACCACCCAGGAGGTCACCCTATTCGTACGCATACCCAATAGAGGCACGCAACGCACGCACAAATACCCACCAGTGCCGGGCTGGGCGGCGTCACCTGTCGCTGGACATGATCACGACGAGATCGTCACAAAGCACTTCCCGTTCGGGGTGATGGCGGAGGTCATCGCCATCTGCTACCTCGGGTCATCGCCGGTAGCGGCACTCGGAGTCCCTCCGGAGCCGGTCGGCGCATCGCGTCCTCGATGAGCGGGTCGGGTGTGCGCAGTCCGAGTTCGGCCGCCACGAACCGGGCGGCCAGCTCTGACCAGTCGTGCGCGCGGCGGAGCATCGCGTGGCCATCGCCGAGCACGTCGAACCGGCAGACCCGGGACGTGACCTGTTTGGCGCGCACCGCAAACCGGTAGGACAGCCGCGGATCGGTGGTGTGCTCCCGGTCACCGTGCGCGATAAGCACCGACCGCCCGGCGAGCTGCCGCACCGGCTCATCGTCGAGGGTCCACGGCGCCAACGCACACACCGCGGTCACCGCCGGGTGGTCAGCCACCCGCAGCGCTGCCCGCCCTCCCATCGAATGCCCCAACAGCGCTATCGATACGTCCTGGTGCTGGTCACGGAGCCGGGTCAAGGCCCACCTCGCGTCCTGCACCGGGTGCCGCTCGGGCTCGTCCCATCCCCGGTAGCGATACCGCAGGATGCGTACCGACATCCCGCGCCTGCCGTCACGCCGGTGCAGGAACCGGGCGAAGGGGACCATCCGCAGATAGCTCAACTGCGTCCGCCGCCGCACCGTGCTCGGGCTTCGAGCCTGTCCCCCGTGCAACACCAGCACGATTGAACGGACCCTCGCGTGATCCGTCGGCCACCGGTCTTCGATCCAGGGTGCGGGTTCGTTCAAGGGTTTCGCCCCTCCATTCCTGCAACACCAGTTGAAGTCCTCAGGCGATCCCGGGTCGCAAGTCTCGGCGGCCCATCGACGCCACCAGCTCCAGGGTGATCTCGTCGAGCGAATCCACGACGACATCGGCGAGCGCGAGCGCATCCTCGGATGGCGGAAAAGCAGTATTGGGCACAGCGAGCACCCCCAGTCCGGCGGTCGCGGCCGACCGCAGCCCGTTGCTGGAGTCCTCGATCGCTATCGCCTGCAGGGGGTTCACGCCGAGCCGCCGCACCACGGTCTGATACACCGCAGGTGAGGGCTTTCCAGCCGTTACCTCCTCCGTGGAGACACTGACCTGAAACCACTGCGCTAACCCAGCCGACTCCAGCACGATGTCGATCAGCCGCCGCGGCGAAGACGACGCCAGCCCGAGCGGCCAGCGATGCCCCAACCGCTCGACCACCTCGACCGCACCTGGGAGCAGAGGCAGCCGCGCGTCGTACTGCGCGGCCATCTGGTCGATGACGGTGGCCGCCACCTCCTCCGGCTCGGCGGGTACGCCCACCGCGTCAGTCAGGTAAGCCGACCATTCCGCCGTGCTCATACCCTGCATCTCTCGAGTCGCCTCCGTTGGCCAGGGCCGGTCGGCTTCGGCGGCCACACCGCGGCGAACGACGTCCCACAGCCCCTCCGAATCCACGAGCACGCCGTCGAGGTCGAAGACCACCGCGTGTACCACGTCCCCAGCCATCATGCCTCCGCGAGTTGCCTCCGACGGGTTCCATACGATTCTCACCGAACAGCTCCCCGTCGGCTCGCTTCGCGGGGTCGCCAATCGGGCCGTCAACCGAGCACAGACAACCCCGGTACGACTTGCGCAGCGAACTGCTCGCCGACCTTGGCGAGTCCTGGGGCGTACCGGCTAGGGCGCGAGGACAGGCAACCCGGCAGCATCGGCTGCGTCGGCTTGCCGACGGTCGTAGGTCACCATGACGTCGGCGCTGGTTCGCAGTGCAGCAGCGAGGTGCAGCGCGTCGAGGCTGCGGAGGTGCCGGCCCGGGAGCAGTCCCGCCTCTCGGTAGAGCGAGCGGTCAGTCTCGACCAGGTCGAAGCGCTCAAGCAGGTGGGTCACGGCGACCTGAGGCAGGTCGACGCGGACCGCCAGCCGGCGCAGCTCAGTCTCCAGGAGGATGCTCGAAATCAGGGCCTCATCCCGGACTACGGCACTGTCGAGCCGCGCCGCAAGTCGGCTCGATGCGGGTTCGTCGACGAGCAGCTTCGCTGCCGCCGACGTCTCGATGTAGAGGATCACCGGTCGCTGCGGAGCGCGTCCAGAACGTCCTGAACCGGCTCCTTGATCCGGGTCCGCTCCAGGTCGGCGAACCCCCCGCGGACCGTCGCCCGCCGGATCCGCAGCGACGCGCCAGCCGCCCGCGGTGGCGGTACGAGAACGGCGACGACCTCGCCGTTGTTGGTGACGTACACCGTCTCACCGGCTTGCACGTCACGGAGCACGGCGCTGCTGTTGTTGCGCAGCTCCCGGTGCGGAATGGTCCTCGCCATCGTCGCGCCACCTCCGTAGCAAGCGTAGCACGCGCTAGGCTCGGGCATCGAGACGCGACGCCCTGGTCGACCTCGCCCAGCGCGGATTGGGCAGCGGTGAACTCCCACCGAGGGCGGCGAACACCCCCAAGTCGTAGTAACCCGTAAGCCTGCCCGTGCTACAGGGCTGGATCGGCTCGGCGTCGCTGGCGCTGGGCGGTCCGATCAACGCCGACATCGCCCGCCGCATCAACTGCGACGCGCAGATCATTTCCGGTGGTGTTGGTGCGTGGGGTGAGCCACTGGACGTCGGGCGCGCCAAGTTCGTCGAGACCTGCAAAATGGCCATTTGTGGTGGACACCCTGCTCCTGCGCGAGTTCCTCCGCGACCCCACGCCCCGTCGGCGACACAGCGGCCGCTGCTCGCGACTCTCGTCGAGTCTCTGGTCAGCGGGGGCGCCTATACCCAGGCTGCGTATACCTGGACACGGTGGGCGCCCGCGGCCCGTCGACAACTGCGGCAGCTTCGGGCCAGCTTCGAAGAGGTTGTGATCAGCGAGACGATCTGGCGCAATTTTCCCCCTGCTCGCGTCTACGTCGCCAGACGCCCCAGGAACGGTCGGAGACCCAGCTGATTACCGCAGCCCCGCCGCCGATATAAGGCCCTCGTCGGATACCGTACAGCATTTGGGTGAAAGCTTCAGAAACTACGGCAAACGGACCCATAATGTCGGATCGGGAAGGAGCCACACCATGGCACGCGTCACCGTCGGCGAAGGCAACGGCACCCCCATCGAGCTCTACTATGAGGACCAGGGCTCGGGACAGCCCGTGATCCTCATCCACGGCTGGCCGCTGTCCAGCCGATCCTGGGAACACCAGGTTCCCGCACTGGTCCAGGACGGATACCGGGTGATCACCTACGACCGGCGCGGATTCGGCGCCTCGTCCCAGCCCTGGGACGGCTACGATTACGACATTTTCGCCGCCGACCTTCACGAACTCATCGGACACCTCGACCTGAACGGCGTGACCCTCGTCGGGTTCTCGATGGGTGGCGGCGAGGTCGCCCGCTACGTCGGCCGGTACGGCACCGAGCGCGTCGTCAAGACCGTGTTCGCTGCCGCCGTCCCGCCCTATCTGTACAAGTCCGCCGACAACCCTGAGGGTGGTATCGATGACGCCACCCTCACCGGCTTTCACGATGGCATCCGAGCCGACCGCGTGGCCTTCGTCGACCAATTCGTGACAAACTTCTTCGCTGTCCGTGGCCGCACCGACCTGGTCAGCGAACCCCTGCGGCGCTACAACGCCGCGATCGCCGCAGCCGCTTCACCGAAAGGCACCCTCGACTGCACAACTGCATTCGCCAAGACCGACTTCCGCGGCGACCTCCAAGGGTTCACCATCCCGACCCTCGTCATCCACGGTGACTCCGACGCGATTGTGCCGTTCGAGGTCAGCGGCCGCCGCACCGCCGAAGCCGTCGACGGCAGCAAACTCGTCCTCGTCAAGGACGCACCCCACGGACTGAACGTCACCCACGCCCAGACCTTCAACGCCGAAGTCTTGACATTCCTACGCGGCTGACCACCAACCCAGCCGCACACTGGCTACGACCCTCGCGAGGTACGAAGAACACTGTGGAGCCGACGCGGGGACTCGAACCCCGAACCTTCCGCTTACAAGGCGGACGCTCTGCCAGTTGAGCTACGCCGGCGTGTTCAGGTCATGGTAGGCGCACCGGAGGTGGCCCTACCGCCAAGGCTCAGCCTCCCAACGGCCGACCAAGACCACCAGCCACTCGCCCGGACCCCCCGCACAACGCAGCGAGAGCGCCCCATGTAACGGTCCTGAGTGGACGAATGCGAGGAGGTGACAGTACGGCAGCGACGTGATACCACGGGTCACGATGAAACAGGAGAGAACCGGCCAGGGAACCCGCAGAAGCTGGACCACGGCGCAATTCGATCGTCGGGACCTGATGATCAAGCCTGCGATGGTGGACGACGCTACCGTGCACCTCGTCGTGGACCTCGCACTGCGGACCGGGGAGGCGCAGCTGGCATGTGGAGCGGGGGCGGCTGACGTCACCGCGACCATGCTGGCTATCACCGAAGCGTACGGGCTTCCCCAGTGCGAGGTGGACGTGATCTTCACCTCGATCACGGTGTGCTGCCGCCGCGGTGTCGAGGCCTCCCCGGTAACGACGACCCGGGTGGTGCGGTTCCGGAGCCTCGACTACACCCGGCTCGCCGCGCTGGATCAGCTGGTGCTCCGGATCGCACACCGGGAGCTGACCGCAGGCCAGGCCTACGGGGAGCTGGAGGCGCTGCTCGCCGGCACGCACGCTTACCCCCGTTGGGTGGCCACGGTGGCCTGGGCAGGGATGGCTGCCTCGCTGGCGGTGGTGATCGGTATCAGCTTGGGTTTCTTCGACGCTGACTTCGAGTTCTTCGGTGCGGGTTTCGGGCTCGCCGCGGTGGCCGCCGCGGTCACTGCCCTGGTGGACCGGATCGGTCGGGTGCTCAACCGCCGATCGCTGCCGTTCTTCTTCCAGCAGGTCGTCGGTGCCGGGGTGGTCACCACCGTCTCCGTGGGGCTCGTTGGGTTGCTCCCCGACGGGCTGTCCCCGGCGCTGGTGCTGGCTGCCGGCCTGACGGTGCTGCTGTCCGGGCTGTCGGTGGTCGGCACCGCGCAGGACGCCCTCACCGGCTTCTACGTCACCGCAGCCGGGCGGGCGTTCGAGGTGGCCCTCATGACGACCGGGCTGGTCGTGGGGGTCGTGCTGGCGCTGCAGGTCGGGGACAAACTGCAGGTCGACCTCACCCCACCGGCCTTCCCCGCCCCGGATCTGAGCAATCTGATGTATCAGGTGCCGGCCGCCGCGCTCACCGCGATGTTCTTCGCACTGGCCTGCTACGCACCGCCGCGAGCGCTGCTGGGTGCCGCGCTGGGCGGTCTGACCAGCTTCACGGTCTACGGCCTGGCGATCTTCGCCGACCTGGGCCCCACCGCATCCTCAGGTCTGGGCGCGATCGTCGTCGGTTTCGTCGGGCGGGTGGTGTCGCGGCGGTTGCGGCTGCCGCCGCTGGTGATGGCGGTGGCGGGGATCGCCCCGCTGTTGCCCGGGCTGACCACCTACCGCGGGCTTCTGGAGCTGGCTGTGGACGACAATCCTGCTGGCCTGCTGACCCTGCTCTCCGCGGCCGGCATCGGTCTCGCGCTGGCGGCCGGTGTGGTGCTCGGTGAGTTCCTCGCCCAACCCGTCCGCACCGGGCTCGGCCGCCTGGAGCGCCGGCTGGCCGGCCCGCGACTGGCCGGCCCGCTCGAGTGAGCGACTACATCCAGTAACCATGATGTGCCCAGCGGGACCATCATCGCCAGCCGAAAGTCCGATCATGCAGCTAGCCTTGGTAGTGGACCGCTGACAAGGGGGCCACTCTTTGACCGACGGCACGACTACTCAGAGCGGGCAAGAGCCGACCACGGAAGCCGGTTTCGTGGTGGTCGCCAACCGGCTGCCGGTGGATCTGGAGCCGCTACCCGACGGCACGCAGCGGTGGAAGTCCAGCCCCGGCGGGCTCGTCACTGCGCTGGAGCCGTTCCTGCGCTCCCGCCGCGGCGCTTGGGTCGGCTGGCCCGGGGTGCCCGACGTCGAGGTGGAGCCCTTCGTCGACAGCGACATCACCTTGCATCCGGTGACCCTGTCCAGCCGGGACGTCATCGACTACTACGAGGGTTTCTCCAACGCGACGCTGTGGCCGCTGTATCACGATGTGGTGGCTCCGCCGGTGTTCCATCGACACTGGTGGGAGGCCTACGTCGAGGTCAACGAGCGGTTCGCCGCAGCCACCGCCAAGTGCGCCAGCGAGGGCGCGACAGTATGGGTGCAGGACTACCAGCTGCAGCTGGTGCCCCGGATGCTCCGGGAACTGCGCCCCGACCTGCGGATCGGGTTCTTCCTGCACATCCCGTTCCCGCCGGTGGAGCTGTTCATGCAACTGCCGTGGCGCACCGAGCTGGTCCGCGGCCTGCTCGGAGCTGACCTGGTTGGGTTTCACCTGCCAGGGGGCGCGCAGAACTTCCTGTACCTGGCGCGCCGGCTGGCCGGGATGTCGGTGACGAAGAGCTCGGTGGGGGTCCGCACCAGGCCCGGGCAGGTCGACGTCGGCGACCGTACCGTTCAGGTTGGCGCCTTCCCGATCTCCATCGACTCGGCCGCGCTGGACCGGCTGGCGCGCAGCAGGCCGGTGCGCCGCCGCGCCGAAGAGATCCGCGACGAGCTGGGTAACCCGGCGACTGTCCTGCTCGGGGTGGACCGGCTGGACTACACCAAGGGCATCGACGTGCGGCTGCGCGCGCTGCGGGAACTCTATGCGGAAGGCCGGATCTCGGCCGACGACGTCGTCATGGTGCAGCTGGCGACCCCGTCACGCGAGCGGGTGGAGCACTACCAGCAGATGCGCAACGGCATCGAGCAGGCGGTCGGCGGGATCAACGGTGAGTACGGCCGGGTCGGCCACCCTGCGGTGCACTATCTACACCAGTCGATCCCGCGCAGTGAGCTGGTCGCATTCTTCGTGGCCGCGGACGTCATGCTCGTCACGCCCGTGCGGGACGGGATGAACCTGGTGGCCAAGGAGTACGTGGCCTGCCGGCACGATCTGCGCGGCGCCTTGGTGCTGTCCGAGTTCGCCGGTGCGGCGGCCGAGCTGACCAGCGCGTTCCTGGTCAATCCGCACGACCTCGACGGCATCAAGAGTGCCATCCACCAGGCCGTCACCATCGACCCCGAAGAGGGCCGCAGGCGGATGCGGGCAATGCGGCGGCAGGTGATGACCTACAACGTGGAGCGCTGGGCGCGCTCGTTCCTCGACACCCTCGGTCCTGTGGAACCGATCGCGCCATGAAGGCGGCGGTAACGGGTTAGCACTCCGTGCGTAACTGGTCAGCACTCCGCGGTGAACCTTCCCGGACTGGTAATCCAACCGAGGGACACTCTATAGTGATTACGAAAACGGTTTCCATTTCATGATCGTGCTCGAACGAGGAGCCCCATGGCCCCCCGGATTTGCCGCCTCGCGGCGGCCCTCGCTATCAACACGGTGGCGCTGACGGTGCTGCTCGGGGTTGCCGGCTGCGGCGCAGCGGACCAGCAAGCCAGCGGCAACGACCGGCTGACCGTGGTGACCTCCACCGATGTGTGGGGCAGCGTCGCGCGCGCCGTCGCTGGTGACGCTGCCGACGTAAAGTCGATCATCAACGACCCGTCTGCCGACCCGCACGCCTACGAGAGCAAGCCCGCCGACGCGGCCGAGGTGACCAACGCCGATCTGGTGGTGTTCAACGGCGGCGGCTACGACGATTTCATGCCCAAAATCCTCGAGTCGGTCGGCGCCAAACCCACAGTGGAGGCCTTCGCGCTGGAAACCCAGAAACCGGCCGACGGTGCCCTGCCCAATGAACACGTCTGGTACGACCTGTCGGTGGTGCAGAGCGTGGCGCAGCAGGTTGCCGAAAAGCTGGGCCAGCGCGACCCCGGGCAGGCGCAGCAGTTCACCGCGCGGGCTCAGGCCTTCCGGACCGAGCTCGACGGCCTGGAAAGCAAGCTGGCCGGCATCGCCCGCGCCACTCGCGGCCAGCAGGTCGCGATGACCGAACCGGTAGCCCAATACCTGATCACCGCAGCCGGGCTCACCGACGCCACCCCGGCCGAGTTCCTCGAAGCCGTCGAGGAGGAAACGGATCCGCCGGCGGCCGCCGTCGCCGCCACCAAGGATCTATTCGCGCAGCGGCAGGTGCGGGCGCTGGTCTACAACCCACAGGCCGAGACCCCGGTCACCAGCCAGATCCGCGCCGAGTCCGAGGCCGCCGGGATCCCGGTGGTGACCATGACCGAGACCCTGCCCGAGAACGCCGACTACCGCGGATGGATGTCCGGGCAGATCGACGCCCTGTCCGCAGCGCTGCAGGAACAACCATGACCACCAGGACCGATCACACGCCGGCGCGGATCCCCACCCGGGCGGGTCCGCCACCAGCCGTCCGGCTGCGCGGCGCCCGGCTGGCCTACGGCCCGCGCGTGCTGTGGGACTCATTGGATCTTGATATCGCACCCGGCGAGCTGCTGGCCCTGCTCGGTCCCAACGGCTCAGGAAAGACCAGCTTGCTGCGGGTGCTGCTGGGCTTGCAGCCGCTATCAGCCGGCACTGCGGCGATCCGCGGGCAGCCGGTGCGCCGCGGCAACCGCACCGTCGGCTACATCCCGCAGCAACGGGCCCTGGACCCGACCCTGACCCTGCGCGGTCGGGATCTGGTGGGTCTGGGCCTGGACGGCCACCGCTGGGGATTCGGGCTCCCGTCGGCGCGGCGCCGCGCACGGGTGCTCGAGGCGCTGGACGCCGTCGGCGCCCGGCACTACGCCGACGCGCCGGTGGGGCTGCTCTCCGGCGGCGAACAGCAGCGGCTGCGGGTGGCCCAAGCCCTGGTCGGCGACCCCGAGGTGCTGCTGTGCGACGAGCCGCTGCTGTCGCTGGACCTGGCCCACCAGCAGCTGGTCAGCGAGTTGATCGACGCTCGGCGGCGCACGGCGGGCACCGCGGTGCTGTTCGTGACCCACGAGATCAACCCGGTGCTGCCCGCGGTGAACCGGGTGCTCTACCTGGTCGACGGCCAGTTCCGGATCGGCACCCCGGACGAGGTGATGAACTCCGCGACGCTGTCGCAGCTCTACGGCACCGACGTCGAGGTGATCAAGGTGCGGGGCCGGCTGCTGGTGATCGGCACGCCCGAGGAGCACCCGTGAGCCTCGAGGAGATCCTGCGCCGGCTGTTCACGTTCGGCGGCACGGGAGAGCTGCTGCGGCTGGACTTCGTCCAGCAGGCCCTGATCGCCGGCGCTCTGCTGGCCCTGATCGCCGGGGCGCTGGGACCGCTGGTGGTGGCCAGGCAGGTGTCGTTCGCGGTGCACGGCACCAGCGAGTTGACCTTCACCGGTGCCGCGGCGGCTCTGCTGGTGAGCAGCTCGCTGGTCAGCGCGGGCGCGTTGGCCGGCGCGGTGGTCGCCGCGCTGGTGTTCGGGCTGCTCGGACTGCGCGAGCGGGAGCGCGACTCGGCGATCGGTGTGGTGCTCGCGTTCGGGCTGGGCCTGGGCGGGCTGTTCCTGTGGTTATATCCGGGGCGGGCGTCCAACCAACTGTCCCTGCTGTTCGGCCAGATCGTGGGGATCTCCCGCAACGACGCGTGGCTGCTGGGCGGCTGCGCCGCCGGTGTGCTGCTGGTGCTCGCGATGGTATGGCGTCCGCTGCTGTTCGCCAGCGTCGACGCCGACGTGGCCCGCGCCCGCGGGGTGCCGGTGCGCGGGCTGTCGGTGCTGTTCGCCGTGCTGGTCGGGGTGGCCACCGGGCTGGCGGTGCCCACGGTCGGCGCGCTGCTGGTGCTCTCGCTGCTCATCACCCCGGCCGCCGCGGCCGCCCGGCTGACCGCCAACCCCGTCACCGCACTGCTGCTCGCGACGCTGTTCGCAGAGGTCGCGGTGCTTGGCGGGATCGTGGCATCGCTGGCACCCGGCGCACCGATCAGCGGCTACGTCACCGCGATCGCCTTCGCGATCTACCTGGCCTGCCGCGGCGTGGGCGCCGCAAAGCTCCGCCGAGCCGGCCGCGGCCAGCTCACACCCACCCCAACCCTTGCGCGATAACCGCGTTCTGCATCCAGAACGCGCCAGCCAGCGGGTGTTTTACCGCGTTCTGCATCCAGACTGCACGGTGAGGTGGTCGAGGGTGGCTATGTCGTCGGGGGTGAGGTCGGCGCGCAGCCGCTGATCGACGGCGACGGCTGCGCTGCGCAGGCGGGTGGAACATGGCTTCGCCCTCGGCTGTGGTTTCCACGATGTGGATTCGCCGGTTGTCGGGGTCACGCCGGCGAGTGAGCAGTCTTGACACGATGCGTTCGCGTCGACCGCGGGGCCAAAGAGGCCTTCACGGCCGTCCGGTGTGGACATCAGTGATACCAATTCCGTGGCTGCGCCCAGCGCCTGGGCGTCGCAATCGAAGGTCTGTCCGCTCGCGCGGGCGACATCTCCAGCCGTGGATGACCAGCTCGTTCAGCGCGATCTTGCCCGCCATGTCTGCGGACAGCTCGATGCCGCCGGCCTGTGTCACCCCTTCCCAGGCTTCAGCTTTCCTCCAGGCCCTCGGCTAGCGCGGTAAGCCGCTCGGGGACGCGGGTGTGCCAGTCGTCATCCAAGCGAGCGGCGTCGGCGGAGGGCGCCTGTGACGTTCTCGGTCCGAGGTCCTTAGCGGCGGCGGCGGTGAAGGCCTGGGACAGCCCGCTGACGTGGTCGATGAGATCACCCAGGGTGTACTCGTCACAGGGGGTCGGGGCCGTGAGCTGCTCGTCGGTGACTCCGTCCAGCAGGCTGGCCATCTGCCGGGCCGCTGGCCCGAGGTCAAGCATCGCGGTCATCATCGTCTCTTGTCGCCGAGGTCTGCGGCCGCGGTGTCGTCTTGGCCGGGCGAAGCCGAGCGTAGGTAGCCAGCGAGATGGACACTGTTGTCGGGAAGGTCGATGCGCGCGGCGGCCTGATCGAAACGGGTGAATTCGACGGTGTTACGCATCCACGCGTCGGGACTGGCCGAGCCTGCCATGGTGATCTCGATGCGCCGAAGCCGCCCAGCATCGTCGAAGGCGGTGCTGGCGCGCACTTGCCAGTCGGGATTCAGCCCCGGATGTGTCACTTCGGCGGCACGATCGCGATCGAGCTCTACCTCGACATCGGCCTGGCTGTCCGGTTCGGCCGACCGGCACGCCTGCCGGAGTACCTCCAGCGCCCAGCGTGGGTGGGTGCACGTCCACTGCCCAGTCCGGCCGGCCTGGTGCGTGTGCGTCCACACGCCGTCGGGCATGCGTTGGTAGGTGGCAGCTCCCTCAAGCAGCAGCGCCATGTCCCCGTCTGCCAGCGAGGCGCGGTCGCTGCGAAAGTCCACGACGCCGCGGTAGTGCGTCGACATCGCCTCAGGCAGCGAACCCTCGGCAGGTTTGCCGGGAAAGCTGTATTCGAGGACGATCTCTACTTCGGCGCTACCTTCCGCCAATGTGCGCTCCACGCCCGCGCCGATGCGCGAACGCCCCGGCCCCGCCACTGCTCCGTCTCGTTCCATAAGCCCGAGCGTAGGCCGCCCCCGTTGCCAACCACCAAGTCGATCAAACGCACCTTCGCGTTGACCTGTGCGGTGGCGGGGTCAATTCGATGGGCAACTCGAGTGTTCAAGCAGCCGTCGGGGGCCCGCGCCATGCTTGCCGAGCGTGTCGTAGGGGTTGGCCAACCGGCAGCGGTCGATGGAAAGGCAGCCGCATCCCACGCAGTCGGTGAAGTCGTCCCGTAGCTGCTGGAGATGGCGTATCCGCGCCTCGAGCTCGGCCTGCCAGGATTGGGATATTCGTTGCCAATCGCGCCGGGTGGGGGTGCGGCCATCCGGCAGTAGTGCGAGCACGGCGGCGACGTCGGCCAGCGGGATCCCGACTCGCTGGGCGATGCGGATCAGCGCCACCCGTCGAAGGACGTCGCGCCTGTAGCGGCGCTGGTTGCCCGAGGTCCGCCGGCTGCTGATCAGGCCCTGGCGCTCGTAGAAGTGCAGCGCTGAGACCGCCACACCGCTACGCGCGGCGAGTTGCCCGACGGTGAGCTCAGCCTGATCCCACGTTGGTTCGTCCATAGCCAGGGCACCCCTTCACCTCTCAGTTTGACCTCAACAATGGTTTAGGATATAGCGTCGCGCCATGTACCCCACCTCAGCCACGTCTGCGCTCGCCGTGATCGTGGCCAGTGTTCGGGTGGGCCGGTTCGGGCCCGTCGTCGCCGACTGGTTCGTCGGCCAGGCCAAGCAACGCGATGATCTGAGCGTCGACCTCATCGACCTCGCCGACACCCCGGCCCCCAGCGCGAACTTCACCTCCCGGATCGGCGCCGCCGATGCGTTCGTCATCGTCACCCCCGAGTACAACCACGGCTACCCCGGACCGCTGAAGGCCGCGATCGACTCGGTGGGCCGGGAATGGCAGGCCAAACCAGTCGGCTTCGTCTGCTACGGCGGCCTGTCCGGCGGGCTTCGCGCGGTCGAGCAACTTCGCGTCGTGTTCGCCGAACTCCACGCAGTCACCATCCGGGACACAGTGAGCTTTCACGGGGCGCGCGCACGGTTCGACGAGCATGGGGCACCCCGCGACCCGGCTGCCGTCAACACCGCAGCCGGCGCTCTCCTGAACCAGCTGGCCTGGTGGGCACACACACTCCGGCACGCCAGATCGGCTCACCCCTACGGCACCTGACGCCCGGTCTCTTGAGTGCCCTCAGCCCCTTCTTGAGTGCCCTCAGCCCGCCGAACTCGACAGCAGAGCTTTTCGGGCGAACTCGGACAGCGCTGCTGTCGAGTTCGGGAAACCGGCGGGCTGATCAGAAACCCGAAGATCTGCGGAACGCCGGCCCGGTTTCCGCACCTTCGCCGAAGCCCTCACCCGAGCTACCCCACAGTCCCAGGTGGCATTCGGGCAGCCCGTGCGCCGAGTGGCCTGGCGCGAAGTCCCTTCGACCTTCGTGGTCTGCACCGAAGATCACGCGATACCGGCTGCCGGCCAACGCGTGCACGCCGCCAAGGCCACCCGGACCGTCGAACTCGCCTGCGGGCACCACCCGTTCCTGTCCCAGCCAGAGACACTGGCCCAGATCATCGCCGACGCGGCGAGCGCGCTGCGCTGACACTCGATGCTGGGTCACGAGTCTTCCCAGGTCAACACCGTGTTCAGCACGTCACCGGTGGCGCGACGTTCGACCAGCGCGCTGTTCGGTACGGCCAGTGAGGTTGTACGCTCGCGCACCGCACAGCAACCTCGACTGAACCCGTCGAGATAGACGGTGTCTATCCATTCGTCTGTGCGCCGGGTGCCTAGCAGCGCCCCATCGGGGCCTTCGGCAACGCGCTGGAACTGGAAGCCCCGCGCCTTGACGTGGTCGAGCAACCGTTTGGCAATCGCGAGGTCAGGGCTATCGGTCGTCATGACAAGCCTCCCGCAACCCGTTGCTGTTCAGCTCCGTGTGCCTGACCTGTTCTGCGTGGGCCACGCATACCTGTTGTTGCCGCTCGGGGTCGCTCGGCGGAGTGCCAGATACTCGGTTCGGATCAGCTCCGCGAACGTCGCCGCGAGGTAGTCCGCGACCACTTGCCCCGTGACCAGTCTTGGGTTACCGGCGGCGGCCATCCCCGTGGTTGTCATGCGCCGTGACGCTAGAGCTACGCAAGGCCGCCGTGGAAGGATGTTGCGTGACATTGCTCGAAGAGGTCGCTGCGACGGTCAGTTTCGGGCATTGGGATGCAGATGGCGCGGAAAACTGGTGTGAGGCCAGCCCCGGTAGCCCGCCTCTATCGTCGACATCCTAACTGGTCAAAGGTGGTGAAGCTAAGGTTTCTCGGTAAGGACTCGACGCCTGACGACTCGCCGACCCTGTTCGCAACCGACCAGGATTCCTACGTGGTTCAGGGGTGGATGGTCACCGATGCCGCCACTCTGGCCCGACTCGCTGTCCCTGACGACGAGACCCTCGTGGAGGTACCGGCCCCGTTGCTGGACCACCTCGCCCTCGACGGCCTGAACGGTGCGGTGACCAACGTCGTACCGCCCATCGTCAGCGTCACACCCGACGGCAGCTACATCATTCAAGGCAAGCGGGTCGCCGACGCCGAAGCGCTGAGCCAGATGAGCATCCCGGACCACGAGACCTGCGTGCACCTCACGAGGTCGGCCGTTGTCACGCTGCTGGTTGGAGGGTAAGGGTCTTGGAACCGATCTCGGCGGAAAAGCGTCGCCGGTTCCTCACGACGTTTCGACTTGAAGCTCTGCATCTTGAAATGCGCGACGTATACGCCACGGACATCGAGAAAGACAGATTTCAGACCTGGCTACGCGGCGAGCCATTGGATCCTGAGACGGAAGCGGAATGGTGGCGGCCTTGGTTCGAGCTGATGAAGCGAAACAACGAGGCCGGTAAGACGCTGCGCAGGCTTCGTATAGTCTCCGAACCGGTCACCGACTACATCCGATTTGAGTGGCTGGACGCGGCGCAGCTCGTTCGCGCCGGTGAGGATGTTCGATGGCTGCCTCGGCGCAACTCGTCAAAGCTCCTGCTACCGGGAAACGACTTCTGGATGTTCGACCGTGAAACGGTGGCTTTTACACACTTCTCGGGCGACGGGCATGTCCTTGACCGCGAAATGACGACCGATCCAGACGTTGTTGGGGCGTGTGCCGCGGCCTTCGAGGAGGCGTGGAAGATCGCTATCCCGCACCACGAGTACACTCCGTCCTGAGGTGTCCACCACACCGGTCAAGCAAGTCCGTGAGGCGTTAGGTGCCCGCCCCGTCAGGTTCGCACTGATGCGAACCTGACGGGGCGGGCACTGGCTGCTGTGTGCGAGTGGCACTTCACGAAGATAAGCAAGCTCGAACACGGTGCCCAGGCCCCGAGCGAGCAAGACATCCGGGCATGGTGCCGTGCCTGCGAGGCCGAAGACCAGGTACCAGATCTTATCGCCACGGTGCGCGCCATCGATTCGATGTACATCGAGTGGCAACGCCACCTGCGAGCCGGACTTAAGCGTTCGCAAACCTCATCCGTTCCACTCTACGAGCGAACAAAGCTGTTCCGAGGCTACGAGAACACTGTCATACCCGGCCTGTTCCACACAGCCGAATACGCCGCTGCTATTTTCAGGTTCTGGAACGAATTCCTCGATCTTCCCAGCGATGTGGACGAAGCTGTGGCCGCCCGCATGGAACGGCAACGGGTGCTCTACACCGGAGTGCGGCGCTTCGTCTTCGTGCTCGAAGAACAAACCTTACGCACCCGGGTCGGCGATACCGACGTGATGCTCGGGCAACTCGACCGCGTACTTGCCGTCATGTCCTTACCGCGGGTAAGCCTCGGCATCATCCCGGCTTCGGGTGAACGCCACTGCCTAGCCCAAGGAAGCTTCTGGATATTCGACGAAGAGCGAGTAAAGATCGAAGGGGTCTCAGCGGGGTTAGACATCACCCAACCGCGAGAGATCGCCGTATGCGTCAAAACGTTTGCCCTGCTCCAGCAATCGGCGGTATATGGGAAAGCGGCCAGAGAGCTGATTCAACGGGCGCTCGCCGAGCTTCAGCAAGCGTGATAGGCGGGGAGATAGATGCTGCCACGATGGCCGGGAGGGTGCCGCATCACATCGCGGTCGTTCAAGATCGTATAGATAGGTGAGAATCCGCGGCCGGCCGCGGCCTGGGGTGGTCGGCGTCTGCGCCTGGCAGGGCATCGGTGAGCACCGGCGAGCAGACCCCTGGGCGCGACACCCTGTGTCACGAGCAACCCGATGCCCCCACACCACATACCCTCGATGTCACTGTCAGTGAGATCCGGGGAAGGACCATCGCGGTGTGCGGAGGTGCCACCGACGGCAGGTTTGGGCG
>JBOHGG010000053.1:0-1937 GCA_050700115.1 Pseudonocardiaceae bacterium
AGGTCACCATCGAACCTAACGCCGCGTAGCCGGTCACCATATTGATCACCGACCAACCCGGCCTGAGTGCTGGGTCACCGACCCCTGCGTCCAGAATGTGCCTGGTCACCACAGTTTCGTCTCAGACCAGGGCAAGGCCGGCCACGAGGCAGCCCTGCAGATCGCCCATCGCCGCGGCGCCGAGCTCGGCGCCGCCGAACGCGAGCAAGCCCGCCCGGGACGCCTAGGCGCCGAACGTGCGCTGACGCTGGCCACCGCGGCCCTCGCCCGGTACGGCTTTGAACCTGACCGGGCAACACCGACGCTGCTGCGATTGCGCAACTGCCCATTTCACCCCCTGGCCGGCAAAGCACCACAGCTGGTCTGCGGTATCAACCACGCCTTCCTCACCGGCTTCCTCCACACCCTTCAAGCGTCCACCCTCACCGCCGTACTGGCCCCCCGCGCCGGTGGATGCTGCGTCGAACTGACCGCCGGCTAACCACACACGAGCGCGTCCGGCCGAAACTGCTGCGGCTGCCTACTGCCCACGAAGCTTCTGCTGACGGGACGGATTCTCTGGTCCCCGCGGTCGGCCGGGGCGGCCACACCCTTCGGGTCGCGCGGGAGCTCGCTCCACTGCACCTCAACCCGTCACGCCCTCATTCTGAGCCTTTTTAGGATTCACTGCAGGTTGCCCTGAGCGGCGCGGTGGATCATCGGGCCATCTGGGTACCTAGGATCCGTGGCCGCCTGGGTGTTCTCTATCGTCGACCGACTCGGAGCGGCCGGTGTCGGCCTCCTGATCCTGGTGGAGAACCTAATCCCTCCGATCCCGTCCGAGGTGATCTTGCCGCTCGCCGGGTTCCGGGCGAAGGCCGGCGCACTCAACGTCTGGCTGGTGTGGCCCGCCGCGACGGCGGGGTCCGTCACCGGTGCGCTCGTTCTCTACAGTCTGGGCCGATTGCTCGGTTACGACCGGTTGTATCGGCTCGCGGGCCATAAGTGGTTCATCCTGGCCAGCCCAGAAGACCTCGACCGCGGCAAGCGCCTGTTCCGTGACCACGGTGGCAAGATCGTGCTGCTTGCCCGCATGGTGCCGATCATCCGCAGCATTGTGTCGGTGCCAGCCGGCGTGGCCGGGATGCCGATCCCCCGGTTCATTTTGCTCACCGCGATCGGCAGCGGCATCTGGAACGCGGTCTTTATCAGCCTGGGTTGGTACCTCAATGAGAACTACGAGGTCGTTGACAACTGGCTCGGGCCAATCAGCTACGTCTTACTCGGCCTGATCGTCGCCGGCCTCGTGTGCCTGGGGGTACGCCGGCGGCACAGCCGCGACGCTCACGACAGCACCAAGCCGTCCCGATGAGGCTCACCCATCCGTTCACGGTGCGTCGCAGACGACCACTGGGCACGCTGTCTGACGCACCGGCGCGGCTGAAATCCTGACGATCTGCGCAGATGAGCACCGTAATCGCGATGCGCAGAGGAGGTGTGCGACGACGATGGCGGCCAGCAGCACGAAGAGAAGGTGAGAACACCGCCTCCGGTGCCCGGCCGGTTACGGCTGAGCGCGCTCAGCTCGCGCACTCACACCTTCGGCCGTCGGCGCGGGGCAAGCGAAGCAGCACGCGCGCGTTGAGCAGGGCGCCGACGCCCGTCGGCGGCCGTTTCGGTCGGGTGCATCACAAGCACGCAGACCTCGGCGGCGATGTAGGCCCCGCCGCCCGGAGACCAGGAAGAACGGGCGGGGAGCAGCCAGCCGACCGAGCCGAGGCCAGCCGATCGTCCGCAACTACGCACAAGCTGCGCTGTGGTAGCTGCCCACCGGAGTCTCAATGATCGCGTCAAGCAGCCTGGGTGTGGGAGTGTCGCACCGCTTCATCCGAGTCCCGGTCTACGCACGCTTGCGTCCCGTTCAGGTCCCTCCACGGCAGGTGGGGGTTCGACCGGTT
>JBOHGG010000053.1:2037-34911 GCA_050700115.1 Pseudonocardiaceae bacterium
GCTGCTTGACCGGTTGCTGCTTGACCGGTTGCTGCTTGACCGGTTGCTGCTTGACCGGTTGCTGCTTGACCGGTTGCTGCTTGACCGGTTGCTGCTTGACCGGTTGCTGCTTGACCGGTTGCTGCTTGACCGGTTGCTGCTTCACCGGCTCCGGGTCCACCGGCTGCGGGTCCACCGGCTGCGGGTCCACCGGCTCCGGCATCTTCTCCACAGGAGGACCCGTCACTATCGGAGTGGGTCCAGAAGGCGGCTGACCAGCGGTCGGTCCCGGGTTGCCAGGTGAAGCTGATCTACAGCCATCACCCTCACCGCCGGGTCCTGGCACCTGATTGAGCGGACATTGTGTGCCAGGGGGGGCGCAACTCCGGTCAGGGCCTGACTTCGGGCCTCGCGGACACGGCGGCTCAGGCGGCACACACTTCCCGTCAGAACCCGACTTCGGGCCTGACGGACACGGCAGCTCAGGCGGCACACACTTCCCGTCAGAACCCGACTTCCCGCCTGGCCGACACGGCGGGACATGACACCCGTTAGGTCCTGGCACCAGGGGTGGCGGGCACCGATCGGGTGGGTAGTAGCACCGGCCGTCATTATCCCGAAGCAAAGGCTCCGGGCACACATTGGGTGGGTAGTGGCACCTATTATTAGGCGCCAGATACTGACCAGGAGGGCAAGAGGTGGTCGACCGGCATCGTTGACCGTCGAAATATTCGTCAGAGCCGCAACGGCGATCACGATCACGGTCGATGATGATAATCTTTATAGGTGTGAAGTCCGGCCACGGTTCTCCGGAGTACACCGGGGGCCTGCTCAACTGCGCCATGGGCTTCAGCGGATTACCGCATGCGCAACGCACTCTGGAAACACCGCTCTTATCGGTCAGGACCGCAGTTCCCTTTTGAAGCATTGACTGCACCGCGATCGCTTTTCCTTTTTCAAACTGATGATTCGTGACGCGTAGGTCGTCGGAGAGTAGCTGCGGAGTCAGCTCACGAATATACGTTGGTATTTGCTCAATTGAAATCTGTTTGCCCCCACTCCAAGTGAGCGAAGGATCGGAATTTAATGCTTGAGTCCACGCTGACGCCTCCACGGGGTGCGCCGCCAGATAGGTTATGAGCCTCTCAGGATCGCACGTCGCCCGATTATCTGTTCCCGCGGAAGCAGGGACGGTCTGCTTGACTTCGTCTCCACTCCCCGCCTTCGGCTTATCCCCAGCCACGGGCACAAACGGATTAAGGCCAGGACTTTCAGTTGTCTCCAAGTACACGGGCCCAGCCTGCTCACCCTGATATTGGCGTACCACCACCACGGCCAAGAGTCCCGTAGCCAACATCGTGACAATCAAGAGAGCGACCAGGATGCGATTCGACCGCAGCCACCGAACGTTCATCAGTGGCTCCCTGCCGACGCAATGGGCCCGAGATCAGATGAGCTACACGCAGCGAGTGCAAACAGAGTGACAATCAAACCGATCCACCGCATCACGAGCCTTGATCGTCGTACCGGACGGACTTGTGGCAGACACCTAATCCGCCTGCTGAGGCTACACACCGTCAGTAACCAACCGTCGCTGCGCCCTGATCCGGCCCCGGATCTTTCACGACGCCGAGGCGGATGGACCGTAAGGGCCATGACAGCGAGAGGTTCGACCAATAATGCGCGGTGCATAGACATCTCCCCACCCGCCGACCTTGACGTGCTGCACGGCTGCACTGTGTGTTCCAACCCGTACCCCATCGGGTATGACCTGCTGTGTGACCTTCGGTTAACCTCTTGTCTGCGTTACCGGGCGCCACATGAAGTTGAGCGATCTCGCCCGAACGGCGTAACACTTACGCCCGATTTAGGTGCTGGCGCCCAAATTCGTTGTCTCTTTGATTCTGGGCGCCTGGTCATCTCGCCCGGACCACTACGCGACGAGTTGATTTCACTGTGCAAGCGGCCAGTCGCCCTGAGTGACACCGCCGAATGTCGCGACAGTGCGTCGACCCCGTCCAGTTGGGCGAGGTAGCAGGTGAGAGGAAGGCCATGGCGGGGTGTCGCTGACAGTGACGAAGCCGCGGTTGTCGCGGAAACCTCCGAAGATCAGCCTCCGACGCCGGGGAGTCCGGGCGGTATCAGAGGCGGCGTCGGCGTCACCTCGCTCGGTGCCGGCCTGTCGGAGGTATTGGTTGGGCTCTGCTCAACGCCGGCACCGCCGTCTGGGGTGCTGGTACTGGTCTCGGGGGCGATGGGGGTCCCGGTGGGGGTCTCGGCGGGGCTCTCGGTGGGAGTGGGGGTCGCGGTGGGGGCCTCGGACATCGGTCCGGCCGGGCTGTGCGGCGTGGACGGGGCTGTGGGGTTCCGTTGGCCCGGCTCGTCGGTGACCACCCGCCCGATGGTGGTTCCCTCGCCGTTACCGCCGACAGTTTCGCCGCTGGCCACCTCGAAGCCGGTGATGACCACCATGGCCAGCGCGAAGCCGCCGACCGCGCCCACGATCACCGCCCCCCAGCGCAGCGTCCTGAGCCGCTGGGAACGGTCCCCCGGCTGCGGTCCGCGGGTGCTTTCGGTGAACTGCTCGTCGCCCAACGGGGCGTTCGCCGCCGCGGTGTGGGAACGCTCGGTCCCGGATCCCACTGGGATGGTCGGCCACGGCCGGGTGCGCTGGGCCAGAGAGCGGACCCTCTCCCGGCTGCGCTCGAGTGAGGCCTGGTACAAGGCGGTGCCTGTGGTGGTGATCACGCTGGCCCCAGCGGCCCCGATGAGGGTGCCGGCAGCGCCGAGCAAGGAGCCGAGCACGGCTGTGGTCACTGCAGCGAGGGCCGCTGCGGCGACGTGGGTCAGGTTAACGTTGATCTTGCGGGGAGTGTCGTCTGGGCTACTAGGCGAGTGCGGCGCAGTCATGATCTCCGGTATGTCGGGGTTTACTCGTCAGTGGCCAATGCCCGAGATGTCGGTTCTGTTGCTAGCTACGGTAACCGCAGGGTCCGACCACGCCCCATCGGGGTAGGTGCCAGAGTTGGGCCATCCACTGATCGGGATCCGAAGGTCACCGACCAGGACCACGGGTTGACCGGCGTCCGTTTTATTCTGCCTCCTGGTCAAGCGCCGCAGAGCAGTCGGGACGTTCAGCGGAGGACGACGAGACTACGCGGTCCGGCGCTGCGCTGCGGCAGTGTCGTCGTGCTGTGCGGTCGGCCGCAGATCCGGTGGCAGGCCGTCGGCGTCGGTCCCGATCGCTGGATCGGCCCGTTTCGATGGGCGCGACCACGGCAGCCCCACTGCGGGGGCACCGGGCACGGTACCCCTGGTGGGCCTGGGCAGCCGGTCGAGCACTATCACCAGGATCAGGCCGAACAACACCAGGCCGTGTAAGAGGAACCGTTCGGGATCGACCCGCCCAGCCACCACATCCAGCACCACCAATGCTGCGAGTACCGCCACGAACGTCGCGAGTGTGGGCACCATCCCCGACGTCCGCGACGAGCGCCAGGCAATCCAGAGGAAGCCGACCCCCAATGCCAAGTTCCACGCGGCGCTCTCGTGCGCGAAATGCGCGATCGAGGCGCCGTCCAGCATCACCACCCGGGAGCCGTGTCCAGCCGACTGGGCCGTGAGCACACCAACGAGGGCGACTTCAAGCTGAGCCAAGCCGACCAGGCCCAGCAGCACCCGCAAAGCGGTAACCAGCCGGGGGCGACGAGATCGGGGCGCGGCCGCGAGGACCGACTCAACGAGGTCGGGCCCCTGGGTGGCCACGGCGGTCCGGGCAAGCCGAGTGACACGCGCCGCCTCGTCGGCGAACCTGCGACACGCCGCGCAGGTCGCCAGGTGCTCGTCGATCGTGCTCCGTTGCGCCGCGCTCTCTTCGCCGTCCAGCCGAGCCGAGAGAGCTTCCCTACACTGTGTGCAGTCCACATAACAATTGTCGCCCCTGCGAGCCCTGGGGTTCCCGAGAACTGTCAGTTACCCTGCCCGCATGGGTGACCCCCGATCTGATGATGCGCGGATCACCGCGTTGGCACTCTCGGCGGGCACTGGCGACCGCACCGCTCTCGCGGCGTTCGTCCGCGCTACCCAGCGCGACGTATACCGCTTCCTCGCCCATATAGGTGAGCGCGGCGAGGCCGAGGATCTCACCCAGGAGACCTACCTACGGGCCCTGCGGTCCCTGCCGAGCTTCGCCGGTCGCTCCTCGGCCCGCACCTGGCTGCTGTCGATCGCCCGCCGGGTCGCCGCCGACCAAGTTCGTCGGACCATGACGCGGCCCCGAACCACCGCCGTGGAGGACTGGGACACCGTCATGGCCGCGAGCCCGACGCACCGGCGCTCCGGGTTCGACGAGGGCGTTGTGCTCCGCGAGCTGGTAGCCCGGCTGGAGCCGGACCGCCGGGACGCCTTCGTACTCACCCAGATGCTGGGTCTCGGATACGCGGCCGCGGCGCAGGTGTGCGAGTGCCCCATCGGCACCATCCGCTCCCGGGTTGCCCGGGCGCGGGAAGACCTGGTCCGCGCGATGAACGCCCCCGGACTGCCCGGCCGAAGCGCAACCGGTCGCTGAGCGCCGTTTCTCAATGGCGCTCCTCTAGGCCAACCGCATCGCGCAGGCGCTGCGCCGCATCCCGGAGATCGTGATCGTTGCGCGCTGCCGAAGCCATCAGTTCAGCCACCGCCTCGGCGATGACGTTGAGCTTCTCCTGCGCGGCCTCTTCCGCGCGGCGACCGGCGTTCTCGAGCAGCACCACCAGCAGCAGCGTGAGGACGCTCGCGACAGTATGAATTGCCACCTGCCATTCCTTGAGGTCCGGCCACAAAGGCAAGCTGACCAGCCAGACCGCGACGATGCCGGCACACACGAAGAAAAACGGCGCCTGGCTGACCCGGACGTATGCCGCCTGGACGAATCGATCAAAAAGCGAACGGCGATCGCCCCGCCTGCGGGTTTGTGCGGCCTCGGTGCGCTCCACAGCCACAAGCCTACGACCAAAGCACCAATTCCCTAAAGTGTTCAGCCATGACTGTCGTGCGGTCGGTCCTGTTGTTCGCGCTGGCGGCGCTTGCCGAGATCGGCGGGGCGTGGCTGGTGTGGCAGGGCGTGCGGGAGAACCGCGGACTGCTCTGGATCGCCGCCGGTGTGCTCGCGCTGGGCGTCTACGGCTTCGTCGCGACGCTGCAGCCGGACGCGAACTTCGGCCGGATCCTGGCCGCGTACGGTGGCGTCTTCGTCGTCGGCTCGCTGGCCTGGGGCATGGCCCTGGACGGCTTCCGCCCGGACCGGTTCGACGTGATCGGAGCGGGCGTCTGCCTGGTCGGCGTCGCGGTGATCATGTACGCACCGCGAGGGGCATGACGTGCGACGTGCGGCCCATCCACCACTGCGAGTCCTCGCCCCCGGAAGACTGGGGGATTTCGGACAACCCCACAGGGGACAGCTACCAGCCGCGGTAGTAAGAAGCCGGGCGCAGCAGGAGATCAGCGGTCGAATTTGGTCGTGAGGACGATTGCGGACGTGGTGCGCTCGACGCCAGGGATGCCGCCGATGCGATCGAGGACGCTGTCGATCTCGGCCGTGCTCTCGGCGGCCACCACCGCGATCAGGTCGAACGGCCCGCTCACCGTGTGCAGCGTGCGGACACCGGTGATCCGGCGCAGCGTCTGCTGCACGTGGTCGCCCCGCTTCGGGTCGATGGTGATGGCGACGTGGGCGGTGACCCGCCGACCAGTCGCCGCCGGCCCGAACCGGACGGTGTAACCGGCGATCACGCCGCCGCGTTCGAGGCGGGCTATGCGCTCCTGCAGCGTCGAGCGGGCCACGTGCAGCCGTCTCGCCAGCACCGTGACCGACTGGCGGGCGTCGTCGACGAGCAGGGCGAGGATCCGCTGGTCGAGGTCGTCCATGGACGCATTCTCGCCGATCTGACGCCGGAGGCCGGCATTCTGCCGGATCAGAGACGGACATCGGGCGACGGGCCGCACCAATTCGGCGGTGACCGGTCCTACGTTCACTCTATGTCAGCCCCCAACATGCCGGCCCCCAGCAGCGGCAGCAGCGGCCGCACCCGTGCGCTCGTCGTCGGCGCTGGCAAGATCGGCACTGCCATCGCCAGCCTGCTGGCCTCGACGCACGACTACGAGGTGACCGTGCTCGACCGTTCCGAGCGGGCGCTGCGGACGGCCGATGGTCTGGGGGTGCGCGCCGTGCAGGGCAACACTTCCAACGCCGCACTGCTGCGCCGGCTGGCAGGCAGCAACGACATGGTGCTCAGCGCCGCCCCCTTCCACCTGACCACCAGCATCGCTCGCGCTGCACGGGAAGCCGGCGCCCACTACTTCGACCTCACCGAGGATCGGGCGTCGGCCCGGGCGGTCGCCGCCATGGCCGCGGACGCGCCAGCGGTGCTCATGCCCCAGTGCGGCCTCGCGCCAGGGTTCGTGTCGGTGGCCGCGGCCGCGCTGGCCAGTTCGTTCAACGAGTTGCGTTCGGTGTCACTGCGGGTCGGTGCCCTGCCCCAGTTCCCGACCAACGCGTTGAAGTACAACCTGACCTGGTCAACCGACGGGCTCATCAACGAGTACTGCAACCCCTGCGAGGCCATCGTCGACGGCGAGCTACGCGAGGTGCCGCCGCTGGAAGAGCTGGAGGCGTTCTCCCTGGACGGCGTGGCCTACGAAGCGTTCACCACCTCGGGTGGGCTGGGCACCTTGGGTGAGAGCCTCCTCGGCCGGGTCGAGACCCTCAACTACAAGACCGTGCGCTACCCCGGTCACTGCGAGATCGTGAAGCTGCTGGTGCGAGACCTGCGCCTGGCTCGCCGGCGGGACGTGCTCAAGGACGTCCTGGAGACCGCCATCCCGGTGACCGACCAGGACGTGGTGCTGGTCTTCGTGAGCGTGTCGGGTACCCGTGACGGGGTGCTCACCCAGGAGACCTTCGCGCGCAAGGTCTATCCCGCGGACGTGGGCGGCCGGCGGCTGTCGGCCATCCAGCTCACCACTGCGGCGGGGATCTGTGCCATGGCCGACCTGGTCCGGGCGGAGAAGCTGCCGACGTCCGGGTTCGTCGGGCCGCAGGAGTGCGCGTTGGAGGAGTTCCTGGCAAACCGGTTCGGCTCGCTGTACCTGCGAGGCAAGGAAGTGGCCACGACATGAGCGGCGAAGACATCCTCCGGGCGGTCGGGCTCGAGCCGGCCGATCTGTCCGACGGCGACCTCATCGCCCGCAGCCCCATCGACGGCGCGGTGATCGGCCGGCTGGTACCCACCTCCCCGCAGCAGATCGACGCCGCCCTCGACCGGGCGGCCAGCACGTTCGCCCGTTGGCGCTGCGTGCCGGCGCCCAAGCGGGGCGAGCTGGTCCGCCTGTTCGGCGAGCAGCTGCGGACCCACCAGGACACGCTGGCTGCGGTGATCACGCTGGAGACCGGCAAGATCCTTACCGAGGCCCGTGGCGAGGTGCAAGAGATGATCGACATCTGCGATTTCGCCGTCGGCCTGTCCCGCCAGCTCTACGGCAAGACCATCGCCTCGGAGCGACCGGGGCACCGCATGATGGAAACCTGGCACCCGCTCGGCGTGGTGGGCGTCATCTCGGCGTTCAACTTCCCGGTGGCGGTGTGGTCCTGGAACACCGCGGTGGCACTGGTCTGCGGTGATCCGGTGGTGTGGAAGCCGTCGGAGAGGGCGCCGTTGTCGGCGCTGGCCTGCCAATCCATCTTCGAGCGGGCCCTGCGCGCCTACCACAGCGGCGAGGACTGGAGCGGGCTGTCCACTGTCCTGCTCGGTGAGCGCGACACCGGCCAGGCATTGGCCGAGGACCACCGGGTGGCCCTGGTCTCAGCGACCGGGTCGGTGCCCATGGGCCGGGCGGTCGGGCCGGTCGTGGCGCAGCGGTTCGGGCGCCTGCTGCTCGAGCTGGGCGGCAACAACGCCATGATCGTGGCCCCATCGGCGGATCTCGACCTCGCCGTCCGGGCCATCCTGTTCGCCGCGGTCGGCACTGCGGGCCAGCGCTGCACCACCCTGCGCCGGCTGATCGTCCACGAGTCGATCGCCGACGATCTTCTCGCCTCCCTGCGGCCGCTCTACGACGCCCTGCCCATCGGCGACCCATTCGATCCCGTCACGCTGGTCGGTCCCCTGATCGACGCGGCGGCGCTGGGCGGGATGGACAAGGCACTGGCGGCCGCTCGGGCCGACGGCGGCATCGTCCACGGCGGGGAGCGGGTGCTGGCCGACGAGTACCCGCAGGCCTGCTACGCCCGACCAGCCCTGGTGGAGATGCCGGCCCAGACCGAGATCGTGCGGCGCGAGACCTTCGCCCCGATCCTCTACGTGTTGCGCTACGACGAGTTCGACAAGGCGGTTGCCGTCCACAACGACGTCACCCAGGGCCTGTCGTCGTGCATCTTCACCAACGAACTGCGGGAAGCCGAGCAGTTCCTGGCCGCTGCGGGGTCGGACTGCGGTATCGCCAACGTGAACATCGGGCCCTCCGGTGCCGAGGTCGGCGGGGCCTTCGGCGGCGAGAAGGAGACCGGTGGTGGTCGGGAGTCGGGGTCGGACTCCTGGCGTTCGTACATGCGACGATCAACGGCCACGATCAACTTCTCGACCGAGCTGCCGCTGGCGCAAGGCATCGAGTTCAGCCTGCGGGACCCCGCATGAACGAACTGCTCACCAGGCTTGTCGGTGCGCAACGCTGCGCACAGCTGCTGGCCCAGGTCGCCGTCCCGCCGCAGCTGGCCGGTGATAAGCAAACCCAGAGCCGGGCCGCCGTGGCGATGGCGATGAGCCTGGTGCTGTTCGAGGACCTGCTGGCTCGCGTCCCCAGCGGGGCGCGCTACGTGACCAGCCAGCGGGAGCAGGGGCGCCAGGTCGTGTTCGACCACGGTGCCGTCCGGACGGTCGACTGGCACGAGACCGGGCAGCTGCCGCCGGGTGCCGAACTGTTCAGCCGGCTACTGGTTCCGCTCGGTTACCAGGAAGTGGGCCGGTACCCGCTGGACCGCATCCACATGACCGGGCGGGTGTTCACTCATACCGACCTCCCCGAGCAGGTGCCGCAGTACTTCGTGTCCGAACTGCACGTCGACCGGCTGGACGCCGACGCCCGGCCGGCCGTCACCCGAACGGTCGGCAACTCGGTGGATCCCCTCGACGACGAGGCTCTGGTGCTGCTCGATGACCTGGCCGGCCGGGGTTGGCTAGCGCTGGACGACGCGGCACACCTGGTCCCGATGCTGGCATCGTGCTTCGGTCGCCACCATCCCGACCCGCCGCTGGACGACTACGACACCCTGGTCGGCCACTCGGCCGAGATGGCCTGGATCGCGACCGAGGGCAACGCCTTCAACCACGCCACCGACCGGGTCCCCGACGTCGAGGCGCTGGCCGAGGCGCTGCGCGGGCCCCTGAAGAACCACAACTGGCCCCTGAAGGACACGATCGAGCGGTCCCGCAGCGGGCGGGTCCGCCAGACGGCGCTGCATGCCGACCCGGTCGTGCGCCGGTTCCGCGATGCCGCCGGGGCCAGCATCGCGCGTGCGGTCCCCGGGTCGTTCTTCGAGTTCATCACCCGCGACGTCGGGCCCGACGGCAAGCTCGACCTCACCTTCGACGCCGGCAACGCCCAAGGCATCTTCCGCATGACCGCCCACCGCCCGGTTGGTGCCTCTTCAAGCACCACCAACCCGGATCCCGAGCGCCTCTAACGACGGCCAACCCCACTACCGTTTGCCGGTACTCACGGCGCCTGGAAGCCGTCGGCTGTGGCCGAGTCGAAGATGGCGCGCTGGGACGAGCCCTCGCGTACCGACGTCCCGCCACCGGTCAGCGACCTACTGCGCCTGCCCACCGGCCCGGTGGACCTCAAGGCCATGGCCACGCGGGCGACCCCTGGCTTCACCGGCTCGATAGCTGGCGGAAGACCGGCAAGATCTGCAGTTGCCCGCTTCTCCGGAACGCCCCCGTTCCACGCCGAAAGCATCGCTTCTGGCATATCTCGCTGCTGCCGCCCCGCTGCCCCGGAACCGCGGCACGACCACACCACACGCGCGGGATGGATCAGACAATCAGGACGTCCTTCACCAGATGCTCCATCGCCCCGACTCTTCGTGAGCTGGTGGGACGAGCCGCTCGTCGTCTGGTCACCGGCCCAGCTCGTCATCCCCCGGGATGAGCTGTGCTCCTTGAGCGATCCCAGCCGGTCAATGTGCTTGTCGAGGTTGCGGACCTGAGTCGAGTCAGCGCCGAAGGCAACAACCAGGAGCGGGCGGACCGATTCGAGTTCGGCCAGTGCGTCGTCGGCACGTCCGGCGGCGGTCGAGCATCTGGGCGAGCGCGAAGCGGGCTCCGAGAACCTTGTCCGCCTCCTCGTCGCCCGCGGCGCCGGCGTGGTGCACGTAGAACCGTAGCTGCGGCAGGGCCTTGTCCGGTTCGCCGATCTCGGCGTAGGCGTGCCCCGCGTAGTAGGAGCTGTCGAGGACGAAGGCGTCCGACGGCGCCAGGTGCTGGCGGTAGTCGCGTCCGACGACGTCGAACAGCGGCGCCGCGCGCGTGTACTCCCCGGCGTAGAACAGCGCGGGCGCCAGGAAGGGGCGCAACCGCAGCTGGACGAAGGGGTCGTGGCCGGCGCGTTCGACGCCATCCTCGAGGAGTCTGATCGCCTCAGCCGGCTGGTCGTTGTCGAGCAGCGCCTTGACGTTGGCCTGCAGCTGCGCTGCCTCGGCCTCGGTGATCGGACTGCGCCGTCCGGGTTGTTGTGCCGCCCGGTGAACTCCAGCCGGAAGTGGCTCAGGTCGGCGTCGCCGATGTCGACCGACGCCGACGGGCGGCCGGGCAGCCGGATCAGCAGGACCCGGCCGTACTGGTAGAGCCGCTCCAGGTCCGGGTCACCCCAGTCGACGATCTGCGCGATGAGGCTGTGGGCGCGGACGAAGTCCTGCAGGGCACTGCGGAAGCCGTCGCGCTGGTCGTCGGTGTCGAGGGCGGCGAAACGGTCCAGCGCGGGCTTGAGGTACTCGTGCAGCTGCGCGTGCAGCTTGCGTTCCGCCGCGTCCGGCATCCGCCCCGGTCCGGCGCCAGCGAGGACCCGGATGAACGCCTCCACCTCCGACGCGGCCAGCAGTCCGTAGTCCCATCGCCTCCCGCTGCTTGTCGTAGAGCAGGTTCGGGTCGCTCGGCTCGGTGATCGTGGTCTCGAACCAGTCCTCAAATGCCGTCTGGATGTCGGTGGCCTGGTTGACGAAGTCGAGGATGTGCACGTCGTCCTGCGCCTTGAGCGGATGGATCCGGTTGAGCCGCGACAGCGTCTGCGCGGCCGTCACGCCGGTGAGTGGCTTGTCGACGTACATTGCGCACAGCAGCGGCTGGTCGAAGCCGGTCTGGTACTTCTCGGCGGTGACGAGCAGCCGGTACTCGTCCTGCCGCGAGCGGCGGCCTGCGGATCGTCGGCCTTGGTGTAGCCGAACATCTCCGGCAGCCGGCCCTCCGGGGAAGCCGTTGAGCTGTGCCTCGGTGAACTCGGTAGAGGTCGTGCGCGTGCTGACGGCTGCAGGTGACGACCATCGCCGATCAGCTTCGCCTTCTGCGCCAGCGACGTCGGGTGCTGCTCGGCGTAGCGCACGAGCTTCGCCTTGGCCTTGGCCTCGTCGACCTCGGGGTTGGCGATGCGCGACGGCGCGGGAGAAGTTCCTCGCGAAGCTCCCTACCGACCACCCGTAGATCCGTCCTTCAGGTCGCCGACGGTCGTCTACGGCGTGATGCTGAAGGACCACGTGGCCCTCAGCGCAGCTCAGCGCCGTGGCAGCAGGCCCGGGCAGCATGCGTCCGGTAAGGTCGACCGTGGTGCGCCGGGAAGTCTGGTCGGCAGTCCGTCTGACCACGCCCGAGGAGAACCGGTGCCGCAGCTGCCCTCTCCTACCCGCCCCCGGATGTTCGACCGTGGATCCTGGCGCGAGGTCAGCCGCATCGGCGACGTGCTGCGCACCGAGACCGTCGGCGGTGCCCTGCTCGTCGCGGCCGCGGCGACCGCGCTGCTGTGGGCGAACTCCCCGTGGAGCGGCGCGTACTTCGACCTCAGCGCCATCCGGATCGGACCGTCGCAGCTACACCTCGACCTCACCCTCGCGCGATGGGCCGCCGACGGGTTGCTCGCGATCTTCTTCTTCGTCGCCGGCCTGGAACTCAAGCGCGAGTTCGTCGCCGGCGACCTGCGTGACCCGCGCCGCGCGGCGCTGCCGATCGCCGCCGCCCTGGGCGGGATGGCCGTGCCCGCCCTGTTCTACCTCGCGATCAACCTCGCTGCTGAGGACGGCGACCTGTCCGGCTGGGCCATCCCCACCGCCACCGACATCGCCTTCGCGCTCGCCGTGCTCGCGGTGATCGGCACCCACCTGCCCGCCGCGCTGCGCATCTTCCTGCTCACCCTCGCCGTGGTCGACGACCTGCTCGCGATCACTATCATCGCGATCTTCTACACCCAGTCGCTGAGCCTCACTCCGCTCGCACTCGCCCTCATCCCGCTGGCCCTGTTCGGCATCCTCGTGCAGCGGCGCGTGCGCTCATGGTGGCTGCTGCTCCCGCTCGCCGTCACCGCCTGGGTGCTCGTCCACGAATCCGGCGTGCACGCCACCGTCGCCGGGGTACTCCTCGGATTCCTGGTTCCCGTCATACGTCGCGACCCGGCCCCCGGACCCGGCCTGGCCGAGCACTTCGAGCACCGCTGGCGGCCACTGTCAGCCGGCGTCGCCGTACCGATCTTCGCGTTCTTCTCGGCCGGGGTCTCCATCGCCGGCTCCGGCGGCCTTGGCGCCACCCTACGCGACAGCGCCACTCTCGGTGTCATCGTCGGCCTGGTCGCCGGCAAGGTCATCGGCGTGCTCAGCGCGACCTACCTCGTCCAGCGGTTCACTCGCGCCCAGCTCGCCGACGGCCTGGGTTGGTGGGACGTCCTGGGCCTGGCGCTGCTGGCCGGAATCGGCTTCACCGTCTCCCTGCTCATCGGGGAACTCGCCTTCGGCGCCGGCAGCGTCCGCAACGACCACGTCAAGGTCGCGATCCTGCTCGGCTCGCTGCTCGCCGCGCTGCTGGCCACCGTCGTACTCCGGATCCGCAACACCGTCTACCGGCGCATCTGCCAGGCAGAGGAACGCGACGCCGACGCCGACGGTGTCCCCGACATCTACCAACGCGGCACCTGACATACCAGCCAGCCCCTACTATGCCCCGCAGATCTAGGGAGGAATGCCGGGCATGGTGAGATCCGATTCGACGAAGGTGACGACCCTGGACTGGGCCGTCGTCGGCGCAGGCTTGCTCGCGTACATCTCGAGTTTCTTTCCCTGGTACCGGGCCCACGTCTCGGTCCTGGGGATCGAGCGATCGGCCGGCGAGAACGCGTGGAGCGCGGGCTTCGGCGCGTGGTTCTCGGTGCTGCTGCTGGTGGTGGCCGGCGGGCTGGTGCTGGCGAGCGCGATGGGTGTGCGCCTGCCTGCTCCGAGGCCGCTGCTCACGCTTGGCCTGTCCGGGCTGGCGTTGATCACGATCCTGCTGCGGTGGGTGACCTTCCCGGACGCCGCTGGCGGGCGGGGCGACCTGGGTGATGTCGACGTGGACGGCTTGTTCGCGGTGTCCAGCGGTGCTGGATTCGGCCTCTACCTGGGGTTGATCGCGGCGATAGCGGCCGTGGTTGCGTCGTTCAGTGCATCGCTACGGGTAGCGCGGTCAGGGCGTGCATGAGCACACTCGGCTTCCAGGTCAGTTGTTCGGCGGGTACCGCGAGGCGCAGCCGGGGGAAGCGGGCCAGCAGGGTGCCCAGCGCGATGCGGCCTTCCAGCCGGGCCAGTGGTGCGCCGAGGCAGTGGTGGATGCCGTGCCCGAAGGTCAGGTGCGGGTTGTGGGTGCGGGTGATGTCCAGCACGTCGGGTTGCGTGGTGCATGCCGGGTCGCGGTTGGCGGCCAGCAGGCCGTGCACGACGATCTCGCCGGCCGGGATGGTGACCCCGCCGATGTCCACCGGTGCGGCGGTCCGGCGGAAGGTCGTTACCTGCAGCGGCCCGTCGTAGCGCAGCAGTTCCTCGATCGCGGCCGGTAGCCGATCCGGCTGGGCGCGCAGCAGGGTCAGCTGCTCGGGGTGGGTGAGCAGCGCGAGCACCCCGTTGCCGATCAGGTTGACGGTGGTCTCGTGGCCTGCGACCAGCAGCAGGAACGCCATCGAGGTGAGCTCGTCCTCGGTGAGCCGGTCTTCGCCGTCGCGGACCGCCACCAGTGCCGAGAGCAGGTCGTCGGCGGGGGTGGCGCGCTTGGTCTCGATCAGCTCCCGCAGGTAGCCCACCACCGCGGTGGACGCGGCGACGTAGGTGTCCGTGCCGGCCAGCACCCCGGTCACCACGATGGAAGACCAGCGACGGAACTCTGTACGGCGGTCGACCGGCACGCCGAGCAGCTCGCAGATCACGGTAAGCGGCAGTGGGTAGGCGAAGGCGTCGATCAGGTCGACCTGCTCGGCGTCAGCCATCGCGTCGAGCAGTTCGTCGGCGATCTGCTGGATGCGCGGTGCGAGCTGTTCGACGCGGCGGCGGGTGAACGCGGCGGTGACCAGCCGGCGCAGCCGGGTGTGGTCGGGCGGGTTGCTGTTGAGCATGTGATGACTCGTCGCCGCGAACACCGCGGGCGGCAGCAGGTCACGGCCGACCTGCGTCCCGTCAATCTTGATCAACCGCGGGTCGTGCAGGGCACTGCGCATCTCCTCGTAGTCGGTGATCAACCAGATCGGCTCGTCGGTGGGCAGCATGATGCGGTGTACCGGCCCGGCCACCGCGAGCTCGGCGTATCTGGCGTGGCGCGCTGGCCCATCGGTGACGACGAACGGGGTCGTCAGCACGGTCTCGGTCATGGCAGCCATCCGTTCCTCGGTTCCGAGGTTCATTCCACCACCTTCCGCCGCAAGGCTTGTTATGTACCTGGCGCCGGCTTGGCGGAATGTGCGGCGCGGCTGGGGCGTTGACACTGGTAGTTGAGCGATCAATAAACGAGGAGGCGGCCATGCCTGCTGTCACCGTCGAGGACGTCACCACGCTGGCGCGCATCCCGGAACCCGGCCCGCAGGCCGTGGACCGCCCGGTCCGGTCGGTCACCATCGCGCCTTCCGGGTATGAGGGCGAGGGCTTCCCCGTCAGGCGTGCCTTCGCCGGGGTGGACCTGCGCGATCTGGACCCGTTCGTGCACATGGATCAGATGGGTGAGGTCGAATACGCACCGGGCGAGCCCAAAGGCACCGCCTGGCACCCGCACCGGGGGTTCGAGACCGTCACCTACATCATCGACGGCGTGTTCGAACACGCCGATTCGCACGGCGGTGGTGGCGAGATCACCAACGGCGACACCCAGTGGATGACCGCAGGCGGCGGTGTACTGCACATCGAGCGGCCACCGGAGCACCTGGTGGTCAGCGGCGGGCTGTTCCATGGCCTGCAGCTGTGGGTCAACCTGCCTGCGCAGCTCAAGTGGACCGAGCCCCGCTACCAGGACCTGCGGGCCGCCGAGTCCGCGCTGCTCACCACGGCCGACGGCGGCGCGCTGGTCCGGTTGATCGCCGGCGATGTCGCTGGGCATCACGGCCCCGGTTCCACCTACACCCCGATGGCAATGCTGCACGCCACCGTCAGCCCCGGTGCGATACTGCGCCTGCCCTGGCGGACGGACTTCAACGCACTGGTATACGTGCTCTCCGGCGCCGGGACAGTCGGCACCCAGGGTCAGCCGGTGCGCACCGGCCAGCTCGCGGTGTTCGGGCCCGGCGACACCGTCACGGTCTCTGGTGCGGTGCACCAGGAGTCGCGGCATCCCGCGCTGGACGTCATCGTGCTGGGCGGCGCTCCGATCCGGGAGCCGGTCGCCTGGGGCGGACCGTTCGTGATGAACACCCGCGCGGAGGTCCGCCAGGCCTTCGAGGACTACCAGGCCGGGCGGCTGGGCACGATTCCCGCCGCGCACCTGCCGCACGCCCGGGTGGGCGGCGAGTCCCGCCAGGACGGCTGACCGCGTCTCAGCCGTCCTCAACCACCGCCACCGTGTCCGCCACGACGAGATCGCCGGCCCGCGGGACGTGCCGGGCCGACACCCGCACCTGGTACAGCCCCGGCCCCTGCCCCGGCAGCTCGCCCGTGAAGCAGCCCAGCCCGCCGTCCCAGTTCAGCGGCACGTCGACCCGGCCGGGCGGCCCAGCGAGCTGGCCTCGAATCGCGCGCAGCCGGGCCTTCACCGGCTGGCCGCTGACGTCCGCATTGACCTCACGCAGCGCGGCCGTGACCCGGATCGGCGTCCCTTCGGTGTGCAGCTCGTCGAGATCCAGGCCGATGGTGGGCGGGTGCTCGCCGCCCTCCGCGCCGTGGATCTTGTTCGGAGGTCGCCGTTTCAGCTGCCGCTCCAGCAGGTCGGCGATGACCGCCGCGTGAGCCAGCGGCACGTGCCGCTCCGCCAGGCGCACCAGGCCGTGCCCGTAGTTGTCCATCTCCGGGGGCACCGCCGAGAAGCTCGGCACCGTGCCGTCGCCGAAGTCCTTGTCCCAGCCGTCGAGCCCCAGCCAGCCGGGTTGGTCCTTCGTCACGCGCAGGCGTTCGCCGTCCCAGAACGCGCCGTTCGGGGTCTGGTGACTCCAACCGATGCAGACCACAGTCTCCGGGCCACGACGGGGCATATCGCCCCACACCTTCTCGATCGCACCGTGCAGGTCGTAAGCCGCCTTGGCGCGCGCGGACAACCACGGAATGGGAAGCTCGAACGGATGCAGCGCCGCGTCGGGGGCGTCCACGTGGGCCACCGCGGTGTCGCGGACCGCCGGGTAGCGGGGTAGCAGCTCGATCATCGATGGCCACCCGCGCAGCATCTCGGTCGGCCCCGCCAGCCGCACGCCGTTGACCAGCCAGTCCAGTGCCTTCGGCGCACCGCGGTGCGGGGTGCCCAGGGTGATCAACGCGCGGCACCACGGCCACCGGCCCAGCAGCCCCATCCAGACCCGCGCGACCAGCCCGCCCATCGAGTGCGCCACCACGATCACCCGTGCGGCCCGCTCGGCCGGGCTGGCGCCGGCCAGGTGCGCACACACCACCGCGTCGAGGCGCTCGGCCGCCGCCACGATGCTGTACCGGAAGTCATACGGCACCGCCACCACGCTGGCGCCGAGTTCGGGACGCTGGGGATCACCGCGCCGGTCGACCTTCCCAAAGGTGGTGAGCCGATCCAGCAGCTTCCCGCAGCCCGGGACGACGGTGAATCCCATGAATTTCGTTGACTGGGTCAGCCCCAGCGGTTCCAGCCGCGGTGCCTCCTGCAGGCTCATCCGATCCGACCGGAAGACCAGGTCTGCGATGTCACCCGTCCCCGCGTCCCACACCACGTCATCGGGCTTGCCAGGCCGTGCCAGCACACTGCCGCCGATCCCGGGCAGCACAACGATCAGATGCTGCCGCTCGGCCATGAGCCCCCTGCCCCGTTCGGGTGAGGTCGCCCGGGTGAATGCAGGAGTCTACAGCCGTGATCGTCGCCGCTGGCGCGCCCTTCGCCAGATCAGCTCGCGGAGCCGCTTCCGTAGGGGCGGGTGAGGATCTCCAGGACGTGGCCGTTGGGGTCGTCGAAGTACACCCCGCGGCCACCGTCGCGCGTATTGATCTCGCCTGGCTCATTGCGGAAGGGATCGGCCCAATACGGGATGCCCAGCGCCTGGATCCGGCCGAAGATCACGTCGAAGTCGGGCTCACCGACCAGGAAGGCGTAGTGCTGCGGGTGGATGACGTCCGAGGTATCGATGAAATCCAGGCTCACCCCGTTACCCAGGGTCACTACCAGGAAAGGCCCGAATGTGGTCGGCGCGGGCAGCCCCAGCAGATCGGTCAGGAAGGTCGCGGCGGCCATCTTGTCGCGGGCCGCGACGATGGTGTGGTTGAGCTCAACGGTCATGAAATCCTGTCTAGCACCGCAACGGCACATCGGCCAATCGTCCGGTTTGCCCACCAGCGCTGAGGCGGGTTGCCACCGCGGTGGCCTGCCAACACGCACGTGCGCTAGGCCAAAAGGTGATTTATTCGTCGGTGGTATCACGCGAGGTGATAAGACGCTCTAGGTGTGGGGCGCCCGCGACACGAAAGTGTCTTCAACCTGGAGGACCCGATGACTGTCAGCATGACCACCCTGCACGGACCCCGGACCGATCTCGCCGATGACGTTCTCGAAGCCCTCCGTGGGCAGCTGCGGGGGCAGGTGATCGGATCGCCCAGCCCCTCCGGGGTGCCGAACACCCGCGATGTGTTCAACGCCATGCATGTCCGCCGGCCCGCCCTGATCGCCCAGTGCTCGGGCACCGCAGACGTGGTCGATGCGGTGAACTTCGCCCGTGCACACGATCTCGCCGTCGCGGTCCGCGGTGGCGGGCACTCCATCGCTGGGCTATCGACGATCGAGGACGGAATGCTCATCGACCTCTCGGCGATGTGCGGCGTCCAGGTCGATCCCGAGCAGCGGTTGGCTCACGTGCAGGGCGGCGCCGTATTGGGCGACCTGGATCGTGAGACCCAGGCCTTCGGCCTGGCCACCCCCGTAGGGGTCGTCTCCGACACCGGCATCGCCGGCCTGACCCTGGGCGGCGGCTACGGATGGCTGCGCCGCAAGTACGGGCTGGCCTGCGACAACGTCGTTCAGGCCCAGGTGGTGTGCGCCGACGGCCAGGTGCGGACCGCCTCCGCCAACCACAACCCCGACCTGTTCTGGGCCATTCGCGGTGGCGGCGGCAACTTCGGGATCGTCACCTCATTCACCTTCCGGCTGCACCCGGTGGGGCCGCTCGTCGCCTTCGCGGCGACGTTCTACCCGCTGGAGGATGTCGCCGACGTGATGCGCGGCTGGCGCGACTACCTCGCGGGAGCACCGGACGAGGTCACCGCCTTGCTGGCGACGATCACCTTCCCGGCGGCTCCCGATATGCCCGAGATCGTGCACAACCGCCCCTGCGCCATCGTGGGCGGCGTCTACGCCGGCGATCCGGACGAGGGCATGACGATCCTGGCGCCGCTGCGCGAACTGGGCACACCGCTGTTCGACATGTCCGGGCCGACGCCGTTCACCATGGTGCAGCGCGGGTTCGACCCGTTGTTCCCGCGCAACACCCTGCGGGCGTACTGGAAGTCGCAGTACCTCACCGAACTCACCGACGACGCGATCGACGTCATCGCAGGCCGGGCGCTGGACCGGCCGACGCCGCTGACGGGGGTGGTTGTCTGGCAGATGGGCGGCGCGATCGGCGCGGCCGGCCCCGAGGAGACCGCGTTCGCGGAACGATCGGCGCCATTCATGGTCGAGCTTTCCGGCAACTGGAACGACCCCGCCGACGACGTTGCGGCCATCGCCTGGATCCGGGCCGCGTGGGAGACCATCGGCGCGCACGGCACCGGCGGGGTGTACCTGAACTTCACCGGGCTCGCCGATGAGCCGATGCGCGCCGGTGTCGACGACGCGCTTGGCCGCAACCTGCGCCGGCTCGCCGAGATCAAAGCGACCTACGACCCGCAGAACTTCTTCCGGTACAACAACAACATCCTGCCGGCCAGCAGCTAGCGGCGGGTCAGCCCTCGGCCTCGCGGCGGAGCACCCCGTGCCGCCAGACATGCAGTCAGCGGGTGCTGAAGGCTGCGGCCGCCTGCTGACGACCCTCGGCGGCCAGGTCCATGAACCCGTAGGTGCCGTGGTCGAGCAGTTCCCGACCGGCCCGGGTGAGTGCGGCCAGGGCCACCTGGCTGAACGCTCCACCGACCGAGATCCGGGCCACGCCAGCCTGCGCCAGCTCGCCCACCGTGGCAAGACCAGGGAACACGAGCACGTTGACGGGTCGATCGACCGAGGTGATCACGCTGCGGATGTCGCCGAGGTCGGTCAGGCCAGGGGCGTACAGGACGTCGGCACCTGCCTGTTGATATGCCTGCAGCCGCGCAATCGTGTCAGCCAGATCGGGATTGCCGCGGATGAAATTCTCCGCCCGCGCCGTCAGCACCAGCCCGGCACCGGTGCGCGCCGCGTCGACGGCCGCGGCCACTCGCTCAGCGGCCAGCTTGATGTCGTAGATCGGGGTGTCCGCGTTGCCGGTGAAGTCCTCGATCGAGCAGCCCGCCAGCCCCACGCCGACGGCATCGGTGACGGTGGCGAACACCGCACTGGGATCCTCGGCGAAGCCGTCCTCCAGATCGGCCGAGACGGGGAGGTCCACCGCGGCGACGATCGACGAGGCGTGCGCGAGGGCCTCGCCCCGATCGAGGGAGCCATCCAGCCGGCCCAGTGTCGCCGCGTATCCGCTGCTGGTCGTCGCCAATGCCTGAAAGCCCAGCGAGGCGAGCAGCTTGGCCGTTCCGGCGTCCCACGGGTTCGGCATGAGCAGCGGCCGGCCAGGCACGTGAAGTCCCCGGAACGCACGCACCCTATCCGCCCCAACACTCACATTCCCACCGTAGCGACCCCCGGCAACGGGCGTCATCACGGTGTGCTGCGTCGTGAAGTGATCAGGGAACCCGGGCGATGGTGATGTCGATCGGGTGCGGCACCACCCCGGGCCTGCCAGGCAGTGCCACCTCGGCCAGGTAGGCCATCACCTGCGCCCGGACCTCCGCCGTCATCGCGGCGGTGCGCGCCCCGACGAGGAAGTCGAGCACCAGTTCGCCCGCGCCGAGCGGGTCGATGAGTACCCCGCGCAGGTCCAGCTCCGCCGTCATCGTCTCCGACCGCACCTCAAGCCGCCGTGCCGCCAACTCCGCGGTGACGTCCTCGGCGCACCACAACCGGTGACCGTGGCCAGGGCTGAGCAGCTCGGTGAGCACACACAGCGGCTGCCGGGGCGCCGTCGCAGCCACCAGCAGCCCTCCCGGGCGCAGCATCGCCAGCGCGTGGTCCAGCGTCGCCCCAAGATCGGCCATGTAGTACAGCGAGTGCACGAAGTGCACGAGGTCGGCGGGTACTGCGGGCTCGTGGTCGGCGAACGCACCGGCCACGGCGGTGACGGTGAGGGAATCCGCCGGCAGCGCGGCGAGCCGGACCACGAACCCGGCCGCCGACATCGCGTGCGGCTCGATCCCGGTGTAGTGCACCCGGCGCCCGTCCGCGGCCAGCGCGGCGGCCAGCGGGGCATCGACGCTGCCGTCCCCGACCCCGACGCCAATTACCTGCAACGGCTCGGCACTGAGCAGCGCCCCGGCGCCGAGCAGCGGCGGCAGTTCCCGGGGCAGCCACGCCTGCAGCGCGGCGCGCTGATCGCTGGCCGCCTCGTAGGCCGCGTGGGTGAGTGCGTAGCGAGGCCCGGACAGTTCGGGTAGCACGGACGAACCGGCCACCGCCTGCCGCAACCGGTGCAATGACGTGGACGGGCTCAGGGTAGGCACCGGATCGAACCTATACGGTCGGACTTACTTCACCGCGGCGAAGTAAGTAGCTGTGCTTGGGTACAGGGGTGGCCCTCCCTGACACTGCCCCTGACACGGCCCAGCGCAGCCTCGAGCACTGGAGCGAGGCGGGGCGGGCCGAGATGCAGGCTTTCTACACGCTCGCGACCGAGGACTACCGGCGACTCGCCGCCGCCCGTGATTGGGTGACTGACCTGAGAAAACGTGCCACCGATGGCCATCTGCGGCTGCTCGACGTGGCGTGCGGCAGCGGCCAGTTCCCCGCCGCGCTGCTGGCCGCCGGGCTGCCCGCCGCAGCTCAGGATCTCACTGTGGCGGTCGACCTGCTCGATCCCTCCGCGTTCAGCATCGCCGAAGCTCGCGCCGTGCTGTCCGCGCCGTTCGAGGCCGCCGCGGAGCACGTGGTAGCGCTGCAGGACTTCGAGGTGCGGGACCGCTACGACGTCGCATGGGCCACCCACGCGCTGTACGCGCTACCCCCGGCCGAGCTCGCCGGCGGGGTGAGCCGGATGGTCGCCGCGCTGCGCCCCGGCGGGTTCGGCGCCGTCGCTCAGGCCAGTGCCGCAAGCCACTACCTCGCGTTCTACGACGCCTACCGGGCCACCTACGCCCCCGACGTCACGCCCTACACCGACGCCGAAGCCGTCGCGGCCGCGTTGACCGCAGCCGGCGCGGACGTCGCGGTCCAGCGGCTGCACTACCGCACCGGCTCGGCGGACCGCGCGGTGATCGAGGGCTTCCTGCAGCGCTGCGCGTTCGACGACACGGTGTCGCTGGTCCGGATGGAGTCCGACCAACCGCTGTCCGAGTACCTGGCGGGCTGCCGGTCACCCGATGGGAGCTACCGCTTCGAGCACGAGGCGCACCTGATGACCTGGGAGAACAGGTGAGCAACCCGTACCTGTCGGCTGCCACGGCGGCCGGCGCGGCGTCCGACGTCACCCTGGCCTGGGACCGCGGAAACGACCAGTGGTGGGACTGGTACATGTCGCTGGCCGATGGATCGGTGCCGAGCGATCCGCTGGTGGCGCTGCCGGCGCACGACCCGGGTCCGCTGCCCACCGACGATGCGGTGGCCGCCGAACTCACCGAGCCGTACCCGCTGACGCCGGCCCAGCTGCGGTACTTCGCCGACGAGTCGTTCGTCAAGCTGCCCGCGGTGCTCACTCCAGGCGCGGTGGCTCGGCTGCGGGCACGGCTGCGCGAGATGCTCGATGCCGAGGTCGATCCGACCGTGGGTTTCCAGAGCCTGGAGATGATGTGGTTGACCGATCCGCTGCTGCGTTCGGCGGTGCTCTCGCCACGCATCGGTGGCATCGCCGCGGCCCTGCTGGGCGCCGAGCGGGTGCGGCTCTACCACGACAATGCGCTGTCCAAGGAGCCCGGCGCCGGGCGGACCCCCTGGCACTACGACGCGCACCACTTCCCGCTCGACTCCCCCGACGTTCTCACCGCCTGGGTCCCACTGCAGCCCACCCCCCGGGAGATGGGGCAGCTGGCGTTCGCCCGGGGCGCCGACACCTGGCGGCTGGTGGCCGACGTCGAGTTCGACAAGCACGGCACGTCCTACGACCGGCGGGTGTCGGAGATCTTTCGCGACCACGGCGTCGTCGTCGAGGACGGTCCCTTCGCTGCGGGCGAGATCAGCTTCCACTCGGCGAACTGCTTCCACACCGCGGGGCCCAACCGCACCACGAGCGCACGGATGGTGCTGGCGACGACGTACTTCCGCGATGGGGTGCGGGTGGTGCCGGCCCCCACCATGGTCAGCGGTGACTGGCAGAAGTTCATCCCGGGGGCTCGACCGGGCGAGGTCGTGGCCAGCGAGTACAACCCGGTGATCGGCTGATCACCCAGCGCGGTCTCGATCAACTGCTACACCGATGCTACGATTGTCGCATGTCGGAGGTCGCGTCTCGGGAGCTGCGCAACGACACGGCAGGCGTGCTGCGCCGCGTCCAGGCTGGCGAGGAGGTCGTGGTGACAGTCAACGGAAAGCCGGTCGCCCAGCTCATACCGCTGCAGCAGACTCGCCGCCGCTGGCTTCCCCGGTCAGAGCTGACCCGCCGGCTTCGGGTTGCGCAGGCCGATCCCGGCTTACGCGACGATCTCGCCGGCCTCGCAGGCGACACCACCGACCAGCTTGGGCCCATCCGTTGACCGGACCGTCCCGCGGGCTGCTCGACACGAGTGTCTTCATCGCCGCCCAAAACGGTCGATCGCTCAAGGAGGAGTGGCTGCCGGCGGAGTCCGCGATTTCCGTCATTACGCTGGCCGAACTACACGCCGGGGTTCTCGCGGCCCGAGATACCGAGACGCGCGCAGTGCGGATGACCACGCTTGATGCGCTGGCGGACATCCAACTGATCCCGGTGGACGACGTCGCCGCGGTGACCTGGGCACGAATGCGGGTGCACGTGGCCGAGGCCGGTCGCAGCGTAGGCGTCAACGACCTGTGGATCGCGGCCTCCGCAGCGGCGCATCACCTGCCCGTGATCACGCAGGACAACGACTTCGACCTCCTGGAGGGCGTGGCCGGGCTGACCATTATCCGGGTGTGAAGGACCGGGCGCGCTCACTGAGTGCTGCGCTTGTGTAGGTACGCCCCGACTTCGGTGATCGGGACGCGGGTCTGCTCCCCCGATTCCATGTCTCGGACGGTGACCTCGCGGGCTTTCTGCTCGTCCGGTCCGTAGATCAGGACTGTGCGGGCGTGCTGGTCGTGTGCCCACTTCAGCTGCTTGGCCAGCTTGCCCGAGGAGCCGAGATAGATGCCGGTCCGTACGCCGTGTGTGCGGATCTCGTTGGCCAGCCGCACGATGTCGTCCTGGGCCCCGAGCACGGTCAGCGCCACGTCCAGGCCGCGCTGGTCGGCCTCGCCGGCGACTTGGATGGCGAGGATGCGTTCGATTCCGATCGAACCACCGCAGGCCGGTAGATCGGGGCCGCCGAGCTTGGCGACAAGGCCGTCGTAGCGTCCGCCGGAGGCGATCGAGCCGGGGTAGCCGGTCGCGGTGACCTCGAAGATCGGGCCGGTGTAGTAGTCCAGTCCACGGACCATCCGGGGCGTGAACACGACCCGATCGGTTGGCAGGCCAGCAGTCAGCTCCAGCAGGCGGTCCACTTCGGCGAGCCCGAACCGGCCGCGCTCGGTGGTGTCGAGCTGCTTGCGCACGCGATCGGTGTCGGGCGCGGTCACGTCGGCGACCAGACTCTCGGCGGTGGCCGTGGTCAGGCCCCGCTCGACCAACTCGGCGCACACCACGTCCGGCGCCACCTTGTCCAGCTTGTCGAGGCTGCCGAGCACTTTGTCGCCCAGCGTGGGGTCAACGTCATACGCCTCCAGAAGCCCGTGGAGCGCCTGCCGGGAGTTGACGAGGAACTGGAAGTCGTGGACGCCGAGGGCTTCCAGCCCGTCGTGCACAGCGCACACGATCTCCGCGTCCGCCAGCGGGGACGCCGAGCCCACCGTGTCGATGTCGCACTGGGCGAACTCGCGGAAGCGGCCCTTGGCCGCACGGTCGGCCCGCCAAACCGGGCCGATGGCGTAGCGCTTGTAGGGCGACGGCAACCTGCTGCCGTAGGTTGCCACGACGCGCGCCAGCGGCACCGTGTGGTCGTAGCGCAGCGCGAGGTCCGCTTCACCGCTGGCCTCGTGGACACCCCGCTTGAGGATCTTGAAGATCAGCGACGAGGCTTCCTCGCCGAGCTTGCCGGCGAAGACCTCCAACCGCTCGAACGCCGGTGTCTCCAGTGGGTCGAAGCCATAACGCTCGAATACCGCGGCGATGGTGTCGAACACCGCCTTGCGGCGACGCACGTCGTCAGCCAGGAAATCTCTGGTTCCTGACGGTGGCTCGGCAGCCTGCGCCATCGAACTTGCCCTCCTACGAACTTACTGCGGGCCACCATTGTGACCCGCGCCGCACGCCTCGCCGCAGCACCCCGGCCCAGCTGTGCCGTAGCGTGCGACGCGTGCGGATTCTGATCACCGGCGGCGCGGGCTTCATCGGCTCGCACGTCGCCGACCTGCTCGCCGCCGACGGGCATTCGGTGTTGCTGCTGGACGCGTTCCTGCCACAGGCCCACGGCTCCGGCACGCCGCCGACGTGGGTGCGGGACCACGAACTGGTCCACGGCGACGTCCGGGACGCCGAACTGCTGGGCCGTCTGCTGTCCGATGTGGACGCGGTCTGCCATCAGGCAGCGATGGTCGGACATGGGCTGGATCCCTCCGACGCCCCGGACTACACGGCCAACAATGACCTCGGCACGGCCGTGTTGCTGGCGGCGATGCACAAAGCCGGGGTACATCGGCTGGTGCTGGCCAGCTCGATGGTGGTCTACGGGGAGGGCCGCTACGTCTGCGGCCACCACGGTGTCGTCCCGGCGCCACCACGGCGACCTGAAGATCTCGCCGCCGGACGCTACGAGGTGCCCTGCCCACATTGCGGCGCCGATCTCGTGCCGCTGCTGGTCGGTGAGGACGCCCCGCTGGATCCGCGCAGCACCTACGCCGCCACGAAGCTGTCCCAGGAGCATCTCGCCGCAGCGTGGGCCCGGCAGACCGGTGCCGGTGTGTGGGCGCTGCGCTACCACAACGTCTACGGCGCCCGGATGCCGCGCGACACCCCCTACGCCGGGGTAGCGTCGATCTTCCGGTCAGCGCTGGCCCGCGGCGAGGCACCGCAGGTGATGGAGGACGGTCGGCAGCGCCGGGACTTCGTGCACGTCTCCGACGTCGCTCAGGCCAACGCGCTCGCCCTGGCCGCCGAGCCACCCGCAGGCCGATGCGAGCCGGTCAATGTCTGCTCCGGGCACCCGCACACGGTAGGCCAGCTGGCCACCGAGCTGGCCCGGGCGATGAACGGACCGGCCCCGCAGATCGTCGGCGGCGCCCGGCCCGGCGATGTGCGGCATGTGACGGCTGACCCGGCGCGGGCTGCCGAGCTGCTCGGTTACCGGGCGCGGGTGGGCTTCGCCGACGGCGTCGCCGGCTTCGCCACCGATCCGCTTCGCGAGCCGGTCACCACGTCGTGAGCAGCAGGTGGTTGACGGCCAGCGCGACCAGCGCCTGAGCGCCCAGCCACCAGCGGACCTGCCGTGCCGGCAGCAGCGCGGCCGCGGCGATCAGCCACACCGCGAACGGCAGCCAGATTCGCTCCACTTCGGCCTTGCTCAACCCGGAGAGATCGGCGGCCAGCACCGCCAGCACCACCGCCCCGCACAGCGCCACCAGCACCCCGGACTGTCCACCCCCCGAGGTGAACACCCGTCGCAGCCCGGCCACCCCGGCCGGCCCGAGCACCACCGCCAGGCACGCCAAGTCGGCCCACACCCAGTAACCGTAAGGGCGCTCCAGGCCGTACTCGCCCGGCTGGTAGTACCGGATCGTGACCTGCTGGTATCCCTCGAACCACCAGAAGCCCGCGGCGGCAAAGGCGGCCACCACGGCAGCGACGCCGGCGCCGGCCACGAGCAGCGGGGCGACCCGGCGGGCGGTGATCGCGACGGCCAGCGGGAGCAGCCCCGCCAGTACCAGCCCGTAGGACAGGTACAGGCTGGCGCCGAGCACCAGCCCACCGATCGCGGACGCGACCACGGCCGTTATGCCGAGCCGAGACCGGGCCGCACCGAGAGCGAGCAGGGCCACCCCCCAGGCCAGCACCCCGGCGAAGAGCCCGTCCGCAGACACCCCCACCCACACCGCGCCGGGAAACAACACGCCGAACGGCAATGCTGCCCTGGCGGTGGCCTCGGCGCCCAGGGCCCGCAGCGTGACCGCCACCGCGACCCCCGCCGTCGAGCCGACCAGCACGCACAGCAGCGCCGCCGGCACCCCGCCGGGCAGCCCGATCCGGTCCAGGCCGACGAAGACCAGCAGCGCCCCGGGAGGATGGCCGGCGACGTGGGTGGTCCAGGACTCGGGCTGCAGGCCGGGTATCCGCTCGGCGAAGATCCGCAACATCGCACCGACATCGCTGACCCTCGGGACGTCGTGCAGGTACTCGGTGTCGGTGGTCAGCCGATCCGCGACCCCGCGTCGCCACCCGTCGACCAGGGCCAGGCTCATCGTCCAGGCCAGCGCCGTGACCGCGGAGACACCGAGCAGCGGTCGCCAGGGCAGCCGAGCGGCCAGCTCGGGTCCGCGCAGAACGACGAGCACCGCGACCAGCACCGCGGGAACCGTTCCCGGGCCGACGTGCGGCAGCCACTGCGCCCCCAGCGGTGGGGCGTCGACGTGCAGCGGTACACCGCGTTGGAGCAGCCGGACGCCGATCACCGCCGCCGCAGCGACCAGCACCGCCGCGCTCCCTACAGCCGCCAGGTCCGCGCCCAAACCCCGGGGCCTTGTCGACGGCTCGCGCGGCGCGGTCTTCGTCACAGCCCTGAGCAGGCTGCTGATGGCTTCGACCAAGGCGTCGGCGTCATGGCGCGGCCAGCACGCGCTCCCGCCGCTGGCCGGGGCTCGGTTCGGCCGGGTAGCTCGTCGAACCTCCCGTACCTGCCGACGCGGTAGGCCGCCCCCGGCAGGTACGGGAGGTCGAACAGGATCGCCTCGAGCAGTAACAACAAGCCACCAGGATCCACGGTCCCGGTGTTCACCACCAGCACCACCGGAACGGCCCGCCCCGAGTAGCAGGCGGAAGGCTTGGTGATCAGTAGAACTCGCCGGCACGAACGCCAGCGGTGAACGCAGCCCACTCGGTTGCGGTGAACATCAGGGCCGGGCCGGTGGGGTCCTTGGAGTCCCGGACGCCACGACCACCGTCGGGTAGGTCGGCGACCTCGACGCAATCACCGCCGTTGCCGTTGCTGTAGCTGGACTTGCGCCAGTGGGCGCCGGTCAGGTTGGGGTTGCCATGTGTGCTCATCACTCACTCACCTAGTGCTGCACTCTTGATCAAGAGGGACGATTGTGCGGGGTTGAGCGCCTTCTGCGCCAGCATGCCGAACGCCGCGAGGTAGCTCGCTATCTGCGCCGGGCGCCCCAGGTAATCGGCGCTGGCCATGTCCTCCAGGTAGATGATCTCCCCGTCGGGTGGGTCGCCCAACCGCAGGTGGACAAAGCTCGACCCCATCGCGGGGTGCGCGCCAGCAGAGAACGGCAGCACCTGGATGGTGATGTTGGGATCGTTGTTCATCTCGACCAGGTGCAGAAGCTGCCGACCGATGGTCTCTGTATCACCGACCTGTCGACGGATCACAGCCTCATTGAGGATTGCCCAGATCAGCGGGGCTGCAGCGGACCGCAACCGCTGTTGCCGTTCGATCCGTGAAGCGACCAGCCGCTCCACCTCTCGGGGGTCCCGGGTCGGATCGGCGGCCTGGGTGACCACGCGCGCGTAGTCCTCGGTTTGCAGCAAGCCGGGTACCAGCTCGGTCTGGTAGGTCCGGATCTCAGCTGCGTCTGCCTCCAGGCCGACGAAGGTCTTCGCCCAGTCCGGCACCCGTACGGTCGACCGCCGCCGGGCGTACTGCGCCAGCCGCAACACAGCGTCACGGTCGGTGACGTTGTAGAGATCCAGCAACGCCCTCACTTCGGCCGGTCGCAGGGTTGCTTTGCCGGTCTCGATCTTGCTGACCTTCGAGACGCCGCACTCCAACTCGGCTGCCGCGTCCTCGCGGCTACGCCCGGCCGCTTCGCGCAGTCGTCGCAGCTCACGGCCTAGCTGCAAGCGGTAGACGGTCGGCGAGGTGGACATGTAACCAGTGTGTCACTCCACAGGTGCCGCCCCAACAGCAGATCACTCGAAGGGCTAGACAACTAGAACGTTCCACTTGTATATTTCTTGTAGCGATAGTCGTGCTGTTCGTAGTGTAAGCGGATCGGATAGATCCGCTGTGCCGGGATCACCGCCCCGGTTGGACCGCCGAGCAGGGCGCGAGGTCGCTAGCCGCCCGGCCTGGTACTTGGCCCCCCAGCAGGCCGGGCGGGGCATTAAGGGCGTCAGCACGGGCTGGCGTCCAGCCGCCCGGTCCGCTTGCCCTTCGGGGGCCGGGCCGGGCGGCGCCACGAACTAGCCGGGAGCGCGGGTGGACGCGATGGCAGGCAAGCACCGACTCCGAGGGCGCCCACTGCTCACCAAGCGCCGCACCGTCGAAATGGTCGACGTCCGGTCGCTGGTCGCGCACGTCCTGTCCGACGCTGCCGCTGTCGCCGGGCGCGGTGGCGGGGGCCGGTACTACGCGCTGTGCGGTGTCGAGGTGCTGCCCGCTGCGCTGGTCGCCGGGCCTGACCGGTACTGCTGCACCTGCGCCGCCGCAACTGTGCCCACCCAGAGGACCCGATGACCCGGAACTGCGACAACGGCTGACCGCGCTGGCCGACCGAGCAAGCCGGGCCACCCCTGTGGCGAACGAGCGGGCGACATTGCTGGGGTGAAATCGTTAGCCTCGATCGAATGCGGACCGACCTTCCAGCCGGCACAATCCATCGCCTCACCGAGCACTACGGCCCAAGCGTCCGGCCATGGTTTGACGAGGTGGAGGCAACGTTGGTGACCGCCGCGGAGCGTTGGAAGGTCAAGGTGAGTGGTTACCACGATGCTGGTTGGACGTCGGTTGTCGCGCTTGGCATCGGTGCGGACGGCCGGTGCGTGCTGATCAAAGCGTCGCCTGACGTCGAGCGCTACGAACAGGAACGTGCGGCGCTGCTGCACTGGCAGGGCGCGCCGGTGAACCGATTACTCGACTTCGACGACACCGATCGGTTGCTCCTACTCAACGCGGTCGCTGGCATCCCCGGCGGTAGTCCACGGCCGGTCGAACATCAGCGTCGCGTCGCCGCTTCCATCTCGCGGCTGCACGGCAAGACGGCGCCGGTCGATAGATCGGTACCGCTGCTGACCGACTACTACCTCGGCACGGTTGTACCCCGTGTCGAAACGACGCGCTGAGCGGCTCGGGCACATGGTCGGCTATGACCACGTTGCGCGCTGCATCGAGTTCAGTCACGAGTTGTGTGAACGGTCAACCCGTCAGCGGGTGCTGCACGCCGACCTGTACGCCGAGAACGTGCTGTTCGACGCCGACGGCAAACCGGTCTTCATCGACCCGCACGCCAAGATCGGCTCGCCAGCGTTTGACTGGGCGTTCTGGTGCGTCTACTACCTCCCGACCAGCGGCTTTGAGGATCGGGTCGCGCTCTGCCGGGAGTACGTGCCGGACGAGTTCGAGGAAGCCCTGGCGTGGTCTGCGACGCTCGCGGTCGACGGCGCGCTCTACTACCTCGACACCGACGACGACACCGCCTCGGCGATGCTCGCCGTCCTAGACTCCGAACCGCTCGCGCAACTCTCGCCACGGGCTGTTGGCTACCCTCTGCGCTAGGCAACTGCCATTGGAGAACTCATGCACGACCCACGCGTTCTGCTCGATCCGGCTACGGACGCGGTACGCAAGCTGGCCCGGCGGGGCTTCGACCTCGACGTGGAGTCGTTGGACAAGCTGTTCAGCCAGCGCAACGCCACCATCCAGGCGTCCGATAACGCTCGGGCCGAGTCCAACCGCGTTGCCAAGGAGGTGGGAGTCGCTGCTAAGCGCGGTGCGGACGTCACCCAGTTGCGTGAACAGGCCCGCGAACTCAAGATCCGCATCCAAGAGCTAGAGGAGCAGCAGCGCCAAGTCGAGGCCGAGCTGCAGGAGCTGCTGCTCAGCATCCCCAACCTGCCCAGCGACGAACTGCCCGACGGCAATTCCGAGGACTTCGCCGAACAGGTCCGCACGTGGGGCAACCCGCCAGCATTCGACTTCGAACCGGCTGATCATGTGCACATCGGTGAGCGGCTGGGCATCTTCGACTTCACGCGGGCGACCAAGCTCTCCGGGCCGCGGTTCGCGGTGGTCAAGGGCGTCGGTGCCCAGCTCGAACGGGCGTTGGCGCAGTTCTTTCTTGAGCTGCACACCGATCGGCACGGTTACACCGAGTTTTCGCTGCCGGCCATGGTCAACCGACCGACCATGACCGGCACCGGGCAACTACCCAAGTTCGAGGAAGACCTGTTCAAGACCGGCGTGGCCGAGCGGGAGCTGTTCCTCATCCCCACGGCGGAGGTACCGCTGACCAACCTGCACGCCGGCGAGACGCTGCAAGGCGAGACCTTGCCCCTGGCCTACACCGCACACACGCCGTGCTTCCGCTCCGAAGCCGGCTCCTACGGCAAGGACACCCGCGGTCTGATCCGGCTTCACCAGTTCGCCAAGGTCGAGTTGGTTCGTATCTGCGCGCCCGACCAGTCCCGCCGCGAGCTGGAGGTCATGTTGGGGCATGCCGGGACGTGCCTGAAGGAACTCGGCCTGGCCCACCGGGTTGTCAAGTTGGCGGCTGGCGACATCAGCTTCTCGGCGGTGTTCACCTACGACATCGAGGTCTGGTTGCCCAGCCAGCAGCGCTACCGCGAGATCTCCAGCGTCTCTGACTGCGGCATGTTCCAAGCCCGGCGAGCGGGTATCCGCACCAAGCTCAAGGACGGCACCCGGGGGTTCGCCGCCACGCTGAACGGCTCCGGTCTGCCTATCGGGCGCACCGTGGTGGCGATTCTGGAGCAGTACCAACAGGCCGATGGGTCAGTCCGCATGCCGGACGTGCTGGTGCCTTACCTGCGGTTCAGGCAGATCAACCCGGATGGCACCGTCACGCGGTGAGAGTCGGCGTCTGCGACTATCCGTCCCGCTACGCCTTCCCACCCCATGGCTACGGCGGCATCGAGCGGTGGCTGTGGGCGGTCGGGGTTGGCGCGCGGCGTGCCGGTGCGGACGTGCACCTGCTCGGGCCGGCCTGGCGGCGCGAGCTGCCGCCCGAGTACATCCGGTTGCCGCTGCGTCTGGAGGACCTACGCCCAGGTGAGCCGGGGTTCGACGTGCTTAGACGCCTGGATCTTGACCTTCTCGTCGTGGGGCACGAGTACCCCTCGCTGCCTGCCTGGCGCGAGACGTGGGCGGCGCTCGGCTGCACCGTGGTGACGTTCCAGCACTACCCGGACTTCCGGCACTTGCCCGATGCGTTTGACGGCGAGCTGTCGCGGCTGTTCTGCTATTCGCCGGAGATGGTCGACCGGTACGCCGCCCACCATCCCACCCAGGCACTGAGCGTCCAGTTCGGACTCGGCGAGGAAGACCCACCGGAGGCCACGCGAGGCAAGGAGTTGCTGTGGCTGGGCCGGATCGATGGGCAGAAGGCGCCACACCTGGCGGCCATGGCCGCCAGCATGCTCGGGCAGCGGCTGCGCATCGTTGGCCCGATTCTCGACCGCGCCTATGCAGCCGAGCATGAGACCGAGCTGACAGCGCCGCACGTCGAGTTGATCGGCGAGCTGGCCGGGTTGGCCAAGCTAGCGAGGCTGCGCCTCGGACCGCCGAGGTGGGTGGCTGGGTTGGTGGATGACGTGGCGGTGGGGTGGGGCCAGGGTTGCCGGGTTGGGGTGTTTTGCGACCTGGGGGTAGGCCATGGCAAC
>JBOHGG010000054.1:0-34802 GCA_050700115.1 Pseudonocardiaceae bacterium
CAGACTGCATCACGGGCTCTGGGCACCACAGAAAGAACCGACGGGTACCACAAGCGACCAGCCCCCATTTTCATCCATCAGGGTGCGCGGCGCAGCCGCGCATGGAGACTGCATCCAGAACGCGGGCGCGGCGGGCTAGGGTGCGCGGGATGAGTGCAGGGCGGGCGGTTGGGTTGTTGCTCGGGGTTGCTGCTGATGCGGTGGTTGGCGATCCGCGACGCCATCACCCGGTGGCTGCTTTCGGCCAGCTCGCCGCAGCCGCCGAACGTGCTTGGTACGCCGAACACCGGCTCGCCGGGCTGGTTTATACCGGTGCTCTGGTCGGCGGTGCGGCGGCGGTCGGCGGTCTGCTGGAACGGGCCGGGCGCGGGCGGGTCGCCGTGCAGGTGGCAGGCACCGCGGCGGCCACCTGGATCGCGCTGGGTGGGGCCTCGCTGGCCGAGGAAGGCGCCGCGATGGCCCAGGCGCTGGACGCCGGGGACCTCGGCGCCGCCCGGGCCCGGCTGCCGCACCTGTGCGGCCGCGACCCGGACGAGCTCGATCTGGCCGGCCTGGCCAGGGCGAGCGTGGAGTCGATCGCCGAGAACACCTCCGACGCAGTCGTCGCGCCGCTGGTGTGGGGAGCGGTGGCGGGGATGCCCGGGCTGCTGGCCTACCGCGCGGTCAATACCCTGGACGCGATGGTCGGGTACCGGTCGCCGCGCTACCGGCGGTTCGGTTGGGCCGCAGCGCGGCTCGACGACCTGGCGAACCTGCTGCCGTCCCGGGCCGCCGCCGGGCTGACCACCCTGTGCGCACCGGTGGTGGGTGGATCGTCGCGCGGCGCGTGGCAGGTCTGGCGGCGCGACGCATCAGCGCATCCCAGCCCCAACGCTGGGCAGGTCGAGGCTGCGTTCGCGGGTGCGCTGGAGGTGCGGCTGGGCGGGCGCACGGTCTACCCGCACGGTACCGAGCAACGCCCGGTGCTGGGCCACGGCCGCACCCCCGATGCCGGTGACCTCACCCGCGGGGTGGAGCTGTCCCGGGTCATCGGGCTGGTGGCCGCGGCGTTGTGTGCGGTGCTCGCCGTCGTGGCTCAGCGGCCGTACCGGTCGGCGAGGGCTGCCACCGGTGGATCGTGCGGGTCGTCCGCATCCGAGGACCCACCAACCCGCTGCTCGCGGCGCCAACCGGTTGCTTCCCGCCAGGCGAAGTAGGCCAGCCCTAGCGGCGCCATTGCGCCGAAAGCGAGCCACTGCAGTGCGTAGGCGAAAGACGGCCCGGAGAACAGCGGCGGCAGTGGCAGCGCGGACAGCACCCCAGGGGCGCCTTCCACGAGCTGGACATAACCCGGCTCAAGCCCTACCCCGGTGGCGGCGCTCACCGTGCGGGTATTGACCGCGTAAACCTGCCGGTGACCGTCCTGGGCCACCACCTGACCGCGCTGCGGGTCGGGCTCGTCGGCTCGCAGCCGGCCGGTCACGGTCACCTCGCCACTCGGCACGGGGGGATAGGCGGGCACCCGCACCCCCTCGGCCGGGCGTAGATAGCCGCGGTCCACCAGCACGGTCGATCCGTCCGCACGCTGTAGCGGGACCAGCACCTCGTAAGCCGGCTCACCCTGCACGGTGCGCAGCCGGACGACCATCTCCGCGTTGGGCAGGTAGCGTCCGGTGATCATGACCTGCCGCCATTCGGCGCCCTCGCCGCGGACCTCCTGCAGCGGCTGCGGCGGGGTGGTGAAGGAGCGCTCGATGGCAGCGTTGCGCTCCGCGCGCTGCTCCGCGCGGCCGAACTGCCACGGCGCGAGCAGGGTGAACGCGGCGACGGAGAAGCACACCACCACCGCCGTCAGCGCCACCCAGCCAGGGCGCAGCAGAAACCGCCACCGCACGCCACCACGGTAACCGGTGTTCACCCCAGCGCGGTGCGCGCGGCAGCGGCTGCGCTCGCGCCGTAGCCGCCACCGAACAGGACCGCGTGCACCAGCAGCGGGAACAGCTGGTGCAGGGGCACGCGTTGTTGCCAGCCGGTCGCCAGGGGGGCGACATCGGTGTAGCCGGCGAGCAACCGCTGCAGGTGCGGGCTGCCGAACAGCGCGAGCATCGCCAGGTCGGTTTCCCGGTGCCCGCCGTGCGCGGCCGGGTCGAGCAGCCATCCCCGCCCGTCGGCGCCGGCGTGCACGTTGCCCGCCCACAGATCGCCATGCAGCCGGGCCGGTGGCTCGGCCGGTCCGGCCAGCTCGTCGATCCGCTCGCAGACCCGGTGCACGGCACGGGCCCCGGCGGCGTCCACCGCGCCGCGGTCCACTGCGCAGCGGAGGTAGCACAACACCCGGTGCTCGGCATACCACTGAGCCCACAGCGGCCCGGTGACGTTGGCCATCGGGGCGGCTCCGATCCACGCCTGCTGCGGTCCCCCCTGCGGTGCGGCGCCGAATGCCGCAGCGCCCGCGGCGTGCAGCGTGGCGAGCTGACGGCCGAGCCGCTCGGCTGCGGCACCGTCCAGCCGGCCTTCCGGTACGTGTTCGGTGACCAGCCACTGGCCGTCGTGTCCGTGCACCTGTGGCACCGGCGGGCCACCGGGTACCCGTAGCCAGCGCAGCCCGGCTGCCTCGGCGATGGCCTGTCCGGGTTCGCCTCGTTTGGCCACCACGGTGCACCCGTCGCTCAACTCGATCACCCAGATGCTGCCGCGGGGTGACGCGGCCAGCACCGGCTGCCCGGTAATCGCGGCGACCGCTTGGCCGGCCGCCGTCATAGCCGGCTGCGTACCCACGCCAGCAACCCGGGCACCGCCGCGCGCACCATGCCAAGTACCTCGTCGAAGCGGTGATTGCCACCGAAGTAGGGGTCGGGCACGTCGAGGTTTCCGTCGGCAGCCGGGTCGAACGATCGCAACAGCACCACCCGTTGCGGTTGCGCCACCAGCCGGCGCAGCGTCGTCAGATGCTCGGAGTCCAGCGCCACCAGCAGGTCGGCCGACAGGTGCTGCGTGCCGACCTGCGCGGCGACATGCGTGCAGTCGTAACCGGCCCGGTGCAGCGTCTCGGCGGTGCGCGGATCGGCGGGGTGGCCGACATGCCAGGCACCGATCCCCGCACTGCTGACCCGCACCCGGTCGGCCAGGCCCTCCCGGCGCAGCGCGTCCGCGAACACGACCTCGGCCATCGGGGAACGGCAGATGTTCCCGGTGCAGACGAAGGTGATGTGCAGGCTCTGACCTGTGTCGCTATTCCTCACGCTGCCCAGTCTGGCCGATCACTGAGGAAACGGCCCACGATCGAGGTTGACGATCGGGGCCTGTCCCACGCCGCCAGGGCCGCCCGGCAGGCTGGCGTGTTCTCGGTTTGATCTACTTCCCGGACCAGCGGGCGGCGTTGCACCCGGGTGACCGATGCGGCCGGTTTCGAAGGCGACATGAACAGGGTTGCCGCGGCAGTGGTGCCAAGACCGGCAACATTTCTTGCAAAGTTGCCGTGTGCGGCACGTCCGCAGATCATGCATATACCTCCCCGGTGGGACGCAGACGCCGTGGCTGCCGCTCCACCCGGCTCACGAGCACGCGCTAGCGTTCATGCGCGATGGACCAGTTGCTGCGTCACCATGGCGACGTCGACGCCGCGCCTGGGTTGCTCGATTTCGCGGTGAATGTCCGGGGCGACGGGCCACCGGCGTGGTTGCGGGAGCGGCTGATCGCAGCCCTGGACCGGCTCGGCCGCTACCCGTGCGCGGCGCAGGACAGCGCTGCCCGCGCCGCGGTGGCCGCCCGGCATGGCCGCGACCGTGCGGAGGTGCTCGTGCTCAGTGGAGTCGCGGAGGGTTTCGCTCTGCTACCTGCGCTGGCATCCCGGTCAGCTGCTGTCGTGCACCCGTCGTTCACTGAGCCCGAGGTGGCGTTGCGCAGAGCAGGCATCCCCGTCCTACGCGTGCCGACCGACGCCGAGTACCGGCTGCGGCCCGAACGGATCCCGGCTGAGGCCGACCTTGTGGTGCTCGGCAACCCCACCAACCCGACCTCGGTGCTGCACCCGGCCCAGGCGGTCCGGGCGCTGGCCCGACCGGGGCGGGTGCTTGTGGTGGACGAGGCCTTCGCGGACGCGGTGCCCGGTGAAGCGGAATCCCTGGCAGCCGACCGCGACACACCCGGCCTGCTGGTACTGCGCAGTCTCACCAAGACCTGGGCCCTGCCCGGGCTTCGTGCCGGTTACGCATTGGGAGCGCCCGATCTGCTCGCCCGGCTGGCCGCACCGCGCCCGCCGTGGCCGATCGGCACACTGGTGCTGGAGGCTGTGCGGGTCTGCAGCGCCCCGGTCGCGGTCGCAGAGGCCGCTGCAGCGGCTGTGTGGACCGTGCGACACCGGGAATGGATGGCCCAACAGCTAACCGCTCTCCCCGGCATCGCAGTCCACCAGCCGGCTGCGGCGCCTTTCCTGCTGCTGAAGGTGCCACACGGTGAGCGGGTCCGCGCCGCGCTTGCCGCCGCCGGCATCGCGGTACGGCGTGCTGACACCTTCCCTGGCCTCACCCCCGACCACCTGCGGGTCGCGGTCCGACCCCCCGAAGTCGCCACCCTGCTCGTAGCCGCCCTCCGCACCGCGCTGGCAGCGTCATGACCGCCGACGCCATTCGGAGCAGAAATTCGGTTCGTGGGGTGACTGAGCATCTGGCCACCGGTGGTCCGGCGCTGGTGGACGTAGCGCATTGGGCCAGCGAGCACCCGTGGTGCGCCCAGGCCGCAGCGGTGGTCTCGGCGGTGCTCGGCGGTACGGTCGATGTCCACATTTCGTACCGCCGCACCGATCCCTGGACGATCGGCTTGGCGCAACCAGCTGGGAGGCCCCCGCGGTGAACGCCGATCCCGCCGCGCAACGCCGGCTGCTCGACCTGGCCGCGGTGGACGCTGAGCTGACCCGCACCGCGCACCGGCGCCGGTCGCTGCCCGAGCTGGCTGAGATCGAGCAGGCCGACAAGGACCTGCTGGCCGGGCGGGACTCGCTGGTCGCGGCGGAGACGGCCGCGTCGGACCTGGATCGCGAGATCCGCAAGCTGGAGGCCGAGATCGATCAGGTGCGAGCCCGGGAGGACCGCGACCGCGGTCTGCTCGACTCCGGGTCGATCAGCTCCGGCAAGCAGTTGGAGGACCTGCAACATGAGTTGGCTACCCTGCACCGCCGCCAGACGGTCTTGGAGGACGACCTACTGGAGGTGATGGAGCGGCGCGAGGCCACTGGCGCCGACGTCGACCGCGGCCGCGCCGCGCTGACCGGCATCGAGCAGCGGCGCCTCGATGCCGCTGGCCGCCGGGACGAGGCGGTGGCGGACCTGGACTCCACCGAACAGCACCGACGGCTTGAGCGCCGCACCCTGATCGGCGAGCTGCCCGCGGACTTGGTGGCGCTCTACGAGCGGATCCGGGCCCAGCGGGGCACCGGCGCCGCCCTGCTACGGCAGCAACGTTGCGGGGCCTGCCAGCTGGAGCTGGATCGCACGGCGGTCGGACGCCTGCGGGAGGCGGCCCCCGCTGAGGTGCTGCGCTGCGAGGAGTGCGGCGTCCTCCTGGTGCGGGGGGAATCCGGTCTGTGACCCGGCGAGTCATCATCGAGGCTGACGGCGGCTCACGCGGGAATCCCGGACCGGCCGGATACGGGGCGGTGGTACGAGACGCCGACACCGGGGAGCTGCTCGTCGAGGTCTCCGCGGGGCTGGGTACCGCCACCAACAACGTCGCCGAGTATTCGGGCCTCATCGCCGGCCTGAGCGCCGCGCTCAAGGTGGGCGCTGAGTGCGCTGAGGCGCGGCTGGACTCCAAGCTGGTCGTGGAACAGATGAGCGGGCGCTGGCAGGTCAAGCAACCGCACCTGCAACCGTTGGCCGGCGAGGCGGCCGGGCTGGCCCGCCAGCTCGGTGACGTGAAGTACACCTGGGTGCCGCGGGCCCGCAACGCCCACGCCGACCGGCTGGCCAACGAGGCGATGGATGCCCAGGCCGGCGTCACCCGCACGCCTGGGGCGCAGACTGGGGGTCACATAGGGCCACCGTCGCACTGGACCGGCGTCACCGGCTCGCCGACCCGGCTGCTGATGCTGCGGCACGGGCAGACCGAGCACTCCGCGCAACGCCGCTACTCCGGGCGGGGGGACTTGCCGCTGACCGAGCTGGGGGAGCGGCAGGCTGCCGCTGCCGCCGCACGACTGTCCACGACGAACGGTGTGACCGCGGTGATCAGTTCGCCGATGCTGCGGGCCCGGCAGACCGCCACGCCGGTGGCCGATGCGCTGGGCGTGCCGGTGAGCGTCCACGACGGCCTGATCGAGACCGATTTCGGGGCCTGGGAGGGGCTGACCTTCGCCGAAGCCCGGGAGCGGGATCCGGACCTGCACACTCGGTGGATCACTGACACTTCGGTGGCCGCGCCGGGCGGTGAGAGCATGGACGCGGTGCACCGGAGAGTGCGCTGGGTACGCGACCAGCTGATCGCCGAGCATGGCGGTGCCACCCTGGTCGTGGTTTCCCACGTCACCCCGATCAAGGCGCTGCTGCGGATGGCGCTGGACGCCGGCCCGTCGCTGCTGCATCGATTGCACCTGGATCTCGCGTCACTATCAATCGCAGAGTTCTATCCCGACGGCCCCGCCTCGGTCAGACTCGTCAACGACACCTCCCACCTCCCCTAACCCGGCGTGTCCGCACGTAGTGCACGGTGTGTCCGCACGTGGTGCACGGTGTGTCGCCTCATGGTGCACGCCGATCACCGCACGAACAGGTAGACCGACACCGCCAGGCCCACCACGACCACCGCGACCCGCAATACCGGCGCTGGCAGCCGACCGGCGAGTTTCGCGCCGAAGAAGCCCCCAACCAGCGTGGTGGGGGCCAGCAGCGCGACGGCCAGCCAGTCCACCGGCGCGCCGATCGCGAACACGACCATGCTGACCACGCCGATGATCAGCGAGAGCACACCCTTGACGGCATTGAGCCGGCGCAAGTCGTCGTGCGCGGCAAGGGCGAGCACCGCGATCAGGATGACGCCGAGCGCCCCGCCGAAATAGCCGCCGTAGATCGCGGCGAGGAACACCGCAGGCAGCAGGAACGCGCGGCGATCCCGAGCATCGGGATGCGGTTCGCCGATCCACCGGGTCAGCCACGGCTGCACCCCGAGCAGCACACTGGCCAGCGCCACCAGCGTGGGTACCACCGCGTCGAACACCTCGGCAGGCAGCACGAGCAGCAGCAGGCTGCCCACCAGCGAGCCCGCCACCGCCGCCCCCGTGGTCGACAGCACCCGCCTCTGCTGCCCGCGCAGTTCCCGGCGGCTGCCCAGCGCCACGCCCAGGTAGCCCGGGCACTGGATGACCGAGTTGGTGACATTCGCCTGTAGTGGGGAAAAGCCGACCGCCAGCAACGCCGGGAACAGCAAGAGAGACCCGCCGCCGGCCACGGCGTTGACAGCGCCCGCTGCGACGCCGGCGACGACCAGCAGGACAAAGTCGGTCGGCGGCACGAGGTGCCACGCTAACCCGGCCCGGGACGATCTATGCTGAGGGGGCGGACGAGCTGGCCGGGCGGTCGCGGCGGGCTCGGTGACGGGCCCGCCGAGGAAAGTCCGGACTCCTCAGGGCAGGGTGGTTGCTAACAGCAACCCGGGGTGACCCGCGGGACAGTGCCACAGAAAACAGACCGCCCCGCGCGAGCGGGGTAAGGGTGAAACGGCGGTGTAAGAGACCACCAGCGCCCCGGGTGACCGGGGCGGCTCGGTAAACCCCACCCGGAGCAAGGCCAAAAGGCGCGCCGTCTTCGGCGCGCTGCGCAGGCGATCGAGGGTGGCCCGCCCGATGCCTGCGGGTAGGCCGCACGAGCCTGCCGGTGACGGCAGGCCTAGATGGATGACCGTCGGCCGGGACGCCGCAAGGCGCCCGGTGCACAGGATCCGGCTTACAGGCCAGCTCGTCCGCCCTCGGTTCAGGGTCGGGGAGGCAAGGGCAGTGGTGCGGTGGACGGGCGGTCGTCGGTGGTCGGCGGGGTGGCTGCGGGGGTCTGCGCCAAGGCTGCCAGCGCCAGCTCCACCGCGGTGTCCAGCTGCGGGTCCAGGCCTTGGGCCCACGCCTGCGGCGGCCTGGGCACCTCCACGTCCGGGTCGACACCGTGGTTCTCCACCGACCAGCGCCGGTTCACGACCCACACGGCGTAGCGGGGCTGGGTCACGCCGCTACCGTCCACCAGCCTGGTCGCAGGCCCGATCCCGACCACGCCGCCCCAGCTGCGCATACCCACGACCGGGCCGAGGCCGCGTTCCTGAATCATCGCGGTGACGATGTCGCCGTCGGAGCCCGCGTTCTCGTCGGTGACGGTGATCAGCGGGCCCCGTCGCACGTCCCTGGGGTAGGTGAAGGGCAGCTTGCCGCGGGGCACCATCCACCCGGTGAGCTCGCGGGCCAGTTTCTCCACCACCAGTTGCGAGGTGTGCCCACCACCGTTGCCGCGTACGTCGAGCACCAGCGCCTCGCGCGAGACCTCGGTGTGCAGGTCGCGGTGCAGCTGCGCCCAGCCCAGCCCCATCATGTCCGGTACGTGCAGGTAGCCCACCCTGCCCTCGGTGGCTGCGTGCACCGCGGCACGGCGGCCGGCGACCCAGTCGTGGTAGCGCAACGGCATCTCGTCGGCTACGGGGACCACGACGATGGTGCGCTCGCTGTCGGGGCCGGCCGCCCGCAGCCGCAACTCGATGGGTTTGCCCGCGGTGCCGACCAGCAGCGGCCAGGGCCCGGTCACCGAATCGACGGCGCGCCCGTTGATGTCGACCAGTGCCTCCCCGGGCTGCACTGCTGCCCCCGGTGTTCGCAAGGGGGAGCGGCCGGACCCCGCGGAGTTCTCCCCCGGTAGCACCCTGGTGATCCGCCAGAGCCCGTCCTCGCCGCGGTCGAGGTCGGCGCCGAGGTGGCCCAGCCGCCGTGCCGCCTGCACCGGGTTCGCGGGGGGCATCTCGTAGGCGTGCGAGGTGCCGAGCTCGGCTTGCACCTCCCAGAGCAGGTCGGAGAGGTCGTCGCGGGTGGCGACCCGCTCCAGCAGCGGCCGGTAGCGCGCTAGCAGCGCAGGCCAGTCGTTGCCGGCCATGTCGGCCACCCAGAAGTTGTCCCGCATCACACGGCCGGCCTCGTCGAACATCTGCCGCCACTCCGCGGCCGGTTCCACCTGCACGCGCACCCGCGACAGGTCGACGTCGAGGGCTGCCGATGGGTCGCCCCGCTCGGCGTCCTTGGCGGCCGGTTTCTCGGCGGGCAGCACCCGCAGCTTCTCCTGGTCGCGGATCACCAGGCGGGTGCCGTCGCCGCTGACCCAGACGTCGTCAACGTCCTCGGCGAGCACAGTCGACGCGCCGGTGGCCAGGTTCAGACGCTCGAGCACCGGACGCGGGGAGTCGGCGTCGGGGGTGGCGAGGTCGTCGCCGAGTACGCCGTGTAGTGGCCTGCGCAGCCAGGCCAGGCCGCCCTTCGTCGCGACCAGCGAGGAATACCGCGCCGCGGGCACCGGGACGGGGACGGCGCGCTCGGTCAGGCCGTCGAGGTCCACCACGACGGCCACCTCGTCGACGGCTCGGCTGTCGTTGGCGGGGGTACTGGCGCGACCCTGCGCGGTGGGGTCGAACGGTGACGGGGTGCCTGCTGCCAGCGGCAGCAACTGCGGGCGGATGCCGACCGGGAAGGACAGGTCGAAGACCTGCTGGTCGTAGACGGGGTCGAAGGTGCGGGTGGACAGGAACGCCAGGTGCAGGCCGTCCAGGGTGAACGTGGGATTGAAGTCGGTGAAACGTAGCCCGGTGGCGTCAGCCACGGTCCCGTCGGAGACCCGGGCCAGCTTGATCTGACACAGCGCGTGCGGGCCGGGGTGCGTCCACGCCAGCCACCGGGAGTCGGGGGAGAACACCAGGTCTTGCACGGCGCCGTTATCCGTGCGGGCCAGCTCGGTGTCCGCGCCGGTGGCGGGGTCGACCAGCAGCAGCCGTCCGTCATGCGTGGCCACCGCGAGCCGGCTGCCGTCCGGGGTGGCCGCGAAGTCCAGCACCCGCCCCAGCCGGCCCGCGGCCAGGGATCGCTTGCCTGAGCCATCCCTGGCGGCAACGACCAGCGCGTCCTCACCCTCGGCGTCGCTGACCCACACCACGTCCTCGCCGAGCAGTCGGGGCAGCCGGGCCCGCACCCCCGAGCCGGTCGCGAGGCAACGCACCGGACCCTCTGCGTGCGTCACCCACTGCATGCTGCCCCGTACTTCCACCGCGCTCGCCCGGCCGGTGCGGTCGACGGCGACCTCACCCAGGTGCTTGCCGGCGGGCACCGGAGCCGACGTGCGGGCCGCGCGGGGCCCCCCGGTGCGCAGCTCCAACCGGCGCGGCTGGGAGTCGGCGGCGAGGTCGTCGAGCAGCCAGAGCTCACCGGCGGCGGCGTACACCACGCGCTCGCCGTCGGTGCTGGCGTGCCGGGCGTAGTAGTCGTCATGGTCGGTGTGGCGCCGCAGGTCGGATCCGTCCGGCAGCACCGAGTACACGTTGCCCACACCCTCGTGGTCGGACAGGAACGCCACCCGCCCGCCGGCCCACATGGGCGTTGTGAGCTGGCCGTCCAGCTCCGCCAGTAGCCGGACGAAGATCCCCGAACCGTCGCGGTCGATCCACAGCCGCCCGGCGGTGCCGCCGCGATAGCGCTTCCACATCGCGTAGTCGTGCCGGCGCCCGCCGAACCCGGTGCCGAGCACCACGCCGCCCCCCGCCGCGATGTCCAACGCGGTGACCGGGCCGTAGGGCAGACGCTGCGCGGGTCCGCCATCCAGCGGGACGGCACGCACCCAGGTGCGGTGGCGTAACGGCTCACCGGCAGCGGAGGCCACGTGCACCCGGTGGGTGTCGGCCCAGCCCAGCACGCGGGCGTGAGCGTCGCCCCACCACGTCGTGCGCACCGACGGGCCGCCCTCGGTGGCGACGACGTGCAGCTCGGGTATTCCGTCGCGCTGGCTGAGGTGGGCCAAGTTCTCGCCGTCGGGGGAGAAGCGCAGGTCCTTGGTCGGAGCGTGATCGGAGGTCAACTGCCACGGCCGCCCACCTACCAACGGAGCAATCCACACATCGTCCTGGGCGACGAATCCGACCAGGTCGCCGTGCAGGGTGGGGTAGCGGAGGTAGGAGTCATTGCCGGGGCTCAGCACCCCCGCACTTTATCCGCGCCGATCACCACCTGGGCTGTTACCCGCCCCGCGACCGCAACGTCACCACAGGTACTGGTGTCGTCCACCAACGAGGCGCGCTGACGGCCGGGTACGTCGTGCTACGGCGCTTTGCGGCGATGATCGGCTGGGGTGCCAGAGGGCTCTCAGGTTGTGGTCTATGTTCGTCCCGTACGCGATGAACCGCCCGAGAGGTCATGCGCCGTGGCTGGCACACCACCCGAGATCGACGTGACCGTTCCGCACTCGGCCCGGATATGGAATTACTGGTTGGGCGGCAAGGATAATTACCCCATCGACCAGCGGGTCGGTGAGGAGATCCTGCAGATCTTTCCGGAGGTGGGACACCTGGCCCGTGTGGTCCGGGCGTTCCTCGGCCGTGTCGTCACCTACCTCGTCCACGAGGCAGGGATCCGACAGGTCATCGACATCGGCACGGGTCTGCCCACCGTCAACAACACCCACGAAGTCGCGCAACGGATCGCGCCGGAGTGCCGGATCGTCTATGTCGACAACGATCCCCTGGTCCTGGCACATGCCCGAGCGCTCCTCACGAGCACCGCCGAAGGCCGTACCGACTATATTGACGCCGACGCGCGCGACACCGATACGATCCGTTCCCGCGCTGCCGTGACACTGGATTTCGACAAGCCCATCGCAATCACGATGCTGGGAATCTTGGGACATATCCCCGACTACGCGCAAGCGCGGGCGATCGTGTACCAGCTGCTAGAGAGCGTGCCGCCGGGTAGCTACCTCGCGATCACCGACCCCACTCACGGTGAAAAGATGGACGCGCTGTTAGGGCATTGGAACGAGTTCGGCAGACCACCGATGACCGCCCGCACCCCGGAGCAGATCGCCGAGTTCTTCGATGGTCTAGAACTGGTGGATCCCGGCATGGTCCCCGTCTCACAGTGGCGGCCCCACGCGACACAAATCCAGAGCATCTCCCGGGGCGAGGAGGACCCGCTCGGTGCTCTCGGACGGAAGCCCTAGCCAAGCAAGCCAAGCTGGGTCCGACGAAGTCGGTGTGATTCGAGTCAGGTTTGGTGTCATGCGGCAATCCGCCCTGCCGGGTGAGCTGGTCGAGGGTGCGTTGGTAGCTGCATGCGGCGGTGCGCAGGCGTCTACTGCCGCCACTGGACGACCGGCGCAGCGCTCGCTGTGGCAGCTACCGGATCATTTATCGAATCGATGACAAGGTGAGGACGGTCACGGTAGTAGACGTTGATTATCGGAGCGATGTCTACAAATCCCACTGAGGCTGAGGGCAGTCGTCACTGCTAGCGCAGCTTGAGCCTCTTCATTCCAACGAGCTCATCGCGGCGGGCCTTGGACAGTTCATGATCGCCAATTCGGAAGCGATAACCGCGCTCAACGCGGCTCATTCTTCCTTAGTGGCGATCATGAACTGCTCCAGGGAATGCATGAGCTGCCGCCGCAAGATCAAGTCCGGCACCATAATTGATCTTGAAACAGCTGTGGTGGCGCGGTCGTTACCGCCAGTCGTCGATCACATACGCGTCCGGACGGGAGTAGCCCGGCTCGTCGGGACGGTGCATCGTGACACCGATGAAGTCGGCGGCGAACTTGCGCTGGAGCAGGATGCGGTAGGCGTCGCGGCGGGCGGTGTTCATACCCGCGACCAGCCGGGCGGACCCGCGGCTGGCGGCGAACCCCTCGCAGGCCTCCACCAGCCGCTCGAAGTCGGCGGCCGCACGCGCCGCCGCGAACTTGACAAAGCACGTCCCGGTGTCTGCCTCCGAGCCCGGACCGACATGGCAGACCGCGAAGCCCGACCGATTGTCCAGCAGCACCGTGTCACCCAGGCCCTGCTCGTGGCAGGCAAGCAGCTCCCGGCTCACGTCGAGACCGGGGTAGATCGTGTCGGTGAGCACCATGCAGTCGGCTAACCGGCCAGCTCGGTCGGGGTCGGCGGAGTACGTCGTCCACCCGGCCGCGCGGGCGGTCTGCGGGGAGATCGGCGCGGACAGCACCGCGGTGAGGAACCGGGGCAGGAACCCGAAGGCTTGGTAGAGCGCGATGTGTTTGGGGCTGTGCCCGAAGGTGAACAGGCCCGCGTGGCTGAGTGCCCAGCCGTCCATGATCTCCATTGTGCGGGCCAGCAGCCGGCGAGCGATGCCGCGGTCCCACAGTGACGGGTGCACGGTCAGGGGACCGAAGTACCCGACGCTGCCCCACCTGATGGCGAAGTTCGAGCCGACGATCTGCCCGTCCGCGTCGGCGGCGAGCGCGGCGCCGCGGTCGGCTCTCCACCGGCTGCGCACGTAGTCCCCGTCGCCCATGAATGCCATCGGGTCGGGCAACTCGAGGAAGGTACCGAAGGCCAGCCGCATGACCCGATCGGCCTCCACCAGGTCGGTCTCTGCCAGCGGTCGCACATGGACGTCCCGTGCGGTGAGCTGTTCAGTCATGCCGACCTCCCGAACTGCCGCTGGAATCCCGGCGTGGCGGGAACCTGCCGCCACCCCGGCTACGTTCACGTCATCGTCCGCCGGCACCAACACCGTGTCGAGGTGTATTTGTCGTAGTCCACTGTTAACCTCCCGGCTCGCCTGGCGTGACCCCGGGCCGCGACGCTGGCTGGTGGAAGGCGGCCGCCGCGATCCGGCGGGGCTGTTCGCAATGCTGGGAAGGGCCGTCGTGTGTACGACTACAACCTGCTGGTGATCGGGTCAGGGCCCGGTGGCCAGAAGGCGGCGATCGCGGCGGCCAAGCTCGGGAAGCGCGTGTGCCTGGCCGAGCGCCGCAACATGATGGGCGGGGTCTGCGTCAACACCGGCACGATCCCGTCCAAGACGTTGCGGGAGGCTGTCCTCTACCTCACCGGTTTCGCACAGCGGGAGATGTACGGCGCCAGCTACCGGGTCAAGTCCGAGATCACGATCGCCGATCTGCTGGCCCGCACCCAGCACGTCGTGGGCCGTGAAGTTGACGTGACCCGCAGCCAGCTGCTGCGCAACCACGTCGACCTGCTCGGGGGCACCGCCCGGTTCGAGGACCCGCAGACGGTCACCGTGCAAGGCGAAGCCCGCGGCGACTACACGACCGTCACCGCCGAGAAGATCGTGATAGCGACCGGCACGAAGCCGGCCCGACCGGCCGAGGTCGAGTTCGACGATGACCACGTGCTCGATTCCGACGGCGTGCTGCGCATGCAGCGGATACCCCGCTCGATGGTCGTTGTCGGGGCCGGCGTGATCGGCATCGAGTACGCGTCGATGTTCGCGGCACTCGGCACCCGGGTGACCGTGGTCGAGCGGCGCCCACAGATGCTGGAGTTCTGCGACCCCGAGGTGGTCGAGTCGCTCAAGTTCCACCTGCGCGACCAGGCCGTGACGTTCCGCTTCGGCGAGGAGGTGGCCAAGGTCGAGATCGCCTCCAAAGGGACAATCACGAGCCTGGACAGCGGCAAGCGAATCGCGGCGGACATGGTGATGTACTCCGCAGGCCGCCAGGGCGTCACCGACGAACTTGACCTGGAGAAGGCGGGCCTGGCCGCCGACCAGCGCGGGCGGATCACGGTGGACGGGCAGTACCGCACTGCGGTGCCACACATCTTCGCGGTCGGCGACGTGATCGGTTTCCCTGCGCTTGCGGCCACCGCCATGAACCAGGGGCGGCTGGCGGCCTACCACGCGTTCGGCGAACCTGCCCACGAGCTGCTGGAACTGCAGCCGATCGGGATCTACACGGTGCCCGAGATCTCCTACTGTGGCAAGACCGAAGCGGAGCTGACGCGGTCTTCGGTGCCCTATGAGTTAGGGATGGCCCGCTACCGCGAGCTCACCCGCGGCATGATTCTCGGCGACTCATACGGAATGCTGAAACTGCTCGTGTCGACCGAGGACCGGACCCTGCTCGGCGTGCACGTGTTCGGCACGAACGCCACCGACCTCGTGCACATCGGGCAGGCCATCATGGGTTGCCGCGGCACGGTTGACTACCTCGTTGACGCCGTCTTCAATTACCCGACGCTCTCGGGGGCATACAAGGTGGCGGCGCTGGACGTCACGAACAAGATCCGCGCGCTGGACTCGTTCGCGGGCGGGGTCTAGGACGGCGCTTCTCCGAATTCTGTCGGTGCCCGGGTGCAGGGTGGGCGAGTACCTGCGACCTGCGGAGGAATCATGTGCTGGATGTGCGATCACCCGGGCAGCACCCGTCTGGACTCGCTGGACCACCTGCGCGGGCTGATCACCGCATACAGATGGGCGATCCAGGGCGTCGAGGGCGACAGGGTGCATCCGCCATGGGCATACACGGTAGGGCTCACTCCGCTGGGCAGGCCTGAGTTGGTGGTGACCGGTCTGGCGCTGGATCGGGCGACGAAGCTGCTCAACGGAGTGGCAGCGCATGTGCTCCATTCGTGTGCACCAGCGCCTGGGGAGCAGATTCCGCTGCGCGGCGGCCCACTGGTCGAGATTGTCGAGCTTCCCCATCCGGACGCGCATCTTGAGTCAGCAATCGCGTTGTACGGCGTGGAGATTCGGGCGTTGCAGCTGGTACGCGCCGACGATCGAGGCCGCTGGCCGTGGGAGCGGGGATATCGAGGTGGCCGGGGAGGCCAGCCGGTCCTCGGACCGCGTGCGGTGACTTCCCGGCCTCGCCCATGAAGGCTGGCGCCGCTATCCGGGGATCGCGCAGCAACGAGCTGAGCAGCGCAGTTGTCCAGCTCGAGCTGGCGCAGCGTGCCAGCGGCGCCCGTCATCCGTCATGGACATCACTGCGCCAACCGGGCGGTTCACCGGACGTGAGCCGCGCGGCCGGGACGGCGGACCCGGGCGGAGCACAAGGGGCCGGAGGGGTGCCTATCGGTTCGGTTACGACCCCAGAGAGTGGGTAGCTGGCGGCCGCACCAGAGCGGCCGGGACTGCTCTTCCTCTATACGGGTGACCACTGGGCGTGGCGTGCCGGGTACTCTCCGGCAACCTTGGCATGGTCTACTCAGCACCCGCCGGGCAGCCGCTCGGTGCTGAACCGTGATCAAACCCCCAGGGGGTTGCAATGACTGCGCTGACCGTGGTCGCCCAAGCGGAGTTGAGCACGAACAACCTGCGCACGTGGATGTTGGACAACGTCGTGCCGCTGCTACTGCTGGCCGTAGCGGTACTGCTGCTGTGGCTGGGTGGCGGTAAGGGGGACAACGCCGGGGTGATGCGCCGGGTCGGAGGTGTGATCATCGCGCTGGGAATCGTCGGGCTGGCCGTGTCCGGAGCAGGGGTGAACCTCGGAACGTGGATCGCCAGCCTGTTCAGCGGCTGATCGGAAGGTAAGCACACCTTGCGGATCCGCACCGATGACGACGTCTACCGGGTAGACGCGGTCTGGCTCGGGCCACCGAAGGCGACGTTCCCATGGCGCGCCCGGTATGTGGCGTGGGGCGTGGGAATGGTGGTGTTCCTCGTGGTGCTCGGCGTCGAGCGCCAGCTGGGTATCGGCTTCAGCTTCTTCTCGACCGGCTGGGCCCTGCTGATCACCATCCTGCTCACCCGGATGATCGGTTCGAGGATCAGCCACGAACGTCCGCTGACCGCCGTCGCCGCGATGTTGGTCGGCGAGCTCACAGCTCCCAGGAAGAAGCGCGCGGCTCGGGGTGGGGCCGCCAGCGCGGCGCGGATCCGTGTTCAACGCGACCGCCCGCGGCCACGCCAGCGGTGGATGCGTCGTCGGGGACGTTCCAGGAAGGAGGTCAACAGTGTTCGGGCGACGTCCCCCCCGCAGCCGTGAACGCGACCAGCACACCGCACCGAACAATCAGCGCGCGATGGCGGCCACGCCTGCCCCCCGGGGCGGCTCGAGCCGGCGCAGCCACACGCTGCCCGGGGAGGCTGCGGCCCCCATCTACACCCCCTCCATCGCGTTGCGTTCCATCGACGGGCACCTGGTGCGCAACGGGCAGGAGGTCTACGCCTGGTATCGGCTCGCGCCGCAGCGCTGGTCGTTTCGCTCGGACTCGCAACGTCAGGACCTGATCCACGCCATCGCCGGCCAGTACGCGGAGTTGCAGGGCCGGTGGCTGCACCTGAGGGTCACCGCTCGCCCGTACCCGATCCGGATGTGGGCTGAGGCGCATGCGCGCAACGCGGTGAGCCGGCTGCCCGACACCCCCGGTGCGCTGTCCTTCGACGACTACATGGTCGGTGAGCAGCAGCAGCTGCTCGGGCACTCGATGGCCGAGAAGGAAGTCTATCTCGGCGTGCAGGTGCAGACCCGGTCCATGGTGGACCGGGTCGTGGAACGGGCCGCGCCAGTGCTGCGCCGGGTGTTTCCCACCGCCGTCGACGCGGAGCTGGTCGCGATCGACGCCGAGGTCGAGCACCTCGACGGGGTGCTCGGCATCGCCGGGCTGGAGGGTCGGCCGGCCACCGCAGAGGAGTTGTCCTGGTTGATGCACCGGTCGTGCTCGCTGGGACTGCCCGCCCCACGCAACCTGCCCGCGGTGCCGGGCTCCACCTGGGAGCCCGAAGACCTGGCCAGTTTCACCGACGCCGCGGACTTCCATGCCGAGCCCTACGCGCCCACCCTCACCGTCCGCGGTCGCACCGGCTCCAACGCCGGGACCACCCGCCACGTCGTGGTGCTCACCGTGGGGCAGATGCACGGGTTGCGGATCCCGGAGATCGACGACCCTTGGGTGCAGCGCTCGGATCGCCTGCCGGCCGGGGTCGAATGGTCGGCCCGCATCTACGTGCGCCGTCCGGAGGAGGTCGCCGGCGAGCTGCAGCGGCAGATGAACAAGGTGCGCTCCCAGGTGCGGCACTACACCGACGAGCACGACCTCGAGCCACCGCAGAGCCTGGTCCGCCAGGCCAGCCGGGTGCTGGAGATCGACGACGAGATGACCTCGGGTTTCACCGCGCTGGGCACCAGGGTGCGTTCGTGGTGGCGGCTGGCGGTCTCGGGGCCCACCGATCGGGATGCGCTGCGGCTGGCCCAGCAGCTCCTGGACCTGTACAAGCCCAAGATCGCCATCGAGCATCCCGAGGCGCAGTACGCGCTGGCCCGCGAGTTCATCCCCGGCGAGCCGCTGTCCTCGGGCGCCTACCTGCGCCGCGGTTCGGTGATCTGGGCGGCCTCGGCGGTGCCCACTGCGACCGCGGAGGTGGGGGACCGGCGCGGCATCCTGCTCGGCGAGACCTGCACCGCCACCCGGCGACCCGTTGCCTGGGACCCCTGGATGGCCCAGGAGATCCGGGACTCCTCCGGTTTGACCGCGTTGGTGGCCGGGCTGGGCGGCGGCAAATCCTTCCTCGGCGGCGGGATCGTTTACAAGACGCTGCGCTCCGGCGCGTACTGGACCCTGCTGGACCCCTCCGGCCCGCTGGCCAAGCTGTGTGAGTTGCCCGAGCTGCGGCCCTACGCCCGGCCGATCAACCTGCTCAACGCCCAGCCCGGCATCCTCAACCCTTACCGGGTGGTCGCCGAGCCTGAGCTGGCGCATTACCTCGATGAGGAGGACCCGGAGCGGGCCTGGCGGCGGGAGAAGGCGCTGACTGCCGCCACCCGGCGCCGGCTGGTGCTCGACGTGCTCACCGGAGTGCTGCCCTTCGAGGTCGCCCGGATGGCCAAGACCCGGATCGTGCTGCTCCGCGCGGTCCGGGCGGTGGGCGGGCGACCCGACGCGCACCCCGGGCAGGTGTTCGAGACGCTGCGTCGTGATCCGTCCGAACATCACGAGCACGCCATCGTGGTCGCCGACTTCCTCGACGAAATGCGCGAGCGCATGTCGTTGCTCATCCCCGAAGACGGCGCCGACCCCTACACCGAGGTTCGCGACGACCGGCTCACCGTGCTCACCATGTCCGGTCTGCCACTGCCCAAGGACACCGTCGGCCGGGAGCACTGGACCGATGCCGAGTCGCTCGGAGTGGAGTTGCTCAACCTCGCGGCGTGGCTGACCCAGCGGTCGATCTACGAGCGCCCCCGCGACCAGCGCAAGGGGGTCTGGATCGACGAGGCGTTCTTCCTGTCCGAGGTCCCCACCGGTCGGGTGCTGATGAACCGCTTCGCCCGGGACTCCCGCAAATGGAACGTGCGAGTGCTGCTGTCGTCGCAGATCCCGGCGGACTTTCTCAAGATCCAAGGCTTCGTGTCGCTGCTGGACTCGGTATTCGTCGGGCGGCTTGACGATGAGCCCGCGCAGTCCGATGCGCTGCGACTGCTCAAGGTGCCCATCGAGGCGGGCTACGAGCAGGTGGTGGCGTCGCTGGGGCGTCGCCCGGGCGGTGACCGGCTGTCCACCGTGCGGGACCGGGCGCCTCGGCAGTTCATCTTCGGTGACGGTGCCGGGGGAGTGGAGCGCGTCCGGGTGGATTTCTCCGGCGCTCACCTGGAGCATCTGTGCGCCGCGCTGGACACCACTCCGGATGCGCTGCGCGGCGACGTCCCGGGTAGTGAGCTGCCCCCAGCCGACCCACCCGGTGCTCCCTCCCAACCAGTCGTCCAGCCCCAACGCGACGGGACCACGCGGGAGACCGCCACCAGGGCGAGAGCATGACGATCCGGGTGCTGCGCGGCAGGACGGCCGTAGTGCTGCTGCTGGTGGTCATCGCGCTGCTCGGCATGCAGGCCGTGCTGGGATCATCAGCGTGGGGTTCACCCGCGCTGGAACAGGTCCCCGGAGTCGACGACTGCAAGGATGCACCCAATCCGGAGCGACCCGGGTCCGGCATGGTCGGCGCCATCGACCCGACGCCGTTGCAGGCCGGCGTGCCGGGCAGCGTCTACCACGAGGTCGGCTACGCCGGGCTGGTGTGGCACACCTACGACCTGGGCTGCGGTCCATCGGGCCTGCGCAACCCGAACGCGGTGATCGACACCTGGACTGGCAGCCTGCTGTTCAACATCGGTAAGGCAGTCGTGGGCGCCACCAACGGGCTGCACTACGCGCTTGCCGACGGAGGCCTGCTGGCCCCGCTGAACGACCTGATCGTCTCGGGCACCGTCGCGCTCTACGACACCGTGTACGCGCCCTGGTTCGGGTTGATCGCGGTGTTGCTGGCGATCGTGCTGTTCCGGTCCATCTGGCGGGGTGACCTCGCCACAGTCAGCAAACGGGCCGCGTGGGCGCTGGCCGGCATCTGGGTGGCCTCAGCGACGTACCTGACCCCGCTGCTGTACACCCAGGTGCTCGATGGGGTGCTGGTCGAGGGCAGCAACCAGGTCCGTACCGGATTCCTCGACGAGGTCGGCATCGAGCAGCGCGATGCACTGCCGACCCTGCTGCACGACAAGATCATCTACCGGAACTGGCTGCGCGGGGAGTTCGGTTCCCCGGATGGGCCGCAGGCCGAGCAACTGGGCCGCGACCTGGTTCGTGCGCAGGCCTACACCAAGCAGGAGATCGCCGACGGCGCGGATGATCCGCAATCCGGTGTGGCCGACCGCAAGAAGCAGGAGTACAAGGCCATTGCTGAGCGGACGGGCAGCTCCTACGGCTACTTCCAGGGGGTGGATGGCAATCGGATCGGCGTCGGGATCCTTGCCGCCCTGCAGTCGGTGATGTTCGGGCTGTTCCAGTTCCTCGCCCAGGCAGCGTTGTTGCTGGCCCAGGTCCTGCTGCGGGTGGTCATCCTGCTCGGTCCGGTCATCGGCCTGATCGCGATCCTGCACCACGAACTGCTGCGCGGCGTCGGTCGTGTCGTCGGTGCCGCACTGCTCAACGTCGTGGTGCTGTCGGCGTTGGCTGCGCTGCACACGCTGGTGATGGTGTGGGTGTTCGACCCCGCCCACAACATCTCGGTGCTCGCCGAGATGCTGCTCGCCGGGATGATCACGCTGGTGATGTTGCTGGTGTCCCGCCCGGTCCGCCGGATGTGGCAGATGATGGAGCTGTCGGTGGGTGCGGTGGGTGGCGCGCTGCCTGCCGCCCCACCGGGCGTGCTGGCGCGGCTGCGGCGACGCAGGGCAGGCGTTGAGTCCACCCCGTCGGAGCGGTTCTGGGAGGAGGCCCGCGGCACCGAGGCTGATCAGGGCGCACCGACCGGAGACGGCGCACCCGGCAGCCGCGTGCGCCCGGAGTCCGGCGTACCGGTGGTGGTCGTGGCGGAGCGGTTGGACCGCCCCGCGGGTGGTCTGGCGGCAACCCCGGTGCTCGGGTCCGGCGGCCCCGGTGGACCCGGACGGGGTGGCGAGACGGCGCTGAGCAAACCGAACGAGTTCGCTGCACGCCCGGTTCAGACAGCTGCGTTGCCGACCGGGTTCAGCTCGACGGAAAGCAGTGGCACCCGGGTCGCCGATCTGCTGCCGCCGGTAGTGAACCCAGTCGGGGATCGGGCCGGGGAGGAGCCGGTGTACGTGCCGTCGGCGTCGGGCAACCCGCGCGTGCCGCGGCAAGCCGAGCTGGAGGAGGTGGCCGGGCGCCCGGTGTGGGTGGTGTACCGGCCCTCGGCCGGACTCGAAGTCGGCGTGGACGCCACCAACGGTGACACCGTCCGGACCACGGACTGAGCGGGGAGGCCAGCGCTGTGCCGATCCGCACCCACCGCGGCCGCGCGGCCGTCTATCGCACGTTCTGGGGCTGGCCGGTGCGTTCCCCCAAGCATCTCGTCGGCTCTGTGCTGGTGCTCGTCGTGATTGCCGTCGGGGTCGGGCTGGCGCTGCCCGAGAGCGGGGTTGGCCCAGTTCGGGCGGCGCCGTCGAGCAGCCCGCGGGTCAACCCGTTGCCTCCGGCCTCCCACCGGGCGGCTGTGCCCGGTCCCGCCCTTGGCGAGCAGCCTCAGGTGCCTTTTCCCAGCGCCCCGGCCCCGGCCGCCGCGCTGACTGTGGCGCGCTCCTGGGTACAGGCGTTTCTCACCGTCCCGCAGGGCATCAGCTCGGCGCGCTGGATCGAGCAGCTGCGGCCGTACACCGCCGACGAGCTGTTGCCCGAACTGCGCTCTGTTGACCCGGCGAACGTGCCTGAGGCGCAGATCACTGGCGAGCCGCGAACGGTCAGCTCGGGCCCGAGTTCGGCTGAGGTGGACGTGCCGACCACCGGAGTGGTGGTGCGGCTGCTGCTGGTCTCTACCCCGACCGGGTGGCGAGTGGCCGGTTACCAGCGGGCGGGTTGAGCCGTGCGGCGGTGGCTGGCCGGGCTGGTGGTCGTCGGATTGCTCGGCGGCCTCATCGCGGTGGCCGCGATCTCCGTCTTGCTCGGCGGCGTCGGTTCCGGCGACTGGAGGTTCGGGGCGCCGTGCGGCTCGGTGCTCACTTCTACCGATCCGCGGGAAGCGCCGCAGGTGGCCGTGCGGGTCAGCGACCTCGACTCCGAGCAGCGGGCCATCGTCGACCTGATCATCGCGATCGGAAAGCAGCGCGGACTGCCGCCGCGAGCGTGGCAGATCGCCATCCAGGCCGGGATGACCGAATCCCGGCTGCATAACCTCCATTACGGCGACCGGGACTCGCTGGGCATCTTCCAGATGCGTCCCTCGATGGGGTGGGGCAGCGTCGCCCAGGTCACTGATCCGGTCTATCAGATCAACAAGTTCTACGACGTGCTGCTGACGGTGCCCAACTGGGAGACCCAACGGCCCGGCGAGACAGCACAGGACATCGAGCGATCGGCCTTCCCGGCGCGCTACCACCAATGGGAGCCGCTGGCCGTCAATGTGATCAACACCGTGGGCGGTAACGTCGCGGAGTTCGTCCAAGCCTCCTGTACCACGCCGCTCCCAGCACCCACTGAGATCGCCGGGCGGGCGATGCAGTTCGCGCTCGGCGAAGTGGGCAAACCCTATGTTTGGGGCGCCACCGGCCCGCATTCCTATGACTGCTCGGGGTTGATGTTGCGAGCCTACGAGTCGGCCGGGGTCACGTTGCCCCGGGTGTCGCGGCAGCAGTACTGGGCCGGTACCCAGCTGCCGGTGCGCCAGGCGCAGCCGGGCGACCTGCTGTTCTGGGCTTATGACACCTCGAACCCCGATAGCATCCACCACGTTGCGATGTACTTGGGTAACGGTCAGATGGTCGAGGCTGCCAATCAAACGGTGCCGCTGCGGCAGCGGGCCGTGAGCTTCGACGAGCACGAACTGATGCCGCTCGCGGTCCGGCCCGGCGTGCCGGTCGCCGCGAAGGCCTGACATCCGGAGGTGACGGTGTACGCGTCGGACCCGATCCCGCGACCGGCCGGTCGGCCGGCTTCGGCTACTCCGCTACGGGACCATCTCGCGCTGGCGACGCTGGGAGTCGATGAAAGCTATGTCGTGCTGCCACGGTCACTGGCCGAGGAGATGCCGCTGCCTTGGCAGCAGCAGATGGCCTACCTGATCAATGAGTTGCACCAAACCTACGGTGACCTCCCGTGGCCGATCTACCGGGTGGTGCCCAGCCGCACCGAACGGCTGGTCGATCTCGATGAGGGCCAGCTCGCCGAGGCTGGGTACCTGCTCGAGATCGACACCAGCGGCGAGCTGGTGTACCGGGATCGGGATGACGCCGTGGTCACCGATCCGCAGTCCCGGGAGGTCTTGGTGTCCTGCTTGGACCCGATACCCCGCCGTCCCTCTGGTCTCCAAGCACCATTCGGAGCCGAGTAGCGGTTTGAGGGGACTGGCGAACAGCTATTCGGCTCCGAATGGCGCGGGCGGTGCGCGGTGCGAAGGAGGCAGCCTTGGACCTGTCTGCGCTCACCATCGGGGTGTTGGGGGGCACCGGGGCGCAGGGGCGTGGGCTGGCTTACCGGTGGGCGGTCGGCGGGTTGTCGGTGGTGATCGGCTCTCGGGACGCCGGTCGGGCCGAGCAGGTCGCGGTGTCTTTGCGGGAGCGTTGCGGCTCGCAGCAGGTGCGTGGTGCGGACAATGCCGGCTGCGCAGCCGAGTCGGACCTGGTCGTGGTGGCGGTGCCCTTCGACGGTCACGCCGCGCTGCTCGAGGCGCTGCGCTCGCCGCTGGCCGGCACGATCGTGATCGACTGCGTGAACCCGCTCGGCTTCGAAAGTCGGGGCCCGTTTCGGCGGGCCGTGCCGGAGGGTAGCGCCGCCCAGCAGGCCCAAGCCCTGTTGCCCGAGTCCCGCGTCACAGCGGCGTTTCACCACGTCTCCGCGGTGCTGCTGGACGACCCCGAGGTGATCAGCCTGGACATCGACGTGCTGGTGCTGGGTGACGACCGTGAGGCCACCGATCTGGTGTGCGCGCTCGCCGACGCGATACCCGGCGTGCGTGGTATCTACGGCGGGCGGCTGCGCAACGCCGGCCAGGTGGAGGCGCTCGCAGCTAACCTCATCGCGATCAACAAGCGATACCACGCACGCACCGGCATCCGGATCACCGGCCTCTAACCCCCGGCGTGTCCGGCTCTCATGCCCGGTGTGTCCGCATCTCATGCCCGGTGTGTCCGCATCCCACGTACACCGGATTGGCCCGAGGAGCGGGAGCTCCTAACGTGTCGGCTCGTGGTCTTCGAGCTGCCCAACGACGCCCAGCGGTGGACCGCCGCCGAGCGGGAGCTGGCCTTGCAGGTGCTCGACGGCCGGACTGTAGTCGTCAACGTGCGTCGCGGCGGTCCGCATCGCCACCTTGTGCCGTGGCTGCTGGACCAAGGAATGATTGCTTACGTCGGTCACGCCGGATCACGCCACTCCTGGCCGCAGTCGGGTTTCGCTAACCCATTCGTGAAGCAGGCCGGCACCGACCGCGAGGCGATGGTGCGCCGGTACCGCGAATGGCTCGCCGAGCAACCGGAGCTGCTCGCCCGGATCAGTGACGGGGAGCTGGCCGGGCGAGCGCTGGGCTGCTGGTGCGCACCGCAGCGCTGCCATGCCGACGTCCTCGCCGAGCGGACAGTCTCGTGACCCGGAACCAGACCGATGTGCACGAATGCACGACACACCGTGCATGGGAGCCGGACACGCGGGGCAGGGGTCAGCGGTAGGTGTGTTCTGGGCCTGGGTATGCACCCGAGCGGACGTCCTCGGCGAAGCGGCTCGCGGCGTCCCGCAGCCCGTTGCCGAGCCCGGCGTAGGTCTTGACGAACTTCGGCATACGGCCGCCGGGAACGCGGAAAGCCGCCATGTCCTGCCACACCATGACCTGGGCGTCGCAGTCCGGCCCCGCGCCGATGCCGATGGTGGGCACGTCGGTGGCTGCGGTGATCCGGGCGGCGAGTTCGGTGGGCACGACCTCCAGGACTATGGCGAACACGCCCGCTGCTTCCAGCGCCTTCGCGTCCTCCACCAGCCGCTCGCCCTGCTCGCCGCGTCCCTGCACCGCGTAACCGCCCAAGGCGTGCACCGACTGCGGGGTGAGCCCGAGGTGGGCCATCACCGGCACGCCGGCCTCGGTCAGTGCCTCAACCTGGGGCACCACCCGGCGACCGCCCTCCAGCTTCACCGCATGGGCGCCGGCCTCTTTGAGGAACCGAGCCGCGGTGTGCAGCGCCTGCGTAGGTGAGGACTGGTAAGAGCCGAAGGGCAGGTCAGCGACGACGAGCGCGCGACGAGCCCCGCGGACCACCCCGCGCGCCAGGGGTATCAGTTCGTCCACAGTCACCGGCACCGTCGTCTCGTAGCCGTACACGACGTTGGCCGCGGAGTCACCGATCAGCAAGACGGGGATGCCCGCGGCATCCAGAAGAGTCGCGGTGGAGTAGTCGTAGGCGGTGAGCATCGCCCACTTCTCGCCGCGACGCTTGGCCGCGAGGAGGTCCTGGATCCTGACCCGCTTGACCTTCTGGTCCGGGTCGATCGGTCCGCCGTACAGGGTCGGCTCGACAGCAGCTGCGGTCATCGTTGACCGTCCTCCCTCGAGGCCGGCAGTCGTCGCCGGTCCCCGGGTTGTGCCGAATGGCTGATACCGAAAGCGTGGCACCGATGTCAGTGCCTGGCATTAGCGTGCGACGAGACTCACAGGTGAGGAGAGCCTTGACCGTATCGATACCGACACCGACGCTGCGCGTCACCCCGCCGCTCATCGCTGACGAGCGGGCGATGCTGGCCGCCTGGCTGGACTATCACCGCGCCACCCTGGAGACCAAGTGCACCGGGGTATCCGAGAAGGCGCTGCGCGAGCGCCTCGAGGGCCACCCCTCACCGTTGTCGCTACTGGGATTGGTTCGGCGTATGGCCGACGTCGAGCGGGCCTGGTTCCGGCGCGGGGTGGCAGCTGAAGATGCTCCGCCGCGGTATTACCCCGAGGACGATCCCGATGGCGATTTCGACAACGTGGACGTCGCGGACGTCGCGGAGCCTTCGCTGCTTGGCAAGCGGAGTGTCGGCGTGCCCGGGAGATCGTCGCGGTCGCGGTGTCGCTGGACGACACGTTCGACCACCGGGGCGAGCGCGTGTCGCTGCGGTGGGTGATGATCCACCTGGTCGAGGAGTACGCGCGGCACAACGGGCACGCGGACCTGCTGCGGGAGCGCATTGATGGCGCCACCGGCGAATAGGTGCCGCTGGAGCGCGCACGGGATGCGGACACACCGGGCATGAGAGGCGGACACACCGGGCATGAGAGGCGGACACGCCGGGGTTAGGATTGTTCGCGCCAGCGGTTGGTGATCGGCAGTCGTCGATCACGACCGAAGGCCTTCAAGGTTATCTTCGTGCCGGGCGGGTACTGCCGGCGTTTGTATTCTGCGGCGTCGACCAGCCGCACGATGTGCTCGATCAGGTCCGGCTCGAACCCCGCGGCCACCAGATCGCCGAAACCGCGGTCGCCCTGCACATAGCCGTCGAGTACGGCATCGAGCAGCAGGTAGTCGGGCAGCGAATCGGTGTCGAGCTGGCCGGGACGAAGCTCAGCCGAGGGCTGCTTGCCGATCGAGTTCGGCGGGATCGGTGGGGTCTCACCTCGCTTCTCGGCCAACGCATTACGCCACCGCGCCAGTGCCCACACCCCGGTCTTGGGCAGGTCCTTGATCGGCGCGAACCCACCGACGGCATCGCCGTAGATCGTCGAGTAGCCCACCGCCAGCTCGGATTTGTTCCCGGTCGCCAGCACCAGATGGCCATGCTGATTCGACAGCGCCATCAGGGTCACTCCCCGGCAGCGAGCCTGGACGTTCTCCTCGGCGACTCCGGACAGGCCGAGCTGCGCCACGAACACGTCGACCATCTTCCCGATCGGCTGCACCTGGTAGTGCAGGCCGGTGCGCTCTGCCAGGTCGGCGGCGTCGGCGAGGGAATGCGGAGAGGAGTACGACGAGGGCATCGACACCCCGAACACCGCATCAGCGCCCAGCGCATCCACCGCCAGCGCGGCACATACCGCGGAGTCGATCCCGCCGGACAGCCCGAGCACCACCGAGCGGAATCCGTTCTTGCGCGCGTAATCGCCCAGGCCGGTGACCAGTGCGCCCCATACCTCGGCCTCGTCGGACAGCGGCTCGGCAACCGCCGCAGCGACCACCGGCGGGTAGGGCGGCAGCGGCTCGTCGGTGAGGACCACCCGATCAACGTCCAGCCCAGCATAACGACCCGCCGGCCTGGCCGACCCGCCGGGCAGGTCCAGGTCGAGCACCAGAAGCTGCTCGCAGAATTGCGGCGCCCGCAACAGCAGCTCGCCGCGCCCGCCGACCACCATCGAGTCCCCGTCGAAGACCAGCTCGTCCTGGCCCCCCACCAGGTTGGCGTAGGCCAGTGGCGCGCCTGCTTCGGTGGCGCGGCGAGTCACCAGCGCCAGGCGAGTGTCGTCCTTGTCGCGCTCGTAGGGCGAGGCGTTGGGGGCGACCACCAGGTCCACCCCGGCCTGCGCCAGTGCGGTGATCGGGCCGCCCGCCTGCCAGATGTCCTCGCAGATCACCATCCCGATCTCCAGGCCGTGCAGCCGGAACACGGTCAGGGTGCTACCGGGGATGAAGTAGCGGCGTTCGTCGAACACTCCGTAATTGGGCAGGTGATGCTTGAACTGGCGGGCCACCACCCGGCCGCGGTACAAGATCGCGACGGCGTTGCGGGGGCCGTGGGTATCGGAGTCCAGATATCCGACGACCGCGGCCAACTCCCCGCAGCCGTCCTCATCGATCTCCGTGGCCAGCGCATTCAGAGCGTGCACTGAGGCGGCGGCGAAGGATTCGCGCATCGCCAGGTCCTCCACCGGATAACCGGTCAGCGCCATCTCGCCGAACACCACGATGTGCGCACCGGCGGCGCTGGCGTCCCGGCAGCACGTAGCGATCATCGTGGCGTTGCCTGCGAGATCACCCACGCAGGGGTTCACCTGAGCCAAGGCCAGACGGAGCTGCGCCATGACCTCATCATCCAGCACAGTTGCGGGGAGCCACACCGAACATCTACTCGGGACTCACTAGGATTCGCCGAATGCCCCGCTTGTTGCGCCCGCTGCGGCTGACCGCTGTCCTGGCGACCGTGCTCGCCCTCGGTGGTTGCGCTGCCGACGCCGCCGGGGGCCGCCAGCCCGCCGACGTTACGGGGTCGAGTCCGGCCGCCGGGCGTGACGGGGGTCCCGCCGGACCGGTGCCGGCGGGGTTGGAGCGGTTCTACGGCCAGAATCTGACCTGGGGTGGCTGCCAGGAGTTCGCCACCACCGAGCGGGCCCAGGACTCGTTCGCGGACCCCGCGCTGCAGTGCACCCGGGTGGAGGTGCCGCTGGACTACGCAAACCCGCAAGGGCGCACCGCACGGCTCGGGCTGCTGCGCCGACCCGCCGACAACCAGCAGGAGCGGCTGGGTTCCTTGCTGGTGAACCCCGGCGGTCCCGGTGCTTCGGGGATGAGCGCGGTGGCGTCGCTGGCCGGCACGGTCGACGGCACCGATCTGGGCCGCCGCTTCGACCTGGTCGGGTTCGACCCTAGAGGAATCGGGGCCAGCGAGCCGAAGATCGTCTGCCGGAACACTCAGGAGCAGGATGCCGAGCGGCTCGACCTCGACCTGGACACCTCGCCGGCTGGGATCGCGCAGACCGAGGCGGAGAGCCGCGCCTACGCTGCGCTGTGCGCCGAGCGGTTGGGCAAGGACGTGCTCGCCAACGCCGGGACCAGAGACGTCGCGCGGGACATGGACGTGATGCGGTCGGTGCTCGGCGACGAGAAGCTCAACTACCTGGGTTACTCCTACGGAACCCGGATCGGTACCGCCTACGCTGAGCAGTTCCCGGGCAATGTGCGGGCGATGGTGCTCGACGGCGCGCTGGACCCCGATGAGGTCCTGGTGGAGAGTCTGGTGAATCAGGGCGCGGGGTTCCAGAAGTCGTTCGACGCGTTCGTCGGCTGGTGTCTGTCCCAGCCACAGTGCTGGCTGGGCAGCACCCCGAAGGAACAGGCCAGCCAGAGGTTCCAGGAGTTGTTGCGGCCGCTGACCACCACGGCGCAACCGATCGGCAACCGCCAGCTTTCCTACAACGACGCCACTATCGGCACGATCCAGGCGCTGTACAGCGACCAGTTCTGGCCGGTGCTCAACCGGGGCCTCACTCAAATGATCAACGGGGACGGCTCCACCCTGCTGGCCCTGGCCGACATTTACTACCAGCGTGACCAGCAGGGATACTCCGGTAGCCAGGACGCTTTCAAGGCCGTCCGCTGCCTGGACGATCCGCCGGTGACCGATCCGGCGGTGGTCCTGGAGGCTGACCGGCGCTACCGGCAGGTCGCGCCGTTCCTCGATGACGGGAACCCACCGTCGGCGGCCCGGGATGCCTGCGCTTTCTGGCCGGTGCCCCCGACCTTCGAGCCGGGCAAGCCGAAGGTGGACGGACTACCGGCGGTGCTGGTGATCTCCACGACGGGTGATCCGGCAACCCCCTACCAGGCTGGGGTGGAGCTGGCCGAGCAGCTCAACGGCACGTTGCTCACCTTCGAGGGCCAGCAGCACACGGTGGCCCTGCAGGGTCAGAAGTGCGTGGACGACACGGTCTCGGACTACCTGGTACGGCTCACCCTGCCGAATCGCAAGAGGCTGTGTGTCGCCGGAACGTGAGCTCTCGGTAGCGCCCGCCCTGCATTGCTGATCAGCAGGGCGCCGATCGCACCGAGCAGGCACACCGCCGAGGTGAGCAGGAAGATCTCTCGATACTGGGTGCGCAGCGCGGCGTCCAGGGCCAGCTGGTAGTCGGCAAGCTGGCGCTGGTAGGCCTCGCCGCTGACCCCGAAGGGCAGCGGGGTAGCCAGCGCAGCGGTGAGTTCGCGGAAGCGGTGCAGTCCCCACGCCGACAATGCCGCGACCCCGACGAGCATGCCGGTCATCCGGGCCACCACGACCGCGGCGGACGCGACACCGTGCCGGTCGGCCGGAGTGGCGCGCAGCGCCGCCGCAGACAGCGGCGCGATCACGAGGCCGAGTCCGAATCCGGCCAGTGCCAGGTCGGAGTCCAGCCGAGGCAGGGTCAGCAGACCGAGGTCGTGGCGGGCAGCCAAGACGTCCCCGGGCCATCCCGCTACCAGCAGGTAACCTGCGGCGGCCAGCAGCATGCCGGTGACGGCCACCACGGCGTCACCGACCCGGCCTGCGACGAACCCCCCGATCAGCGCGCCCGCGGGTAGCGCCACCAAGAACCGGACCAGGAGCACGGTCGCGCCGGCTGCGTCGCGGCCCAGCAACGTCTGCGCGTAGAGCTGGATGTCGACCAGGGTCACCATCAGGGCTGCCCCGGCGGCAAGACTGACCCCCAGCGAACCAAGGAAGACCCGCCACCACACACCGTCGGGATCCAGCAGCCGAACCGTCGCCCACCGCTCCCACAGCACGAAGACGATCCCAGTGACGGCGGCTACCCCGAGGGCCGGCCACCCCCATGGCGGCAGCACTCCGCGGTCGGGTTCGGGGTTGTACAGACCTACCACCAGCAGTCCCAGCGTGAGCGCGAGCAGCCCGCCGCCGACGAGGTCCAGCGGCGCGCGATCCCGGGATTGCGCCCCCCCGGACCTGGTAGCAGCAGGCACCGCCAGCTGCACCGCCACCATTGCGGCGAGCGCGATCGGGACGTTCACCCAGAACACACCGCGCCAGCCGGCCAGCGCAGCGACCGCAACGCCGTACAGCGGGCCCAGCACGCTGCCCAGCTCCTGAGCCGCACCCAGCGCGCCCAACGCGGTGGACCGGCCACGATCCGGCCACAGGTCAGCGGCCAGCGCCATCGAGACCGGGAGCAATGCGCCACCGGCGATGCCCTGCAACGTCCGCCCCGCCACTAGCAGCGGCAATGTCTCCGCTACCGCGGTGGCCGCCGACCCCGCGGCGAACACGACCAGGCAGGCCTGCAGCAGCGCCCGCCGGCCGAAGCGGTCGGACGCTTGACCCAGCAGCGGCATCGCGGCGACATAGCCCAGCAGGAAGCCGGTGACGATCGGGGTGGCCCGCTCCAGGCGGTTCAGTGGCACCTGCAGGTCGCGGATGATGTCGACCAGCAAGCTGACGACGACATAGGCGTCCAGCGCCGCAAGAAGGGTGACCAGCGCGCCGGCGCCCAGCGCCAGCCCGCGACGGCGGACCGGGGTTGCCGTCGCGGTCATCGAAGCAGGCCGGGATCAGGCGGGCGCGGTGATCTCGACCGGGACGTCATACTCAGAGAAGCCGACGGTGATCGTGCCTGCGGGATCGGTCGCCGGGAACCTGGCCTGCACCAGCCGCGAGTCCTGCACGGCGATCCAGATCTGGCCGGTCTTGTCTCGGGGCGGCCCGGGTACGAGGGTGCTGAGTGGTTGCGCCGGGAAGTTGACCCGTAACCGGTAGCTGTCCACCCCGCCGACCTGCTCACGGGCCTCGGTGGTGGCCCCCGTGCCGCTGGCGAGCACCGCCGCGACGCCCCGGTCCGGATTCAGGATCACCGATGGGTCATACACCGCACCGGCCAAGGACAACGGCAGTTTCTGGACCGGGCCTGTCGGGGGACGCAGGTAGAGCGTCTCGCCGAGAATCACGAACTCCAGCTCGACGACCTGCCCACCCTGCTCGAGGTTGGCGGTGCCCTTCGCCGAACCCTCCTGGGTGAGTTGGCCGTTGGCGGACTGAAGGCGGATCTCTGGCACGTTGCCCTGGACGTCGACGTTGAACCGGGTGCTGGTCACCGTCTTCATCGCCGTGGCGGAGTCGGCGAGCAGCCGGGTTCCGTCAGGAAGGGCGATTTTCTGCTCGTCGACTGTGCTGCAGGACGTGAGTGCAGCGATGATCAGTGCGGCGAGCAGGGCGGAAAGGCGCAGATGTCGGCGCGGCATGGTCGCATCGTAGGGGGCGGACAACACGACCGTCACCCGCAGTCCTCTACCCTTCGCGCATGGATCGCCAGCAGGAGTTCGTGCTGCGCACGCTGGAGGAACGCGACATCCGGTTCGTCCGGTTGTGGTTCACCGACGTGTTGGGTTACCTCAAGTCGGTGGCTGTGGCACCGGCCGAGCTGGAGGGAGCCTTCGCCGAGGGCATCGGTTTCGACGGGTCGGCCATCGAGGGCTTCGCCAGGGCCTACGAGTCCGACATGGTCGCCAAGCCGGATCCCTCCACCTTCCAGGTGCTGCCGTGGGAGAACCCGAACGGGGCGCACTACTCAGCCCGGATGTTCTGCGACATCGCGATGCCTGACGGCTCGCCGTCGTGGGCCGACCCGCGGCACGTGCTGAGCCGCGGACTCTCCCGGGCAGCGGAGTCCGGGTTCACCTGCTACGTGCACCCCGAGATGGAGTTCTATCTGCTGCGCGACCTGCCCGACAACGGTTCCGAGCCGGTGGCCGCCGACTCCGGCGGGTACTTCGACCAGGCCAGCCACGACGCCGCGCCGCACTTCCGCCGGCACGCCATCGAGGCGCTCGAGCAGATGGGCATCTCGGTGGAGTTCAGCCATCACGAGGGCGCCCCGGGCCAGCAGGAGATCGACCTGCGCTACGCCGACGCGCTCACCATGGCCGACAACATCATGACCTTCCGGTACGTGGTGAAGGAGGTCGCGATCACCCAGGGGGTGCGCGCCTCGTTCATGCCCAAGCCCTTCACCGCCCGGCCGGGGTCGGCCATGCACACCCACATGAGCCTGTTCGAGGGCGACCGCAACGCATTCCACGACGACGACAACCCCTACGAGCTCTCCGACACCGGTAGGGCCTTCGTCGCCGGGGTGCTGCAGCACGCTCGGGAGATCACCGCGGTGACCAACCAGTGGGTGAACTCGTACAAGCGACTGATCACCGGCGGAGAGGCCCCGACAGCGGTGTGCTGGGGACACGCGAACCGCTCGGCTCTGGTGCGGGTGCCGATGTACTCGCCGGGTAAGGCGTCCAGCCGGCGCGTGGAGATCCGTACCCCGGACTCGGCATGCAATCCCTACCTCGCCTACGCGGTGGTCCTCGCCGCCGGGTTGCGTGGTGTGCAGGAGGGCTACGAGCTGCCGCCCGCCGCCGAGGACGACGTGTGGGCGCTGTCTGAGCGGGAACGTCGGGCGGCGGGCTACGCACCGCTGCCGCAGAACCTCTCGGAGGCGCTCGTCGAGATGGAGAACTCCGAGCTGGTCGCGGAGGCCCTCGGTGAGCACGTGTTCGACTTCTTCCTGCGCAACAAGCGCACCGAGTGGGACAACTACCGTCGCCACGTGACGGCCTACGAGCTGCGCACCTACCTCCCCGTCCTCTAACCGGCGTGTCGTGCTCTCTTGCCCGGTGTGTCGGGCTGCGGTGCACACCCACAAGGCAGCCCGTGCTCGAGTATTCGATCGACGTGCCGGGTTGCCCCGGGTCACCATGGCGGGGTGGACGCCCAGCTGCACCACAACCTCGCGGAGTTCGTCGCGCTGACCCGGCCGCTGCTGGAGGGCGATCCGGTCCGCCACACCCACGCGCTCACGCTGACCCACCTGTTGATGCGGGCATCCGAGGCCGAGGATCCTCCGGTGCTGCTGACCGTCCATCGTGGGGAATCCCTCGCCGGGGCGGCGATCTGCACACTGCCGTGGGCCCTGATCGTCAGCGCGCTGCCGACGGGCTGTGCCGGTGCGGCGGTCGAGGTGCTCGCTGTCGGGTACCCGACCCTGTCCGGCGCATTCGGGCCCCGCGACGAGGCGGAAGCCTTCGCCGGGAACTGGTCGACGCGCACCGGTGCATCGGTGCGCGAGCGGATGGCGCAGCGGCTGTTCGCCCTGCACGGGCTCACCCCGCCAGCCGGTGTGCCGGGCACGGTGCGGCAGGCCGGCGTCGGCGACCTCGAGCTGCTGGCGCAGTGGCGGCAGGACTTCGCTGACGAGGCGAACGGCGGTCTTCGCGGCCGCGGCAGCGCAGCGCAGCAGAACCAGCGCGCTCTGGCGGCGGGCAACGTGGCGCTGCTGTGGGAGGTCGCCGGCCAGCCGGTGGCCTGGGCATCGGCGAGTACCCCGTTGGCAGGTATGTCCCGGATCGCACCGGTGTACACGCTGCCGCGGCATCGCGGGAATGGGTACGGCAGCGCGGTGACCGCGGCCGCCGCAGGCTGGGCCCGGCAGGCCGGCGCGACGCAGGTGGTGCTGTTCACCAACCTGGCTAACCCGGTCACCAATGTGATCTACCCACGGATCGGGTTCCGTCCAGTGCTCGACGCGGTCGAGTTCGCGTTCACGCCCGCCCCGTGCCGCAGTCTGGATGCAGTCTCCATGCGCGGCTGCGCCGCGCACCCTGATGGATGAAAATGGGGGCTGGTCGCTTGTGGTACCCGTCGGTTCTTTCTGTGGTGCCCAGAGCCCGTGATGCAGTCTGACG
>JBOHGG010000055.1:0-32638 GCA_050700115.1 Pseudonocardiaceae bacterium
ACGACCACCAACGCCGCCAGGCCATCCGCAACCTGGAAAAGCTCGGCTACAAGGTCACCCTGGAGCAGACACACCCCGCCGCATAGCTACCAGCCCTCGCTCACCGTTATTTTCTGAGCAGACTGCACTAATCGGGCCCCGAATGAGTGCAGTCTGCATCCAGAACGCGGGGAGGGGACAGGGGCGGGGCTACCCGGGGATTCACGGACATTCCATCGGGCGGTCACGTCGGTGTTGATCGCGCAACCGGCTGGGCCGTTACACCCAGCTCATGAGCACTTCGCAGCTGCTGGTCACCACATCCCAGTCCGTCGACGCCCCTCGCTACAGCTTGCTGGTAGCCCAAGAGCAGGCCGAAGTCCGTGCTGCCCAGCGACTACGGCACCGCGTGTTCGCCGGCGAGATGGGTGCTGTGCTGCACTCGGCGCAACCCGATCTGGACATCGACGAGTTCGACGCGCACTGCGACCACCTGGTGGTGCGCGAGGACCGCACCGGCGAGATCGTCGGCACCTACCGGATGCTCCCGCCGGATGGCGCGCGGCGCGCCGGCGGGCTGTACTGCGAGACCGAGTTCGCGATCCCCGGGCTGGTGGGTCTGCGCGAAGCCCTGGTGGAGACCGGCCGCTCCTGCGTGCACCCCGACCACCGCACCGGGGCCGTGGTGAGCCTGGTCTGGGCGGGAATCGCGCGCTACATGCTGCTCACCGGCCACCGGTGGCTGGTGGGGTGCGCTTCGGTGCCGCTGCGCACCCCCGGCACCCCCGACGGCGCGCTTGCGGCGAGCGTCTGGGAGACAGTAAAAGCCCGACACCTCGCGCCGGAGCAGTACCGGGTGCAACCGCACCGGCCGTGGGACGTCGAGACGACCTCGCGGCTGCAGCCGGCCACCCTGCCGCCATTGCTGCGTGGCTACCTGCGGCTGGGTGCGTGGGTGTGCGGGCCACCCGCGCACGACCCGGACTTCGGGGTGGCCGACCTACTGGTGCTGCTGTGCCTGGACCGGATGGATTCTCGTTATCTGCGTCATTTCTTGGGCCACGACCTGGGCCAGCGGGCATGAACCGTGCGCATCCGTGGATGCCGGTGTCGCCCTGCGGCGACGGCTGCCTCCCACCGGCTGGCGCGGTGCCCACCGTGGGACGGGTGCTGCGGCTGCTGCGGTTGCTGGGTGTCGCCGCGATGCTGCTGGCCGGCGCGGCGCTGGCTACCGCGCTCCCGCGGCTTTGCCCAGCGAGGCGGGAGCGGGCGCTGCGGGCGTGGTTTCGGGCGCTGCTCGGGACGCTGCGGATCCAGCTGGCAGTCACCGGTGGCGACCGGTTCGGACCTCCTGGCGTCGGAGTCCTGGTGGTGAGCAACCACGTGTCCTGGCTGGACATGGTCGCACTCGGCGCGGTACAGCCGCTGCGTATGGTGGCCAAGAGTGAGGTGCGAGGCTGGCCGATGATCGGCCCGCTGGCCCGCCGGGCCGGCACGGTCTTCGTGGATCGCGAGCGGCTGTCGACCTTGCCCCGGATGGTCGCCGCGGTGTCCGGCGCGCTGGCCGGCGGCGCGGCCATCGGAGCGTTTCCGGAGGGCACCACTTGGTGCGGGCTGGCCGGCGGACGGTTCCGGTCCGCGGTTTTCCAGGCTGCCGTGGATAGCGCAACGCCGGTGCGGCCGGTCGCGTTGCGCTATCGCCTAGTCGACGCCGACGCCGACGCCGACGCCGACGCCGACGCCGACGCCGACGCCGACGCCGACGCCGACGCCGACGCCGACGCCGACGCCGACGCCGGCCCCGGCCCCGGCCCCGGCCCCGGCCCCGCCACGGTGGCCTCCTTCGTGGGCTCCGCCACCCTGTGGGAGTCCGCGGTGCTGGTGGCCGGAGTACGCGGCCTGGTGGTGGAGGTGCAACTGTTGCCCCTGCTGCCCGTTGACGGTTCCGACCGGCGTGCGTTGGCGGCCGGCGCGCAGGCCGCCATCACCGCAGCGACTCTGCGACTGGCTCCGCCGACACCTCAGCCGGTCGCGGCTGGACCCGCGCTGCGCGTGGCGTAGCCGCCCGCGCCACCGGGGGCCGTTACGCTGGTGTTCCGATGACGTATCTCGACCACGCCGCCACGACCCCGATGCTGCCGGAGGCGGTGGCAGCGATGAGCCAGGCGTTGTCCAGGCTGGGCAACGCCTCGTCGTTGCACGGCTCCGGCCGCCGGGCTCGTCGCACCGTCGAGGAAAGCCGGGAGAGCATCGCTGAGACGCTGGGTGCCCGCCCCTCGGAGGTGGTGTTCACCGGGGGCGGCACGGAGAGCGACAACCTCGCCGTCAAGGGGCTGTTCTGGCAGCGGAGTGCCGACGACCCGCGTCGCAGGCGGGTGCTCGCGTCCGCCGTCGAGCATCATGCGGTGCTCGACGCGGTGTCCTGGCTGGCCGATCATGAGGGCGCCGAGGTGACGTGGCTGCCGGTGGATGCCGACGGCCGGGTGCACCCTGAGACGCTGCGCGCCGCGGTGTCCCGTGACCCGGACTCCGTCGCATTGGTGACGGTGATGTGGGCGAACAACGAGGTGGGCACCGTGGCCCCGGTGCGCGAGCTGGCCGAGGTCGCCGCCGGGTACGGGGTGCCGCTGCACACCGATGCGGTCCAGGCGGTGGGCCAGCTGCCGGTGCACTTCGGCCGCTCTGGAGCTGCGGCGATGACCCTGACCGGGCACAAGCTCGGTGGGCCCTACGGAGTCGGCGTGCTGCTGCTGGGCCGGGAGGTCGGGGCCACCCCGCTGCTGCACGGTGGCGGCCAGGAGCGCGATGTGCGTTCGGGCACGTTAGACGTCCCGGCGATCGTCGGGCTGGCCACCGCGATCCGCCACGCGGTGACGGCCCAGCCGCGCAGCGCGATCCGGCTCAGCCGGCTGCGTGACGAGCTGGTGGACGGGATCGTCGCCAAGGTGCCCGATGCGGTGGTCAACGGGGACCCGGGCGACGGTGTGATCGACGGCGGTCCCTCGCGGTTGCCCGGCAATGCTCATCTCAGCTTCCCGGGCTGCGAGGGGGACTCGCTGCTGATGCTGCTCGACGCCCGGGGCATCGAATGCTCGACGGGAGCGGCCTGCACCTCCGGCGTGGCGCAGCCCTCGCACGTGCTGCTGGCGATGGGCGCCGCGCCGGCCGCTGCGCGCGGCTCGCTGCGCTTCTCCCTGGGACACACCTCGACGGCGCAGGACGTGGCGGACGTGCTCGACGCCATCGAGCCGGTGATCACCCGGGCCCGAGGGGCGGGGATCCGGCGAGCGACAGTGTCATGAGTGTCTTGAGGAGCCGGCATTCATGAAGGTTCTAGCTGCGATGAGCGGTGGGGTGGACTCCTCGGTCGCGGCCGCCCGCGCGGCCGACGCCGGGCACGAGGTCGTCGGGGTGCACCTGGCGCTGTCGGCGCAGCCCGGCACGCTGCGTACCGGCGCCCGCGGATGCTGCACCAGAGAGGACGCCGCGGACGCCCGCCGGGTCGCCGACATCATCGGCATCCCGTTCTACGTCTGGGATTTCGCACAGCGGTTCACCGCCGACGTGGTGGATGACTTCGTCGCCGAGTACGCCGCGGGTCGCACCCCTAACCCGTGCTTGCGGTGCAACGAGCGGATCAAGTTCGCCGCGCTGCTGGATCGCGCGCTGGACCTGGGCTTTGACGCGGTCTGCACCGGGCACTACGCGCGCCTCTCGGACGGGACGCTGCGCCGGGCGGTGGACGCGAGCAAGGACCAGTCCTACGTGCTCGCGGTGCTGACCGCGGGCCAGCTGGCGCATGCGCTGTTCCCGGTCGGAGACACCCCGAAGGCCGACATCCGCGCAGAGGCCGCCCGGCGCGGGCTGGCCGTCGCGGACAAGCCGGATAGCCACGACATCTGCTTCATTCCGTCCGGGAATACTCGCGCTTTTCTTGCTGACCGGCTGGGGTCCCGGCCAGGCGAGCTGGTCGACGATCAGACCGGTGAGGTCCTCGGGCGCCATGACGGTGTGCACGGTTTCACCGTCGGCCAGCGCCGCGGGCTGGGGCTGGACCGGCCGGCCCCCGGCGGTCACCCGCGGTTCGTGTTGGGGCTCGAGCCGGTGACCGGGACCGTGCGGGTGGGATCGGCGGACCGTCTAGAGGTCGGGGTGATCGAGGCCGACCGTCCGGTGTGGACTTTGGGTGTTCCGGAGGGACCTGTCGAGTGTGTCGCGCAGGTCCGGGCGCACGGCGGGTGTGCCGGCGCCGTGGCTGAGGCCATCGATGATGGTGTGCGGGTGCAGTTGTGGCAACCGCTGCGGGGGGTGGCACCCGGGCAGGCCGTCGTGTTGTACCGGCCCGACGCCGGCGGTGACGTCGTGCTCGGCAGCGCCACCATCACCGCTACCAGCTGAGCCCACCCGCGAGCGGACTCAGCCGTTGTCGGCCCCAGTATTGCCACTGTCGTTGCTGCCTTCGGCGCCGGGACTCGTACTGGCAATGCCGAACCAGCTGAGGGCGGTCCGGGCGACCTGGTCGGGGGCGAGGCCGCCAGGGGTGGTGCCGCCGGTGTCGTGGACGCTGAACATCGATAGGACGGTACGGGCCGGCAGCAGCTCCACGTGCTGCCCTTCGAGCTCAGCAAAGCTCACTGTGTCAGACATCGAATTTCTCCTAGAGAAGGTGGCACGGGGTGATCCCGGCACGGAAAAACACTTCATCGGTTGATTACTGGGTCACACGGAACTGCATGTCGTGAACTCGACGTTACCGACATCCCCAGCGCTCGAGACGTCGGTGGCGTCGAGTTCATGACGCAGACCCCAGCTGCAAGCGCTGGGCTCAGCCTTGCGCGGGCGTGCTCGCAGCGCCGTCAGCCATTAGCAGGGGCGCCGGGGGTGCCGATGCCGTTACCGCCGCCGGGAATCAGGGGGATGTTGAGTACCTTGATCCCGAGCTTGCCCACGCCGTCGGTGCCGTCGCCACCGACGCCGCCGTCACCGGCGCTGAACAGCGACAGGACGGTGCGGGCCGGCAGCAGCTCCACGTGCTGCCCTTCGAGCTCGCCAAAGCTCACTGTGTCAGACATCAAATCCTCCTAGGGAAGGTGGTCGAGGTGGTCTCGGGGCACGGAAAACATCTCGTCGTTTGTATTGCTGATTCGCCATCACATACCGTGCCCGACCGTAATGTCCTGTGGCAATCGGTAGCCGCACCTATCTCTGCCAAGCGGGCTACCTAGCCGTGGAGCTGCTTTTCGAATACGTAGCCGGGCCGCGACATGCTACTGAGATTCCATACTCCGGTACCTGATAGAAAGACCCGGTGACTGACCGACCTCCCTGGCCCCCCGGCACCGCCACCGGGATCGGCTCGATGCCCGGCACCGACGTTCTCGAGGCCGCCCGCACCGTGATCGGCGAGCTACCCGACCTACCCCACCTGCCAGAGCTACCTGACCGGGGCGCCGGGGCAGACATGATCGGCCGCACTGCGGCATTGCTCGTCGACCTCGCTGTCGAGCTGGTGCCCTCCGGGTACCGGGTCACCGCGCGGCCCGGTGGTGACCACCGCCGTGGCGTGGACCTACTGCACACCGACCTGGACGCGTTCGAGGAGGCGGTGGACTCCGCTGGGGCGCGGCCAGAGGTGGTCAAGGTGCAGGCCGCCGGGCCGTGGACGCTGGCCGCCGAGGTGGAGTTGCGCAGTGGGCACAAGGTGCTCACCGATCCTGGCGCGCTACGCGAGTTTGCCGCGTCGCTGGCCGAGGGGCTGCGGGTGCATGTGGCGGAGCTCTCCCGCCGGCTGGGGACGAAAGTCGTTGTGCAGCTCGACGAGCCGGGTCTGCCCGCGGTGCTCGCCGGCGGCGTACCCACCCCGTCGGGGTACGGCACCGTGTCTGCAGTTCCCGAGGATGCGGCGATCGAGCTGCTGCGCAGTGTGCTCGACGCCGTGGCGGTGCCGCGGATCGTGCACTGCTGCGCGCCGCGGCCACCGTTGGCGTTGCTGCGCGGCGCCGGGGCCGACGCGCTGGCCGTCGACGCCGAACTGCTCGCCGGGGCGCCCCGGGCCACCGTCGACGCGCTCGGTGAGGCCTGGGACTCCGGCGTAACGGTGCTGCTCGGGCTGGTGCCTGCGATGGCACCTGCGGTCGCGCCCACCCTGGCCGGCCTGGCCCGGCCGGCGCTCGACCTGGTGAACCGGCTCGGTTTCAGCCGCGCACTGCTGGCCGAGCGCTGCGTGCCCACCCCGTCCTGCGGGCTGGCCGGCGCGTCCCCGGACTGGGCCTCGCGGGCGCTGACCCTGGCCCGAGAACTCGGACAGGCGTTCGTCGACCCGCCCGACTCATGGTCGCCGTAAGGGGGCACAGACAACGAAATTCGGTGGCGCGCGGTGCTCGGTCATGGCGGAATTAGGGGCATGGCCACCATCAGCCGCAGTGCGCGGTCACTCGCGCCGGTCGAGCCGTCCGATGAGGCGGCCATCCGGCAGTGGTACGAGCTGCGTTGCGCAGTGGTGGGCGCGGACCGGCCAGCTGACCCGCCGCCGTGCTGGGTACACGAGCTCGGCAGCTTCCGGCATCCGTGGCCCGGCGAGGTCGCGACCACGTGGCTGGCTCACGACGGCGGCTCGGTGGTCGGTGGCTGTGTGCTCTACCTCCCGGTGCTGGACAACCTGCACAACGCCGCCGGCGAGATCCTGGTGGCGCTCGAGCACCGGCGGCGCGGCATCGGTCGGGCGCTGCTCGACCACCTGCGGGCTGAGGCCACCGAGCAGGGCCGGATCCGGCTGGTCGGCTCAGTGGGCCAACCGCTGGACTCCGCCGTTCCCGACCCGGGAGGGCGGTTCGCGGCGGCGTCCGGAGCGGCGCTGGCACTGGTCGAGACCTGGCGGCGCCTCGACGTCGGCTCGGTGGACCCGGCTGTGCTCGCTGGGCTCGACGCGCAGGCCCGGGGCAAGTCGCAGGGTTATTCGCTGGTCCAGTGGGTAGGCGGCACACCGCAGCAGTGGCTCGACGACATCGCGTATCTCACCGGGCGGATGTCCACCGATGCCCCGCTGGATGATCTGCGCTGGGAAGCGGAGGCCTACGACGCGGCGCGGATGCAGGCGCGGGACGTCAGAAACCTGGCCTGTGGCCTGCACATGGTCACCACCGCGGCAGTGGACGGCGCCGGGCAGCTGGTCGCCTTCACCCAGATCGTCGGCGACGCCACGTCGCACTGGTATGCCGACCAGTGCGACACCATCGTCGCGCCGGAGCACCGCGGCCACCGGCTGGGCACGCTGATCAAGGTGGCCAACCTGAACTACGCTCGCGCGCAGCGTCCCGAGCTGCGCGTCATCGACACCTGCAACGCTGATTCCAACCCCTACATGGTCAGGATCAACGAGGCGATGGGGTACCGGCCGTACCGCCGGGTAGGAGAGTGGCAGCTCGATCTGTAGTCACGCCTGGTGATCGGGTGACGTCTACCGGGCCGCCCCTGCGCCGCGTACCGTCGGATCGGCGAGAGGTACTGGGAGGTTCGGTCCGTGACACAAATCATCGATATCGAGGCGTTTCGCGCGGACTTGTCCGGTACTGCGCTGACCCGCGGTGACCACGGTTACGACGAGGCACGCTCAGCGTGGAACGGCCAGATCGACCGGTATCCGGCGGTGATCGCGCGCTGCCGCAGCGCTGCCGATGTGGCTGCCGCCATCGCGTTCGCCCGGCAACGCGGACTGGAAATCTCAGTACGCGGCGGTTTCCACAACACCGCGGGTACCGCGATCTGCGATCACGGCCTGATGATCGACCTCAGCCCGCTGCACCACGTCGAGGTTGATCCAGCGACGCGCCGGGCACGGGTTGGCGGCGGCGCGACCCTGGGCGAGCTGGACGCCGCCACCCAGATGCACGGCCTGGCGGTGCCGGCCGGGATCATCAGCCACACCGGTGTGGGCGGTCTCACCCTGGGTGGCGGGATCGGGTGGCTGCTGCCCCTGTACGGCTTGACTGTGGACAACCTGGTGTCGGCTGAGGTGGTTACCGCCGACGGGCGCCGGCTGCGGGCTTCCGCCGACGAGCACCCCGATCTGTTTTGGGCGCTGCGCGGTGGTGGCGGCAACTTCGGCGTGGTCACCGAGTTCGAGTTCCGGCTGCACCCGGTCGGCCCCGTGGTGCACCTGGGTTTGTTCTTCTGGGGCCTTGACCAGGGCACCGAAGTGCTGAAGCTCGGCCGGGACCTGTTCGCCACGCTCCCCGCCCACACCAACGCCATGATCACCAGTGTCAACGCCCCACCGGCCCCGTTCGTGCCGGAGCGGTTCCACTTCATGCCCGGCTACATCCTGGCGATCGTCGGCTTCGGGTCGGCCGAGGAGCACACCCGGGTGCTGGCCCCCATCCGCGAGGCGCTCCCGCCGCTGTTCGAGTTCATGACCCCCATGCCCTACGTCGCGCTGCAGCAGATGTTCGACGAAGGCGCACCGTGGGGGGTCAGCTGTTATGAGAAGTCCCTCTTGCTCGACGAGCTGTCCGACGAGGCAATCGCGGTGATCACCGATCATCAGCCTCGCAAGACCTCGCCGCTGTCGATGATGGAGGTCTACCGGTTCGGTGGGGCCTACGCGGAGGTCGGCGAGGACGAGACCGCGTTCGGCGGCAGCCGGTCGACCCGTTTCGGCGTCTTCATAGTCGGGCTCACCGACGACCCGGAGTCGCTCGCCGCCGCACGTGTCTGGGTTCGGTCGTTCTGGGAGGCGCTGCACCAGCACGCCACCGATGCCGGTAGCTACGTCAACGCCATGGCCGACATCGAGGAGGATCGGGTGCGCGCCGCCTACGGTCCGGCCAAGTACGAGCGGCTGGCCCGGATCAAGGCCGAGTACGACCCGGACAACGTCTTCCACCACAACGCCAACATCAAACCCGCGTTGCAGCCGATCTGATGAACGTTGCCCACTGGCGGTGACGGCAAAAGGTGGTAGCGTGGCGCCCGGTTGTGGTCGTGTAGTTCCCCGATCGTTGTGAAGCGTCCGTGGAATGTCTGACTACGGGTTCGCGCTCCCGTCGGGGTCTCCCATCGGGTACGCGTGGTCCGGGCAACCACGGGCCGGCACGGTGCCGGCCCAGGCAGCAGATTTCACAGGGAGAGCACATGACACAGGGCGTAGTGAAGTGGTTCAACGCGGAGAAGGGCTTCGGCTTCATCTCCGTCGACGGGGGTGGCCCCGACGTGTTCGTCCACTTCTCCGCCATCGAGGGTGACGGTTACCGCAGCCTGGACGAGAACCAGCGTGTTGAGTTCGAGTCGACCCAGGGTCCCAAGGGCCCGCAGGCTGAGAAGGTCCGCGCACTCCACTGAGCGTATCCAGCGCGGCCCCGCACCGGATTCTGGTGCGGGGCCGCGCTGCATCTGCCGGTCTGTCGGTGGCCGGAGCTAGTCTCGCGGCGTGGCTAGCACCGACGACCTGACGACCGGCACCACCGGGACGCCTGCTCAGGTGAGAACCGAGCATGGCGAGCTCGCCGAGACCGTGCGCGGACACCAGTTCCGCTACTACGTGCTGGACGCCCCCACCGTCTCCGATGCCGAGTTCGACGGGCTGTTCCGCCGGCTGCAGGAATTGGAGGAGCGCTGGCCGGAGCTGGTAGCGCCGGACTCCCCGACGCAGCTGGTCGGCGGCGGCTTCAGCACCGAGTTCGCCGCGCACGACCACCTCGAGCGGATGCTCAGCCTGGACAACGCCTTCGAGACCGATGCGCTGCGCACCTGGGCCGATCGCGTCGCCCGTGAGGTGGGTAACGAGGTGCACTACCTCGCCGAGCTGAAGATCGACGGGCTGGCCGTGGACCTGCTCTATGAGAACGGCAGGCTGGTCCGCGGCCTCACCCGCGGCGACGGGCGCACCGGCGAGGACGTCACGCTCAACCTGCGCACCTTGCACGACATCCCGGACCGGCTGCACGAGTCCTCCGAGTACCCGGTACCCGAGCTGCTCGAGGTGCGCGGGGAGGTGTTCTTCCGGCTCGCCGACTTCGCCGAGCTCAACGCCAGGCTCGTCGAGTCGGGCAAGCCGGCCTTCGCCAACCCCCGCAACTCCGCAGCGGGTTCGCTGCGGCAGAAGGATCCGCGGGTGACCGCGACCCGTCCACTTCGGATGCTCTGCCATGGTCTAGGTCGTCGGCGCGGGTTCGAGCCGACCCGCCAGTCGCAGTCTTACGAGGCGCTACGGGTCTGGGGGCTGCCGGTGTCCGAGCACACCCGGTTGCTGTCCACGATCGACGAGCTGATCGAGTACATCGCCTACTGGGGCGAGCACCGCCACGACGTGGCACACGAGATCGACGGCGTGGTGGTGAAGATCGACGAAGTGTCTGCGCAGCGTCGCCTGGGCTCGACTTCCCGGGCGCCGCGCTGGGCGATCGCCTTCAAGTACCCGCCCGAGGAGGCCACCACCAAGCTGCTGGATATCCGGGTCAACGTCGGACGTACCGGGCGGGTCACCCCGTTCGCCTTCATGGAGCCGGTGACCCTGGCCGGATCCACGGTGTCCTTGGCGACGCTGCACAACGCCGACGAGGTGCGCCGCAAGGGAGTGCTGATCGGGGACACCGTGACGATCCGCAAGGCCGGTGATGTGATCCCCGAAGTGCTCGGCCCGGTGGTGGACCTGCGCGGCGGTGACGAGCGCGAGTTCGTGATGCCGACGCACTGCCCGGAGTGCGGCACGCAACTGCGCCACCAGCGCGAGGGCGACGTCGACATCCGGTGCCCCAACGCCCGTTCGTGCCCCGCCCAGCTCCGGGAGCGGATCTTCCACGTGGCCGGGCGCGGAGCCTTCGACATCGAGGTGCTCGGTTACGAGGCCGCGGTGGCACTGCTGGCTGCTGGCGTGGTGCAGGACGAGGGGGACCTGTTCACCCTCGACGAGCCCAAGCTGCTGGTGGTGGATCTGTTCCGCACCAAGGCGGGAGAACTGTCGGCCAATGGGCGCAAGCTACTGTCCAATCTGGACTCTGTGAAGGATCGCCCGCTGTGGCGGGTGCTGGTGGCCCTGTCGATCCGGCACGTCGGCCCCACCGCGGCGCAGGCGCTGGCCCGCGAATTCCGCTCGTTAGATGCCATTGAGAGTGCCGACGAGCAGGCGCTGGCCGCGGTCGACGGCGTCGGACCGACGATCGCTGCGGCCGTGGGCGAGTGGTTCGCGGTGGACTGGCACCGCGAGGTGGTGGCCAAGTGGCGCGCCGCCGGGGTGCGGATGGCTGAAACTGTTGACAAGTCGGTGCCGCGCCATCTCGAGGGGTTGTCCATTGTGGTCACTGGCTCGCTGGATGGGTTCTCCCGGGACGAGGCGGCCGAGGCGATCGCTGAGCGGGGCGGCCGGGCCGCCGGGTCGGTGTCGCGCAAGACCGCGTTCGTCGTGGTCGGGGATGCGCCTGGCTCCAAGTACGACAAGGCCGTGGCGCTCAAGGTGCCGGTGCTCGACGAGAACGGATTCCGGGTGCTGCTGGCCGACGGACCCGACGCCGCCCGCGCCGTGACGGTATCACCGCCGGAGGAGGAGCAACCGGGATGAATGGCGCCGCCGAAGCGCTCAACCTCCTGATCGAGACCACTCGCCGCACCGGACACGGATTCCGCAACTTCGACAACTATCGACTACGCTTACTCCTCGCCCACGGCGGCATAAGTCGTGATCATCAGCGCACATGGATCAGAAGGCCCCGTCCCAGATTCGTGGCTGAGAGCCGATAATAGGAGGGCTCGCAGGCCTGGCATCCGATGAGCAGTTCGTAACCCCCCTTCTTACCGCACGGACGTCAGTCTCTGGACAGAGTTCACAGCTCGCATTACAAGGAGAAGCCGCCGTGCGGACGGCTCGGGTCACGATCATGGCCCCTCGTGGAGACGGGAGCGCTCCGCCTCCACGAGGGCGCGGCACCGGAACCCACAGCCTGTGAAGAGGAGTCCAGCCCCGGGTTTCACGTCGAGGTCATCCGATGGCGTGCAGTCCTATTAGGTTTCAAGCATTGCTCCGCGAAACCCTGATCCCGGCAGGAGGACCGGATGAACACGACAAATACGGCACATGGCCTGGGATGCCGGACGACGTCTTCCCCTCTATGCACAGTCCCATCGAGATGCGGTGGACCCCACCGAACTCGGGATCTCGTCAAGAGGCTCTTGCGGTATCGGCCTTACTGTCCGTTCAATACATGTAGCTCAGTAGTGTTTGAGCGGCGCCTCGCGCACCAGCGGACAGGAGCCCTGAATGACCGATCCGTTGCTGGACCAAGAGACCGGCCTCGTGGATCTGACCAACCTGCCGCTGTCCCAGGTGATGACCATGGATGAGTCGGTGCTCGCACAGTCGCTGCGACGACTCGCCCAGGACGTGGATCAACAGGAGTACATCGCCGCCGCGTTCCAGAGTTTCCTGATGTGATGTCCCCCGGGGTCGATGCGAGGAGTTCAATTTTGATCGGGGAATGGCCAGCCGACGGGCTCGACGTGGATGCGGTGGCGTGGCGGCCGACACCGCTCCGTCAGTTCATACTCAAGATGCACGCGCGCTGCAACCTGGCCTGTGACTACTGCTACATGTACGAAGCGGCCGACCAGTCCTGGCGGGACTTGCCCCGGCAGATGTCCGCCGAGACCCTGCGACGTACCGGGGAGCGCATTGCACAGCATGCGCGCCGCCACGAACTCGACAAGGTACAGGTGGTCTTCCACGGTGGGGAGCCACTCCTAGCGGGGGCACCGACGCTCGCCCGCTCCGCTGCCACCCTGCGGGCTGCGATGCCCGAGGGGACGGCCGTGGCCTTCAGTGTGCAGACCAACGGGACCCTGCTCGACGAAACCGCGCTCGACGAGCTGGCCGGGGAGAACATCCGCATTGCCGTCAGCCTTGACGGTGACCAGGCGACGCACGACCGGCACCGGCAGCGGCCCGGTGGGGCCAGCAGTCACGCAGCGACGGTCCGGGCGCTGCGCCTGCTGTGCAACGGCAAGCACCGCCCGCTGTTCGCCGGCCTGCTGGCCGTCGTCGACTTGGCCGCGGACCCTGTCGGTGTCTACGAATCGCTGCTGGAATTCGCTCCACCGCAAGTGGACTTCCTGCTGCCGCACGCCAACTGGTCGGCCCCGCCGCTTCGGCATGATTCGCCGTACAACCGCGAGTACGGCGAATGGCTCGCTACGGCCTTCAACCGGTGGTACGGAGCTCCGCGACAGGAGACGCGCGTCCGGTTGTTTCGTGAGGTCATCCATCTGCTGCTGGGTGGCGCAAGCGAGACCGAGCAGATCGGTCTCAGTGCGGCGGCGATGATCGTTGTGAACACCGACGGCGGACTGGAGCAGGTCGACGCGCTGCGCACGGCCTACGCCGGAGCTGTACAGACCGCGCTCACCGTCTACGACAACGACATGGACGATGCGTTGCGCCACCCCGCGATCGTGGCACGGCAGATCGGGATGGCCGCCCTCCCCGACTTGTGCCAGTGCTGCCCCGTACGGCGGGTCTGTGGCGGGGGTCACTACGCACATCGGTACCGGCGCGGCAGTGGTTTCCGCAATCCGTCGGTGTACTGCCGGGACCTGCAGTACCTGATCCGACACGTCAGTAACCGGCTGAGGCAGGATCTCACGACGCTACGAGACGCCAGCCTATGACCGCCCGTCATCGCCTGCTCGCCGCCTCTTTCGACGCGATCGCGGCAGGTCACGCGGATCCGGCCGGGCTGTCGGTGCTACGGGACGGCCAGCTGAGCAAGCACCTGCTGATGTTGCGCATGATCGCTGACGAGGTCGAGGAGAAGCCGGGACGGCAGGTCGCCCGACCAGCCGCCGCATCCACCGTCGCGGCGAGCCTTGAGCTGCTCACCGAGGCGCATCGGCACGATCCGGCTGCCGCCACTGGAGTGCTCGCCTACCCTTACGTGGGGGCATGGCTCGTCCAGTGCGCGCGGGAGCTACGGCGACCTCAGGGACGGCCACCGTTGGCCCATCTGGCCGAGATAGCCGCCGCAGCGGCGATCCGGACCGGCCTGGAGTTCGATCTGGATGTGTGGCCCACGGACGGAACTGTCAGCCTGCCCAGCATCGGCTTATGCCGCCCCAGGACGGACATCAGTCCCTTGCCGATCCGCCGCAACGCGAATCGCACGACCGTGGGCGAAGTCGACCTCCCGGCCGACCCATCCCTGGACCGTGCCAGTTGGTACGGGCTGCAGCGGCTGGCGGACCCGACGGCCATACCAATCCATGTGGCCCTCGACGATCTGGACCCCTACCGGGCACCGCCGGCTATGCACGCAACCGGTCGTCTCCCGCGGTCGCACTGCACCGGCTGGCGGGCGCGGTTCGCGGCAACCTGGCGACTACTGTGCCACGACCACGACCGCTGGGCGGCACAGCTCGCCGAGCTGCTGGTGGCACTTACCCCGCTGGTGGAACAGGTACCCGGGCACGGCATGAGCGCCACCGCGCGCCAGTCATTCGGTGCCGTCGCTCTTACCTACCCCGTCGAGCCGCTGGGCTTCGCCGCGGTGCTCTGCCACGAACTCCAGCACGCCAAGCTCAATGCCCTGCTGGACCTCGTGGAGCTCTGCGAGCCAACCGACGAGCGCCTGTACTACGCCCCCTGGCGGTTAGAGCCCAGACCCCTGGCCGCGCTACTGCACGGCACGTACGCATTCCTCGGGGTAGCGGACTTTTGGCAGCGTCGAAGCATCGTAGATAACGACACTCGCGCCTGGCACGAGTTCGCGCGGGCGCAGGTGCAGGTGCAACAGGCTCTCAAGATACTTCAGGCGGCAGCCGGACTCACCACTGCCGGTCGGCGGTTCGTCAGCGGCATGACGACCTGGGCCGACGGGCTGCTCGCCGGACAGTTGCCGGAGCGGCAACGCCGGTACGCCGAGCTGGCCAGCGACGACCATCACATCACGTGGCGGATCAGCAACCTGCGCCCCGACCCGGCAGCAGTGCAGACCGTCGTCGACGCTTGGCGGGCCGGGCGACCCGCCCCGGTGCTACCTGATCCACTCCTGGCACCCCAGCCCCAACAGTCCGTGCAGAGCGGCCGCGCGCGTCTGCTCGCGACCGTCGCCGCAGATCGGTCGGCACAAGACCTGGTGACCGATGCTCCCTCGGCCCAGCCAGCCCCTGAGCACGATGGCGATGTGCACGATGGCGATGTCCACCTCGCGGAGGGTCGTTACGACCTAGCGGCCGCCGGTTACCGGAGGGCCTTGTCCAATGACACCGCGAGCGTGGCCGCTTGGACTGGTTTGTCCCTGGCCCGGCAGCGCGTTGCGGACACTGCCGAGGCCACGATCTGGCGGACCCAGCCGGAACTTATCCGCGCCCTCTACTGGACGCTGGCGACCCAAAGCGGCGATCCACCCAGCCCCGAAGAACTGGCCAGATGGCTCGCTGCCGCCGCGGAGTGACCCGCGCTCTTTAAGTAGGCGGCGGCTCGATATCGCAGTCGATGCGCCGGTGATCCCGAGCCAAGTCGGTGTCGGGATGACCTGCCCCGAGCACATCGGTGAAGCGACGGACGGTGTCGGCGGACAGTTCCTGTCCTTGCACTTCCTCACCTGTAGCGATCAGATCGATGGCATAGTTGTTCGCGCACGCCAGTGTGTAAGGATGGTTGTTACCTCGGACCTCCTGGGACAGCGGCAGGGTCTTCGCTGACCAATTGCTGGCCGCCGTGTAGTCGCGCATGGCGGCCAGGTCGTTGCTGAGATTAGCCGCGCAGCACAGCGTGTACGGATGCTTTTCCCCGAGTGTCTTGCGCAGATTGTCGTGGGTCCTCTCGTTCAGCTCCCGAGCCGCCGCCACGTCGCCGAACTGGCGCAATACGATAGCGATGTTCGCTGCGCACGCGTCGACGAAGGGATGCTGTGAAAAGTATTGCCGGTACCGGTTCAGGGCCTCCTTGCCGATTTCGAGTGCCCGCTCCACATCACCGTCCTGGCGCAGCGCGTTACTCAAGCTCATCATCGCGGCCAAGGTGTTCTCGTGGTTCGGTCCGAACCGGGTGCGGTAAGCCAGGAAGTTCGTCTCCGCCATCTCCCGACCACGGGCGTGCCTGCCCAGCTTCCGGTACAGGACAGCGACACTGCGCTTAGCCAGCATCACGTCAGGGTGTCCGCTACCCCGCACCGCCTCGTGGGCAGGAAGTACCAACTCCTGGAGCGCCAGCGCCTCGGCGTACTCCCCTTGGCCGTACATATCACGCACCACGTTGCTGATCCCAAACAGGGTGGACTCGTGCTCCTCGCCGTAGAGGGAACGACGAAGTGCCGTGGTCTCCTCGTCCAGCGCGCGTGCCTCAGCGAAGTCGCCGAGCAACCGCAGGTCCACCGCGTAGTTGTTGGCGGTACGCAAGGTGGCCGGGTCATCCGTTCCGAGCACAGCGTTGTGGCGGGCAAGATTCTGCTCGTCCAGCTCCAGTGCGCGATGGAACTGTCCGACGGCACGCAGGTCGGCGCCCAGGCTGTTGGCGGTCGCCAGCGTGTGATAATGGTTCTCGCCGAGCGTCTGTGTGAACGCGGCGACCGTTTCCTCGTCCATGGCGAGGGCCTCGGCCGGAAAGCCCAGCGCCCGTATCGTGTTTGCGAGATGTCGTCGAGCGAGCAGGGTGAGTTCGTCCGATGTTCCCCAGCGCTGCTCCCACTCTTCGACCACCGTCTGGGCGAGATCTCGGCTGCTCTCGTAATCGCCGACCACGTACCGGGCTCGGATCTGGTCCAGCACCACCCGCCGGGCCTCCTCGTCGTCCGCGGAGACGATGCCGGATGGCACGATGTGCGGTGACAGTTCGGCGTGTCGCGCCAGTTCACCGGGCTCAATGTCATCGGGGTTGCCGGGATTGGCCACAGTGAGCATGCTCTGCGCACATTGCGACGTGCTAGCACGCTGGTCAGGCCTCAGGCTAGCGCGGACCATCGCCTGCACCATCCGGTGCACCTGGAAGCGATCACGTACCGTGTCAAACCGGACCAGTGCGTGCCGGTCCATCTCGTTCAGCAGTCGCCGTAGCGGGCGCTGATCGCGCATGGTGCGTTTCAATGGTGACGGTATTCCGTTCGCATACCGGCCATGCCACAGCATCTTGACCGTGATGGGTTCGGCGCCGAAGTGCGCGCACAGCTCGAGCAGCTGCGCGCCGGCCGGAAATTCTTCACCGATGCGGTCGATTGTCACGCCGAGGGCGGCCCCCACGGGACGCGAATACTGCTCCGGCAGTCGCTCGTCGCTCAGCTCCTGCAACTTGTCCTCGTAGAGCTGCAGGTAGTCGGCAACACTCCGGCCAGTCTCGACGTGCCAGGCGGCGGCTTGCTCCAGCGCCAGCGGCAGGTCACCAAGGAGCTGCGCCAACCGGTCGGCGTCCTGGATCGAGATGTCCTTCCCGCGCCGGCGAAGCAGGCTGGTGCTCTCGGCGCGGGTGAAGACATCGACCTCCAGCGCTTGTCCCTGCTCAGCCCACGCCTGATTGCGGGAGGTGATGAGTACGTGGCCGTGCCCGGAGGTGCGGGGCACGAAGGGCTTGAGCTTTCGTGGGTCGTCGGCGTTGTCAAAGATCAATAGCCAGCGACGCGGATCGCCAGCTTCCAAGACGTCGCGGACAGCCTGCACCGTCTGGGTGGCGTCCGAGCTCTCGGGCAGCTTCAACTCGGCCGCGAGCTGCACAAGCGAGCGCCGCACGTCTGCCGGTTCCTCCGCCGGAATCCACCAGATCAGGTCGTAATCGTAGGCGTAGCGGTAGGCGTACTCAATCGCCAGCTGAGTCTTGCCCACGCCACCGAGTCCGTACAGCGCGCGCGGAACCAGCACTGCGGAGCGGCTGGGATTGAGCAATGTTTCGCGTAGCTGTCGTAAGAGATCCGTGCGGCCGGTGAAGTTGACGTTCCGGGGCGGGACACCACCCCCCCGGACAGCGGCTTGGGTATCGGGTTGACCCTTGTAGCCGTGCGTTGCCCGCATTCCAGGGGATGTCACGTCGTCTCCGTTCCCGCGGTCGATAGATGGTGTAGTAAAACTGTCCTGCAATGCAGGTGAGCTGGGTACTGAGTTCTCGGGACTGGTCGGAGGAGGCATCATCTGGCGCTCAAGGAGATCTGCTTTCTCTGCGTAGACACCGCCCAGCGCGCGCAACACTTGAAGAGTCACCAACGCGAACGGCTGGCTTCGCTCAACCAAGGGAAGCGGGAGGTCGTTCGTCGTGACCACGGCGAGGAAGTCGACAGGCATGCCCAGCCGCTCGGTGACAAAGGCTGAGACCTCCGCGAGTACCCGTAGCGCCTCGGAGGGAGTCAAGTGACTGAGTAGCACGTCGCGTACGCCCGGCTGGAAATCGTAGTCGGTTTCTTCAGGGTCGGAATGCACATCGGAGGAACTTACCCGGGACAGGAGACCACCAAGAAAAAATTCGGCCAGATGCACCGGGCCGGAATTGTCAAGCAATGCATGCTGTATCAGCCGCATCACCGGCAGTCGCAGCGGAGCCGCGGCGGCTAGTAACGTTGCGAGCCGGAACGCCCGCGGCGACGCCTGTGCCCGGAACCTCTTCACCTGAGCGTCGGGGTCCACGTCCTCTTCGGGGCCAGCACTGTCCCCGTCCTCACTTGCGGGCGCATCCGGAAAGATCACCATACTGTTGGTCCAGCCAGTCTCGGCGCCTGCCAACATCGCTGCCCAACCGGCCAACCAACGGTCATCGAGCTCCAGTACCGGAACCGGAATCCGCTGCTGGCTGACCTCAAGCGTGGGTTCCCGGCTACGGCACTGTAACTGCGCGTTGCAGGTGGCGGGCTCGATCGAACGCAGCTGCACCGGAACGATCCTATGGACGTTTTGTTCCCACATCCGCTGCGGGAGAAGATCGATCACGGCCACCAGCCCGGCTGCTCCCCACACGCCGAGCACCTGGGCCATCCTGCGATCCCGCCAGCCAGCGCCCATCCGGTCGCTAACCACCAGGATCATCCGCTGCCCCGCAGCGTCGATGAGTTCGCGGGGATCCCGACCGGGGATCGCGGTAGTGGTCTCGCCGCGCAGCGTCAGTGGCTGCTCCGCGGCATCGTCGCTGTTGCATCGCCATATCCGTACGCTCCGAAACGCCCCGGACTCTTTCAGCATCTGAAGCAATTCGGTGACCGTCCGGCGCCAGACCGTCATCGACGGCGCTTCGTCGACCACCACCGCGAGGTCCAGCCAGCGATCTGGTGCGGGCCGAAAAACGGGCAGCCATAGATCGGTATCTGCGGCCCGCTCGGCGGTAGCGGCCTCGTCGAGGTACTGCGTCGTGCGGGAGGGAATCTTGCGCTTCAGCGGCCGCAGAGCGCGAGCCAGCGCCAGCCGGCGGGGCAGCGCAGGCGCTGCGGGCGAGCGCAAGGGTACGCCCGGCGGCTCGAACTGTGTCGCGCGCCGCTGGGTTGTCCTCATCTCCGCCGTGCCCTCGATCTCCGCTCTGCCCTCGGGAGGTGGCGGGGTGGCGGGTGGCACCTGCGGGGCTGTGCTGTCCGGGGCTTGGGTGTCGGTCCCGGCGAACAACTGTTCGCGCCGCTCGTCGCCGGGCAGCTCCATGCCTTGCGCCGTCGCCGCAGCCAGCCAGCACACCTCGGCGAATTCTTCGGAGGTGAGGTCCAGGTCGGCGAGTCGACTAGCCTCGATGAAGTGGAGCAACGAAACCCTGTTCATTACGACTCCGCTGCCGAGCCGAGTCCTCGGAACAGCTTCGCAACCATGCGTTTTCGGGTGGCTGGGTCTGGCTGGCGACCGGAGGTTGCGAAGTACACCGCGTTGAGAAGCTGATCGGTAGCGAGATCGACCCTCTCCCGGAGGTCGACGAACTCGTCCACCAGGTCCCCAGCATTCTGAAATGCATCATCCCCCAGCTGGGTGGCGACAATGCGGGCTAGCTTGGTGGCGCTCGGCGGCGTGATAGTGTGGCGAAGACAACGCCGCAGAAAAGCGGGCGGAAACTCACGTTCCCCGTTGCTGGTGATGATCACAATGGGAAATGCGTTACAGCGTAAACTGCCGTGCGCCACGTGGGCCCATCCGTCAAGATCGTGGGTCAACACCCGCACGGTTTCCAGCGTGGCCAGCCGGCTCAGCTCGGAGATCTCGAATTGCCCCTCCTCCAGGACATTCAAGAGATCATTCGGAAAGTCGGTGTCGCTTTTGTCCAGCTCGTCGATGAGTAACACGCGGGGACGATTGCGCGGGAGCAGGGCCGTACCAAGCGGCCCTAACCTTATGAAGTTCGCAACGTCGGCTTCCATGGTCGTTCCCCCCGGGACCTTCCCTTCTCGGCGCTGCGGGTTCGTCTGCTGCAGCCGCTCTATGCCGTCATAGCGATATAGCCCGTCCTGCATCTGACTACGACTGGTGATGGGCCAGTGCAGCACCGGCCCAAGTTTCAGCTCGAAGGCGATGCTATGCGCCAGCGTCGACTTGCCCGTACCCGGTTTGCCTGTCACCAGCAGCGGCCGACGAAGCAACATCGCGATGTTGACGACGTCGACTAGCTCCTCATCTGGAAGGTACGCCTTCGCTCGCTGCATTGCAGCAGACGACAAGGTGGTCTCGGTCACCGGATCGGGCGTCGGCGCTTGGAGAACCTGACCGTCGAACGCCCGCCACGGCGGTGGGGGCGGGAGGTCCGTGATGCCGTCGTGAGGCTGCCGATCTCCACGGTAGATGCGCCAGCCTGTGTGTGGCTTACCCGCTTGCCCAGTCACGAGGTACCTGCCGTTCTCGGTCGCGGTGCCCGCGCGCGGGCACGGTGTCGGAAAGGTTCGGGAATTCGGTCGAAGTCATCCCACAACAACGTGACATGGCATCCGACGTGGTCGTCCCCCTGGCCGGCATTCTCCGCGGCCAGCAACCGCAACTCGAACACTCGCTGGGGTAACCTTAATAGATCGCCGTTCGCGAGGCTGATGCGGATCTGCTCCTGAAAATCCTTAGACATGGTGGTATCCCGACACCACACCATGATCGGGATACCTCCTTGAAGACCGGCCGAGAAAGCATCCGCGCTCAGACCATCGCTCTTAAGCGGTGGAGTCCGCATCACGAGCGCCACCGGTGACTCGTTGCGCAGCAGCATCGCGCGCAGCGCCGACACTGCCGGTTGATCATGTACTTCCACATCGCGAAAGTACGAGTGGTCAGCGCGCCGGTCGTTCCTTGTCAGCCAACGCCATTTCCTTTCCCAGGGAGCGTGCAGATCCGGACGGCGTAGCCGATCTAGGCTGCGGACGACTACGGGATAGGCCGTGCCCAGCGCATGGGGAAATTCCCGGTCAACCTGCCACTGGTCGACTGGCCAAGTGATCAGGGCACGAGGCAGGATCAGCTCCACCACCAACTCTTCGATGTCGTCGTCGACATGTTCCGGGACTTGCCGCAGGAGGTCAAACAGGCGCTCGCCCACGTCGCTGAGCGGTACGGCTTCGTCGTCACGGTGGATCGGCTCTTCGGGGCTCCGATCGTGCTGCAACCACGCCGAGAGCAGGTAACGATCGGCGAGTACGTTGTCAGGAACCAGTTGCACGGCGAAGTAGTAGCGGCGCAGTTGGTTCAACCGTCGCCGAGTCGCCGCGCACATCGCATCAATGTCTGCACGATCTGCGAAACCCAGCCGTGCGGCCACCTCGTCGAGCCAGCGGTGTATGTCGCCGTCGACCCATCCTCGGGTCTGATGGGCGGTGTGATCAGCGAAGTCGAACACCGCAGGTAGCTGTCTTGGCCTGCCAAGGTGGGCCTCCATGCGGCGTACGACCGCAGCGACATCGGTGAGATCAGGCGGCGGCTCGTCGAAGGTGGCACGGGCCGCGTATCGGTAGCTCGCGGCCAAGACCGGGACATCGACCTCGTCGAGCAGCCGGATCAACCGGTCCCGCTCACTATCGAGCAAAAGCGCCGCCGGGAATAAACTGTGGACCATCACACGCAGCGGGCTCAGCCACTGGTTGTCCCGGTGGAACACAGTGACAATCTCGAGGAGCTGACTGATCGCGCCGGGAAGCTGAGAGCAGACCTCTAGCAGAGACCAGACGTCATGTTGGGAGTCGTCGTATCGCGGGGTTGTCAACACAGTGGGGAACCGTTTCGCCAGTTCCTCGATGTAGAGTGTACGCCGAGCTTGGTCCCGCATCCCCGGAAGTCGCGTGAACGCCGATAGCAGGCCCTCCCTCTCCTTCAAGGTAAGTTCGCGTTCCACGCCGACGACCACCTCGTTCATCGCGTGACACCGACACCCAGATCATTCAGTACGACATCAAACTCTCGCATCCGCCGCGATGGGCCCTCGAGCCGCCGAACCGCTCTGCGCAGTGCGGTCAGAGCACCGTCGTATTCCAGGCAGGCGACCACAATGGCGTGAACGTCGGGCAACACAGCACTATGCCGCTGTATTCGTAGAGCCACCGATGAGGGTAGCGACTCCACGATCTGCCTACGGGTGCCGGGATCGATCATCGTCCGCAACGAGGCAAGCTTCTCGGCCACCCGCCAGATCGCCTCCGCGCTCAGTTCCACGGGAGTAGGCGTGCCGTCAAGCAATCGCCTCTGCAGCGGCGGCAGATATCGGCCCGCGACCTCTGTCGGGATCATCCACGCGACGTGGCGGGCCTCGACGAGGTAAGACGCGACCACAACGCCGATGACGCAGTCGGTCGCGACGTCGAACACCCCAGCTCCGCTGAAGCCCGGCGTGACTCGCTCGTCAATCAACGTTACGCCGCTGAGCTGCATCCACTCTGCGCCCGGACCGGCGGAGCCCAGCACCGTGCCGCGGGTCCACACGCCGTCGAACAAATGAGGGGGGTGGCCGAAGGCCTGCACGGCGTGGCCCACCGATGTCTCACCGCGACCCAGTCGGGCGGGTTGAACGTCCGGTGGGAGCGGTTCGTCGAGAGCTAGGATCGCCAGGTCGCCCCGTCCGTCCTCGGCTGGCGGAATGTGGTGCGTGACTCGCGTGGAGACCCGGGTGTCGCTGGCGGAACCAGGAAAGTCGACGGTGGGCCCTTCGCCATGGCCTCCGACGACGTGTGCACACGTGAGCACCTCACCACTGCCGATCAGCACACCGGCTCCACAGGTACCGGCGGACAGGTCAGTAACTCGGAGCCGCCAGGAATGCGTCATGTGGCACCGTCCTGCGACCTCAAACACCGACCGCCAGCTGCGGCGCGACCACGCCCCCGTCCGCCACGCACAGCGAACGCGGCCGTGTGATACTGGCTCACGACGGCCGTCTGTGGCGAAACACAGGACACATGCTGGCCAACTCCATGCAACGGTAGAGCCATATCGTAAACACACGTTCTGCTGAGATTGAGTGTCCTGATCCAAGGGTTTTGACGTGTTGTGCCGGTGCTCCTCTGGCAGGTGGTCGCAGCGGGAAGAGCAGCACCGCGGGCCGGGGCTCGGCCCGCAGCCAGCAACCAGCGACCGGAAGCGGGAGTCCAGGCCGTTGACCAGCACCGGCTCGGCGCTGCGGGCAGCTGCCTCCCCAGCGGCCGGACGGCGTCAGCATCGCCGAGCTCGATCTGTTACCGCACCCGGCCGTGCTCGTGGCGAGGTCACGAAGCGTCCGAAGGCGGCGCTCGTCGACAATCTGGTCGGTTCGCTCAGCCGCCGTGGCTAGCAAGGCGTTCGCGTCGCCACCGTTGCCGTGCAGCGGGCTGCGACACAGGGTCGCAGAGACCTCCTCGACGGACTCGTGCTGGTCGAGCAGGAACTGCTGATCGTCCAGTATCACCGGCTGGCGGATGTGGTCGGCCCCGCGGATTGCCGGGCCGACGGTGTAGCAGGCGTCCCGCCAAGTCTCCTTGCGCAGCGGCCTGAGCACGTGCGCCTGAGTGCGAGCGGATGTTTCGTGCCCCGGACCGATCGGTAGGCATCGTTGTAGAGCTGCAGGAAGTTCTCGCCCCACAGCATCGGCATAGGCATCCGGTGGTCTAGTACCCCGTGAAGGGTGGTGCGCGGGTTCGCTGGCTACTGGGTGAACGGGCCGAGCATGGTCGACGACCAGTCGACGTCGTCCATTAACGCGCTTATTCGCCACTACTGTCGAAGAGCGCTCGGCGAGCCTTGAACTCATCGCGCGAATTGCGGTAGCGACCCGCCTCGGACGGCCATCTGGCCGATCGTGGGCAGGACCTCGTGCAGCGGCAGGGCGAGATCGATGGCTCCTGGGTGGTGATGGCCACCTGTAGCATCTCTCGGAAAGCAGCGTTGTACGGGAAGGCATGTTTCTATTCGCCCCTAGGAGGGAGGGTGGGCAAAGCTGGTCCTTTAGAAGCGACACGAATTGGGCCTCCATCAAGAGCTCTGGGCTTCAATATGACAGTCACCTTGTGAGAATCAGCCGTCGAATCGCCACCTTGGCTGCCCAGTTTGAGCACCCAAACATTCACCTCCGCAGTGCCCTTGGCCTCGGTGGTCAGCGTGACTTGGAGCTCGACGTGTGCTTCCTCTACCGTCATGAGAATTCCACCGTCTGGCTGTTCGACGGCAGCTGTGGCTGCTTTTGCAAGCTCTTGACGCAGGGCTACAATTGCGTCATTGATTGTAATCAACGTACTCCACCTTACTATTCCCGTCAGGACTGCTACATGATGCGCGCCCGCGGGGTGGGATCATTTCTGGTCAAACGATTTTTCGGGCAAATCGACGGCATGGCGAGTGCGATGCGCGCTATTGGTACAGCGGGAAAGTGGCGACTCTTCAATTTCATCAAACAAGCTTGATTGATCACACCATCGCCCTCTTCCTTAAACTCTCGTCATCCCAACCCCCTCCCCGTTCCCCGCGCATCACACCTTAAGTCGTTGGGCGCCTAGTGGTCGTTACTGTGCGGCGGTCTAGGCGCTTAAGAGTTCCGGATCGACAAAATGTTGTCGATGTTGTGCCTGCGCCACTGTCGGAGGTGAACCCTCCGTAGCTGAGGGGGAACAGCCGCTTGCCGGCACACCCAACATCGCCGGCTGTCGCACATCCATCCAACAGGGACGCAGAGACCTCGTCTCCAGCGGAGACCATCAGGCGACCCATCGGAGAGGACCCTTCGGCATGAGGCCTGGAGGTGAGCGGGCGACACGTGTTGTCATGGTGCCCTGAATACGGGCCAGGTGGTTGTAGACGCTACCCCGGCGGTGGTTGGTGCACTGTTGGGTTTGGCCGGGTTCGAGGTGCTCGCGCCGGCCGGCCGGGCGGTGGTGAGTTGGAGTTGTTGATCCCGCCGCGTCCGGCGCACCCAGATCGGCCACCGCGGCCACCAACACGGCCCGCTGTATCGGGCCCGGCGGTTGCTGCGCCGCCGCGCCGACCGCCTCGACCAGCGCGGCCGGGACCTGTTGAGTGAACGGCTCGACACCGGCGACCTCGACGGCGAGGTCATCGCCGCCTGGGTCATTGCCCAGGATCTGATGGCCCTCTACCAGACCCGCAGACCCCTAGACCACTCGCTGCACCGGACACGGATTCCGCAACTCCGACAATTGGGCCGCCTTGTTTTTCCGGACAGCTGATTAATTGCTATCTCATGCTGCGGACTGCCGGTTTAGGTACTCGTCGTAGACCTCTTGCGGGGTCTGATAGCCGAGCGCCGAGTGGAGACGTTGGGTATTGTAGCGGAATTCGATGTACCGGGCAACATCCTTTCGGGCGTGTTCGCGGGTAGGGTAAACGGTGCGATTGACCGTTCCACTTTCACGGCAGCATTGAATGATTCGGCTAGGGCGTTGTCGAAGCACACTCCGGTGGCGCCGACCGATCGCTGGATGGTCAGGTGGTTGGTGGCGACCGCGAACGCTGAGCTGGTATATTGGGTGCCGCGATCGGAGTGGAATATCGCGCCCTCGACGAGCGGATAATTCTGGGCGGCCATCGCCAGCGCATCGATCGCCAATTCAGCGCGGAGATGGTCGGCCATGGCGTATCCGATGCAGGCTTTGGTGTAACAGTCGATGACAGTGGCGAGATACAACCAGCCCTGCCAAGTGTAAATGTAGGTGTTATGCGCAGCTGCGCATAACACCTATTCGGCTCAGCTCACGGTTATGTGCAGTCCCGGTTGGAGGTGCGCGTTGGGCGTGGTGATTGCGTGTCAGTGGACTGCGCATAATTACAGGTCTTGCAGGAAGGCGAGGAGGCGGTCGCCTGGGTGGAACCGTGCTGGTGGGGGGTTTGGATCGGTCAGGCGCCGCAGGACTGCTTCCTTGGCGGCGAGGTCGGCTTCGAGGTACTGGTGTGTGATGGCGGGGCTGGAATGTCCGAGCCACAACGCGATGACGGCGAGATCGGTACCCGATTGCAGCAGGTGCATGGCCGTCGTGTGACGCAACGTGTGGGGTGAGACGTGCTTGGCCGTGCAGGGACGGGCAGCGCTGTTGGGCTATGGCGACGGCGCGATTGAGCCGGTCGCGGATCCCGGAGCGGGTCAGCGGCGCGCCGGCCCGGTTGGGAAATACCGGTGCCTCGGGCGCTGGGCTGATCTTGTCCAGCCAGGCGCGGAGCTCGGCGGCGGTGTTCTTCCATAACGGTATGGCGCGTTGCTTGCGGCCCTTGCCGTGGAGGTGCACCGCGGTCTGGCGGTCCAGCAGCACGTCACGGAACCGCAGGCCGGTGAGCTCCGAGACGCGGGCGCCGGTGTTGTAGGCGGTGGCGAGCAGGACCGCGTCGCGCTGCCCACTCCAGGTGCCGCGGTCGGGGGCGGCCAGGATCGCGGCGACCTGCTCCCGGGTGAGGTAGCCGAGCACGGGCCGGTCGAAGCGTTTGGCCGGGATCGCCAGCACCCGTGCGGTGATCGGCAGCGATGCCGGGTCGCGGACCGCGGCGTAGCGCATGAAGGAGTGGATCGCGGCCAGGCGGGCGTTGCGGGTGCGGGCGCTGTTGCCGCGCACGGTCTCGAGGTGGTCGAGGAAGTCCAGCACGAGCGGCGCGTCGAGGTCGGCCAGTACGAGCGTCGAGGGCGGCTTGCCGGTGCGCTGCTCGACGAAACCGAGCAGCAGCTCGAACGCGTCGCGGTAGCTTTCGACGGTGCGGGCGCTGGCGCCGCGCTGGGCCACCAGACGCCGCAGGAAGAAGTCCTGCATCAGCTGCGGGAAGCCGATCTGCGGCGCCCTCACGACACACCTGCCGGTGGGCATCCGGTGAAGGCTTCGAAGCGGTCTGAGACGATGCTCATCAGCTCCGGGACAGCCGACAGGTACCAGTAGACGTCACGCACCTCCACGTGGCCGAGGTAGGTCGCCAGCACCGCGATCTTGGCGTCGACGTCCACGTCGTGGGCGTGCCAGGCCTGGATCCGCCGCACCACCATCCGGTGGCGCAGGTCGTGCACGCGTGGCGTCCGGGTGCGCCCAGCCGCGGTCCAGCCCAGCTGCCGGCGCAGCACGATGAAGGTGTGATGGGCAGCGTTGTAGCTGACCCGGTCGCTGCGGTCGGTGCGGAAAAACGCCTCACCGTCACCGGGCGGGCCGTAGCGGCGGGCCCGATCGGCGGCGTAGTCCCGCAGCGGTGGCAAGGTGCTGGGGTGCAGCGGCACCAGCCGTGACCGGCCGCGTTTGCCGGCCCGGACGGTGAGCATGCCACCGGCCAGGTCGACATCAGCACACAACAGTGCCAGCGCTTCGGAGATCCGCAGCCCGGTGCAGGCGACCAGCCCGAACAGAGTGGCGTAGCAGCGCGGCCGCAATCCGTCGATCGGGGACAGCCCGGCAGCGGCCCGCAGCAGCTCGCCGATCTCGCGGTCGGAATACACGTGGGGCGGCCTGCGGTGCCCGGTCGGGCCCAGCAGTCCCGGCGGGGGCACCTCGGTGGCGCCGTCCCGAACGGACAGATGACGCAAAAAGCCCCGCACCGCCGTCAACCGCCGGGCCGGGTTGCACGGATCCGTCGAGACGGTCGAGGTCGCCCAGTCCAGGCTCGACTCCAGCGGGATCGGTCCATCGTGCCCGTCGCGGTCCAAGTATCGCGCGAAGGCACGCAGCGACCGTTCTTGACTGGGCGATCGGTAGCCCAGGCCACGGCGCAGCGTGACGTAGTCCTCGACCAGTGCGCCGACGCGGCCGGTCATGACGTCACCTGCGGCCACGGCAGCGCGACCTGGCGCAACGCCGCGACATCAACCGCTAACGGCATAGTCGGATATCAGAACTGTCCGAATGCCTGGGTCTGACCGGCTGTCCTGCCTTCATCTCGATGGGCGGTGCGGTTGGGTGGTTTGGCGTCGGCTGATGTCGGCGGCGTAGGTCATCCAGTCCCCGGTGGAGGCTTGTTGCCAGGCGACGGCGACTTTGATGTGGATGCCGAGCATGCGGGCCAGGACGGCGGCGGGCAGTTCGGTGGCGAGGTGGAACAGCGCGGTGGAGCGGGCTGGTCCTGCGTGGATGCCGATCTGGTGGAGGCGTTCGGTGAGTCGGTAGGGGCTGATCGGATATCCCGGGCGTCCTCCGGGGGACAGCCAGGGCGAGCTGCCGCGGTTGCCGATGGTGGCGTGGCCGTGTCGGGCACCGATGAGCTGTAGGGCGAGGGCGGCGACGGGCTCGGGGAGGATGATGGGCTCGCGGCCCAGGCGCAGGTGTACCTGCTTGTCGTGGATGTGGATGTGCTCGAGGGTGAGGCGGCTGATCGCGGCGGGCTGCTGGGCGTAGAGCAGCACGAGGAGCCCGGCGAGGCGGTCCTCGGGCTTGAGGGTGCTGTCGTGGAGGAGGAGGCGGGCGTTATCCCAGCGGCCTTCGCTATCAAGCGGACGGCTTGGCCCTGTCCACCGGGTGGCGGGGAACGTCAGCTGGGTCAGTTTCTGGTTGTTGGCCCAGCGGATGAACGGCCCGGTTTGGCCGTGCTGGTTGAGGGTGGCCTCGGTCATCCACTGATCGAGGTCGCTGCGGGTGCAACTGGCCAGGGTGAGCTCGCGTTCGGTCAGCCAGTCCAGGAACGCGGTGGCGGCGGTGATCCGGCGGCGGGCGGCGACAGCCTGGTTGTGGGTGGTGTGGCCGCTGATGCGCTGGCGGAGTCGGCGCAGCACGTGCCAGAACGCGTATCGGTGCAGCAGCTGTTTCTGATCGAGGTCGCAGCGGGCCGCGACAGTCTGGGTGATCCAGCGTTCGATCTGAGCAAGGTGTTCATCGCGGGCGGGCAGTGCTCCGGTGGCAACCAGGACGCTGCGTAGGTGGGTCAGGGGTTTGCTGGCTGGTAGCCCGTCGAGGGCCTGATGGGTCAGCGGGCGCGCCCCGGTGGCCAGTTCGGCGAGCACCGTGCGCGGGGTGGGACCGGACAACCATTTCAAGACCGTGGCGGGTGGATTGGTGGTGGCCAGGGTTTGGTGCAGCAGGCACAGCTCGGGACGGACACTTCCGGTGGACGGGTCACCGAGCAGGTCGTTGAGCTCCTGGTGGAGGTGGCAGCGGCTGCAGGCACCGGAGGTCAGGCGTCCGGTGGTGCCGCAGTTCGGACAGGTTTTCCAGAAGGCGGCGTTGGGAACAGCGCAGCTGCCGCACAGCGGTTCTTGTGGTGTCCCGGCGCGTACTGGTCTGCATTGGCCGCATTGTGCGCAGCGCGCCCAGCGCCGCGAGCAGCTTCGGCACCGCGGCTGGCCGGTCGTTTTGGACAGCGAGCAGGGTCCGGTCCGGCCGCAGACCGAGCAGGTGGCCAGGCTCGGCGGGGTGCAGGTCGGACACAGTGGCCCGTCGGGGATGCGCGTGCTGACGTTGCGTCGGCGGCCGCAGCGGACGCACTCTTCGAGGTTGATCGGGTCCTTGGCCACGCAGTACGGACACAACGGGCGGTTATCGGCGTCTCGGGCGGCGGGTTCGCGTACCGTCCCACATCGCCCGCAGGCGACCGCGTTGGCGCGGGCGCAGCAGTTGCGGCAGATCCGCAACCCGTCGCGCTGTTTGCTCAAGGTGACCACACGTCGGCAGCGTGGGCAGGCAGGCCGCTGAATGTGGGTGGCTCCGGCGTCGCAGAGCGCACCGATCAGCCTCAGGACCATCGGGAACGGTGCCTTGGCGCCGCCACCGGTAAGCAAATCGGGGGCCTCTTGAAAGGCCCAGACCAGCTTCTGCAGGTGGGCGGGCTTGATGACTGTCTGCTCGATCGCGGCGGCCACGGCTTGAGCCGAGAGGCCAGAATCGACTGCGGTGATGATCTCCACTAGCACCACGCGTGGGTCGCGCGCATCGTGGTCAGGGCATTTATTGCAGCGTGGGCGGCCGTGGCGGTCTCGGGAGGCGACTTGCCGCTGCTGGCCGCAGCCAGCGCAGACCTCCGGATGGGTGAAGCATGGTGAGCAGTACCAGTGCTCGCCGCGGCGCTGTATCGAGGTGATGTCCCGGCCGCACCCGGCGCAGCGGGGTGGCGCGATCCGGTCCGAGCCTGCGGCGCGCAGCGCCAGCAGCAGCTCGCCAGCCACCCGTGGAGCTGGTGAGCGCCCGGTGGTGAGCACCGACGAGTTATCGACCAGGGTGGTGGCCAAGCGTCGGCGTTTCGCCCGCCCGGCACCGACGTCCTCGGCGATCCGGCGAGCTAGATCGGGCGCGAGATCGGGATCTGCCGCTCTGACCAGGGACACGATGGTGCCGACCGGATCGCCGAGCGCTGAATCGTCCGTGGTCATTGATCGGTGGAGGTGATCCGGGCCCGCTTCGGACGCAACGACCCCACACCACCTCCAGTGCCTGCACCGGCGACCTTGGCCTTGGCGGCCGGCGCGGCGAGCGCGACCGGTTCGATCAGCTCGTCCATCGTGCAATCCAGCAGGTCCAACAGCGCCATGAGAATCTTCAGGCTCAGTCGTTCGGGCCGCTCGACGACCAGCCGGTAGACCTGGCTGGACGACAAGCGGATACCGCGTTCGGCTAGCGGCGCGATCAGGTCAGTGGTGGAGAACATGCCGCGAGTCGCCATGACCTGACGCAGATGCCATCGGTAGTCCAGCTTGGCCGCCATCACCGCTCCGTCCCCGCGATCGGGTCCTCGCCCAGTGCCGGCGCGAGTGCCCGACGCAGCGCGGTGTTCATGAAGTCGCTACTCACATGCGTATAAACAGCCGTCGAGCTGTCGGCCTCGTGGCCAACATTGACCTGGATGAAGCGACGGTCGACACCTTGTTCGGACAGGTGGGACACATACGAATGCCGCATCGAGTGCGGGACCAGCGCCCGTGGCAGACCGAGCGCCTCACGGTAGGCAACGAATCGGGCGTTGATCTCTGCCGGCTTGATCCGGCCGCCCCGCTCGGTCACCCACAGCGCCGGGTGATCGCCGCAGCCGAACCGCGGGCGAATGTTTTCCACGTAGTCGGCCACCGCCTCCACCGCCCACCCCATCACCGAGACGACATTCCGTCGCCGCGGCGGTTGACCACGCTTGGCCTTGCCGTAGCGGACATTGAGGGTGCCGTAGCCGCCGAACTCCGGAGCCGCCGGGTTCCGACCCCAGTCCACCAGATCTAGCTTGGATGTCTCGGTGCGCCGCAGCCCCCACCCATACATGACCTTAAATAGCGTCGCGTCCCGGTAAGCGGCCAGCGCACCCTTACGCTTCGAGATCACCGCTCGTTCCACCTGGTCATCGGCGTAGTCCAAGAACCGCTGCATCTCATGCCGCGTGAACGGCCGCGCCTCTGGATCACCCTCGTAGTCGTTGAGATGGTGAAAGTCGGCCCGGGGCGCGGTTCCGGTCTTTCGTCCGGTCCGTTTCCCCGGGCCGCATTCCCGCACCCGGCGTGCCAGTTTCCCGGCACCGGGCGCTCCGCAAGCCCCGTTGTGTGGTCGGATTGTTGCCCTCACTTACGTGGCTGGCCAGGGTGTCGGGATGACCGTTCCCCGGTATCGGTAGCGTGTGGTACGTACCTTGGCCGGGTCGAATAGCTCCCGCTCGTTACTGGCTGGCCACCACTGGCTGCCGCAGTAGCGGCGGCGCAGTTCCTTCCAGGATGTTCTGCGGTGCTTGCGCTTGAGCCATTTCATGACCCGCTTCCACACGTAGGAACTTAGGTACTGGAAGGTCGCGCTGGACACGCCGGGGCGAAAGTACTCACACCAGCCCCGTACCCTGCGGTTGATCTCGATGAGCAGGGTGTCCAGCGGCAGGCTGGTGCCTGTCTTGCGGCACTGCGCCTTGACCTTGGCCATCACGGCCGCGAGGGCCTTGCGTGAGGGGTAGGTGTAGACGTAGTACCGGTTGGTGCCTCGCTTGCGGTGACGCTGGATCCGCCATCCGAGGAAGACGAGGCCCTCGTCGATGTGGGTGATCAGAGTCTTCTCCGGTGACAGGCGCAGGCCCATCAGGGCGAGGACCCCGGCGATCTCCTCGCGGAGCGCTTCGGCGTCGGTCTTGGTGCCATTGACCATCAGGCACCAGTCGTCTGCGAACCTGACCAGGCGGTAGGTGGGCAGACCGTGCCGCCGCCGTTTGGTGCGTTCCCAGTTGCTGGTCGCCGGTCCTCCCGGTGCCTGGGCTATGTGCTCATCCAGGACCGAGAGGGCTACGTTACTGAGCAACGGCGAGAGGATTGACCCCTATGAGCAGCGCTGGGTTATGCGCAGCGCTTGGGGGTTGCCGCTGGTGGGGGCGGTGGCGGCGGTGGGGCGCTGCGCATAATCCGGGCGTGGTCAGAGGCTGGCGAGCCAGTTGAGCAGCTGGG
>JBOHGG010000056.1:0-31931 GCA_050700115.1 Pseudonocardiaceae bacterium
GCGGTAATTCGGGCCACTTTTACCGCAGTTTGCATCCAGAACGCGGTAAAGGGTGCGGGTTAGAACTCGTAGGGTTCGGTGGGGGTGGGGATTGGGTGGAGGGCTGAGACGGTGAGGGTGGGGGTGTAGCGGGTGTTGGGCTTCGCTGATCCGGGCACCAGTTGGCCGCGCACCTCGAACCAGCCGTCCTGCGGCAGCAACGCCAGCCCGTTGTGGCCCTCGAGGCGGACCTTCAACGGGGTCGCGTCCGCCGCGCAGCAGGCGATCACCAGCCGGCCGAGGTAGGTGGTGTCCTGGTCGCCGTGCACCACGAAACCGAGCAGCCGTACCTGCCGACCGTTGAGGGTGCCCGCGTCGTCCCACACCGCCCGGGTGACGAAGTCGCTCATGCGCAGCGCGGGAGCCGGGCCGGCGGGCAGCGGCGGGAAGTCGACGGAGGTCCGCTGCGGGACGACCGACGCTGACCGCGACACGGTGTCCGCGCCGAGCGCAGGCGGGGCAACCAGGAAGATCGCCAGCACGGGAAGCAGCAGCAGCCAGGGACTGCGCCCGGCGTGATCGGGGTGATCGTCGGCGGGCTTGTGGGCGGCGCGCACATCCCGCACGATGGAGATCAGGCCAAGCGCGAGGATCACCACCCCCGCCGCCACCAGGAACGGAAGCAGCGAGGGCTTGACGTAGCGCAGGTAGCTGCCATTCCATACGATCTTGCACAGAGCGCCGCCGAGCAGCACCAGCAGGACGTTCTGGGTCTCCCGCCTCACCGCACACCCCCGAGCACCAGCACTCCCGCAAGCACCGCGCAGCCGATCGCCACCACGAAGGTAACCGGAGCGAAGCGGCTGGCGAATCCGCCGCCGAACGCCCCCGTCTGCAGCGCCGCCAGCTTGACGTCCACCGCCGGCCCCACCACGAGGAACACCAGCCGGGGCAGCAGCGGCAACGCCGACAGCGACGCGGCGACGAAGGCGTCGGCCTCGCTGCACAGCGCCAACACCACCGCGAGCAGCGCCATCACCAGGATCCCGAGCAGTATCTGGCCGGCCAGCGAGGCGATCCAGGACGGTGGCACGAGGACGTTCAGCGCGGCCGCGGCGAGCGCGCCGAGCACCAGGAACCCACCCGAGGAGACCAGGTCATGCCGGGCCGTCTCGGTGAACACGGCGAATTTGCGGCCAGCCGGGTCCCGCGCAGGACGGCACAGCGCCCGCTGTGCGATCCACTCCAAACGCCCGAAGCGCGCCCATAGCCACCCCATCACCAGGGCAGTACCCATCGAGCCGAGGAACCGGGCCAGCACCATCCGGGGCTCACCCGGGAAAGCGACGGCGGTGGCCACCAGCACCACCGGGTTCACCGCGGGCGCGGCGAGCATGAACGTCAGCGCCGCCGCAGGCGGCACGCCCTGCTGCATGAGACGCCGGGACACCGGTACCGACGCGCATTCACACCCCGGCAACACCATCCCGGCCGCCCCGGCAACGGGTACCGCTGCCGCGGTCCTTCGCGGCAGCACTCGACGCAACGCCGCCGGCGGCACGAACGCCGCGATCAGTCCACTGACCAGCACCCCCAGCACCAGAAACGGCATCGCCTGCACGCAGACCGCCACGAAGACCGTGGCGCCGGTGCGCACCGCGGGTATATCGAGCAGCTGGATCAGCGGGCCCTGGGCCAGCAGCGCCAGCAGCAGAATCACGCAGACCACCTCCAGGGAGGTGATCCGGCGCCAGGACGGCGGAGTACCAGTGCGGGGCGCGGCGGGCGGCGCCGCCATCAGCCGGCCAGCAGCTCGGTGCGCACCTGTGAGGCGGTGGACACCACCAGCATGAGCAGGGTGCCCAGCGGCACGGTGGCCAGGCCGGCGGCGGGAAACGCGTAACGCAGCATGACGTCGACCCCGCGCTCGCCGCGGACCAACCCCAGGGTGCCGAACAGGCCCTGCCCGGCCCGGGTGGCGACCCACTCGGCCAGCCGGCCGTCGTCGCTGACATCCCAGGCGACCACGCAGGTCAGGCTGAGCACCAGCAGCCCCTCGGCGAGTTCCACCGCCTGCACCGCGCAGGGCACCTCGGAGTGCTGGAAGCTCAGCGCCCCATCGTCGTCCACCTTGACGTCCTGGTATCTCTCCAATGCCGCCCGGGCGGCATCGAGCAACTCCCGGGTAGCGGCCAGGCTCGTGTCGGGACCCACCAGATCGTCCTCCTCAGGTATCGAGCGGCACGGTATCGAGCGGCACAGGCGCGACTGCACTACCGAACCGGCGGTTACGGGCGGCGTAGACCTCGCAGGCCTGCCAGAGATGTCTGCGGTCCAGGTCCGGGAACAGGACGTCCTGGAACACCAGCTCCGCATAGGCAGACTGCCAGATCAGGAAGTTCGAGAGGCGTTGCTCGCCGGACGGCCGCAGGAACAGGTCGACATCGGGCATGTCCGGCTCGTCGAGGTGACGGGCCAGCATCCGCTCGTCGACGCGCTCCGGGTCGATCTCACCGCGGGCCACCCGGCGGGCCACCTCCCGGGCCGCGTCGGCGATCTCCGCGCGACCGCCGTAGTTCACGCACATGGTCAGCGTCATGACGTCGTTGCCGGCGGTCAGCTCCTCGGCGACCTCAAGTTCCCTGATCACGCTGCGCCACAACCGGGGGCGGCGCCCGGCCCAGCGCACCCGCACCCCCAGCTCGTGCATCTCGTCACGACGGCGGCGGATGACATCGCGGTTGAACCCCATCAGGAAGCGCACCTCGTCGGGGCTGCGCCGCCAGTTCTCGGTGGAGAACGCATAGGCCGACAGCCAGCTCACACCCAGTTCGATGCAGCCGCACACCACGTCCATCAGCACGGCCTCGCCACGCCGGTGGCCCTCGGTGCGGGTCAGCCCGCGCTGCTGCGCCCACCGCCCGTTGCCATCCATCACCAGCGCAACATGCCGAGGCACCCGCCCAGCAGGTATCCGCGGTACCCGAGCCCCGGAGGCATGCGGATCAGGCGCTCGAACCACCGACCCATCCTGCCGCCTTCCGCATTCAGCGGGCTCAGCGGGGTTATCGATGGCCGGATAACCCCGCTGAGCCTGCTGAATGCGGCGGGGCCGGGACGGTGCGCTCGACCAGGGGCAGGGAGCGGAGTTGGCGTTCCAGGTGCCATTGGAGGTGGGCGGCGACCAGGCCGCTGCCTTCGCGGCAGACCGCAGCCGGGGCGCGCTCGGCGAGCTGCCAGTCGCCCTGCACCAGGGCGTCGAGCAGCTCCAGCGTCTGCGGGGACGGGGTGGCCGCGCCGGGCGGCCGGCAGCCGGGGCAGACCACACCCCCGGCGGGAACGCTGAACGCCCGGTGCGGTCCCGGCGCGCCACAGCGGGCGCATTCGGTCAGCGCAGGCGCCCAACCAGCGGCGACCATCGCGCGCAGCAGGAAAGCGTCGAGTACCAGCGGGGGTGGCCGCGGCCCGTCGGCCAGCGCCCGCAGCGCGCCCACGACCAGCAGATACAGCCGCAGCACTGGCTCGCCCTCAGCGCCGGCCAGCCGCTCGGCAGTCTCCAGCACCGCGCAGCCGGTGGTGTAGCGGCCGTAGTCGCCGACCAGCCGGGAACCAAAACCGTCGACCGTCTCGACCTGGGTGACGATGTCCAGCGTCCGCCCGCTGTAGAACTGCACGTCGACGTGCCCGAAGGGCTCCAGCCGCGCGCCGAACCTCGATGAGGTGCGCCGCACCCCCTTGGCTACCGCGCGCACCCTTCCGTGCCGACGGGTCAGCAGCGTGACGATGCGGTCGGCCTCGCCCAGCTTCTGCACCCGCAGCACAACACCGGTGTCGCGGTACAGGCTCACCCGCTCATCGTCGCATCGCCGTACTCAGAAACCGAGGCGACGCAGCTGCTTGGGGTCGCGCTGCCAGTCCTTGGCGACCTTCACCCGCAGGTCGAGGTACACCGACGTGCCCAGCAGAGCCTCAATGTGCACCCGCGCGCGGCTGCCGACCTCCTTGAGCCGCTGACCACCACGTCCGATCACGATCGCCTTCTGGCTGTCCCGCTCGACGTAGAGATTCACGTAGACGTCGAGCAGGTCGGCCCGTCCCTCCCGCGGGTTCATCTCCTCCACCACGACGGCCAGCGAATGCGGCAGCTCATCGCGCACCCCCTCCAGAGCCGCCTCCCGCACCAGCTCCGCCACCAACGTCTGCTCCGGTTCGTCGGTGAGCTCGCCACCCGGGTACAGCGGCGGGGACTCCGGCATCCGGGCCAGCAGCAGGTCGGCGAGCAGCCCCACCTGGAAGCCGTCGACCGCGGACACCGGCACCAGCTCGGCGAACTCGCCGAAACCGGCCGACCGGGCCAGGTCGGCCAGCCCGGCGAGCTGTTCGGCCACCCGCTGCGGGTTCACCAGATCGGTCTTGGTCACGATGCCGAACACCGGGGTGCGCCGGGCCAGGGCAGCCAGCTCACCGGCGATGAACCGGTCCCCAGTCCCGATCACGGCGTCGGCGGGCACGCAGAACCCGATCACGTCCACCTCCGACCAGGTCGCCCGCACCAGGCTGTTGAGCCGTTGCCCGAGCAGGGTGCGTGGCCGGTGCAGGCCGGGCGTGTCCACCAGGATGAGCTGCCCGTCGGGCTGGTGCACGATTCCCCGGATGGTGTGCCGGGTGGTCTGGGGCCGGCTGGAGGTGATCGCCACCTTCTGCCCCACCAGCGAATTGGTCAACGTCGACTTGCCGACATTGGGCCGACCCACCAGGCAGGCGAAACCGGCCCGGAAAGTCGTCCGCGCAGCGGTCCCTTCGGCGTTGCCGGCCACCCCTAACGCGCCACGCGCAGCACGTCGGTGAGTGCACCGCGCCGGTCGGCCAGCAGCACAGCGGCCCGCGGCCCGAGCTCGCGGACCGCGGCCAGCGAGGCAGCGTCCACTGATCCCGACCCGGACACCACCGCGGCCGCCTCCAGGCCGGTAGCCCCGCTTGCCACCGCCGCGACAACCGCAGCCTGCAGCGCGGTGAGCGCCAGGGAGGGCAGCGAGACAGTGCAGCCGGTGTAGGTCCGCCCGTCGGTGTCGCGCACCGCGGCACCCTCGTCGGCGCCGGTGCGGGCCTGCGCCGAGCGCGCCAGCGTCACGATCTTGGCATCTTCGGGGTCCAGATCAGCAGAATCGAGGTCGGCAGGGTCAAGGTCGGTGGTCTCAGGCACGGGTGTCGCTCGCTTCCTGCGGCGTGCGGGCCGCGACGTGATGAGACGGGGATTGCTTGCTCTGGGGATCCGGCGGCGCACCTGCCCGGCGGACAGTCACCGTGGTGATGCGCAGCCGACCACGGCGATCGTTGCCGCCTTCGGCGCGCAGCAGCAGGCCGGCCACCTCGGCCTCAGCGCCGGGCAACGGCACCCGGCCCAACTGCTGGGCGAGCAGCCCGCCGACGGTCTCCACGTCGGCGTCGTCGAGGTCCACGGCGAACAGCTCCCCCAGGTCGGTCACCGGCAGCCGACTGGTGACCCGCACCGCGCCATCGTCAAGGTACTCGACCGGCGGCCGATCCTCGGTGTCGGACTCGTCGGTGATCTCACCGACGATCTCCTCAAGGATGTCCTCGATCGTCAGCAGGCCGGCGGTGCCCCCGTACTCGTCGACGACGACGGCCATATGGTTGCGGGTGACCTGCATCTCCTTGAGCAACGGGGTGAGCGGCTTGGAGTCGGGCACGAAGGCGGCCGGCCGCATGACCTCCCTGACTCCGCCGCCGGCCGGATCCGGCTGCTCCTCAGCACCGTGGGCGGTCCGCGCCACCAGATCCTTGAGGTGCACCACGCCGACGATGTCGTCCACGCTGTCCCCGATCACCGGGATCCGGGAGAATCCGGAGCGCAGGGCCAGCGCCACCGCCTGGCGTACCGACTTGTCCTGCTCGATCCAGACGATCTCAGTCCGGGGCACCATCACCTCGCGGGCGACGGTGTCACCGAGCTCGAACACGGAGTGGATCATCTCGGCCTCGCCGGCCTCGACCACACCGCGCTCCCCCGCCATGTCCACCAGCTCGCGGAGTTCGACCTCGGAGGTGAACGGCCCGGTCGGGAAACCTCGACCGGGCGTGATCGCATTACCGACCAGGATGAGCAGCCGCGACAGCGGGCCCAGGATCCGGCCCAGGATCCGCACCGGTCCGGCTACCAGGAGACCGACGCGATAGGGGTGCTGGCGTCCGATGGTGCGTGGACCGACCCCGACGACCACATAGGTAACCACGACCATTGCCAGCCCCGCGATCAGGACCGCCAGCCAGGTCGGCTGCAACGCCCGCACCGCCGCCACGGTGACCAGCACCGTGGCGGTCAGCTCACAGCTCAGCCGCAACAAGAGCAGCAGGTTCACGTGCCGGGGCCGGTCAGCGACGACGAGCGCGAGCTGGCCGGCGCCAAACCGGCCGGCGCGCACCAGCGCGTCGACCCGGGCCCGCGACACCGTGCCCAGCGCGGAGTCGGCTGCGGCAAACCCCCCGGCGGCTACCACCAGTGCGGCGGCCAGCACCAGGATGGGAAGAGACGACGTCAGCACCGGTCAGCGCCCGCAGGCTATCCCGGTGGGCCGGACTCGTCCGGCCCATCCAGACCGACCGTCCCGAGCAACCTGGTGTCCGCTTCCCACTGGGCGCTGCGGCGCTGATCAGCGCGGGCGGCACGACGGAATTCGTCGAGGATGCGACCCTGCAAGGTGAACATCTCGCGCTCCTCGGTGGGCTCGGCGTGGTCGTAACCCAGCAGGTGCAGCACGCCGTGCACGGTGAGCAGGTGCAGCTCGTCGAGCACCGAGTGACCCGCTGCGGCGGCCTGCTCGATGGCGACCTCTGGGCACAGCACGATGTCACCGAGTAGCGCTGGGCCGCCCATCGGGCTGTCCGGTCTGCCGCCGGCCAGCAGCCCGCCATCGCTGGCCTCGTCCATCGGGAAGGCCATCACGTCGGTGGGCCCCGGCTGGTCCATCCAGCGCTGGTGCAACTCGGCCATCACCCCGGTACCGACCATCAGCACGGACAGCTCGGCCAACGGGCTGACGCCCAACCGATCCATCGCGAAACGGGCCGCCGCCGCGATGGATGCCTCATGGATGGCGGTGCCGGACTCGTTGGCGATCTCGATGCCCACCTGGCCGGTCACCGCCTCCGGCGACGGTCGCTCCGGTTGGGCACTGGGCGCGCCCCGGTGCCCTCCTGGACGGCATCCCATCGGGCATACGCATCCACGATGTCGGTGACCAGCCGGTGACGGACCACGTCGGCGCTGGACAGCTGCGCGAAGTGCACGTCGTCCACCCCATCGAGGATGTGCTGCACGATCCGCAGCCCGGACACCTGGCCGCCCGGCAGATCGATCTGCGTGACGTCACCGGTGACCACGACCTTGGAGCCGAAGCCCAGCCGGGTGAGGAACATCTTCATCTGCTCGGCCGTGGTGTTCTGCGCCTCGTCAAGAATGATGAACGCATCGTTGAGGGTGCGCCCGCGCATGTATGCCAGCGGAGCCACTTCGATGGTCCCCGCTGCCATCAGCTTGGGAATCGACTCGGGGTCGAGCATGTCGTGCAGGGCGTCGTACAACGGTCGCAGGTACGGGTCGATCTTCTCGTACAGGGTGCCGGGCAGGAAACCCAACCGCTCCCCGGCCTCTACCGCCGGCCGGGTGAGGATGATCCGGTTGACCTGCTTGGCCTGCAGCGCCTGCACCGCCTTCGCCATCCCCAGGTAGGTCTTGCCGGTGCCGGCGGGACCGATGCCGAACACGATCGTGTAGCGATCGATGGCGTCGACATAACGCTTCTGGTTCAGCGTCTTGGGCCGGATCGTGCGCCCGCGCCGGGACAGGATGTCCAGGCTGAGCACCTCCGCCGGATCCGCCTCCCCCTGTTCGAGCATCGCCAGGGTCCGGCGGACCGCGTCCGGGCCGAGCTGCTGGCCGCGGGAAGCCAGGATGAGCAGCTCACCGAAGGTCCGCTCGGCGAACGCCACGTCCGCCGGGGTGCCGGAGAGGGTGATCTCGTTGCCCCGCACGTGCACGTCGGCGGCGAGCAGGTCCTCGATCACCTTCAAGTTCTCGTCACGAGAACCCAGCAGCGCCAGCACGGCGGCATCCGGAATCACGATCTTGGACTGAACCGGTCCGGGCTGCGTCGTCTCCGAACCGGCCGGGGAGCTGCCCTCCACTGGGGTAGGGGTCACGTGTGCGTGGGTCCTGCTTCCTGCGCGCTCGCGCGTCTCGGGCCAACTGGCAGAGCCGATGCTAGCCGGATACCGTAGCCTGCGGGGCCTCGACGTGCCGAAATCAACGCGCTTCAGGTTGACATCACAGTGAGATTCAACCCGATCACCCATACAGCTGTATCGAGTAGCAGCGCGCTCTCACTCAGTGCCCGAACAGGAGGCCCGGCCGCAAATCAACCGGGTAATGAGGTCTTGGTGAAAACCCGCGGCGGGTTGATGTGGGATGCCGCGTCGCAGCGGAAACTGGGGGCCATCCCGCTGCGACGCGGCGCCGCCGGACCGAGGGGGGAGGTGCCCGGCGGGCTTCTCCGGGCTGGTGAGCCCGGAAGTAACTTGTACCCAATCAGGTGGCCGTCATCGGTATTTCCCACTTAAGGTAACTCTATTTTAGCCTCTCGGCACTGTATATCACCTGAATGGCGCATAGTCCACCGCTGAGATAGCGCTCCTATTGCACCGAGAGCTACCACTCCTGCACTTGATGAACGCAACACCCCCGATCCCAGCCGGACCGGACGGCCTCCCGCGGCGGTCAACGTGCCCAATTCGGCCTCGGTGATGCCGCCCTCGGGGCCGACGATGACGAGCAATTCGCCCAAAACGGGCAAAGGCACCGCAGGCAACGAGTCGGTGGCCGCCTCGTGCAGCACCAAGCACCCCGCCGCGGCACTGCAATGCTGCGCGAGCTCGGTTGTGCTCACCGGCTCGGCCACCTCGGGGAACCACCCCCGGCGGGCCTGCTTGGCCGCCTGCCGGGCGGTCTCCCGCCAGCGCGACAACGCCTTGGCCCCGCGCGGTCCCTCCTCCCACCGCGCCACGCAGCGGCTAGCCCGCCAGGGCAGTACGGCGTCCACCCCGGCCTCGGTCGCCAGCTCCACCGCCAGTTCCCCGCGCTCGCCCTTGACCAGCGCCTGGGCCAGCGTCACCCGCAATGCCGGGGCGGGCTCGTGGCAGCCGCGCAGCACCCGCAGCCGCAGCCGGTCCCGGCCGGTTTCGAGCACCTCGCAGACAGCCAATTCCCCACAGCCGTCGGAGAGCACCAGGCGCTCACCGGCGCGCAGCCGGCGCACCGTCGCAGCGTGCCTACCCTCGGGTCCGTCCAGGATCGTCTCGGCGCCCTCGGGCGGCAGCTGCCCGGCGAGAAACACCGGCAGGCTGCTCACGGCCTCTCACCAGCTCCGGTCAGCGTCCTAAAGAGTCCCGCAACCGGGAGAACAAGCCACCGGCCCGGCCGTTCGTCGTGAGTTCGGCCTGCTCCTCACCACGCAGTACGGCAAGCTCTCGCAGCAGTTCCATCTGCCGGGAGTCCAGCCGCGTCGGGGTCACGACATCGAGGTGGACGAACAGGTCACCCCGCCCCTCGGCGCGACCCGTGCTGCGCAGCCGGGGCATCCCCCGCCCCCGCAGGGAGAGCACCGTCGCGCACTGGGTGCCCGCATCGACACGGACCTCCTCGATACCGTCCAGAGTGTCCAGCGCCACGGTGGTGCCCAGCGCGGCGGCGGTCATCGGCACCCGCACAGTGCAGTGCAGGTCGGCGCCATCCCGGGTGAACGTCTCGTGCGGCACCTCCTGCACCTCAACGTAGAGATCGCCCGCAGGACCCCCACCAGGGCCGACCTCGCCCTGGCCGGCCAGCCGCACCCGCATCCCGTCGGCCACCCCGGCCGGCACCTTGGCTGTGACGTTGCGGCGGGCCCGGATCCGTCCGTCCCCGCCGCACTGGCGGCAGGGATCCGGGATGACGTCGCCGATACCCCGGCACACCGGGCACGGCCGCGAGGTCACCACCTGGCCGAGGAAGGAGCGCTGCACGTTCTGCACCTCGCCGGCGCCGCCACAGGTGTCGCAGGTCTGCGGCCCGGTGCCGGGCGCACAACCGGAACCGTTGCATTCGCCACAGAGCACCGCGGTGTCCACGGTGAGCTCGCGCGACGCTCCGCTGGCGCACTCCTCGAGGGTGAGCTGCAGCCGGATCAGCGCATCAGAACCGCTCTGCACCCGGCTGCGCGGTCCCCGCCGTCCACCGGGGCCGCCGGCAGCACCGAAGAAGGCGTCCATGATGTCGCCGAAGCCGAAGCCGCCGAACGGGTCACCGCCGGGCCCGCCGCGCCCGGACTCCAGCGGGTCCCCGCCGAGGTCGACGATCTGGCGCTTCTGCGGGTCGGTCAGCACCTCGTAGGCGGTAGTGACGTCTTGGAAACGCTGCTGCGCCGCAGCGTCGGGGTTGACATCAGGGTGCAGTTCGCGCGCCAGCTTGCGGTACGCGCGTTTGATCTGCTCCGCGTTGGCGCCCCTGGGCACACCCAGGATCGCGTAGTAGTCCTTGGCCACGCTGGCGTCCTCCTGTCGCAGCCCTCGCCGCGGTACTCGTCGTGCATATCCGTGAGTCCAGCCCCCCGCTCAGCGGGTGGTCAGGATCTCCCCCACATATCGGGCTACCGCACGCACCGCGGCGATGGTGCCCGGGTAGTCCATCCTGGTCGGTCCGACCACGCCCATACCCCCGAGCACCGTGCCGTGGGAGGCGTAGCCGATCGAGACCAACGACGTACTGCGCATCTCCTCGGCCTCATTCTCCTCGCCGATCCGCACCGTGATGGTGGCCGGGTCACGGGCCGCGGCCAGCAACTTGAGCACCACCACCTGCTCCTCCAGCGCCTCGAGCACCTGGCGTAACGAACCCGGGAAGTCGGCCGCGTTTCGAGTGAGGTTAGCGGTGCCGCCGAGCAGCAGCCGCTCCTCGGGATGCTCCACCAACGTCTCGATCAGAACCGTCGAGGCCCGGGTCATCGCGTCCCGGAGTTCGGCGGGGGTCTGCTCGGGAAGGTCGGCCACCGCCGCGGAGGCCTCTGCCAGCCGGCGCCCCGACAGCGCCTGGTTGAGCAGCGTTCGCAGCTGCGCCACCTGATCCTCGGAGATGACGTCACCGAGATCGAGGAGGCGTTGATCCACCCGGCCCGCGTCGGTGATGAGTACCAGCATCAACCGGGCCGGGGTCACGGCGAGCACTTCGAGGTGACGCACCGTTGAGCGGCTCAGGGTCGGATACTGGATCACTGCCACCTGCCGGGTGAGCTGGGCCAGTAACCGCACGCTGCGCCGCAGCACGTCGTCGAGGTCGACCGCGCTGTTCAGGAACGTGTGCACTGCACGACGCTCAGCCGCCGACAGCGGCTTGACCTCCGAGAGCCGGTCGACGAACAGCCGGTAACCCTTGTCGGTAGGAACTCGACCAGCGCTGGTGTGCGGCTGGGCGATGTAGCCGTCCTCCTCCAGAGCGACCATGTCGTTGCGGATGGTCGCGCTGGACACCCCGAGGTTGTGCCGCTCCACCAGCGATCGGGACGCGACCGGCTCGTGGGTGGCAACATAGTCGGCGACGATGGCGCGCAGCACCTCGAACCGGCGGTCGTCTGCGTTCACGTCACCTCCCTGGTCCCGTGCTGTTGAGGGGTGCTGCGTGGGGGCCCGTCCACCGAGTCTAGTGCGGGCCAGACGCAGGTGTCGGAGCCCGCCAGCGAGCCGCGATACCCTAAGGTGCTTCCGCCGGCTCGGGGACGGAGGTGCCTGTGATCTTCAAGGATGTTCGGCACTGCCGCCCCTACCCCGACCACGGCCTATCGGCGAAGGACTGGGCGCAGATCCCACCGCAGCAGGTGCACTTGGCGGAGCTGGTCACCACCACCACGGTGGTGGAGCTGGACCGCGTGGTGTCCGAGGACCCCACGTTGCCCGGCGATCTGTTCCCGCACGCGGTGCGGTGGTGCGGCGAGCTGTTCCTGGAGGACGGCCTGCACCGTGCCCTGCGCGCCGCCCTCCAACAACGCACCGCCCTTAACATCCGCGTCCTCAACCTAGACCTCCTCCGCCGCTGACCCCCTCGCCGCTTCCCGCATTCAGCAGGCTCAGCGGGGTTATTCGAGTGCCAGTTACCCCGCTGAGCCCGCTGAATGCGTCAGAGTGCGAGGAGGTTGCGGACGACGGCGTCGGCGAGTAGGCGGCCGCGGCGGGTGAGCACCAGTCGGTCGCTCGGCGTGGCGGTGAGCAGGCCGTCGTGCTCCGCGCGCCCGGCCGCGGCGCGTCCGGGGGCGTCCAGCAGGTCCAGCGGCAGGCCGTCGGACAGCCGCAGCCCGAGCATCACCTGCTCGGTGTACTGCTGCCCGGGGCTGAGCACCTCGCGACCCGCTGACGGAGAGCAACCTGCCGCGAGCGCGGCAGCGTAACGGGCCGGGTGTTTGACGTTCCACCACCGCACCCCGCCGACATGCGAGTGCGCCCCCGGCCCGGCGCCCCACCAGTTCCCACCGGTCCAGTAGCCGAGATTGTGCCGGCACCGGGACTCGGCGCCGGTGGCCCAGTTGGACACCTCGTACCAGTGCAGCCCGGCCGTCGACAGCGCCGCGTCGAGCTGCTCGTAGCGCTCGGCCAGCACGTCGTCGTCCGGCGCCGGCAGCTCCCCGCGGGCCACCCGGCGGGCCAGCGCCGTACCTGGCTCAACGACCAGCGCGTAGGCCGACACGTGGTCCACCCCGGCGGCTAGCACGGCATCCAGCGAGGCAGCCAGGTCGTCGCGGGTCTCCCCCGGCGTGCCGTAGATCAGGTCCAGGCTGACCTGCCCGATCCCGGCGGCACGGGCCTCGGCCGCCGCGGCCACCGGCCGGCCCGCAGTGTGCACCCGGTCCAGCACGGCCAGCACGTGCGGCGCGGCGCTCTGCATCCCCAGCGAGACCCGGGTGTAGCCGGCCGCGGCGATCCCAGCGAAGAAGTCCGGTGAGGTGGACTCGGGGTTGGCCTCGGTGGTCACCTCGGCACCCGGCGTCACCCCGATCGACCCGCGGATCGCGTCGAGCACCGCGGCCAGCCCGCTGGCGCCGAGTAGCGACGGGGTGCCGCCGCCGACGAACACCGTGTCAGCCGCCACCGGCGTCTCGAGCACCGTGGCAGCCAGGTCCAGCTCGCGGCGCAGCGCGTCCAGCCAGGTGGAGGGCGCTAACGAAAGCTCCCCCGGCGTGTAGGTGTTGAAATCGCAGTAGCCACAGCGGGTGGCGCAGAACGGCACGTGCACATACACCCCGAACGGCCGGTCCGCCAGCCCGTGCAGAGCAGTCGCAGGCAGGGTGCCGTCAGGCGGGGCAGGGTCGCCGAGGGGGAGGGCAGACACGTGAGCATTGTCCCAACATCCGAATGCGGGTGGTCCGGACTGCGAGAAAGTGGCAATCTGGTGCTGTGGCCTCGCTCGGACTTCTGCTGGTGGCTCGCCGCCACGTCGACTATGTCCGGGTTTCCAGCGCGCTCTGCCGCCCGATGAGCTGACGCCCGCCCGACTGCTGTCCCAGCCGGCGCCGGGTGCGCCCGGAACTGGGCTGCAGTATTACCTGGTCACGGCCTCCTGGCACGCCGGTGCTCCCTCCCGGAGGCACCCCGATGTCTGCACCAACCCGCCCAGGATCAGTCCGCACAGCGCCCGCTGCGAAGGCCCGCCGTGGGGAGGGCCAGTGGGCCCTGGGCCACCTCGAACCGCTCAACCCGAATGAGCGGACCAAGAAAGACGACGACGGGCTCAACGTCCGGCGCCGGATCGAGACGATCTACTCCGTTCATGGCTTCGACTCGATCGACCCCGCTGACCTGCGCGGCCGGTTCCGCTGGTGGGGGCTGTACACCCAGCGCCGGCCCGGCATCGACGGCGGCCGCACCGGCACGCTGGAACCCGAGGAGCTCGACGACTGCTACTTCATGATGCGAGTGCGCATCGACGGCGGCGCACTCACCACCCACCAGCTAACGGTGCTCGGTGAGATCTCCCGGCTCTACGCTCGGGACACCGCCGACATCACCGACCGGCAGAACATCCAGTACCACTGGATCCGGATCGAGGACGTTCCCGCGATCTGGGAGCGGCTGGAGGCCGTCGGACTGTCCACCACTGAGGCCTGCGGTGACACCCCGCGCGTGGTGCTCGGATCGCCTGTCGCAGGTATCGCCGAAGACGAGATCATCGACGGCACCCCGGCAATCGAGGAGATCAAGCGGCGCTACATCGGCAGCCCTGAGTTCTCCAACCTGCCGCGCAAGTACAAGTCCGCAATCTCCGGGCAGCAGGACGTCGCGCACGAGGTCAACGACATTTCCTTTGTCGGCGTGGTGCACCCCGAGCACGGGCCGGGCTTCGATCTGTGGATGGGCGGCGGGTTGTCCACCAACCCGAAGATCGCGCAGCGGCTGGGCGCCTGGGTGCCGTGCGACGACGTGCCCGAGGTCTGGGCCGGGGTCACGACGCTGTTTCGCGACTACGGCTACCGGCGGTTGCGCCACCGCGCCCGGATCAAGTTCCTCATCGCCGACTGGGGCCCGGAGCGCTTCCGCGAGGTGCTGGAGACCGAGTACCTGCATCGCCAGCTCAACGACGGCCCAGCCCCCCAACCGCCACCGGCCCCAATCGACCACATCGGCGTGCACCGCCAGCAGGACGGCAAGTTTTACATCGGCGTGGCGCCGGTGGCCGGACGGGTCTCGGGCTCCGCGCTGATCGACGTGGCCAAGGCCGTCGAGCGGGCCGGATCCGCCCGGGTGCGCTTGACCCCCTACCAGAAACTCGTCGTGCTCGACGTCGCCAAGCCTGAAGTGGACGGTCTTGTCACCGAGCTGGGCGGCCTCGGGTTGCGCGCCGACCCCACGCCGTGGCGGCGCTCGGTGATGGCCTGCACCGGCATCGAGTTCTGCAAGCTGGCTATCGTGGAGACCAAGAACCGGGCAGTGACGCTGGTCGCCGAGCTGGAACAGCGCCTCACCGACCTCCAATCCACCCTGGACACCCCGGTTTCGGTGCACCTCAACGGTTGCCCGAACTCCTGCGCCCGGATCCAGGTCGCTGACATCGGGCTCAAGGGTCAGCTGGTCACCGACGCCGCCGGCAACCAGGTCGAGGGCTTCCAGGTGCATCTGGGCGGCGGGCTCGGGCTGGACAGCGGGTTCGGCCGCAAGCTGCGCGGGCATAAGGTGACCTCCGCCGAGTTGGGCGACTACGTGGAGCGGGTGGTTCGCGGTTATGCCGAGCGGCACGAGCCGGGTGAGCGGTTCGCGCAGTGGGTGACCCGAGCCGACGAGGACGTTCTGCGATGACGGAGGCCAGGGCGGTCCCGTTCTATTGCCCGTACTGCGGTGAGGAGGACCTGCGACCGGAGGAAGATCCGCACACAGCGTGGCGTTGCGCGGACTGTCAGCGGGTGTTCGTTGTGCGCATGGTGGGGCTGGTCGCCCCGACCCAGGAGGTGACCCAGTGAATTCGACCGCGACAGTGACCTTCGAACTTGAGCAGCTAGCGCAGCGGGCCGGGCGTGAACTGGAGTCCGCCCCGGCCGACGAGATCGTGCGCTGGGCAGTGCGGACCTTCGGCACCCGGTTCGCCGTGGCGTCCTCGATGCAGGACGCGGTGCTGGTGCACCTGGTGTCGCAGGTCGCGCCGGGCGTCGACGTGCTGTTTCTGGACACCGGGTACCACTTCGCCGAGACGTTGGGCACCCGGGACGCCATCGCAGCGACCTACGACGTGAACCTGATCACCTTGACACCCCAGCAGACCGTCGCCCAGCAGGATGTCTCGTATGGACCCAGGCTGCATGACCGCGAACCCGACCTGTGCTGCGGCTTGCGCAAGGTGGCCCCGCTGGACCGCGCCTTGGCGCGCTATGACGCCTGGGTCACCGGGCTGCGCAGGGTTGAGGCGCCGACCAGGGCCGGCACGCCCGTGGTGTCCTACGACGCCAGGCGGGGCAAGGTGAGGGTGGCCCCAATGGCGAACTGGAGCGACCAGGACGTCGAGGACTACATCGCCGCGCACGGCATCCTGATCAACCCGCTATTGACCGCCAGCTACCGGTCGATCGGCTGCGCCCCGTGCACTCGGGCGGTAGCTGCCGGGGAAGGCCCTCGGGCCGGGCGCTGGGCAGGTTCGGCCAAGACCGAATGCGGGATCCACCGATGAGCCGGGGTGCCACCGTCTGGCTGACCGGGCTGTCCGGGGCCGGCAAGACGACGATCGCCGACGCCGTCGCCGGGCAGCTGCGCGCGGCCTGCCGGGAAGTCGAGGTGCTCGACGGTGACGAGTTGCGCCGCGGCCTGTCCGCCGGGCTGGGCTTCTCCCGCGAGGACCGGGACACCCACGTCCGCCGGGTCGGATTCGTTGCTGAACTGCTCGCCCGGCATGGTGTCGTCGCACTGGTGCCGGTCATCGCCCCGTACGCGGGCACCCGCGACGAGGTGCGGGCCCAGCACGACGCACACGGCACCGGCTATCTGGAGGTACACGTGGCCACCCCGCTGGCCGAGTGCGCCAGGCGCGACGTCAAGGGGCTCTACGCGCGAGCGGCAGCCGGCGAGCTAACCGGGATGACCGGCGTGGACGACCCGTACGAGGAACCGGACAAACCCGATCTGCGCCTGGACACCACCGGCACGCACGTCACCACCGCAGCGCGCCACGTGATGGATCTACTCACCGAGAGGGGTATCACGTGACGGCCATCCTCACCCGCATTCAGCGGGCTCAGCGGGGTAAACGGCAACCGAATAGCCCCGCTGAGCCCGCTGAATGCGAGGTGTCCCACCTGGCAGCGCTGGAGTCCGAGGCGGTGCATGTGATCCGGGAGGTGGTTGCTGAGTTTGATCGGCCGGTGTTGTTGTTTTCCGGGGGGAAGGATTCCGCGGTGCTGTTGCACCTGGCACTGGGCGCCTTCTACCCGGCGCCGCTGCCCTTCCCGCTGCTGCACGTGGACACCGGGCACAACTTCCCCGAGGTGATCGCCTACCGGGACCGCCTGGTCGCGGATCTGGGTCTGCGGCTGCACGTGGCGGCGGTGCAGGACTGGATCGACGACGGGCGGCTGATCGAGCGCCCGGACGGCACTCGCAATCCGCTGCAGACCGTCCCACTGCTGGACACCATCAACGAGCATCGCTTCGACGCCGTCTTCGGCGGCGCCCGGCGCGACGAGGATCGGGCCCGAGCCAAGGAACGCATCGTCAGCCTGCGTGACGCCTTCGGCGGCTGGGATCCCCGGCGGCAACGTCCGGAGTTGTGGAGTCTCTACAACGGCCGGCACACCGCCGGTGAGCACGTCCGGGTCTTCCCGCTGTCCAACTGGACCGAGCTGGACGTCTGGCACTACATCGCGCGGCGCGACGTGCCGATCCCGGGCATCTACTACGCGCATGAGCGGGAGGTGTTCGCCCGCGACGGGATGTGGCTGACCGCCGGTGAGTGGGGCGGCCCGCGGCGCGGGGAGCGGATGCTCACCAAGTCGGTGCGCTATCGCACCGTGGGGGACGCCTCCTGCACCGGCGCGCTGGAATCCACCGCCACGACCATCGATGAGGTGCTCGTAGAGGTGGCCACCAGCCGGATCACCGAGCGCGGCGCCACCCGGGCCGACGACCGGCTGTCGGAGGCCGCTATGGAGGACCGCAAACGCGAGGGCTACTTCTGATGGCTGGTTACTGATGGCTGGCTTGCTGCGGCTGACCACTGCCGGATCCGTCGACGACGGCAAGTCCACGCTGGTCGGGCGGTTGCTGCACGACACCCAGTCGATCCTGGCCGACCAGCTGGCCGCGGTGGACCGGGCGACCCGGGCCCGTGGGGGGCTTGACGGCGGCGCGCCGGACCTGGCGCTGCTCACCGATGGGCTGCGAGCCGAGCGGGAACAGGGCATCACCATCGACGTCGCCTACCGCTACTTCGCCACGCCCACCCGCAAGTTCGTGCTGGCCGACTGCCCCGGGCATGTGCAGTACACCCGCAACACGGTCACCGGAGCCTCCACCGCCGAGCTGGCCGTGGTGCTGGTCGACGCGCGCAACGGCCTGGTCGAGCAGACCCGGCGGCACCTGGCCGTCGCCGCGTTCCTGCGGGTGCCGCATGTGATGCTCGCAGTGAACAAGATGGACCTGGTGGCCTTCGACGAGCCGACGTTTCGCCGCATCGAGTCGGAGTTCGCCGCGGCGGCGAGTTCCTTAGGTGTGCCCGACGTCGTGTCCGTGCCGGTGTCTGCGCTGCACGGTGACAACGTCGCGGCCCGCAGCGCACACACCCCGTGGTACCTCGGACCGACGCTGCTGGAGCACCTGGAGGCGGTGCCCACCGGGCGGGAGGCGGTGGCAGAGCCGATGCGCTTCCCGGTGCAGCTGGTGCTGCGTCCCCGCACCGCTTCGCACCCGGACTATCGCGGGCTCGCCGGGCGGATCGCTTCCGGGGTGCTCGAAGTCGGCGACGACGTCATCGCGCTGCCCTCGGGTGGGCGTTCCACCGTCACCGGCATCGACACCCCCGACGGTCCGGTACTGCGGGCCACCGCCAGGCAGTCGGTCACGGTGCTGCTCGCCGACGAGATCGACGCCGGGCGCGGCGAGGTGCTGGCCCACCCGCACCGGGCGCCGCGGGTGGTCACCGAGCTTTCCGCGGATCTGTGCTGGCTGGCCGACCGGCCGCTGCAGGCCAGCGCGCGGGTGCTCGTCAAGCACGGCACCCGCACCGTCCGGGCGATCGTCACCGAGCTGACCGGGCGGCTGGACCTGCATACTCTGCGCCACACCGAGCCGCCCGCCGCGCTGGAACTCAACGAGATCGGCGGCGCCCGGATCCGCCTCGCCGAACCCCTCGCGGTGGACAGCTACGCCACCGACCGGCACACCGGCGGCTTCCTAGTCATCGACGCCGCCGACGGCAACACCCTCGCTGCCGGTCTGGTCGGCGCGCTGGACGCGGCATGAGGCCAGCGCTGGTAGCGGTGGCGCACGGCAGCCGCGACCCGCGCTCGGCCGCCACCATCTCGGCGCTGGTGGACCGGGTGCGGTGGCTGCGGCCCGACCTCGACGTGCGGCTCGCCTTTTTGGATCTGTGCGCACCCCGGCTGGACGCCGTGCTCGCCACGGTTACCCGTGCAGTGGTGGTGCCGCTGCTGCTGGGCCGCGCCTTCCACGCGAACATCGACGTGCCCGGTGAGGTGGCCCGCGCCGTAGCGGCCCGACCCGGTCTGGACGTCACCGTGGCCGACGTGCTGGGCCCAGACCCGCGTCTGGAGGCCGCCGCACTACGCAGGCTGGCCGAGGTCGGTGTGTCGCCGGACGACCCGGAGGTCGGTGTGGTGCTCGCAGCCGCTGGCTCCCAGCATGCCCCGGCCAACGCGGCCGTTGTTGCCATGGCGGCAGCCTGGGCACACCAGACCCGCTGGCAGGTGGTGCCGGCCTTTGCCTGCGCCGCGCGACCCACCGTGCCCAACGCCATCGCAACTCTGCAGGCCGCAAGCGTCCGGCACATCGCCATCGCCTCGTGGTTCCTCGCCCCTGGTCTGCTACACAACCAGGTCCTCCGGCAGGCCCACACTACTGACCCGGAGGCGCTGCACGCCGCCCCACTGGGCGCCGACCCCGCCATTGCAAAAGTCATCGTGCACCGGTTCGAGGCGACCCTCCGCCCATCCCTGGCCCACTCAGCCTGACCGTCGGCGTGTCCGTCTCCCCGCACTGTGTCGCGCAGCTAGGCACGGTATGTCGGACTACCGTACCCAGCAACGACACGATACATCGGCCACCCGCATATGTCCGACCGCCGCCTTCGGCTCCATGCGCAGGACCTCTGCTCATGGGTGGCACTCTGGCCGACCCGTGCGTCGATCTACTGTAAGCCTCCGTACCTTGTAGATTGAGCGGCGCGAAAACGCCCATGGAGCGCCGAAGAAAGGGAATTGAAGATGCGCGTGCGGAAGCGCAGAGCTCCGGATCCAAATGGTCGAGCGGTAGACGTTTATCCGCTAGATGTCACAATAAATGTGATCACCCTGAAGGCTCGTTTTGCCGTTGACAACAACCTACTTCTTGCTACAGTTCTCGACACCCTGAGAGTCATTCAGAAAATGTCCATTACAAGGCTCCGTGATCGTGATTTTTCAATATTTATATGCCATTGGGAAGCATATGGCGAGCTTTCGTTGGCATCGGCCTTCCGTCGCGTTTCGATACCCGGTTACATCTACTATTCCAAGAACGGTTAAGTTCCGCAGCTACGATCGTAGAAATTGGGCAACTCTCTGGCCCGCGACGTCGGGGCACAACCTTTCGCGCGTTACCAAAACGGCAAGCTTGTAGCCTACGTGGATCCGCTAGACGCCCATGCGTGCGATGGCGCTCAAGAATCGGATGTGGAGTTGCGGAGCACGGAATCAGTTGACCCTACGGCGACCCAGAGGAGAAGAACACTTCTGCCATCAATTCGTATCAACGGCCCCCCGCGTCACTCCATCGACACTTGGGATGAAATACGAAAAGATATTCTAGAGTTCATTTGGGCCACACTGGAGCCCGGAACGTTCAGTTCCCTCCGGCGCGAGGTAGACCGCCAGTTCGGAATACACGTACGGGTAGCACCGACTACGCTTGCCGGCAAGCACGGATCCATCACTACCGGTTGGTTAATCGACAGCGACCAAGGTTCCGAGGTGATCATCCTCATCAATGATGATTTATCAGAAAAACTCAAGTACGTCGTTCTCGCGCACGAACTGGCGCACTATGTAGTGCACTTTCCAATAATTCTATCCGGTCAACTAGTGGATCAGCTAGCCTGGGCCGAGCCGACCCTTGAACTTACATATTCTGATTTGTTTTTTCAGCATTTTCAAGATGGTAGAGTCCTCGAAGAACAGGCCAACTTGCTAGCCAGCTACATGCTCATACCACCCAAATATAAACTTGCCGAGATGGCCCATCTCGCCCTCGAAAACTCTCAGAACGTTAGCCCAGAGGACCTTGCTTGGCGATTCATTCAGCCGTTTTTTCCCGAAACTAGCGGGATGCGGTATTCCTGGCACAACTGGGATGAGATGCGCCAACGAGCAGTCCGCGATATCGAGCGGGTGGATGGCATTAACGCAATGAATGCCACGACCATTTATCAAGCCATGCTGAAATCCACTCTCGAACGTGAAACGCACGAACTCTCAAGCCAGACCAGCGAAGCTGTTTATGAATTCTGGGACACGCTACCAGTCGCCCTTGCTGCGCGCAATCACGCGATAGCTGGCCGTATCTCCCAGATGCCCACACTTGACTCCGTCAATGTGTCTCGACAGATTCTGGAGCCAAAGATTCGTGGAAGATCGAACCCCCCACGGCGACCCATCGCGCCCTTCACGAAGTCGCGGGCTCCGCACTTGTGGCGGAGCGTGCTTGATCTTTCCGCCCCGCCGCGTACCGTCGAAGAGTGGCGGATGCAGTACCCGAATGATGCGATCACTCTGTATCCAGATAGGCCAGTTCCACACGAGACGGTCTATCACCTCTAATTAGGAGGCATCCGTATGAATGAGACTAGAGAGATATTTCTCACCCCGGACTCTTTCTTGGGCTCGCTCGGACTATCGAGCCTTGAGCACCGACTGGGAGAGCCAGAACAACGCGATCTACTATTCCGGCTGGCGGTAGATTTTCTCAAAGACCACGTTCCTTCTGCCCATCCACCAAAGATTGACACAGCGATCAACGAACTTCCATTGAAAGTGCCTGGAACGTCCATAGTAGTCCGCCTGGGAAAATATGAGTAAGATGAGTTAAAAATCTTACTCGGCCTTGCACTCTACGTTGCTGGTTCGGGCATTGACGTGAAGTCGGTCACCGTAGCCGGACTAGTAGCCTTAAGCCGTCGAGTTGGCCGCCTTCGTAAGGAGTATGGAGAAAGATCAATATTTGACGCGCTTGGAGAGGCGAACCGGCCGACGATCCGAGACGTTACGCTTACCCTTTACGGGAAGCCATGCCGCTATCCGAAGGCTGACTGCAGGTTCCGCAACCCTGATGGCGAGGAATGTACGATTTTAAAGGATCAGGTAGAGAGAACGGTTGAAGACCTCGTAGCCCGCCGTATTCTGCGTAGACGAAACGCCGTCGAGCCATACGAGTACAGTGCCGTTATATAGCGCTAGACAAGTCATTAATCTGCTTGCGTGACGGTAGCACACCCATGCTGTAACAGTCGGGCTGAAGAGCTCTGTGCGAGTGCTCCTGCAGAGCTCTGTAGTCCAACTCAGGATATGCAAAGCAGACCCACCGGGGGCCAAGGCCCGGCGCGGAAGCACACCAGCCGTTGGCACTCGACAATCCGGAGATTCTCGTCGCGGATCTCCAGGTCAGCGCCAGACTGGATCGAGCCGTGCGATGCCTGCGGCTACGGGCACGACCTGGTAGGGCAGACTGATCCGCGTGAGTACCCCGTCCGAGCGGATCTTCGCACAGCGTGAGGATGACGACGGTGTCGAGCTGCGGCACTTCCTGCCCGCGCAGGCTCGGCATCCCATGACGCTGGCTCGGACAGCAGACCGGATCGCGGCCGGGACCGCATTGCGGGAAGCGGTGGCCGACTTCGTCGACGATCTGCGATGGGCGCGGGATGGGGCCGACATCGCACGGCGGATCACCGAGCGGCCGTGCAACCTCGATCCGCGCACCGACGCCTACCTCGCCGCACTCGCCGAGCACTTCGCCAGTGCACACGAGGCCCCCGCACCACCCTGGGCCAGCGAGCCCGGCCGTTTTCTGTCCCGCATCTGGTGGCCGCGCTACCCCGGCCTGTGGGCACGTGCCATCGTGGAGTCGCCTGCGGCGTTCCGTCGGCGGGGTATTCTGCTCGGCGCAGGCATGCTGAACCGGGTGTAGCGATGCGCCGAGACGAGATCTTGAGGGCGCTCGCGGCCCTGGGTGCCGAATTGGCCGAACGCGGGCTGGTCGCTGATCTTTATGTAGTCGGCGGAGCGGCTATCACGCTGGCTTACGACGAGCGTCGGGCAACCAGGGACATCGACGCGGTGTTCGTTCCCAAGAACGAGGTCTACGCGGCGGCCACCCGGGTCGCTGCCGCGCTCGATCTGCCCGACGGCTGGCTCAACGACGCGGTCAAGGGATTTCTTCTGGGCCCGGACAGATTCCCGACGAAGATGCTCGAAATGCCAGGTCTGCGCTGTGAAGTGGCCAGCGCGGAGACGGTCCTCGTCCTGAAGTGTCTCGCGCACCGTCTCGGGGAGGACGATGACGACGTTGTCCTGCTCGCGGGGCAGCTCGGGCTGGACACTGCTGACGACGTACTCGACCTTGTCGAGCAGGTTGGTCACCCGCGTTTGCTCACGCCACAGGTGGAACTCTTCATCAGGTCGGTCATGGACGTGCCCGAGGCGCCTGATTATGGACAGGATCCGTAGGCAGCGCAGGAGGGCATCCGAGCAATCATCGGCGAGGACGGATTCCGACGATCTTGCATGTCTCGTCCCAGCATGGCTCGCAGGTGAGCCAGAGCCACTCCATGTCGCCGTCCGGGCCTCGTGGGTGGGAGACACCACAGAGGGTGCGCATCGGGCTGCCGACCGGCACATTGCGGTCTCGCCGGTCGATGGCGTGCCGCTGCCCGGCAAGCGGAAACCAGACGAAGGGCTGAGGTTCCGGGGTACGGCGCGGGCACAACAGTGAACACGAACGTCACCCCCTTTGCTGGGCACGCTAAGCGTGATGCTCAGCGACCTGGGTACCTTCTGTGCCCCGATGTGCTACAGCTGGACACCTGCCCGGCGGCAGAGCGCGGGCACCTCGTCTCGTAGCCCAGCGGGCGGGCGGCGAGCCGTGCGCCGTTCAGTCCCCTTCGTGGTGCGCACCGCACGCTGGACGTCCCGAATGAGATCGGGCAACAACGCGCCGACAACCGTTCGGTGATCTGGGCTGCTGTGGCGCACCACCCATGCTTGATCCAGCCGTGCCCGCAGATGCGCCACGTTCACTGGTGCCTCGCGCGCCGGGAAGCGGTAGTCGGTCAGCGCGGCCTGCGCCGCAGTGAGCGCGGCGTGCGCCTCACCGGCGAAGGCTCGCACGGGCACCGCGTGACCGGTCCCCGGTCAGCGCGGCCAGGTCACGCACGTCCAACGCGCGCGATCCGCAACAGCATCGGCAGCCGGGGCACCTGTAACCGGCCCGTCTCGACGGCTTTCAGCCATTCCGCGCTGCGCCCCACCAATCCACCGAGAACAGCTCGGGTCATTCCGATCCGGTTGCGGAAATGCTTAATTCGCTCACCGGTGGTCTTAACCGTCAGATCGCTCATGTCCCGCCTTTCCTGCTGTGCACCAGAGTAACGGCGGATGCCACCGCGGCAGCTACGGTCAGGCCCCGAGTTCGGTGAGGCCGCCACCCCGCCGACAATAAGCCAACCGATTGACGCAGGGGCACGCAATACATCCGTTCGGGCGACTATTGTGCGTATCGATGTAGCGCTGTTCTTCGTGGTCGTATGGTCCGCTGGAATCTGCCAGGGGAGGTCTGCATGCGCGATCGGGAGCCGACGATACGGAGCCGGGAACTCGGCGACGGGCTGCGCCGGGCCATCGAGCAGGCCCGGGTTGAACGGCAAGCAGGCCGCCTACCTGCTCGGCTCGTCGCCGAGCTGGGTGTCGCGGCTGCTGTCGGGAAAGCGGAGCGCCACCGAGGTGGACGTCGCGGCCATCCTCGTGGTGTGCCGGGTGAAGGGCAAGGAGCGTAACCGGCTGCTCGCGCTCTGCCACGAGCAGAACACCCCGGGCTGGCTCCAGCAGCACGGTTCGCGGCTGCCCAAGCAGCTCATGACGCTGATCGACCACGAGAACCGGGCAGTGACCTACAGCCATATCCAGCCGATGCTGGTGTCTGGCCCCTTACAGACCGGCGACTACGCCCGGGCGGTGATCAGCCGCATCGCCAATGTGCCGGCGGACGAGGTCGACGATCGGGTGGCCGCCCGGCTGGCCCGGAAGAGCCTGTTCAGCCGGGAGCGGCCAGCGAAGTTCACCTTCTACGTCCACGAGTCCGTGCTGCGCACACCGGTCGGCGGGCCGGCGGTGATGTCCGAGCAGCTGCACCACCTGCTGCGGATGGCGGTCCGCCCGTACATCACCCTGCGGGTGATCCCGGTCGCGCTCGGCGCGCACGCCGCGACGGCCGGACCGTTCATTTTCATGGAGTTCACCGAGTTCCGGCCGGTGGTGTACCTGGAGGGTGAGACCTCCAGCCTGTTCCTGGAAAACCTGAGGAGACTGCCGCCTACCAGCGGATTCTCGGAGCGCTGGCCGCGACCACGCTGGGTGAGGGAGAATCGCGGGAGCTGATTGCCACCCTGGCAACCGAGCTCTACGCGGACCGAGAGGACCATGATGAGCGCGCCTGTGCCGGACGGCATCGTCTGGCACACGAGCAGCTACAGCGGCAGCGGCAGCGACTGCGTCGAGGTCGCGCCCGCGCCGGCCGGTGTCCTGGTGCGCGACTCCAAGGACGCCGATGGCCCCGTGCTGACCGTCACCACCACGGCTTGGCGGGCCTTCCTCGCCACCGTCACCCCCTGACCGCGCCACTCAACATGGCCCCAAGACCCATCCGCCGACGGCAAGCACGCCGCTCAGGCCGTCATCGAGATCGCGACGCGGCCGCAATGAGGGGCTGACCCAGCGTGTCATGGACGAACCGGCAGCCGTGGGACCTCGCCCTAGCACCGCGGACCAGTTGTCAGCGTAGGCCCGCAGCCACAAAGCCGGACGCGGTGGAAACCCACGTCCGGGCGAGATCGGGTGCGCGCCGAGGCCGCATACCGCGACACCGTGATGTCAAATTTCTACGAAACGTTCACTCAATCAGGCGAGAGTGCACGGCGCGCGATTCACTCGTCTCACGTATAGCTGCTATCGTCCGAACATCACAACTACTATAGAGAAAGGATAACCGATGACTATTCCTGCTCTCGACCAGCGGGCCACGGACTATACACCAGTACACGCTTACTGGCTCGGGAAAGCCGCCAGCCTGGCCTACCAGGATGAATCTGAGATCCAAGCCGAGACCGCCCGATGGGGCTTTGACAATTTTCAGTTCTTCTACGCGAAGCATCAATTACCGTTTCCGCTAGAAGACACCCAAGCCTATGTGGCAGCCAGCGACCAAATGATCATTGCGGCGTTTCGCGGAACCGAGCCGAAGGAGATCCGCGACTGGCTATCAGATGCTAACACACCAGTGATTCCCGGGCCGTCGAGAAATGGCCTGGTTCATCTTGGCTTCAACCAGGCACTTGCGTCTATCTATCCAGAAGTCAGGGATAAGATCAAAGAACTTCGCACGAACAACCAGACCTTGTGGTTCACGGGTCACAGCCTCGGAGGCGCCCTGGCCATGCTGGCAGGGGCCAGGATGCACTTCGAAGATCCAAAGCTGCTCGCGAACGGAGTTTACACGTTCGGCCAGCCGCGCACATGTGATCGCCTATTGGCGAGCGCCTACAACTCGGCTTTCAAATCCCGCGTCTTCCGGTTCGTCAACAACAATGACATCGTCGCACAGGTTCCTCCCGAGCCTGTCTTCCATCATATCAAAGGCATGATGTACTTCGACGCGGACGGAAAGCTACACGAAGAAACTTCTTTCTTCAGCGGCCTGAAAGATAGGTTCAAAGGGCTCACGGCCGACATGTTCGCGCCGGGAACCGACGGAGTCAGGGATCATTCGATGGATAGGTACCTGGAGAACCTTGAGAAGAACCTCGGATAATTTCAGCTCGCACCATTGGTGCGCGTGACGACGACGTCGAGAACGATGCTGCCGAGCTGTCACTATCCCTACCTGTGGCAAGTGCAATCCTGGTCATTCACCGGGCAGACGAGCGGGTCGTAGTCCTCGGTGAGCCGGCTCGTCACGAATGCACCGGTGGGTGGCTCCTCCACTTTCAACCATCGCGCAAGTGCCACGATCGTCACGGTCGTCGCTCCCCCGCGACGAAGCGTCAGGGCCGCGGATTGGGCGTTACCGCCGCTGGTCCAGGTGTCTTCGATGAGCAAGACGTGACGACCTCGCACGTGGCTGCTCGCGGCGAGGGTGAACCTGTCGGCGCTGGTCACACGCTGCTCCGGCGCCGCACGCTCACCGATCAGGAGCTCGATCTCGGGTAGCGCTACCCCAGCCCGTCTCGCCACCACATGCAGTGGATGCTCGCCGGTCCGGTCGCTCCGAACGGACGGCACGAACGCCCAGGCATCGACGTCGCGTCCGAGCCGGTGCTCGATGCACCTTCCGTGGAGATCCAGAACAGCGAGCAGCAGCACGCTGAGCAAGGTCTGGTTATGCCTGGCGGGCGCTTCGAGGTCCTTGTAACTGTGCATCAGGTACCCGGATTGGCGTCCCCGGATCCCATAGCAGACGCAGACGACGAGGTCCGCGAGATCGTCGCCGAACTGCTGCTGGTCACGGCGACAGCGCAGGCACAGGTCGAAGGCAGGCTTGATCGGCGTCGCGCACACCGCACACGTCAGGTAGGGCTCGCGCACCACATTGCGCAGGTAGCCGCCGACCTCTGTGACCAGCCGCTCGCGGATCGTCCGGCGCCCGATGACGGACAGGCGGCCCCCGAGGCTCATCCGTCGACGGCGAGCACGCCAGTCAGGACGTCGTCGAGATCGGGACGAAGCGTGGCGACGACGTCCAGCACCTCGTCCACGCTGGACACGACGTGCACACCCGGCCGGTGCTGCAACGCTGCGGCCCACTCGTTCCCCCGCACCACGCAGTCACGCAGGATCACCGGCCGACCGTGCTCGACACCCACCCGCGCCTGGATTCGGGCACCGCTGGTCTCCCCCGCCTCGACAACGATGGTGGCTCGACCGTATCCGCTCATCGTGGCGTTACGCAGCGGGAACGACTTCTTGGTCGCCGCGGCATCGGGCCAGAACTGGGAGAGCACCAAGCCTTCGCCCGCGATGCGCTCCTGCAGATCACGATTCACAGCCGGGTAGACGCGGTTGATCCCGGTGCCGAGCACCGCGACCGTCCGCCCTCCGGCGTCCAGCGCCGCGGTGTGAGCGGCGGTGTCGATGCCTGCAGCCAAGCCGGAAACGACAGTGATCCCGGCTGACCCCAGTGCTGCCGACACCTCGGATGCCCAGTCCAGGCTCTGTTCGGAGGCCCGCCGGGAGCCGACCACTGACACCGCCGGCTCGCCGGGGCGAAGGATGCCCCGGCTGAAGAGCACGGGTGGCACCTGGTGGATCTCGCGCAACTGCGCCGGATACGAGACGTCGCGGAAGGTGTGCACGTCTAGCCCCGCGGCCCGCCAGCCGGCGATCTGGCGAGCAGCCTCGGCGATCGGAGCAGGTGGCTCGGTGTCGAAGAGCGACTGGTCATGATGCGCGTCCCATACCGCCCGCGCGCTGCCTGCTTCGATGATCTCCGCGACGACTCCGGGCCATGACGCGGCCTGCGGCAGCTCCTGCACCAGAGCGACGAGTGTCGCCCGCTCCTGGTCATCCCACGGCGGCATCCGGCGCAGCCTAGAGGTACCGATGATGATCACAATCGGCCTCCCACTCGTGACGCCCCGGATTCAGTGTATCGAACATCAGTTCGATACAGGAAGAACGCGCCCGGAAATATCCGACGGCGCCGGAACCTGGTCGGCGGGGTTGGCAGCGGTTAAGAGCAGCTCAACAGGAGGTTGGCGGTACTTGAAGCGCCACCAACCGGCGCTACCGTCAGGCGCATGACCGCCGAGCTGGTGCACTTGGTCGTGCAGTCCGGGATCGCCACCATCACGCTGGACTCCCCCGCCAACCGCAATGCGCTGTCCGCACGGCTGCGCGCCGGGCTGCTGGACGCGCTGGAGGGCAGCGCCAGCGACGACTCGGTGCGGGTGGTGGTGCTCGACCACACCGGGCCGGTGTTCTGCGCCGGGATGGACCTCACCGAGCCCCCGGACGCGGTCAAGGAGCTTCCCCGCATCCTGGAGCGGATCTGGACGCATCCGAAACCGGTCATCGCCAAGTTGGCCGGCCCGGCCCGCGCGGGCGGCGTCGGCATTGTCGCGGCCGCCGATATCGCCATTGCCGCACGTGACGCCACGTTCGCGTTCACCGAGGTTCGCCTCGGTGTGGTGCCCGCAGTGATCTCGGTGACCGTGCTGCCCCGGCTACAACCCCGCGCGGCGCACGAACTGTTTCTCACCGGGGAGACCTTCAACGCCACCCGTGCGGTCGCCATCGGCCTGCTCAACAGCGCGGTACCGGCCGGGCTGCTTGACGCCGAGGTGGACCGCTACACCGGAATGCTCACCAAGGGCGGACCCGAGGCCCTGGCCTTGACCAAACAACTGCTGCGCGCGCCGACGATGGCGCAGGACTTCGCGTCGATGCTCGAACTATCCGCCGCGCGGTTCGCGTCAGCAGAAGGCCAGGAAGGAATCCGCGCCTTTACCGAGAAGCGCCCGCCATCCTGGGTCCCCACCAGCTGATCACCTGGGACAAGCCGCGATTCCCTTCGAAATACGGATGTGACCGACCGCTCTGCTGTCGCACGCAGGGCTGTCACGCGCGGCAGCCGCCCGCATTTCACCCCTCAGGGCGGCGCGTCGCGCCCACGGAGTTGGCTCCGAATGGCGATCCGGCGCTCGGGCAACGGGTCATGCATCGGCGAGCACCACTGACAGTGGGCGATCAGTGTCGGCTTCGGTCGCGTCGGCGAGCACCGCAAGTAAAGCGCGGTAGCCCTCCGGGTCGGCGACCTCGAGCTGGCGGTGGCCGGCCCAGACCAGCACGTGCTCACCATCGGGCTGCCAGGACAGGTCGACAAGACTGTCGTACAGCGCGTCAAGGTTGCGGCCGTACCAGGCCGGAAAGTTCAGAGCGGCCCCGATCGCGTCCAGCGCGTCGGCCTTGCTGGTCACCGGGCCCACCAGGTGGGCCAATGCCCCCCGTCCCCGGGCTTCGGCGAGCGCCCGGGCAGCATCGGGAACATAGCGCAACACGCGCATCACCGCTGAGGATCGACCACGACGAAGGACACGTAGTGGTCGCCGGTGTAGTACAGCTCAGCGGTGCCGCCGGTGACCAGGCGGCGAGCGCCCCGGTCGGACTCACCCGGGGTTGGGACGGTGTACTCCCGGTAGAAGCCGGACTGCCGCTTCGGCAACCGCCCCTCCCGGTTGCCGAACACCGTCCCGTCCTGCGGGTAAGGGAAAGGGCCGCCCTCCTGGACCAGCTGCCACACCTCGGTGGCCTGCGGCGGTAGCTGCGACAGCGCCCGCATCTGCAGGCCGGGCGCCGAGGCGACCACCGCCGGCCGGTCCACGCTGGGCGGGCCAGACAGGGCCTGTTGGCTGTACCAGCCGCCGGCCACCAGGACGAGCAGGGCGATCAGCGCGGCGCTTACCCGCCGGCGCGAGCTCACCGTGGCTCCTCGGCGTCCTCGTCATCCACCGCGTAGCGGTGGCCGAACCGGTCAAATACCCAGCCGAACACTCGGTCGATGCCCCGGGCCGCCCACCAGCAGACCGGCAGCAGCACCAGCATGAGTAGCGCCACCTGCAGGGCTAGCCCGAGCTGGGTGAGCCACAGCTCCACCCCGTCCCACCAGCGGATCACCGCTTCCCACCCCGCCCACAGCACGAGCGCAGGGTATCTCGCGTGAATGTGCGCGCCGACGGTCGGCATTAGGTTGGGCGCATGTTCGCCGTCTATGCCGCCGCGCCGAATCACGAGGACCCGCTGGCTTCGCTGCGCATCGGAGACCGCCCCGATCCCGAGGTGCCCGCCGGCCACGTGGCGGTCACCGTGCGAGCAGCCAGCTTGAACATGCACGATCTGTGGACGTTGCGCGGAGTGGGCATCACACCCGAGCAGTTCCCGATGATCCTGGGCTGTGACGGCGCCGGCGTGCTGCCCGACGGGTCCGAGGTGGTGCTGCACTCCATCATCACCAGCCCGGGCTGGATCGGCGACGAAACCCTGGACCCGCGCCGCAAGCTGCTCACCGAGAACCTGCAGGGCAGCTTCGCCGACACCGTCGTCGTGCCAGCGCGCAATGTGCTGCCCAAGCCGGCGTCGCTGACCTTCCCCGAGGCGGCCTGCATGGGCACCGCCTGGCTCACCGCCTACCGGATGCTGTTCGTGAAGTCCGGGCTGCGGCCCGGGCAGACCATGCTGGTGCAGGGTGCCTCGGGTGGGGTGTCCACTGCCCTGGTGCAGCTCGGCCGGGCCGCCGGGATGCGGGTGTGGGTGACCGGGCGCACCGAGGTCAAGCGCGAGCTGGCCCGCTCGCTGGGCGCCGATGAGACGTTCGAACCCGGCGTGCGGCTGCCGGAGCGGGTCGACGCGGTGTTCGAGACCGTCGGCAAGGCCACCTGGTCCCATTCGGCGAAAGCACTCAAGCCGGGCGGGACCATCGTCTGCTCCGGCGCCACCAGCGGGGACGCCGATCGCGCCGAGCTACAGCGGCTGTTCTTCCTGCAGCTGCGGATGATCGGCTCCACCATGGGGACCCGCGACGAGCTTCGCGATCTGCTGTCCTTCCTGGACATCACCGGGGTGCGCCCGCGCATCGGCGCGACGCTGCCGATGTCGGACGCCGAGCAGGGCTTCACAGCGATGCTCGACGGCGACACCGCCGGCAAGATCGTCTTCACCCGCTGATCCAGAGGAACTCGCCCGCAGTCTGGATGCAGACTGCAGTTATCGAGGGCTCAATCACCGCAGTCTGCTCAGAAAATAACGGTGAGCGAGGGCTGGTAGCTATGCGGCGGGGTGTGTCTGCTCCAGGGTGACCTTGTAGCCGAGCTTTTCCAGGTTGCGGATGGCCTGGCGGCGTTGGTGGTC
>JBOHGG010000057.1:0-24724 GCA_050700115.1 Pseudonocardiaceae bacterium
CGGTCGCGATTCGAACAGCCGCGGGGGATCAAGGTGTCGGACGGCCGACGTGTAGCTGTCGAACCACTGGCCCGGAGCACAGCGGACGGGTCGGGAGCGTTTCGGCCTCGCACCCGTCGATGGCGACGGAGTGTGGCTGCTCATCGAGAGTCAGCTGCAGAGACCGCAGCTCGGCCGGCTCGTCCGGGATCCAGCCAGGGCCGACAATCAACGGCGTGTCCGGCACTCGGTGCTCTGCCGGGTATAGCTCGACCGCGAGCCGTGCTAGCTCGGATCGGTGTTGGTTGAGCCAGCGGCGCTCTTGTCGCCACCGGGCTTGGTCGATATCAACGGCGGCGTCTAGCTCGGCGCGCGGCCGGCCTGGTGACAGCCCGAGATCCTCCGCAGAGATGCCGAGCACGGACACGGCTCGCTGCCGCTGCTCGTACGACATCGTCTGCCGGCCGTTCTCGATCTGGCTGAGATTCTGCTGCGTCATGCCGAGCAGCCGTGCCGTCTCCACTTGAATGCTGCCCGTCGATGCCCGCCAAGCACGCAGCACAGCACCAGTATCGTCCGCCGGCACGCCAGTAGGTCGGCTGAACCACTCCCCAGCAGCCGGAATAGCCTCGTCGGCGTGATTGCAGCTTGCGCACGTCGGCTCAAGGTTGTACCGGCTCAGCCGCGCGCCACAGCGCGTGCACTGCCGTACGGCCGCTGACGCTTCGGCTGCCGTCACTACCTCTACTCCCTCCGCCGACGCGGTCAGCCTATCTGCCAGAACGCACTCCGGGACTAGCAGTGGACTAGGGGTGTTGCCTGACCTTGCGCTGGAGATCCGGTAAAGCCGCTCGTCGGCGGTGTCGGCGTCCTCTACTTTTTCCTCTTTCTCGCCCTCTTCGCCGTCGTCATCGGAGGTCGGAGCACGTCGTGGCGAGCAGTTCCGCGGACGCGGGCTAAGGCAACCCAGTGTCACGCGGTCCCACGTCTAGCGCCAAGGACGCTGCGGTGGATGCGCGATCTCCTGCCCAGCGACGAGGGTGCGGTCGACAGCTGTGATCAGCGCTGGACACGCGTTCGTGTAAAAACTCCGCCGCGGTCACTAGCCCTGAGTATTCATGGTGATCTTGTGGTTGGCCGTGTCGTGACAGCGAAAAGTGCCCCTGAACTGGGAGAATTCGGTTTGTTGAGGACCGGGTTCACCCAGATCGAGGAGCACTTTTCAGGTGGAGCTTAGCGCGTGGTCGAAGGATTTGACGGTGGAGGTGGGCGGGCACGGAGTGGTGTCGCACGCCGGGTCGGCCGCGGTGCGGATGATCGCTGATGGCACCGGCCTGACCGCCGGGCTGTCCCGGGCGCTGCACCGCCGGGGCTTTGTCCCGGTGCATGACCGGGGCCGGGTGCTGGCAGACACGGCGGTGCTGATCGCCGACGGTGGGCGGGTGCTGTCAGACCTAGCCACGCTGCGCGATCAGGGTGAGCTGTTCGGGTCGGTGGCCTCGGATCCCACGCTGTGGCGCGCCCTGGACGAGATCGGCCCGACCCAGCGCGACCGCATCGCCCGGGCCCGGGCCACGACCCGCGCACACGTGTGGACGCTGATCCACGCGCGGCACGGCCGGATCCCGCCGTCGCGGGTGGGCGACCGGGACCTGGGCAAGACCATCGTGATTCGGATGGATGCCTCGATCCTGATCTCCCACAGTGACAAGGAACAGGCCGCGGGCACGTTCAAACACACCTATGGTCATCATCCACTGACGGCCTGGTGTGACAACACCGGCGAGTCGCTGGCGTTCCACCTGCGACCGGGCAATGCCGGCTCCAACACCGCCACCGACCACATCATGGTGCTGACCCAAGCGCTGGCCCAGATCCCGGCTCGGCACCGGCGGGATGTGCTGGTCACCGTCGACGGCGCCGGCGCCACCCGAGACCTGGTCAGCCACATCACCACCCTCAACGCCGCCCCGGGGCGCAAAGTGCACTACTCGGTCGGGTTCGACGTCGACGAGCGGGCCCGCACCGCCATCGCCACCGTGCCCCAGCGCGCCTGGGCGGCGGTGTCCGACACCGACGGCGACCCCCGCGACCTCGATGACGCCAGGGTGGTCGAGCTGACCGGGCTGCTCCGCGAGCACCCCACCGGCGACCAGCTGGCCAACTGGCCAACCGGCATGCGCATCATCTGCCGCCGGGAACGGCCCAGCGCCGGAGCCCAACTGTCCCTGTTCGAGGCCGCCGACGGGTGGCGCTACCAGCTGATCGCCACCAACACCCCCACCGGCCAACCCGTCTTCCTCGAAGCCCGCCACCGCCCCCACGCCCGGGTCGAAGACCGCATCCGCTGCGCCAAAGACACCGGCATCGAACACCTGCCCTCGAAGTCCTACGAGATCAACCAGGCCTGGTGCGTGGCCGCCATGATCGCCTGTGACCTGCTGTGCTGGCTACGACTGCTGTGCTGCGACGGCCCCCTGGCCAAAGCCGAACCCAAAACCCTGCGCTACCGCCTGCTGCACACCGCCGTGCGACTGGTCCGCGGCCAACGCAAACGAAAGATCAAGATCCCCGAGACCTGGCCCTGGGCCCACGAACTGGAAGCCTGCTTCCTGGCCGTCTTCGCGCTCGTGCCGCCCTGACCCGACCACCCACCCTGCCCCTACGACCTCACCGACTCAACCGGCCGCGTGGAACCGGCGCTCACCCGACGCGACAGCCGGGCACCCAACGCCGGCCACACACCACAAAACAAGATCAGAACGGAGGCGAAGATCACCAAGGTCCACTCTGGAGGGAAACCTGTCACCCCCGTGAATGATCAAGGCTAGTGTACGCACGGGAGGCCACGTCCATAGTCAGCTCCGTAGCAATGGCTTGATGGCTGTCCGTTGGCTCTCGCGGTTTACAGTCTCGGGATATCGAGAACGACGAGGCCGAGACCCGTGGCAGCCACGACCGTGGACGGACCATATGTGGTTAGGGCAAGTATCTCCGACTCCAGTTCAATACTGAGAGTGGGTGTAAGGTTCTGGCTTATCGGATCGACGACGAGAGTGCCGCCTGCGGCGAAGACGGCTCGCTCTGATCCCAGGAATGCAATGGCCGTGACCGCTGTTCCGTGAGGGAGACGCTTCTTTGAGAGCAAGAGGTGGCTCGAAAGATCCCAAGTCCAGATGGTTCCGTCGATACAGCGCGCGAGGACCAACAAACGATCCTCGTCTTGGCGGGTAGCCACAGCCGAAACAGGTGCTGAGTGTCGCAGGCGTACAGCACGCAGGGTGCTTCGCGTCGGGCGTCGCTTCACGAGATCCCACACCCGCAACGTGGCGTCTTCACCTCCGGATATCACCACTGGGCGGCCGTTCAGTTCCCCCGTTGCGACTGCACGCACAGGAGCGGTGTGGCCAGTATATGAGTCGTTGAGCAGACGGCGGGTTGCCAGATCCCATACTCGTATCGAGGTGTCGTCGCCAAGGGAGATCACCACCGGATGGCCACCCAGATGGGCCACTGCCAGCGCGCGGCTCCTTCCTGTGATGTGGAGGGTACGGCCTATTAAGGTGATTGTTTCCAGGTCCCATAAATCCACGGAGTCACCACCGGAGCCGTGGATCACCACTGGACGATTGTTGAGTTCGGTGACTGCCACCACGCTCACCCAGCCCGCCGTCTTGCTCACCCAGCTGGGGTAACCAAACGGATCGCTGATCGGGGTGCCAGTGTTCAGATCCCACACTTGTAAGAAGTGGGAGCCGGAGATCACCACCGGACGGCTGTCGAATTCGGTGACTGCGACCGCGCGCACCCGACCAGTGTGACCGGTAGATGAGTTGCCGATTGGGGTGCCGGTGTCCAGGTCCCACACGTGCACGGAACCGTCGGCCGAGCCGGAGATCACTACCGGACGGTCGTCGATTTCGGCGACCGCCACCGCGCGTACCCAGCCCATGTGACGGGTGAACGGGTCGCCGATCGGGGTGCCGGTGTTCAGATCCCACACTTGCACGGAGCGGTCGGCGGAGCCGGAGATCACCACCGGACGGTCGTCGAGTTTGGTGACCGCGACCGCGCGCACGCGGCCGGTGTGACCGTTGTACGGATCGCCGATCGGGATGCCGGTGTCCAGATCCCACACTTGCACCGTGTGGTCGGAGGAACCGGAGATCACCACCGGACGGCTGTCAAGCTCGGTGACTGCCACCGCGTTCACCTGGCCGGTGTGACCGGTGAACGGATCGCCGATCGGGGTGCCGGTGTTCAGGTCCCAAAGCCGCACCTTGGCATCATCGGATCCGGAAATTACCACCGGACGGTCGTCCAGTTCAGTGACGGCCAGCGCACGTATCCAGCCGGTGTCGCGGAAGGGGGCGCCGATCGGGCTGCCGGTGGCCAGGTCCCATACCCGCATCGTCTGAGCGGCTGCGGAGATCACGACTGGGCGGCCGTTCAGTTTGGAGATCGCTACCGCGGTGACAGCACTGGGATGGCGGATGGGTTTGCCGACCCGGAATCCTGTGGCTGGCTCCCACATCTGCACAGTGGTGTCGTCGGATCCGGTGATCACTATGGGACGGCCATCCAGCTCGGCGACCGCAAGGGCGTTCACCCAACGGGTGTGACCGGTAAAAGGGTCGCCCATTGAGGTGCCGGTGGCCAGCTCCCACACACGCACCGTGCGGTCGGCGGAAGCGGTGATCACCACCGCGAGGCTGTCGAGCTCGGCGATCGCAACCGCGTTGATCCGATCCGTGTGGCCGGTGAGGGTGTGGCGTGGCGATCGATACTGCCACCATGCCCACCGCGCCGACCAGTTACTGGAGCGCGTGTATACGTCGAGCGCGTGGGCTAAATCGGTTGCTCGGCTGCAGTGGGCCGCCAGCTGTAGGTAGGAGGCGTGCTCGCGGTGAGGTTTGCTGCGTAGATGGCGCGCGGACCGGCGGTATGCGTCAGCAGCTGTTCGGACAGGCTCCGAGTCCGCGTTGTCCAAAGCCGCGACCAGTTGCGGAGGTGCGGCTGCAAGGAGAAAGCCCGGATCGGTGGCCAGACTCTCGATGTGTCCCGCCGACGCCGCGTGGGTGGCCAGGTGAGTCCGGATATAGGGGTGGGCTGCGGACCAGTCGCATTGTCCGCCTGGCCGTACGGAGACCTGAGCAAGGAGGACATCGGTGACAACTCGCTGGTCGGCGACCTGATCACGGCCCTCGAGCAGGTGCTCGACTAGGGCTTGGTGGTATAGGCGGTATACCGACCGACCGTCCGCGACGCCTTCAACGGCGTAGGAGCCAGCCGCAGTGCGGAGCCACACAAGGTCATGGTTGCCATACTTGTTGCCGGGTGAGAGGGCATCCGCCAGGCGTGGCCAGATGTCCTCCCACGGCATTCCGCTGCCCTGCGAGTAGGCCAACGGCAGCAGCAGCTCAGCGGCCCTCTGAGCCTTCTCGCAGAGGCGCATGTCCAGGTCACGTCGCATCGCCTCCCCAGCTCGACGTGGCAGGCTCTCCCTCCAGGCCGGGTCGAAGGGGTCGGGCAAGGTCGTGACAGTGGCCTCGGTAGTCCCGGTGATCCGGGCAATGAGAAACGATTTCTCGGCCGCCTCACCAATAGCGGCGATCACTGAGTCCACAAAATCCGTTGAGGCGGTCTGGTAGATACCTGAGGGGGTGTAGGCGCTGTCGAGGGAGTCGGTAGATAGCAGAATTCTCCGCGCGTAGTCTCGGATACTGTCGGGATCGGCATATGCCTCGGCGTCGAGGTCGATGAGCCGGTAGCAGCCGTTGTCGGATTTGCCGAGCAGTTTCGTGCCCAGCAAATGCGGACGGGTTCCAAGAAGTAGTCGGATGCTGCGGGGGCAGCGACGTATTAGGTGATTGAGCAGGGTGGTGATCAAACCGGCAGGGTCGGCTGCCTCGTCGAGGGCGTCGACCAGTACCATGATGGGCGTGCCCTCGGGGCGCTGGTTAAGCCCGCGGATGAGTTCCTGAACTGTCTCGACGCGTAGCCCGGCCATGTCAGCGATCCGGTCCCGGATTTGCTCGGTGGTCATGGTGCCGGCGTAGATTGCCTCAGTGATCACGCTGTCCGGGATCGTGAATCCGGTCGGCAATCCTTGTCGCGGCACACCAGGTGCTTGATCCGGGTCCGACAGGGCGGTAATCAAGCCCAGCAGTGCTGTTTTCCCGGAACCGGCGTTACCGGTCACCACACACGCGCCGTGTTCGTCGTCCGAGTCCTTGAGCCAGGCGGCCAGGTCGATCAGCGCGCGGTGACGGCCGGTGAACCATCGAGTCGCCGGCAAGAAGCGCTCCTGGAGCTGACGTTCTCGTTGCTCGTTGTGGCGGGCGCGTTCCTGTTCCAGCAGGTCGACGTCGACCAGCGGCGGCCGGTACCGGGGGTTGGGCAGGAACGCCGGCTCGTCGTCATCCATCCGGAGCTGATGCCACTCTGAGGACTGAGTACGGGGTTTGGCCGGGTCGGCGTTGACCTGGCCGATCAGCGCGCCTATCCGCAGCGTGGGTGGGGCGTTGCCAGCCGTCGCTAATGACCGGGCGGCCCGGTCCAGACACGTGGTGAATGCTCCCGGTAAAGCCTGTTGGTAAGGGCGCGTCGCGGCTGCCACCACAACACCGCTAGCGCTGGCCGAGCTGGTGTCACCGCCCGACACCGGTTCCGGTGGATCGAGGCGTAGCAGCGCCTCCCGGGCGAGGTCCGTACCACCCTGACCGGAGTAGCAAGTATCGAGCAGCAACAGCAGACGCCGTACCCGGGTGCCAGCCAGCACAAGCCGGACGATCTCCGAGGTAGGCACCGTGCGGTACAGCAGATCCGTCGGCCGCGTATCGGAGGCCAGGACTACATAATCGCCGTCGCCGAGAATCTCCCCGTGTCCGGTCAGGTAGACCACAACGTAGTCGTCGGCGCGCCGCTGCGGACTGGTGCAGAAATCACGCAGTCGATCCAGTAGCTCTACGGATGTCGGGCTGTCCCCCAGGACGGGGACGTGCTCATAGCGGGCGTGCAGCGGAAGGAAATCGCCGCAGAACAACCGAACGACCCGGTCTACGTCATGGATAAGTTCCTCGCGGTTCCAGTCCGGGCAGTGCTGATAGCGAGTCATTGCACACGTCAGCAGAAAACGGCGACCCGCCGCCATGCTGCTCCCATCAACCCGCGCCACCGTGCTGCTACTTCGCATCCAAGCCAGCCAGGACGGCGCGACCGGTCTCGACGGCGGTCAGATAGGGCTTCACATCGTGCGCATGGGCGCCGTTGTCCACGACCCAGCAGTGCACCTGAGCCCCGAACAGCGGGCGCAAATCTTTCACCATGGCCACTACATCGGCCTCATCGGCAATGTTGTTCCATATCCGCTCCTTCCCGGGCCAACGCCCGCGTGGATCACGACCTGCCGCGCTTGCCAGCCACGGCGTCGGCTGCAGCCGGTCGAAGATCAGGTTTGCGATCCCTAACGGTGAGCCGAGCGTGACCAGCATCCGCACCGGCCAGTCCGGGTTCGCGCACAGCGCCTCGTAAGCCACTACGGATCCCAGCGAATGCCCGACCAGCACACGGGTGTCCTTGTCTACGGCACCGGCAACCCGCCGCCTGGCCTCCTGCCGGACCTCGGGCTGATGCAAGTAGTCTCGCACCTGGCGCAGGTTCCCGAGTAACGCCCGCTGCCCGACCGCGGCGAAAAACCGCGATCCGCTCAACGCTCGCAACGCGGCCTGCACGCCGCGTGGTGTCCGTGCTAGGGACCGCGCGTGTAGGGCAATCACACCCGGATCGCTCCGAGCCGCCTCGGTCCACCACTGCGCAAGCAGGTCTCGCTCGAACATGTGGAGGTCCTCCACACGGATCAACGGATCTCCCATCGCCAGCGGTCGTCCCGGCGGGCGAAACAGATCCCCATAGGCTGCGCAGCACACGTCGTCCTGCGCCAGCTGACCACCAGCGAGCTGTACCCCACCACACAACGCTGGCGCCCACTGCCCGTGCAGGGTGCTCGCCGTCTCCCTCTGCTGGCCGACCCCGTGTATGCACACGACTCGCCTCACGCCGTCCCTCCTTGATGGGTCACGCTATCGCGCCAAGCTCGCCTCAGGGACGACGCTGACGGCGACAACGGCCGGCCAGGGTGGCCAGAGGTAAATTTGGAAAGCGTACGAATAAGCGTGACGATAACGTTACGACCGGCACTGGTCAGCGCCTAGCAATGTCCAGATCGTGCGGGCGCCGATCTCTTCTGTGTCAAGGTAGACGGGACGATTCATCTTCTACTCGGCAGTGCCGCTGCGTGCCGTAGAGCTTGAAGTTTCGCTTCGGCCCGTCTCGCCGAGTGGCGCGGGCTGAGGACCCCGCCGAGTTTGCTCCGAGCTGGCGTCGTCGATTCTCCCCGTCAAGCTGGTCCCTCGTGGTATGTGTGCGGACCGGCCGGGACTAGGAGCGGACTAGCTCGAGACTAGCTCGCGGACCCCCCTGTGGCAGGCGTTTCGCCGTTTGATTGGTGTGCGGCCACAGCGGCCCGCGATCACCGATCAGGAGGAACAGCCAGCATGCAGTTGGAAATCAGAACCGAGGGCGTGGACTTCGTGGTGTCTCGGGCACCGCAGCCTAAGAACGATAACGACGGCCGGCAGAAGACGGACCGGGAGACCGGTGCGCCGCTGCACGTCACCGAGCTGGTTGCGATGGACGACACGGGTGCGGAGGTCATCAAGGTCACGACCGCCGGGGAGCCGAGGGCGGCCAAGCGGCAGCTCGTCACGGTGGTCAAGCTGGTGGCGACGCCATGGAACATCGACGGCCGCGGCGGGGTGGCCTTCCGCGCCGGCTCGATCACCCCCGTCCCCATTGCCGCGTCGTCTGCGCCCCCTGCAGGTTCGAGGGCCGGCGCTGCCGCGGGCGGTGCCTCATAAGCGCCCCGACGATCACCGACCTCGGCCAGTTCGAAGCCGCACACCAGCGGACCGAGCAGCTGCTGCAGGAAGCGGCCGAGGCGGAGCGCGCAGCGTTCGTGCGGTGGCAGGAGGCCTACGGCGCCTACGAGGTCGCCTGCGACGACGTAGCCACGGCCCGGGCGAGCTGGGCTGAGGCAACGGCCCCGTAGCTGCGGCGCCCGGCCGGTCGGGCCTGGAAACCAACACCGGCCGGGCGCCCTGCTCCACCCATCAGATGGGGACAAGAGGAGCTGTGATGAGGGTAAGGCGGGGCGAGTACGCCCGGCTGGAAGCCGCCGGCACGGTGAACAGGCCGGGGCAGCGGCTGTTGGCCGCGCTGGTGTGTCGGCGGTGGTCGCGGTGAGACGCGAGTACCGGACACTGGGTCGGGAGCTGCGGCCAGGGCCGGAGGTCAAGCGCCGGTCGGTGTGGGGTCGGCTGGTGGGGTGGGTGTTCCGGCACCTACCTGAAATCCTGCTCGTACTACTGCTGATCCGCGTCTGGCAGATCACGGCAGAGCGGATAGGTCCACTCTGGACGAACGTCCTGACCGTTGCGCTGGGCGTGGGGCTGGTGGGGTGGCGGCGGTCCCGGCGCTGGCTGAGCGCGGTGGTCGGTTGCATGGTCACCCGTGCCAGGTTGCGGGCGGCGTTCGCCGAGCTGCGGCTGTCGCGGCGCTCGGGTCGGTTGCCGTTCACCGTTGCCTTGGTCCCGACCGCGGTGGGGGAGCGGGTGTGGTTGTGCTGCCCGGTCGGCGTGTCCGCCGAAGACATTGCGGATGAGATCGACCGGCTCCGCGCGGCCTGTTTCGCCCGGGACGTGCGGGTGACCCGGGACCGTCGGTTCTCCACCCTCGTCGTGGTCGATGTGATCCGGCGCGACCCGCTCGCCAACACCACGCCCGTCACGTCACCGCTGGGGAGGTTCGATGTTCCGCATCCGCGCCCGGGTCGGTGAGCCGGAGTCGTCGTCGATCTGGCAGCCGGTATATCTCGGCATCGATGAACGCGGCCACTCCATCCGCGTGGGGCTGGCTGAACGGAATCTGCTCGGCGGGGGTGAGCCGGGCGCTGGCAAGTCCGTCGGCCTGAACCTGATCGTCGCGCACGCCGCGCTGTCACTGGACTGCCGGCTCATCCTGGTGGATGGCAAGCGAGTCGAACTCGGATTGTGGCGGGCCTGCGCGGACGCGTTCATCGGCCCGTCCATCACCGATGCCATCGACTTGTTGAAGCACCTTCAGGTGTTGATGGACACTCGGTATGCCGAGCTGCTCGACGCCGGCCGGCGCAAGATCACCCGCGAGTCGGGTCAGCCGGTCGTGCTGGTCGTGTTCGATGAACTGGCGTACTTCTCCGCCACCGTCGGCGAGTCCAAGCAGCAGAAAGAGTTCATCGCCCTGGTCCGCGACCTGGTCGCCCGCGGCCGGGCCGCAGGGATCATCGTCGTGGCTGCCACGCAACGGCCGTCCGCGGACATCATCCCCACCAGCCTGCGGGACCTGTTCGGGTACCGGTGGGCGTTTCGCTGCACCACCGACGCCAGCTCCGACGTCATCCTCGGCCACGGCTGGGCCAGTGAGGGATACACCGCGGCCGACATCGACCCCACCTGCCGGGGGGTGGGATGGCTGATCGCCGAGGGCGGCATCCCACGACGGATGAAAGCCACCTGCCTCTCTGACGAGCAAGCCACCCGGATCGCCGAGCATGCAGCACGGCTACGGACCCGAGCGGCGATTGCCGAGGGTGGAGCGGGCGCGGCATGAGCGCGCTTACCCTCGCTGTGCCGCGCTCGTGTCCCCGGTCCGCCGATGCTCAGCCGCACACCTGGCAATCCAGCGACTCCGCGGACCTGATCAGCTACGGCACGCCCGACCATGGCGTGTCGGTGTACCTCGGCCGCTGCCGTTCCTGCGCCGTACCGCTGCTAGCCGTCATCCCGCTCTCGGAGGATCTCCGCGGCAGCGGACCGTTCCTCGAACTACATGAGGCCACGCTGTGACCGCGGCAAGCACTCTCGACCCGCGGTCGGTCGAGGAGATCGTTCGGCGGGCCGAGCGGCCGGACTTTGATCGGTGGGCCGAGCAGGTCGCCAGCTGCGGGCACTGCTCCCGGCCGGTCCGACTCCGCGGACGCATCGAACATCGCGGCAACTCCGGCCGGCAGGTCACCTACACCACCGACACCGAACCCGACCGGGTGCTGCTGGTGAGGTGCGGGAACCGGCGGGCGGCGGCGTGCCCGTCCTGCTCGTATGAGTATGCGGGGGACATGTGGCAGCTGCTCTACGCCGGTGCCGCAGGCGGCCGCAAGGGTGTCCCGGAGTCCATCCGATCCCACCCGCTGGTGTTCGCCACCCTGACCGCACCCGGGTTCGGCCCCGTGCACACCACCCGTGCCGACCGCACCGGCGGACCCGCACGTTGCCGACCCCCGTACGGCACACCGCGGCTGTGTGCTCACGGGCGGCCGACCTGGTGCACCGCTATCCATAGTGAGGATGATCCGCAGCTTGGGCAGCCGATCTGTCCGGACTGCTACGACTACCCGGCGCACGTGGCGTTCAACTGGCACGCCCCGGAGCTGTGGCGCCGGTTCACCATCGCCGTCCGCCGCACTCTCGCTCGACGGGCCGGGCTGACAGCAGCCGAGTTCGGCCGGCGGTGCCGGGTCTCGTTCGTGAAGGTCGCGGAGTTCCAGCGCCGCGGTGTCGTCCACTTTCATGGATTGATCCGGCTGGATGGTCCCGGCGACTTCGATCCACCCCAGATCGACGTCGATGCGGCGGCGCTGGCTGAGGCGATCCGGCAGGCCGCCGCGCACGTGCGGCTGACGGTCGAGATGCCCGATGGCAGTGGGCTGGTGCTGCGGTTCGGTGAGCAGCTCGATACCCAGACCGTCAACGGTGGCCCGACGGGGGAGCTGACCCCGGAGCATGCGGCCCGGTACATCGCCAAGTACGTCACCAAAAGCGCCGAGGACTTCGGTCTCGGCGACCGGCGCATCAGCCCGGAGACGCTGCCGCTGCTCGGTGTCAGTGACCACGTGGACCGGCTGGTTCGCTTGGCTTGGCAACTTGGTGAGCACGCGGCGTATGACGGGCTGCGGCGGTGGGTGCACATGCTCGGCTTCCGCGGCCACTTCACGTCAAAGAGCCGCCGGTACTCCACCACCCTGGGCGCGATCCGGGGTGAGCGCCGCGCCTATCGGCAACGCCAAGCCGCCGAACACATCCGCGAACTGCTGCCCGACGAACAGGACACCACGCTTGTCGTCGCCCGCTGGGAGTTCGCCGGACTCGGCTACCTCACCACCGGAGACTCCGCACTCGCCCTCTCCGCCGCCGCCCGAGCACGCGAGCGCCGCCAAGCCGCACGAGACGCCGCCTGATGCCCACGACGCCAGAGATTCGGAGAGGAAGTCACACAGTGGACGAGTTTGCGAGCTCGCGCTCCGGACTGCGACTTGCGCCGAAGTGGTACAGCGTGGCGGAGGTCGCCGGTCTGTTGGGCTACGGCCTTTCCAAGACCAAGCTCCTGATAGCAACCGGGCAGATTCGCTCACTCAAAGACGGCGGGCATCGGCGAATTCTGCCGGAGTGGGTAGACGAGTACGTCGCCCGGCGAGTTGCTGAGGCGGCATCATGACAGGCCGCGCCAGATCCAATGGTGAGGGCTCGCTGTTCGCCTACCGCAACGGGTACGCCGCCTACGTATGGGTGACCACCCCGGTCGGCACTCGCGAGCGGAAGTGGATCTACGGCCAGAACCGGGAAGATCTACACGGCCGCTGGATCGACCTGCAGAAGCAAGCCCGCGGCGGGCCGGTCGCCACCAAAGTTCCAAAGCTGGCCGAGTACGTCGCGTACTGGCTGCAAGAAATCGTGGCGCCCAACCTGGCACCGCTCACGTACGCGACGTACGAAACCCTGACCCGGCTCTACATCGTCCCGGGCCTGGGCGACAAGCGGCTCGACAAATTGACGGTGCGCGATGTGCAGACCTGGCTGAACAAGGTCCGCCAGACCTGCCAGTGCTGCGCGCAAGGTAAGGACGCTCGCCGGCCGGAGAAGAGCCGCCGGTGCTGCGCGGCCGGCAAGTGCTGCGCAGCCGTGCCCTCCTTGCGCACCGTAGCCGACCTGCGCACCGTGCTCCGCTCGGCGCTGTCCTCGGCTGGCCGAGAGGAGCTGATCTCCAAGAATGTCGCCACGATGATCCGACTACCGACCCGGCGGCAGCGGAAAAGTAAGCCGTGGTCCAGCGACGAGGCGCGTGCCTTCCTCGAATGGGTGCGCAGCGAAGACAACGCGCTCTACGCCGCATATGTGCTGATCCTGGTACTGGGCCTGCGCAAGGGTGAAGTCCTCGGCCTCACCTGGGATGACGTGGACCTGGACGCGGCGGAGCTGACCATAGGGCGGCAACTGCAACGGGTCCGCGGCGAGCTGCTGCATCGGGAGACCAAGACCCGAGCCTCCGACGCAACGCTGCCGCTGCCGCCGGTGTGCATGGCGGCGTTGCGTCAGCGCCAAGCGGCACAGGACCGGGCACGCGGGGCAGCGGGCCAGGCGTGGACCCGATCGGACCTGGTGTTCACCACCCGGTACGGCGACCCGATCGAGCCGCGCAACTTCAACCGCTATTTCACGGCCCGATGCGAGGCGGCCAGCGTCCGGCAGATCACCGTGCACGACGCCCGACGGACCTGCGCCACCCTCCTTGTGGATCTAGACGTACATCCACGGATCGTGATGCAGATCCTGCGGCACGCGCAGTTCGACGTGACCATGGAGGTGTACGCGTCAGCGTCGTCAGTAGCGACCCGGGAGGCGCTCAAGCGGCTGGGGGCGAGCCTCGATGGCTGAGGCGCGCTGCTGTACTTCGCAGCTGTACGGGCCGATTCGGGTGCGGAAACAGAACAGAAACCCGCTGGCATGGGCTCCTGACCTGCGGATTCAGACTGTCGGGGTGGCGGGATTCGAACCCACGGCCTCTTCGTCCCGAACGAAGCGCGCTACCAAGCTGCGCCACACCCCGGAAGGACGCTGCGAAGTCTAACCGACTCCAACGGCTGCCCCTGCACCGGTCGGTACCGCTGAACCGCTACCCCGCGGGACCAAAGTGAGCAGGCTCGCCTCCGGCGGGCAGGCGAAGCGCACCGGAGCGTAGGGGGATGTGCCCACGCCCGCCGACACATGAAGCCAGGTGTGGGCGCCCCACCGGGATGCTCCGCGGGCCCGGGAGCGGTCCAGCCCGCAGTTGGTCACGATCGCGCCGTAGCCGGGTAGCCGCAGCTGGCCGCCGTGCGTGTGACCGGCCAGCACGAGGTCGTAGCCGTCGGCAGCGAAGGAGTCCAGCACCCGCGGCTCCGGAGAGTGTGTCACCCCCAACCGGAGGTCAGCGGTGGGATCGGCCCGTCCGGCGATCCGCTTGTAGCGGTCCCGGCGCAGGTGCGGGTCGTCCACCCCGGCGACGACGACCCGGCGTCCCGCCACGGTGAGCTGGCGTCGGGTGTTCGTCAGATCGAGCCAGCCGTGCTCGGCGAACGCCGCCCGCAGGTCCGTCCACGGCAGCGGTGCACCACGGATGCGCTTGCGGGTGCCAGTCAGGTAGTGCACCGGGCTTTTGGGTCTGGGGGCGTAGTAGTCGTTGTTCCCGAAGACGAACACGCCGGGCAGGGTCAGCAGCGGCGCAAGCCCCCGCATCACAGCTGGCACCGCCCGCTGGTGCGCCAGATTGTCGCCGGTGTTCACCACGAGATCGGGCTGCAGGTCGACCAGGCCGGCTAGCCAGCGCTGTTTGGAGCGCTGGTTCGGGGTCATGTGGAGGTCGGAGAGGTGCAGGATCCGCAGTGGCGCAGCCCCGATCGGCAGCACCGGCAGCGTGGCCTGCCGAAGCGTCCAGTGGCGGACCTCGACACCGGCGGCGTAGGCGGTCCCGGCAACAGTCAGCGCGGCGGCACCGACGGCGGCGCGTCCCAAGCGATTCACACCGGCGAGCTTAGTGGGACTATCCCACTGGAGAGCTCTAGCCTTCACGGTCATGGCGAAGTTGAAGGATCGGCTGCGTGCCGACCTGTCCACGGCGATGAAATCCCGGAGCACCATCACGGTGGCGACCCTGCGGATGGCGCTGTCCGCGATCACCACCGAGGAGGTTGCCGGCGCTGCGGCCCGGGAGCTGTCCGACAAGGAAGTACTAGCGGTGCTCGCCCGCGAAGCCAAAAAGCGTCGCGAGGCCGCCGAGGTCTTCGCTGCGGCCGGGCGCGATGAGCTGGCAACCCGCGAGCGTGCGGAGGGCGAGGTGCTTGCCCACTACCTGCCTGCACAACTGGATGACGAGGAGCTCGGGGGCTTGGTGGCCGAGGCCATCGACGAGGTCGCCGGGCAGCTCGGCAAGCGCCCCGGGCTCGGGCAGCTGGGTCTGGTGATGAAGGCAGCGGTAGCCAAGGTGGCCGGCCGCGCCGAGGGTAAGCGGATATCCGCCGCGGTCCTGGCGGCGCTGCAGGGATGACGGGCTGAGACGGTCGGTCTCACTCCCCTTGCAGCTGCGGTGGACCCCTCCGTTCAGATCGCGGTTCCTCGTCCTCGTCCGGTGCGTCCCGCCCGCGTCGCCGTGGCCGCTCGGAAGGATCCTGCGTCGGGGACGGGTTCGGGGTCGCCCTCTGGCGCACCTGGCCGGTACTGATGACGATCGTCACCGTGTCACCGAGCATCGCGGACCGGGTCGACTGGGAGGCGACTGTGCCCGCCGGACGGTCCGAGTCCGACGTCTCCCGCTTCACCCGGAATCCGGCCCGCTCCAGGGTGAGCGCTGCGCTGTTCTCACCCTGCCCGACGACGTCGGGGACGGGTGTTCCGGCACCGGTCACGTAGCGCGGTTCGGTGGGCGGCAATGGCATCGCCGGGAGCCCCTCGTGCAGCGGGACCATCGCGTTGAACCAGGTTCGGGCGGGCACCTTGCCGCCGAAGATGTTGCCGTCGCCGCACAGCCGGGGAGGGTCGGTGTCGCAGATCGGGGCCGGCCGTGACCCGTCGGGCCAGACCAGCACCGCGCCGGAGTACTGCGGCGTCGCTCCGATGAACCCAGCGGAGCGGTTGGCCGTCGTGGTGCCGGTCTTGCCAAGCATCGGGCGGGTCCACTTCGCGGCCTGCGCCGCCGCGAAGGCGGTGCCACCAGGCTGGTCATCCTTGCTCAACCCGACCGCCAGGGAGTTCGCCAGGCCTTCGGGGACGACCTGTTCGCACGCTGCCTCGGGCACCTTCACCGGCGTGCCGTTGCGGTCCAGCACCACATCGATCGGGGTCGGCGGGCACCATTTCCCGCCGCTCATCAGCGTGGCCCCGACGTTGGCGAGGTCCAGCGGGCTGGTCGGCTCAGGCCCGAGGGTGTAGGAGCCCCGACGCTCCTTCTTGACCGCATCGGCGATTGTGCGGCCGCTGGCGTCGCGGGCATTCAGGCTGTCCCGCATTCCCAGCCGGTAGGCCATGTCCACCACCGGGTCGATCTTCCCGATCCGATCCTCCAGGGCGACGAACGTGGTGTTCGGCGAGATCGCCAGCGCCGTCTGCAGCGAGACCGAACCGTTGCGGTAATCGCCTGCGTTGCCGACCGTGTACGAGCCGCCTTTGTCCTTGAACACCCGTGAGGTGTAGGAGTTCGTCACCGGCACCGGATTCTGGATCCCCATACCCTTCTCCAGCATGGCGGCGGCAGTGAAGATCTTGTAGATCGATCCGGCGCCGAAACCCTGTACGAGAGAGGGCAGGGCATAGGAGGTCTGGCCGACGTCGGCGTCGAGGCCATAGTCGCGGTTGGCCACCAGCGCCCGGACAGCGTGCCGGTCACGGCCCGGTTCCACGATCGCCATCGCGTTGGCAATGCCCCGGGTCTGGGTCGGGACCTCCGAGTTCGCCGCGCGCTTGGCGATATCGCTGGCCCGCCGGTCGAGGTTGGTGCGGATCAGGTACCCGCCGCGGCGCAGCATTTCTTCGGACCAGCCCGCAGCGTTGAGGTAGTCCAGGGTGTACTGGCAGTAGAAGCCGTCGGCGGGACCGGCACCGACACAACCGTTGGTCAGCCCGGTCAGCGGCCGCTGGATACCCAGCGGCTCCGCCATGGCCAATGAGGCCTGCTCGCTGGTGATCGACCCGACGTTGGCCATCTCAGCGATCACCACGTTGCGCCGCGCGAGGGCCTGCTCTGGATTGTCGACCGGGTCGTAGGTGCTGGTCGATCGCACCATGCCGGCAAGCAGCGCGGCCTGGGCGATGGTGAGCCGGTCCGGAGTGGTGTTGAAGTAGGTTCTCGCGGCCGATGCCACCCCGTAGGTGTTGTGCCCGAAGAACACGATGTTGAGATACCGCGCCAGGATCTCGTCCTTGGAGAGTTGCTTCTCCAATTGCAGCGCTACCCGGAATTCGCGCAGCTTGCGCGCTGGGCTGCTCTCCACGGCCGCCGCCCGTTCTGCGGCGTTGCGGGCGACCGCGTACAGCAGGTAGTTCTTGACGTACTGCATCGTGAGGGTGGAGGCGCCCTGGCCCTCCAGCGCACTGCCGCTGGCCGTCAGGTTGGTCGTCAGCGCGCGGGCGGTGCCGCGCCAGTCCACCCCGTTGTGCTCGAAGAACCGCCGGTCCTCGATGGAGATGATCGCCGCTTTCATCGTGTCGGCGATCGCTTGGGGCGGCGTGTTGAACCGGTTCTGGTCGAACACGTAGGCGATCGGCACCCCATCCTTGTCGGTAATCGTGCTGACCAGCGGCACCTGGCTCTGGACAAGGCTGGAGGACACGCTGTTGACGGTGTCGCTGGCCTGGTTCGAGGCCAGACCGGCAGCGCCCACGGCGGGCAACAGGAGGCCCGCCACCAGCATGCCCGCCAGCAGGCACAGGCCGACAGCCCGGATCGCCACGTTGCCGTTTAGCACCCGGGCGAGCCTACGCGGCCGCGCTCGTCGCACCGACGAGGCGTGGCCGAAGCGCTACCGGAGTACGCCATCCACCCAGGTCTCGACTCCCTCCGCGGCGAAGCACAGGTACCCGCGGATCGCCCGCACGCCGTCCAACGGTTCCGGGTAACACCAGGCGGCGTCGGTGATGATCCCCGACGGGGTACGCAGGCTGCGGTAGGACGCGGTGCCCTTGTACGGGCAGACGGTGTGGGTGCCGGACAACTCGAGCAGGTCACCGCGCACATCATCAGCCGGCAGGTAGAAGCGGTTGGGTAGGCCGGTCTCGGACAGCAGCACTGCGCGCCGGGACTCGGCGACCACCTCGCCGCCGGCGGCCACCCGCACGTGCCGGCTGGTGCACCGGGCGTCGACCCTGGTGTAGGGGTTACGCAGGTGGCCGGCGACCTCCTCGTCCTCGTCGAACCAGGCGTCCATCGAGCCCCAATACAGCGCCACCTGACCGTCTAACCAGCCCGCATCGGGCAGCGGATCGAGGTAGGACCACAGCGCGTTGTCGGCCGTGCGGCCGTTCACTGTGACCGACCAGTAGCTGGCGTCTCCCTTGAACGGGCAGTGCGTGCGGTGGTCGGTGGGGGTGAGCAGGTCGTCGCGAATGTCGCTGCGGGGCAGGTAGAGCTGCGCGAGCAGGTTGCTCTCATGCAGCAGCATGCCGCTGGTGGTGTCCAGCACCGTCGCGCCGCCGAAGACCGCCCGCACCCGTCGAGGGAAGGGTTCGAACAGCAGCCGGTGTGCGGGGCCCTCGATGCGGTAGTTCACGGTGTCGCGTGGGCGGGAGGACAGCGGGCCGTCGCGGAGTGTCAGTGCCATGCCGTCCAGTCTGATACGTCAGGGCTGAGAGTCACAGTTCGAGAACGACGTGGCGGGAACGGAAACGTATCTCTGGTCGCAACCCGATGCACTGGATAGAGGGGACACGTTGCAACGGGGAAGGGGACAGCGGTGAGCAACTCCATCGAGGTCCGGTCGGCCGCTGGTCAGGACGATCCGATCACCGGACGCGGGCTGGCCATGCTCCGCGCGGTGGCCGATGGTCGCGCTGAGCTTGCCTATAGCTGCGAGCCCGACCTGTTCATCGACGGCCTGGGCTGCTGCGACCAGTACACCGCCCATCGCCTGGCCCGGGCCGGCCTGATTCGTCCGGCGATTCCGGGTGTTATCGGGCAGCGGGTGCACGCGGAACTCACCGTCGCGGGACGAGCGGTCCTTTCGTAGCTGCTGAGCATTCGCGGCTCAACCGTTGGGCGCGTAGGGCAAACCATCTACCGAAGTATCGCCATTCGGCGTGCCCGCCGTGTACCGTCAATGCGCGTGAGCGCATCCCACACGCACCAGTCGAAGCTCTTGCCTGAGGTCGAGGCTTTGACGGCCGCCATTATGGCGGACGCCCCGCTAGCGGAGATTATCCTCATCACGGATCGGCTCAAGGTTGCCATGGATCGCTGGGATGAGATTCCCGCGCCCGCGATCTCCGAGCTGCGCTCGGCGATCGACCTGATGTACGGGGGCCAGGCGTGCGCCACGATCAACGCCCTGCTCGCGGCCCGCTCCGAACTCAGCACGCCACCGCGCTGATCCGAAGCCGGGCTCGCTAGCCAACCCGTTCGGGCACCGCTCACGAACCGTCCGCGGCGATCACCGCTGTGGCTGCACGCTGCGGCGGGTCGCGCCATGCTGGGTCCTGTGGATGACGACGTGCTCGGCAGTTCGTTGCGGGCCGCGGTGCGTGGTGAGGTCAGAACCGACGCCGGAACCCGTGCGCTGTATGCCACCGATGCGTCGAACTACCGGGTGCCGCCCCGTGCGGTGGTGCTGCCCCGCTGCGTCGATGATGTGGCCGCCGTCGTCGCCTTCTGCCGCGAGCAGGGCGTGCCGCTGACCGCTCGAGGCGCCGGCACGTCGATCGCGGGTAACGCCATCGGCCCCGGCGTGATTCTCGACTTTTCCCGTCACTTCGACGCGGTGCTCGAACTCGACCCGTCGGCTCGGCTGGCCCGGGTGCAGCCGGGGGTGGTGCTCGACACGTTGCAGGCCGCGGCCGCCCCGCACGGCCTGCGCTTCGGCCCGGACCCGTCCTCCCACAGCCGGTGCACGCTGGGCGGGATGATCGGCAACAACGCCTGCGGGCCGCATTCGATCGCCTGGGGCACCACGGCACAGAGCGTCGAGGAGCTTGTCGTGCTGCTGGCCGATGGCTCCCGGCTGGTGGCGGGGTCCGGGCGGCTGCCTGCCGAACTGGCCACGCTGGAGCGCGAGCACCGCCGGCTGATCCGTGCCGCCCTGCCGGACTGGCCCCGCCGCGGCTCCGGTTACGCGCTGCACCACCTGCTGCCCGAGCACGGGTCACACCTGGCCCGCGCCCTCGCTGGCACCGAGGGCACCTGTGCGGTGCTGCTGGAGGCGACCGTGCGGCTGGTCGCGCCGCCGCAGGCGGTGGCGCTGCTGGTGCTGGGTTTTGCCGATATCCCGGCAGCGGCCGACGCCGTCCCGGGGCTGCTGCCGCACTGCCCCCTCACCGTGGAGGGGATGGACGCTGCGCTGATGGAGGCGTTGCGGGCCCGTGGACGTCCGGTGGCCCCATTGCCCGAGGGTGCGGCCTGGCTGCTCGTCGAGTTCGGCGCGGAGTCCCTGGACGATGCGGTGGCGGCTGCGCAGGCGGCGGCGGCCGATGAAGGGCGTCCGCACCTGGTGGTGGCCGATCCTGCGCACCGGGCGGCGCTGTGGCGGATCCGCGAGGCGGGCGCGGGTCTGGTGACTCGGCTGGCTGATGGTGTGGAGGCCTGGCCGGGCTGGGAAGACGCCACGGTGCCGCCCGAGCGGCTCGGCGACTACCTGCGCGGCTTCGCCGACCTGCTTGCCGAGCATCGCCGGCAGGGTTCGGTCTACGGGCATTTCGGCGAGGGTTGCGTCCACGTGCGGATCGACGCCGACCTGCTCACCTCGGCCGGCCGTCGGGACTTCCGGCGGTTCCTGGAGCAGGCCGCAGACCTGGTGGTGAGCTACGGCGGTTCGCTGTCCGGGGAGCACGGCGACGGGCGGGCCCGCAGCGAGTTGCTGGACCGGATGTACCCGCGCGAGGTGCTCGACCTGTTCGCGCGGTTCAAGGAGATCTTCGATCCGCACCGGCTGCTCAACCCCGGGGTGCTGGTGGATCCCCGGCCGCTGGACGCCGACCTGCGCCCCGGCCGGGAGCGCCACCTGCCGGTGAGCCTCGCGTTGGCCCACGACGGGGGCAGCCTGGCCGCGGCCGCCCGGCGCTGTGTCGGTGTCGGTGCCTGCCGGCAGCTGACCGGGCCCGGCGTGATGTGTCCCAGTTTCCAGGTCACCCGTGACGAAAAACACTCCACCCGCGGCCGGGCACACCTGCTGGCCGAGATGCTGGCCGGCGACCTGGTGACCGGCGGTTGGCAGTCGTCAGAGCTGCACGAGGCGTTGGACCTGTGCCTGGCCTGCAAGGCGTGTGCCTCGGACTGCCCGGTCAACGTGGACCTGGCCAGCTACAAGGCGGAATTCCTGCACCAGCGCTACCGACACCGGTTGCGTCCACGGTGGCACTATGCCTTGGGCGGGCTGCCGCTGGCAGCCCGGGTAGCCGGGCTGGCACCGACGGTGGCCAACCGGGCGGCGCCGTTGCTCGCCAGGCTGGGTGGGGTGTCCACGGCTCGCCCGCTGCCTCGATTCGTTGCTTACCGGCCACCGGAACTGCCGCCCGGGCCGGCACCGCGCGGTGTGGTGCTGCTGTGGCCGGATACCTTCACCCGATCGTTTGATCCCCACGTGGTGCATGCCGCGGCACGGGTGCTCACGGCGGCAGGCTTGGCCGTCCGGTTGCCACGAGGCACCCCGTGCTGTGGCCTGACCTGGATCGCCACCGGGCAGCTCACCATCGCCCGCCTGGTGCTGCGCCGGACCCTGCGACTGCTGCGGTCCGCGATCGCCGCCCGGGTTCCGGTGGTCGGCCTCGAGCCCAGCTGCGTGGCCACCCTGCGCTCCGACCTGACCGAGTTGCTCCCGGACGATCCGGCCGCGACCGCGCTCGCTCGGCTGGTTCGCACGCTCGCCGAGGTGCTGCGCGACCGCGCGCCGGACTGGCGCCCTCCTGCACGCAACCGGGATGCGCTGCAACAAGTGCACTGCCACCAGCATGCGGTGCTCGGCCACGACGCCGACGACGCACTGCTGCGCGCGGCCGGCGTCGGGGTCCAGCGAGCCTCCGGGTGCTGCGGGCTGGCCGGCAGTTTCGGCTACCAGCGCGGCCACGAGGAGGTGTCCAGCGCGCTGGCCGAACGCTCGTTGGCCCCCATGGTCCGAGCGTGCCCCGACGCGCTGGTGCTGGCCGACGGGTTCAGCTGCCGCCTGCAGGTCAGCCAGACGACGGGCCGGCACGCGTTGCACCTGGCCGAGCTGCTCGACGGAGAGCGCTGACCGAGCGCCGAACGGTGAGGTTGCACTGTTTGCCAACGGTTCACCCGCCGTAATCACCCAGTGGGAGGCTGCGCTGCCGGTAAGCGGTCGATAGCGTGCGGCGAGCGGTTGAGAGCCGGGTACGTCGGAACGAAGTCCAGGAGGGGCGAATGAGCCGTCTGTCGAGTACCTACCACCTCGGTCCGGAGACCGGCGCGGAACTCAGCAGTCCGTCGGTGCCTATGCAGCGTGGACAGGACCCGCATCGTGTCACCGCCGAGCAGGTGGACCGGGCTCGCCTGGCGGTCGCTCGGTCGGCCACGGATGCCGAGGACTGTCGGGTGTTGCTGGAAATGTTGGGGTTGATCGCCGGCGAGGATGGCATCCCGCCGGTGCGGCGGTGACCTCTGGCCGGCGATAGGACGCGCCGGGGCGTCCGGCATGGACGCCCCGACCCGCGCCGACTGTCGCCGCGTCGAGGCGGCCGACCCACCCGTGTGCACGTGGTCCGGGTAGTGGACTATGCTTATTGTGCTCACAACGGGCGACCGGCTGTGGGCAGGTCTGGACGACCAGAGTCCCCATCGTCTAGCGGCCTAGGACTCCGCCCTTTCAAGGCGGCAGCGCGGGTTCGAATCCCGTTGGGGGCACGCAAGCGAGGCCCAGTGGCGCAGTTGGTTAGCGCGTCGCCCTGTCACGGCGAAGGTCGCGGGTTCGAGTCCCGTCTGGGTCGCCGAGTACATACCGGGCCGGTTCCGGCCCGGGACGGCCAGGTAGCTCAGTTGGTACGAGCGTCCGACTGAAAATCGGAAGGTCGGCGGTTCGACCCCGCCCCTGGCCACTCCTCGGTATCTGGACCCTGAGCAGCGCATGTGCGACGAGCTATCAGCTCCCTCTGCATGACTTGCCGTTCGAGTACGCAACAGCCCCTCTGGGCAAACAGGGGGGCGAGCCCGGCTCGTTGGCGCCGGCTACCCGCCGGAATGATTACCTCCAGTACCCTTCCCGCCACATGCCGAAAGCTGCCCGCGTCCTCGCCGCGCTCAAGCGCGATGGCTGGACAGAGACGCGCCGCCGCGGGTCGCATCGTGTCCTCGTGAAGGACGATCGGCAGCGCATCTGGGCTTACCATGAGGGTGTTGACCTGGGTGGGCCAGCGATGGCCCGGATCGCCAAAGACTACGGCTACACCCTTGCTGAACTGCGCAAACTGTAGGAAGATGATCACATGAGCACCACGCTGCGAGCCGAGTTCTTCTTCGATGACGAGGCGAACACCTGGCACTACCGCGTGCCTGCTTTGCACATCAACGGCGGCGGCACGGCGACCCGCGAGGACGCCCAGCGCGAGTGCATGGACGCGATCTCGTTTGCGCTGGAGGGCGACCCAAGCGAGTACGACAGCGACACCCAGGCGATCGCCCTCGAGGTGTCCGTCGCCCCTGCCGCGTGACCTCCGCCAGCTACGGATTGGGCACTGCTGGCGATGCTTGTATCTGCTCGGGCTCTACCGCGATGTCGAGAAGCTGCTCGCCGAGCCGGGCATCGAAATAGATCACTTCACCGTGTACCGCTGGGCGCAGCACTGCACGCCCCTGCTAGCCGGCAGCCTGGGCGCTCGTCTGACGTACCGCCGGGCGGTGTCCAACGGACTGTCCAATAACTCCAGTGCTCTGGGTGCTTCTAGCGCCTTTACGAGGTAACTACGGCAAGCAGAATGCCAGGTAGTCCCACTCCTATCAGGTGAACATTGAACTGAAAATCGGTAAGGTCGGCGGTTCGACCCCGCCCCTGGCCACCACCCTGACCAGCGAAAATACTGGTGTTGGTCGTCTCATCCATCGCGCTCCGTCTCAATAGCACCCGGGGGCCGGCCGGTCCTGACCGTGAACGCTTCCAGCAGGGCGGCCCTGGCTGGCAGACATGTGCGAGGGCACTCCTGGGCTCAGCAGGTGGGGCGGTAGGGAATACCAGGAGCGAAGGTATCCCACTGTTCTTGGGCAAGACCTCCCCCAGCAGCTGCGCATGACCAGCTGGTGAGATGACCTGACAGTTCGAGGATTCCACGGAGATCCCACAGCCCCGCGGTGTTGTCGTTGTTGGTGGTAGCCAGGGTGTGCCCGTCCGGGCTGAACGCCATTGCAGCCGCAGTGTTGGTGTGACCGGTCAGGTTGGCGATACGGGCGAGATGGGTCCGGTCGGTGATGTCCCACAGCTCGGCGCCGATGGCCACGGTGTGCCCGTCCGGGCTGAATGCCACCGCGGCCACGGAGCCGTTGTGGGTCAGGGTGGTGGTGCGGGTGGGATGGGTCCGGTCGGTGATGTCCCACAGCTCGGAAGTGCTGGCGGTGCTGGCGGTGGTCAGGGTGTGCCCGTCCGGGCTGAATGCCACCGCGGTCACGGAGCCGTTGTGGGTCAGGGTGGTGGTGCGGG
>JBOHGG010000058.1:0-24378 GCA_050700115.1 Pseudonocardiaceae bacterium
CACTCTTTAGTTCATACACCATGACAAGATCGAATGCGCTTCAACACGCCGTGTCAGCGCAGGTCAAACCCACATACACGCCGAGATCAAATCGTCAAGATCCAACTAGCCCGGAAACTGGGGCTAGGGCCCGACACACCGTGCACGGGAGCCGGACACGCCGGGGGTGGGAGCTCAGCCGAAGAACGTGTTACGGCGCTGGGTGAGCAACCGGTACAGGGTCTGCTGGATGGTCTCGCGTACCTGGTCGGTGAGGTTGAAGATCAGCATGGGGTCCTCAGCCGATCCAGGATCGTAGCCATCGGTGGGGACCGGCTCGCCGAACTCGATGTACCACTTGGACGGCAGTGGGATCGTTCCCAGCGGTCCCAGCAGTGGGAAGAACGGCGTCACCGGGAAGTACGGTAGGCCGAGCAGTCGGGCCAGCGGCTTGATATCGCCGACCATGGGGTAGATCTCCTCCGCGCCCACGATGGCGCACGGGATGATCGCCGCCTGAGTACGCAACGCTGCGGAAGCGAACCCACCACGCCCGAAGCGCTGCAGCTTGTACCGGTCACGGTAGTGCTTGCCGATGCCTATGTATCCCTCCGGCCACACCCCGACCAACTCGCCGGCGATGAGCAACCGCTCGGCGTCGGAGCGGCAGGCCAGCGCCTGACCCGACTTGCGGGCCAACGAGCCCAGCAGCGGCGTGCGGAACAGCAGGTCGGCGCCGAGCATCCGCAGGTGCCGCCGGGCCGGATGGTGGTCGTGCAGCGCCACCGCGGTCATCATCGCATCCAGCGGCACCGTCCCGGAGTGGTTGGCGACCACCAGTGCACCGCCCTCAGAAGGCACGTGTCGCATGCCGATCGTCTCGACCCGGAACCATCTCCGATACAGCGGGCGCAGCAGCGGCAGCAGCACATTCACGGTGAGGTCTGGGTCGAAGCCGAATGCGTCGACGCCGTAGTCGCCGACCATCCGCCGCCGTGCGAACGCCAGCAGGAGGGCCAGATCCCGATACCATTGCGGGTCCCCCACCTCGCCACTCCCGGCTGCCCGCAGCTGCCCGGAGATCGTCCCATCTGCGCCTTCTTCGCAGCGGTGCATCGGAATCACTCGCGGCTGCCTCCTACCGCAGCCGTGCCGCGAGCGCGAGCAAACCGCGCTCTACCCCGACCACCCGCTTCGGATCGATCACCGGCCGCAGCGCTCGGCCGTGCACGAAGTCGTCGAAGCCCCGGACAGTGGTCCACCGAGGGGTAAAACCGAACTCGGAGCGCAACCGGGTCGTGTCCAGCACCCGGCCGAGGTTGAGGAACCGGATCTGCTCCGGGGAGTAGCCGATGAGCCGCCCGACTGTGGCCACCGCCGGCTCGGGTATCGGAGCCGGGATCCGGCCCGCCCGCCGAATCGCCTGGGACAGCAGCAGCACCCCGTCGCCGCCGACGTTGAACACGCCAGCCAGCCGCTGCCGGGTGGCCCGCTCGAGCACTCCTAGCGCGTCCTCCTCATGCAGCAGCTGCATCCGACCGTCGTAGCCCAGCACAGTCGGCACCACCGGCAGTGCGAAGTATCGGGTCAGGACAGTATCGATGCGCGGGCCGATGAGGTCGGTGAAGCGCAGTATCGTGACGTCCACATCATCGCGCCGCCGGGCGAAACCGCGGACGTAGCCTTCGATCTCCACCGCGTCTTTGGCGTAGCCCGAGGCCGGCAGGTCCTTCGGTTCGTCCCGCTCGGTGAATATCGCCGGATCCTGGGGACTCGCCCCGTACACCGCGCTGGTGGACTTCACGACCAGCCGAGTCACCGTCGCAGACTTCTGGCAAGCCGCCAGGAGCTGCATCGTGCCGATGACGTTCATCTCTTTCATCGTGCTGGACCTACTTTTGGGCCCGTCCGCGGTCATCGCGGCGTGCACCACCGTGTCCACCTTGGCAGCGGAGATCACCTTGGCGATCAGGGGGTTGCGGAGGTCGGCCCGGACGAACTCGGCGCGCCCCATCCGCCGCAGCAGATCTCGGCGCGGCGGCACCGCGTCCACCCCGAGCACCCGGTCGATACTGGGATCGGCTGCGAGCCGGGCCGCCAGCTGCCCACCGACGAAGCGGCTGACCCCGGTGACGAGGACCGTGGACGGCACCATGCTGCTCCCTGGTCACGCGCGACAACAGCGCACCATGCTACGGGCGCGCTGGCGGGATGGGGAGTCGCTACGGGCTGCGGTGTGATGCCAGCCTGATGCCGTCACTGCAGAATCAGGCTGGTGACCGGGCTACTTGTTCAGCTTGCGACGCTGGACCCGGGTCTTACGCAACAACTTGCGGTGCTTCTTCTTGGACATGCGCTTACGGCGCTTCTTGATCACCGAGCCCATACTCGGCCTCCTCGCTGGTCGTGGATGCAGTGGGAAACGCCCGGCAGGCAGCGTTGCGGGCGTGAGCGGCGGCTCAGATTACTCCGGCCCGAATGGGCGACGTGCAGGCGGCCGGATCTCACCCGGCATCGAAATAGGCGTTCTCAAGGTATCCGTGTACCGCCACCTCCGGAACCCGGAAGGAGCGCCCGACGCGTACCGCGGGCAGCTCACCCGCGTGCACCAGCCGGTAAACCGTCATCTTGGATACGCGCATCATCGCGGCCACCTCGGCGACCGTGAGGAACTGCACCTTGCCCGGTCCGGCCTGCTCGTTGCTCGGCATGCGTCATCGCGTCCTCACCACGTCGCGCCCGCCGGGCTTCCCCTCCCGCGGTCCGTGACGCTCATGTTCTGATGAGAGTAGCGGGACAGGTGGTGCTCGTGCGACTTCCCTCATCAGTCGTGGTAGTCATCAGTCCTGGTGGGCGAGTCCGAGTTCGACCGATCGCTCGCGCGCCGCCTCGATGGCGGCCAGCAACGCAGCCCGCACGCCATGGCGCTCCAGCTCCCGGATCGCCATGATCGTCGTCCCGCCGGGAGAGGTCACCGCCTCCCGCAGCAGCACCGGATGTTCACCGGTGTCGCGCAGCATCCGGGCCGCACCGACCGCGGACTGGGTGATCAGCTCGGTCACCATCGGCCGGGGCAACCCGAGCAGGATCCCCGCGTCGATCATCGCCTCCACCAGGTAGAAGAAGTAAGCCGGGCCGGAACCGGACAGCGCGGTGACGGCGTCCTGCTGGCTCTCCGGCACCCGGACCACCTTGCCGACGCTGCCGAGCAATTCCTCGGTCAGCGCCAGGTGGGCGTCGGTGGCGAAGCGGCCCGCGGACATCGCGCTCATCGCCTCGCCGACCAGCATCGGGGTGTTGGGCATGACCCGGACGACCGGTACACCGTCGGGAAGCCGACGCTCGTAGAGCGTGGTGGGAAGCCCCGCGCACAAGCTCACGATCAGGGTGCTCGGGCCGATCAGCCCGGCGAGCTCAGCCAGCAACGGGTCGATGTCCTGCGGCTTCACCGCGACGACCAAGACGTCGGCCTTCCGCGCGGCGGTGGCGGTGTCGACCGCTCGTACCCGGTAGGTCTTTTCAAGCAGGGCAGCCCGGTCGGGGTGGCGCTCGGTGAACATCAGGTCATCCAGGCTGCGACCGGCAGCGAGCATTCCGGACAGCAACGCCTCGCCGATCTTGCCGGCGCCCAGGATGGCGATCGTGGTCATGACGGAAGGTTGCCACAGCTCCGCGCAAAGGTGCGTTCTGGATGCAGCAGGGCACGGAGGAAGAAGGCCAGGTTTCCGGGTCGCTCGGCGAGCCGTCGGGTGAGGTAGGAGTACCAGTCCGAGCCGTAAGGCAGGTACACGCGGACGGTGTCTCCGCCGGCGGCCAACCGCCGCTGCTCGGCCGGACGCACCCCGTAGAGCATCTGGTACTCGAAGCTGCCCGGTGGGCGCCTATACCAGCCGGCTCGCTCACCCACGATGGCGATCAGCAGCGGGTCGTGGGTGGCGAACATCGGGTAGCCCGGTCCCGCGAGCAAGGTATTGGCGCAGTGCACGAAGCTGCGCGCGACCTCGTGCGACGCCCCGAATGCCAGCTCAGGAGGTTCTGCGTAGGCGCCCTTACAGAGCCGGACCCGGGATCCCTCGACCGCCAACGCCCGGCAGTCATCCAGCGTCCGGTGCAGGTAGGCCTGCAGCACCGCACCCGTGGCGGGCCAGGTACGGCGTAGCTCCGCGTGCACCCGCAGAGCGGAGTCGGTGAGGGTGTGGTCCTCGGCATCCAAGGTGACGGTGGTGCCGGCATGCTCGGCGGCCGCGCAGATCCGGGAGGCGTTGCGCAACGCCAGCGCCTCGTCGAGGCGCTGGCCCACCGCTGACAGCTTGACGCTGACCTCGGCCCGGTCGGCCAGACCGTCGGCTCTCAAGCGGTCCAGCAGTTCGAGATAGGCGCCCACGGCCGATTCCGCACCGGCCTCATCTTCGACACCCTCCCCCAAGTGGTCCAGGGTCACCGCCAGCCCGCCGGCCACCAAGGCGGTGGTCGCGGCCACTGCCTGCTCGGTGCTCTCCCCGGCCACGAAACGGCTGACCAGATACCGGCTGACCGGGGCGGTGGCGACGAGCCGCTGGACGGTCGGATTGCCGGCAGCGGCCAGGATCAGCGGACGCAGCACGGACGCACGCTAGCGCGCGTCTGCGGGCGGCTCCGGGGCAGTCGACGGGGCACTCAGCGCGGCGACCTCTTCGCCCTCGCGCCGATCGGCGACCTCGCTCGGGTGCTGCTGCGCCTCGCGTTTGCCGCCATGTGCCGGCTGAGTCTCGCCGGGGTCCTCTGATCCGGTAACACCGCGACGCTGCCGGGTGTCCCGCACAGCGAACCGTACGGCGGCCACGAGTACGACAATTCCGACGACGATCTCAACGACGATGACCATGTTCATGACAAACCTTCACACTCCTTTGATTCACCAGTAGCGACATACCCGCTGCAGAGCAGCGCAGACGATACGCCCATTCAGCCTATTGACTCGTCGTCGGGTCGCTCACCGATGCAGGCCAGGTCAGGCACGGTTCAGCAGCCGCAGCAGGCCGTGACGGCGCCGGCGTGGCTGATGCGCCGCGGCGGCGTGCGGCATGAAGCGAACAGCGTGCCGCAGACAACAGGGCTACGCCGGGTGTCATACGCCGATCCGCGACCTCGCCCAGGTGCTGCGCTGCTTCGCGTGCCCGGCCGGTACTGGCACCGCAGCGAACATGCCTGTACTGTTGCGAACATGAGTGTTCATATCGGAACAGCGAGGCTCCGGCCGTCGTTGCTGCAGACGGCCACCGAGGTCTTGGTCGCGGATCCCGCGGCATCGCTGGCAGATGTGGCGACAGCGGCGGGGATCGGTCGGACCACGCTGCACAAGCTGTATCCGACCCGGCATGCCCTGCTGGTGGCGCTGGCGCACGACGCGCTGGATCTGTTGGAGCGCACCGACCGGGAGGCGGGGCTCGACGATGCGCCGGGTGCGCAGGCGCCAGAGGTGCTGCGCCGGCTCGTCGTGGCGGCGATACCCCTGGGGCCTCGCCTGGCGTTCTTGCGCCGGGAGCGTTCACTGGACGCCGAGCCGGAGCTCGCCGCCAGGGTGGAGGCCCTCGACGCGCCGGTCCGGGCGTTGGTGTGTCGGGCCCAGGCCGAGGGTGTGCTCAGGGCAGACCTGCCAGATGAATGGATCGTCGCGTCGCTGAACTCACTGATCTTCGCGGCGTGGGCGCTGATCGCCCGGGGCCAGATCGCGCCGGTCGCCGCACCAGAGCTGGTGATGCGCACCCTGCTCGGCGGGATCGAGACACCGGCCCGAGGAGTCTCTACTCCACCTCCTGACAGGACCTGACATGCCCACGATTGATCGCGAAACTCTGCGCCGAGTGCGCATGACCGGGCGGATCGCCGCCGGCCGGGTGACCCTCTGGGCGTTGGCGCAGTCCGGAGACCTGCTCAGCCAGTTCCTGCGGCCCGGGCCGCAGGAGGACGTGTACGCGCTCTACGAGCGGATGCGCAGACGGGGCCCGGCCTACCGCAGCCGCACCGGGGCGCACGTCGTCACCTCCCACGCCCTGTGCAGCCAACTGCTGCGCGACCCACGCTTGCGGGTGCGTGACCTGCGAAACCGTCCTGCCGACTTCGACCCGCTGACCTCCGCGCCCGGCGGACCGGGCTCGTTCCTCGAGCAGGACCCACCCGATCACACCCGGTTGCGGCGCCTCGTCGCGCCGGCGTTGCGGCCCAAGCTGATCCGCGGCTACCGGTCCCAGATCGAGGCCATCGCCCACGACCTGCTCGACCGCGCCGCCCAGCGCGGGTCCTTCGATCTGATCGGTCACTTCGCCGCGCCACTACCAATCACAGTGATCACCAAGCTGCTGGGGGTTCCCGATGTCGATGTGGACCACTTCGCCCGCATCGGCGCGGTGGTGGGTCAATCGCTCGGCGGGGTGTTCTCGGCGCGGCAAGCCGAGGATCTTCGCGCGGCCAGCGACGACCTCGCCGCGTTGTTCATGAAGCTCGAACGCCAGCGCCACCACCCCGGCGACGACGCGTTGAGCATGCTCACCGCAGCCAGGGCCGACGACCAACTCAGCCTCGATGAGCTCGTCGCCACGTGCACGCTGCTGCTCATCGCCGGATTCGAGACCACGGTCAACCTGATCGGCAACATCACCGTCGCCCTGGCGCAGCACCCCGACCAGTGGAACCTGCTGCTCGACGACCCGACCCGGGCGCCTGCGGCAGTGGAGGAGACCCTGCGCTGGGACCCCTCCGTGCAGGCCACCGTCCGGACGCCGCACGAGCCCGTCGAACTGGCCGGGTGCACCATGCGCCCGGGAACCCAGGTGGTGCTGATGCTCGCCGCAGCCAACCGGGACCCGTCGGCCTACCCGGACCCGGACCGGTTCGACATCACCCGCGACGGTGGGCCGGAACACCTGGCCTTCTCCAGCGGCATCCACTACTGCCTCGGCGCCCCACTGGCCCGTCTCGAAGCCGAGGTCGCCCTGCAGGCCCTGACCCAACGGTTGCCGCAGCTCCAGGTGACCGGCCCGTTGCAGCGCCGCCCCGGCAGCGTGATCCGCGGCTACGCCAGCATCCCCATGACCGCACCAATCCTCGCGACCACACCATGACCGGCACCCGCGACGACGATCCCGCAGGTGCGCGACCGGCCGCTGGTCGAGCCGCCCTGATCCGTGGGCTGTGCTGGGACGTCGGGCTCGCGGTGGCCAGCTACTACGGGCTGCGCCTCGCGGGCGCCTCGGAGTGGGTGGCGCTGCTTGGCGCCACCCTGGCCGCCGGCCTGCGGATCGTCTGGGTCGCGCTGCGCGACCGCAAGCTCAACCCGTTCGCCACCGTCATGCTCGTCATCTTCGGACTCGGACTCACCCTTGTCCTCATCAGCGGCGACCCGCGATTCCTGCTGCTCAAGCACTCGATCATCGACGGTGCCTTCGGCATCGCCTTCCTGATCAGCATCGTTGCCGGACGCCCGCTGACCCTTGCGGCCGCGCAGAGCTGGCAACCGGGTCAGGCCCAGGAACTCGAGACCCTCTACCGCACCAACTCCGCCGTCGGCCAGGAATTCCGGGTCAGCGCCATGGTGTGGGGCCTGGGCCTGCTCGCCGAGGCGCTCATCCGGGTGCCCCTGATCTACCTGCTGCCCATCGACGTGATGGTCGGGCTGTCCACCGCGCTCATGGTGGTGACCAATGGCGGGTTGATCTTATGGAATCTGCGCTACTCCGCCCGCCGCCAACGCCTTCTCGGTCATGCGACAAGTGACTCGCTGCGCTACGGTCCCGACCGCGGTCGCGTCGAAATACCAGTGACCACGACCGCTCTGCCGGACCGGTGTTCGTGTTGAGGTACGGGTGATCACGACCGGCAGCAGCACGCATTTCGCACCTCAGGGCGGCGCGTAGCGGCTACGGAGTTGGCTCCTAAACGCAGCCGCCGCGATCACGCCGACAGCAAGCGCTGGAAGAACTCACGGTAGCGCTGGAAGCTCACCCTCAGGTCTTCCGTCGACATCGCCTCGCTCGGGTGCTCACTCCCGACGTTCGCGCGAATCTCATCCAGTGTCCGATCGATCAGCATGCTGGCCTCGCGCACCGCGCGCTGCGGATCGTCGACAAAGGTGCCCTGCACTCGTTGCCACTCGTCGCGCAGGCTGGCGACGTCGTTGAGCAAGCCCACCTGCGCTGCACTGCCCTCGGCAGTGGGCTGATCGCCAGACTGGCCACGGAACTCCTCCGGCCGAGCCGACTGCGGCGTGGGTTCGTGTCCGGGGGCAGGCTCGTGGGTCGGGTGGGTCTCCTGGGTCAGGGTCGACTGGGCCGGGGTCGACTGGGCCGGGGTCGACTGGGCCGGGGTCGACTGGGCCGGGGTCGACTGGGCCGGGGTCGACTCGTGGGTACGGTCCGCGACATCCTCGCGATCAGCCTGATCCGGATGCCCCGGATGGTCGGTACGTGTCCCGGCCCCTCGATTGTCCTTGTCCCGGATGCGGCTCAACTCATCGTCGACGAAGCGGCGTACTCGCCCGCCCAGACCTTCTCGCCGTTCGTGCTCCCCCTGGTGTTCCTGCGGAGTGTTCATGCTGAATCTCCGTTCCTGATGGCTACGATGTTTGCTTACCGGGACTGCACGAGCTCCTCGAACAGCGCGCGGTAGTGCACGAACGCCTGTCGCAGCTCCTCGGTGTCGGAATTACCTGAATGCCCGTGATGGGCCTGCCGGGCGGCATGCGCGGCGCGGTAGTGCTCAACGACCTGCGGGTGGTCGGCGGCGACGAGCTCGGCACGCTCACCGAAGTCCTCCACCGGATAGCCACGATCGTGCATCACGTCCGTGACCAGCCGGTCAGCGTCGTCCAGCGCCGACCCGGGCCGGTCGACGAACTCGGACTGCACGGCCTCCCAGCGTCGGGTGTAGCGGTCGCGTGCCGCGGGCTCCAGATGACGGATGTCGAGCCGATCGCGCCGATCCGCGACCTCGCCCAGATGCTGCGCTGCGTCGCGCTCGCTGCCACGCGCTCGCACCTCGCGCTCGTACTCGGGCCCGAACCGCTCCTGCAGGCTGGCGCGCCGACGCCGGCGGATCCCCCATACCGCGAACATCACTATCGCCGCGAGCACGACGATTCCGATGATGATGAGCAATACAACCGTGTCCATAACGAGCCTCCACACCTGTTCAATCGACCATTTGTTACATACCCGCTACCCAGGCACTCACACACGGCCCACCCATTCGGCCTATTGACCAGGCCGAACGGACTCACAGGTGCAGGAGGGCGAAGAGCAGGGCCTCGGTCAGGACGGCGCGGCGCTCCGGGCGGGTACGGGCCCGCCGGGTACTCACCTCCAGCACGACGGTGCCGGTGAATCCACGGTCCACCAACCACCGGCACACTTCGGCACAAGGCTGGCTACCCGGCCGGGCACCAGATGCTCGTCGCGTGCGGCGCCGCTGCCATCGGCCAGGTGCAGGTGCGCCAGCAGCGACCCCATCCGCTGCGCCATCGCCACCGCGTCGGTTCAAGAGGCTCCGCCTCGGACCGCCGAGACGCGGGTCACCTTGATCGGTAACGCGCCGAATCTGACGTGGTCGGGCCACGGTCTGACGCTGTCCTCCCGATCACACTGGGCGGCGGCTGACCGGCTTCGGGACAAACCCAAGTGGGCCCGGCCGCGACCAGACGATTTGCGCTCCGTTCGCCATGACGACGTGAACCGCTATTCGCTTCGAAATACCAGTGACCATGACCGCTCTGCTGTTGCCGAGCTCGACACCAGTGCTGTCCGAAGCCGCGCGGGCAGCACTGGTGTCGAGCTCGGCGCACGTAGGGTTGTCACGCGGCGGGGCTGCGGCGACCCGGGACCGCTGTTCGCGTTGAGGTACAGGTGATCACGACCGGCAGCAGCCCGCATTTCACCCCTCAGGGCGGCGCGCAGCGCCTACGGAGTTGGCTCCGAATGGCGACCCACCGAGGCTCGCCTCGAGACCAGATAATATAAGGGGCGCGGCTTTTCGGCACGCAGGACATGCGGGCATGATCAGCAGACCGCCGCCATCCGCCACGCCGAAGTCCGGCCACCGAAGCGACCGGCCGTGCCAACCCAAAGCGGCTGGTCGGACCTACTGTCTGCGAAATTTGGAGCGGGCAACCACAACGGTAGACGTCCCCAAAACTCTGCTCAAGTGCCAACCTCCCTAGGCCGTGGCGGTAGGGGACAGGTCCACTGACCCGGTTGTGGTTGCGATCGCGGTCCCTGCACAGCTCCGGCCACGAGGACGCTCGATCACTGACGCACGGTCTCGTGGGTGGCGGTGCAGACCACGGTCCTGCCACGGTGAAAGCTCACTTCACGACAGGCGAGCCGCCACCTCACACACCAGGAGGCAGACCCTTGATTTGCCCAGCGGGACCGACGACCCCACCTTTCTTCTCTTTGAGCATTCTCCTCACGGAACTGATGACCTCCTCGATCCCTGAGGGCTGAAGTGCCGCCTGCTTGTCAGGTTGCGCCTCGTCCTGAATACCAACGACAATCTTGCTTCGATCTCCACTCGAGACTACGATCTCGAAATCACGAAAAAGTGCCTTCTCAAAATTAACTGACGTGTCGCCTCTTAGGTCCAAAGGCTGGAACGGAAGTTCCTGGTCGGATCTAGTAGTCGTCGAGACTGACACAACATCAGCGTAGTGGAACTCCCGCGTCTGCTCATTCCGGAGTCCGCCAGTAAGGAAGTCAATCGTACACTGATACAAGGCTAGGTGATAGCCGGTTGGGCAAATCACCATGACATCGTAAGCGACAAAACGACAGAAACCGTCCCTACCGACGGTCGAAAAAGCCCGAACCTTCGGCCCAAAAGAAAAGCCCCGCACCTCAGGTCCAAAAACGAGCCACGGGCGCTTCTGCTGCTGATCAATAGAAGGATTCCCGTGAGCGAGGTTCGCCACCGGGTCCCACTGTTGAGGGAACAACTCGAGTTCGTCAAGAGTGAGACCGAGACGTCGTATTGCATGTTCACGCACTTTAGCCAGATCGCCTGCAAGGAGGTCGTCCATCTCCTCGTCGCGGGGCTTCGGTTCGGCCGCGGCATATCTTCTGTCATAGTCAGCCTTCTTTTGGAGGCCCCGGTAACCGCTGAAGCCGCCAGCAGCCAGCAGCCAGGAAAAGAATACCGAGGAAGGCGGCTCCTTGAGCGAACAGAATAACCGCCAAGAGACCGCCGAGAGCGGCGGCACTCACGAGGAGTATGGCCAGCGTTCGCTGTTTGGGGTCGGGAGTCCGGCAAAAGTACTTCTCGACCCGTTGCTGCCTGCGATCAGCCTCTGAATTGGCTTCCATCTACCCTCTCACCTTCCCTGAGTTGCTTCTCGGCCAGTTCCTGCCACGTTCGAGCCTCGCGGGCGGGGACATGAAACATGATTTCCGCAGCCCGCTTAGTGCTTATCCGATCAATCAGACCTCTCAAGCTGGCTGGCACATCGCAGTACCGTTGCCAGAACAAGCCGTAATCTTCGGAGACCAGTGCCGACAATACCTGCGCTTCGGGAAGGACCTGAGCCTCGCGGAGATGCCGCTGAATTTCAGTGATATTTTCCCGTGTATGCCTGTTGGGTCGCACACCACCTAGGAGTGCAAGCGCAAGAGCGTAGTGCAAGCCTGGATCGCCGGGTTGGGTTTCCAATGCGGCGACATAATGTGCAGCGGCTGTTGAGTAGTGCTCCGCATGCAACGCGGTCGTGGCTATTTGTGCGTGGTCTTTGTCCCGCGCGTAGTTGTTGATGATGTCGGCGTTTTGGATCGTGTTGGCTCGTTGCCGATCAATATTGAACTCAGCCACTATGCTCCAGCTCCCAAAGCCTTGATGACGCCATCTACGGATTCGGCGATGCCGGCGGCGGCAGCGAACCCCACGGCAATTTCCTTGGCATGGCTAAGCGCAGCGGTGAGACGGTGCCACCGCGGTGCTGGCGCGTCCGCCTCGTCAGCAGCGGTCAGTATAGAATTGCGCAACTCGTGACCGATTTCATGGCTCACAGCTCCTGATTGAGTCAGGGCGGAGATATCCGCCAAGAGGTCCTGGAGCTGCGCCTTGGCCCCTGGGGTTACCTGTAACTGGTGGAGGATCGGGCCTTGGTTATAAACGTTGTCAGCATTTTGGACCACCTGCGCATTGATTTTTCGGATCTTGAAATCTGCCACACCTTCCTCCTCGCCTTCAACTATAAACACATGCCGATAACCATCTGATCAACTTTTCCTACACTCACCAACCGGGGTCAAGCAACCGCGTGAGTAATCTGATAGGGAATTGTCCACCGCCTCACCAGGCTCGTTTGATCGGCCATCCTCCATTGTCGATAACTACATGTTGGCAGGGGAACAGGATGGGCCTCTTCCGCCCATCCGTTATAACGTCCCTCTAGCTAAACCTCCGTACTTCGGGTGTCGACCATATGAGACAAGGACGGTGGCTTTCGCCGATCGCCGCCGGGTGGGCAGCGTAGCCGGGTGCACCGGTGTAGGGAGCGACGGGCTCCTGGTAGCCCGCCTGGCCGGCCCGTCGATACGCACTGTCGAGAAGCGGCGTGCCCGCTCGCCCAAACCTCTTGCTGTTCGTGCCCTCATAGCTGCGTGTTCGCATCCCCTCACAGGTGCAGGCGGGCGAAGAGCAGGGCCTCGGTCAGGACGGCGCGGCGCTCCGGGCGGGTACGGGCCCGCCGGGTACTCACCTCCAGCACGACGGTGCCGGTGAATCCACGGTCCACCAACCACCGGCACACTTCGGCACAAGGCTGGCTACCCCGGCCGGGCACCAGATGCTCGTCGCGTGCGGCGCCGCTGCCATCGGCCAGGTGCAGGTGCGCAAGCAGCGACCCCATCCGCTGCGCCATCGCCACCGCGTCGACTTGGGCCGTGGCGGTATGCGACAGGTCCAGCGTGTAGTGCGAATATCCGAAGTCGGTCGGGTCCGGTGACGGCGCGTAGCTGGACACCTCGAGCCGGCCACGGCGCACCGGGAACATGTTCTCCACCGCGATCGTGAGCCCTGACGACGCCTCCAGCGCGCAGATCTGCTCAGCGAACCCGGTGGCGTAGCCCCGCTGCCAACGAAACGGAGGGTGCACCACCACGACGCCGGCTTCCAACTCGAGGGCCGCCTGCACAGTGCGGTCCAGCCGAACCGCCGGATCTGCCGCCCACACCCGCTGGGTGATCAGCAAGCAGGGGGCGTGCAAGGCAAACACGGGCATCCGGTAGCGAGCCCTCAACTTCGCGAGCGCGGCGACATCCTGGCTGGCCGGATCACCCCAGACCATCACCTCGACGCCGTCATAGCCGAGCTCGGCAGCCAGCTCGAAGGCCACAGCGATCGATTCGGGCCACACCGACGCGGTGGACAGGGCCACCCGGATCTGGCCTGCCGGGGGCACCGCCTATCGGCCACCGACGAGCAGCAACGCGGCCGGGGACACGGTGACGAACAAGCCGACGAGCACCGCGATCACCGTCGTCTGCAGGTCCTCGGCACGCCGCACCCTGCGGACCACCCAGACCAGTCCGGTGATCACAACCAGTGCCACGACCAGTGCCACCACTGGCATCCGCTGCCAGAGCCATTCACAGATCAGCCACAGCGCCGCACCGCCGAGCACCCCGATCCCGATCTGGGCCACCATCACGGCCCAGTCCCGTACCGGGGAGCCGTACGCCGGCTCGTCCGGTTCCCCCATGCCGGAGTCGTGGGGCTCCTCGGTGGCGTCCCGGGTCTGCCCGGCGAGTTCGTCGACCCGCCTGCCGTTCACCTTCTGCTGGGGGATGGCCTGTTCGGGAATGCCACGGGTGGCGGTGCCCAGCCCAGCGGGGGGTTCCCCGCCACCGGGGACGCGCCCGGGCCAGGAGGCGCGATCCAGCGACGCCGGTTCCAGCCGGGGGAACTGGACGGTGGCCGGGTCATCGGGCAGCACCGCCGCGGTGAGCGGCCGGCGCCCAGCGAACACCGACGGCTGACCCACCGCTGAGGTCCCTACGGCCGGAGCCCCCACAGCCGGGATCCGGGCAGCCGGTGGCCCCACGGCCGGAGTCCACTGCCGGCCGCCGTGACCGTTGAGATATGACGGGGACGAATCGGGCTGCGACGGTCCGTGACGGCTTGGCCGGTCGGTAGCAGGCAGCGAGACGCTGCCGAGATCGGTTCGGGCGGGCCGGTTCGGTTCGATGGTGGGCTGTGCAGCGGTGTCCGCACCGGTACCGGTGCCGTCGGGAGCTCGGCGGCGACGACGCCCGGTGGTCGGGGCCGGCTCACCGTACCGAGCCAGCAGCTCAGCCACGCTGAACTGGGCCCGCTCTTCAGGCTCCCTACTGCGCCTCATCGTCTCTCACCGTGCCCCCCGGGCCGCTGTTCGTCCAGTCTGCCGAGGCGGGCGGCGCCCCGGCTGCGCTGTCCGGTCGATTCCGTCCAGCCAATCCAGCCTCCGCAGGATCACACCCTCCCGCAACGCCCACGGGCACAGATCCAGCTCATCGACGTCCAAGGCGCGCATCGCGGCCTGCGCCACCAAGGCTCCGGCGACGAGCTGGTGGGATCGGCTAGCACTGACTCCCTCCAGCTCGGCCAGGTCGTCGGCGCTCATCCGGGAGATGAACGCGATCACCTGGCGCAGACCGGCGTCGGTGAGCGTACGGCGGGCCCGCAGGCCCGCCGACGACGGGGCGGCACCGGTGAGCCGGGCCAGCGACCGGAATGTCTTGGAGGTGCCCACCACCCGGTCCGGAGAGCCGGCCGTGCTCAACATCCGGGTCGGCCCTTCGAGCTGTTCGGCGATATGGTCGCGCAGGCCTGCCAGCTCGCGACGGCGGGGCGGATCGTGCGCCAGCCAGGACCGGGTGAGCCGGCCCGCGCCCAGCGGCAGCGACACCGCCACATCCGGCTCCTCGTCGATCCCGCTGGCAATCTCCAGTGAACCCCCGCCGATGTCCAGCATGAGCAGCCGACCAGCCGACCAGCCGCACCACCGGCGGACGGCGAGGAAGGTGAGAATCGCTTCCTGCTCACCGGAGAGCACCTCGAGCTCGACTCCGGTCTCGGCCTGCACCCGGGTGAGGACGGCAGCGGCGTTGGAGGCATCACGCACCGCCGAGGTGGCGAAGGCCATCAGGTCTTCGCAGCCCATCGCCGATGCCGAGTCGACGGCGTCGCGCACGGTGCGGATCAAGTGATCGGCCCCCTCGCGGGGGATCGCCCCATCGGCGTACATCTGCTCGGCCAGCCGCAGCACCGACTTCTCCGAGCTCATGGGCATCGGGTGCGCACCACGGTGCGCGTCCACCACCAGCAGGTGGACGGTGTTGGAACCCACATCGAGCACCCCGAGCCGCACGGCAGGTCAGGCTCCTTGCCCGATGTCAGGCGTCGTATTTGTAACCCAGCCCACGGACGGTCACCAGATGCTGAGGCGACGAGGGATCTCGCTCGATCTTGGAGCGCAACCGCTTGACGTGCACGTCGAGGGTCTTGGTGTCGCCGACGTAGTCGGCACCCCACACCCGGTCGATGAGCTGACCGCGGGTCAGCACCCGGCCCACGTTGCGCAGCAGATACTCCAGCAGGTCGAACTCCTTGAGCGGTAGCCCGACCTCCTGCCCTGCGACGGTGACGGTGTGCCGCTCGACGTCCATCCGCACCGGGCCGGCCTCGAGCACCGACGGCCCGAGGGTGGCGTCGCCGTCGACTTCCCCGCCGCGGCGCAGGACCGCGCGGATCCGGGCGATGAGCTCGCGGGCCGAATAGGGTTTGGTGATGTAATCGTCGGCGCCGAGTTCCAGGCCGACCACTTTGTCGATCTCACTGTCCCGGGCGGTTACCATGATCACCGGGACCGCGGAGCGGGCCCGCAGTTGCTTGCAGACGTCGGTGCCGCTCATCCCGGGCAGCATCAGATCGAGCAGCACGATGTCGGCGCCATTGCGGTCGAACTCCTCCAACGCCGCGGACCCGGTGGTGGCCACTGCGGTCGAGAAGCCTTCCTTGCGAAGCAGAAAAGCCAGCGGATCAGCGAAAGATTCCTCGTCCTCGACGATCATTACCCTGGTCACAGTGATCCTCCCACGTGTTCGGGTGTCGACGGTGTGCGCGGGACTTGGGTGGGAGTATGGGGTGGATTGTCCGGGTGCGCCGGTACCCTCAGCGTGAAGGTGGAGCCGGTCCCGGGCCTGCTCCACAGCTGCACGTCACCACCGTGGTTGGCGGCGACATGCTTGACGATCGCCAGTCCGAGCCCGGTCCCTCCGGTAGACCGGCTGCGTGCCTGGTCGACCCGGAAGAACCGTTCGAACACGCGTTCCTGGTGCTCGGAGGCAATGCCCAGGCCACGGTCGGTGACGGCGATCTCCACGAAACCGTGCGACAGGCGCCTGCTGACCGAGACCGGGCTGCCCGGTAGCGAGTAGGACACCGCGTTGTCGATCAGGTTGGACAGTGCGCTCACCAGCAACGGCGCATCACCATCGAGCAACAACCCGCTCGGCGGATCGACGGTGATCCGGATGTCGGCCGATTCGGCGGCCAGCCGGCAGCGAGCCAGCGCCTCGCGCACCACATCGTCGACGGCGACAATGGCCAGCTCGGGGAGCCGCTCGGCGCCCTGCAGCCGGGACAGCGCGATCAGTTCGGTAACCAGCGCGCCCAATCGGGTGGACTCGTTGATGATCTTTGTGCAGAATCGGCGCACCTCCTGCGGGTCGTCGGCAGCGTCCAGCACTGCCTCGGCCAGCAGCGCCATCGCCCCGACCGGGGTCTTCAACTCGTGGCTGACGTTGGCCACGAAGTCCCGCCGGGTCGCTTCCAGCCGGACTGCATCCGATTCGTCGGACGCATCGATGACGGTGAACCCGTCGCCCAACGGTCGGACCTCGCCGAGTACCGCGGTGGGTTCCCGTCCGGATCGGGCTTCCCGGTCCGATGGGGAGAGATCGACCCGGACCACCTCGCCGGTACCCCGTACCTCCTCGGCGGCTTTGCCCGCGCGCTCGTCCGGACGCGACCCACGGACCAGGCCCAGCTCGACGGCGGCAGCGTTGGCCAGCACCACGTCGCCGAACCTGTTCAACAGCACCACTCCGTTGTGCGACGAGAGCACAGCCCGCTGGACGAGATCAGCGGCAGTCGCACCGTCCGGAGACCGCTGCGCTGCCGCTGTTCCGGCCCGGCGACCGACCAGGAACCCGACGATCAGCCCGGCCATCAGCAGCACGATCGCGGTGAGCACGACGACTGCGAGTGTCACGCGGCAATCGTAGACACCCGACCCGGTGAAACTCCTAGACCCGACCCACCGCGAGTGACCGAATCGAGGGCTGTCTGACGAGTCTTCGTCCGTCGTTCACTGCGGGTTCATCCCCTGCACCCCTGGAGGCTTCGGCTGGCGGGTTCAACTGCCCTGGTTGGCCACCGCGGCGATCGCGGCGACCGCCGCGTCGGGATCGAGGTAGGTCCCACCGCGAGCGACCGGCCGCAGCCGATCGTCAAAGTCGTAGCGCAACGGGATGCCGGTCGGGATATTGAGCTCGGCGATGGCCTGCTCGCCGATTCCGTCCAGGTACTTGACCAGGGCGCGAAGCGAGTTGCCGTGCGCGGCAACCAGAACGCTGCGCCCGGCCCGCAGGTCCGGCACGATGCACGACTCCCAGTACGGCAGCATCCGGATCACGACGTCAGCCAGACACTCGGTCCGGGGGACGTCGACGTTGGCGTACCGGGGGTCACCGTCCTGACTGAACTCACTGCCTGACTCGATCGGCGGTGGCCGGGTGGCGTAGGAGCGGCGCCACAGCGCGAACTGCTCGTCGCCGTACTCCGCACGGATCTGAGCCTTGTCCTTGCCCTGCAACGCGCCGTAATGCCGCTCGTTGAGCCGCCAGTCGCGGCGCACCGGAATCCAGTGCCGGTCAGCGACCTCAAGCGCGAGGTAGGCGGTGCTGATCGCGCGGCGCAGCAGCGATGTGTGCAGCACGTCAGGCAGCAGCCCCGCATCTCTCATCAGCCCGCCGGCCCGCGCCGCCTCACGCTCGCCACGCAGCGACAACGGCACGTCCACCCAGCCGGTGAACAGGTTTCTGGCATTCCACTCACTCTCGCCGTGGCGAAGCAGGACCAGGGTGCCCAAGCTCATACCCGCACTCATACCCGCAGCCTGCCAGGCGGCGCGAACCACGATCCGGGTGACACCCCGAAGGACCAAACGGTTACTACCGCCACCCAATCGTGATCAATTCGAGCAATCAAATAGCCCGATCGGCCGATGGCCGTGACTGCTAGCTTCCCCATACATTAACTTGAAGCGACGGTGTTTCCGGAACCCCTGCTGACACCCACCGTCGTTGCAGGGAACCGCTGGCTTCTTGCTTCCCCCGCCCCCCGGGAAAAGCTGGTCGCACAGCGGTTCCTTGCTTGCGCGTGGGCGTCGAGAGACTGCCACATCAAGACTCTGGGGCATCGAAAGTTCTGGCCGCTGCATTCCTGTCGCGCTGGTTCACCATCGGGCGTGACGGCCACTGAAGGTGCCCGGAAGTCCGCCCTCGTAGAGGTACTTGGCTTCCTCGGCAACCTCCCGAGTCAGGCATGGCCAGGTCGCAGCGACACCGTTAGCGTCGCGGCATGCCCAGCAGCGACCCTGCGGGTCAGGCACATGTGCGTTCAGCGCGCTGCGCCACATGTCCGGCAAGTCCGCCAGGATTGCTGCCATGCCCATGTCTATTTACCTCCCGGAGATCGAGCCACCTTACAACCGGCGAGCCCGGCCGCAGTTTCATACCAGCGATTCCCGCCCGCCGAAGCGGCCGATCGGGGGATGACCTCGCTGTGCAACCGACCGTATCCGGTGCGTGACTGCACGCTGGCTATTTCCTCCTCGACACTCCGAACGCGACACTCCGAACGCGACACGCCACCACCACGGCCGAGGAGTGCGGCCGGGGCGGCAGGGGCCCGATACGGTTGGACTCTCGTTGTGTGTCGCTGTCAGTGTCGCTGGCGTTACTGTGGGTTGGTTCTGGCTGGTTCCAGGTCGTCAGCCGACGCCGAGCGGGCGTGTGGCGGGGCCTCGCAGCGGACGTTCCACCGGGGCCACCGACCCGGTGGCCCGCGCCACGATGAGGCCAGCGCCTCGCCAACGTTCGGCTTACGCCGATCGGGTTGCGCTCGAACCAAGTACCAAGAAGGTCTTGAGATCCACCCGCCTGGCTGAGAGTGTGTCACCGCTCACCTCGTCGGCTCCCACCGAAACTCCCGGCAGGCGAGCAGAAGCCCGCGGTTCGTCCTCCCCCGTCGGATCGCGGCCCGCCAGGATTCCTGGGGTGCCCCTCACCCGAGAGGATCCGCTACGCGGGACATAGTGGCGGGGCGACCCGAGTGTGCGACTCCCCCCTCTCCCCCCGGGCCGCCCCGCCACCAAACTGTGAAAGCTAGCTCAGCGCACCAGATGCTCGAATGCGGCGAGGTTGACCAAGGACTCGCCACGCGCCACCCGCCAATCCCATTCGCGCCGGATCGACGAGGCGAATCCGATCTCCAGCAGGGTGTTGAAGTCACCATCGGCGGCCTCAACCACCTGGCCCAACACCCGGTCCAACTCACCGGCGGTCACCGCATGATGGGCGAGCCGCCCCACGAGGTAAATGTCACCAACCTTGTCCAGCGCGTAATGCACGCCGTACAGCCGGGCGTTTCGCCGCAGCAACCAGCGATAGACATTCTCGTGTGCCTCATCCGGATGCCGGCACACGAAAGCCTCCACCAGCACCCCGTGCTGGCCGACCAGCACCCAGCAGGTGGTCTGCAACTTCTTGGTGCCCGGCAGGGTGATGAGGAAGCTGCCCGGCTCCCGGTGATCGTGAACCAGCCCAGCCTCGTCCAGTACCCCCGCGATGACCCGATCCAGGTCCGCCGGGCGGCTCACACCGCTACCTCGCGCTGCAGGGCGTCCACCGGGTAGGCCGCCGCAGCGTCGGCGTAGACCCGCAGCAGCGCCTCAGTTGTGCTCTCCCAGGAAAACTGCCGGGCATGGCCGGTGGCACCGGCCGCTAGCTCCGCACGACGCCCCGGGTGCAGCGCGACGGCGGACAGGGCATCAGCCCAGTCGACCGGGTGGTGGCTACCCACCAACTGACCGGACACCCCATCGGCCACCGCCACCGGCAGGCCACCGACCTTGGCTGCGACCACCGGCGTCCCGCATGCCTGCGCCTCCAGCGCGACCAGGCCGAACGACTCGTTGTAGCTGGGCACCGCCACCACATCCGCGGCGCGGTACACCCCGACCAGCTCAGCACCACCCTGCGGCGGAACGAACACGACCTGCTCCGAGATCCCCAGCGCGGCGGCGAGCTGGTGCAGTACGGTGGGTTCGGCCAGCCCGCTACCCGACGGTCCGCCCACGACCAGCACTCGCAGCCGGTCGCGCAGCGCCGGGTCACGGTGCAGCATCTCGGCGGCGGCGCGCAACAACACGTCCGGCGCCTTGAGCGGCTGGATGCGGCCGACGAAGGCGAGCACCACCGCGTCAGGTGGCAGATCCAGCTCGGCCCGGGCGGCGTTGCGGGATCCCGGCGTGAAACGCTCCAGATCGACCCCCGGCGGGATGGTGACGGTGCAGGCCGGGTCGGCGCCGTAGAGCTCGACGAGCTGAGCGGTCTCGGCCGGGGTGTTCGCCACCAGCCGGTCGGCCTCGGCCACCACCTGCTGCTCGCCGATCATCCGGGTGTGCGGCTCCGGGGCGTCACCGTGCGCCAGCGCGGAGTTCTTCACCTTGGCCAGGGTGTGCGCGGTGTGCACCAGCGGCACCCCCCAGCGGTCTCGGGCCAGCCAACCGACCTGCCCCGACAGCCAGTAGTGCGAGTGCACCACGTCGTAGTAACCCGGCTCGCGGCGCGCCTCGGCGCGCAGCACCCCGGCGGTGAAGGCGCACAGCTGCGCGGGCAGGTCATTCTTGGCCAGACCCTCGTAGGGCCCGGCGGTGATGTGCCGGACGGTGACTCCTGGCGCGAGCTCCACCGCCGGGGGCAGCCCCGAGGAGGTGGCCCGGGTGAAGATCTCGACCTCGACACCCCGGCTGGCCATCCGGGTCGCGGTCTGCACGATGTAGACGTTCATTCCGCCGGCGTCGCCGGTCCCCGGCTGATCCAGCGGAGAGGTGTGCACCGAGAGCACCGCAGCGCGGCGCGGCGCCATCCCGATCCGCCCGATCACTCGCCCCATCTTCCTTTCACCGGCCCGATACCGCCGTTCCGGGTGGCGGTCGCGCCCGATCCGCGCAGTTCGGGCGGGCACTAGAGTGAGCATTCTCCGTAGCCAAGAAATTCCGCATTCGGGAGACGAGAGTAGGCAACGTGGCGAAATTCCTGTTCTGCGGCTACTGGGCCTTCGGTGACGAGAGCGCCGGGCCTTAGCCCACCGGCTTCTCGGCGAGGAGCATCAGACGCATGCTGTCCAGGCCGTAGGAGCTCCCGTCGAACCCACCCCAGACGTCAACCGGCTCGAGACCGCAGCGGTGCAGCATGTTGACGAGCTCGGGCAGCGTGTATGCCCGCATGGAGAAGTCGATGTCGTCGCTGCGACCGTCCGGGCGGATGAACCGCCACCTCGCCACGGCGCGCCCGGAGCGCACCTCGTAGACCTGCTTCTCGAGCAGGACGGTCCCGTCGGGCAGCTCTGCCCAGACCTGCGGGTGGTAGTTGCGGAAGAGCCAGAGCGGGTTGCTCATGTCGAGGAAGAACCGGCCCCCGGGCTTGAGCGCAGCGGCGATCTCCCGGATGACGCGCTCGTCCTCCCCCTCGGTCTCCAGGAAACCGAAGCTCGAATACATGTTGACGACGGCGTCGAGCTCGCTGCGGAAGGGAACGGAGCGCATGTCCGAGTGGATGTACTGGACGTCGAGCCCGGCCCCGGCGGCCTTGGATCTCGCGATCTCAAGGGATGGCTCCGAGAGGTCGAGCCCCGAGACGCGGAGTCCGAGGCGGGCCAGCGCGCGGCTGTGCCTCCCGATCCCGCAGCACAGGTCCAGGACGTGCGACCCCTGCGGCAGGCCCAGGGTACGAGCGACGAAGCCGGCCTCGGTCGCCGTGTGCTCATCAGGGATCTGCAAGAGGAAGCCATCGAGCCAAGGCTCGCGGAAGAACGTCTCGTACCACGGCGCAGCACCGTTCACCGATCTCTCCCGCTCCTTTCTCTGCCGTTGCTTCAACGCGGGGCCAGGCGGGCCAGCTCGACGGCGAACCGTTGCAGCAGACGCCCGAGCACCACCTCCGCCTCGAGGCGCGCCAGGTGCGCACCGACACACCGGTGCACACCCCAGCCGAAGCTCAGCGCGACGTTGTCGGGCCGGCCCGGAAGGAAGCGATCGGGATCGTCGAATCGGGCCGGGTCTCGGTTCCCGGCCCCCAGCACGACCACGACCCGGTCCCCCGGCTGCAACGTCGCACCCCCCACGGTGAGCGACTCGAACACGTTGCGGGCGACGACCGGCACGGGGTTGTCCCACCGCAGGACCTCCTCCACGACTTCGGGAAGGCGGCTCGGGTCCGCCCGGACCCGGCGGATCTGCTCCGGGTGGGCGATCAGCGCCAGCAGGCCGTTGCCGATGAAGCTCGTCGTCGTCAGGACACCGGCGATGTAGAGGAGCATGACCGTGCTCAAGAGCTCGCTCTCGCTCAGGGCCGGTGGACTCCCCAGGGCTTGGCCTGGCCCGTTCGCCACCGCCGTAGCGTCCGACAGCGCGACCAGTCTTCCCAGCACGTCCCCGGCCGGCCGACGGCGGCGGCTCTCGATCAGCCCGTGAAAGCAGGTCTCAAGCCGGGCGTCGGCATCGCGGGCAGCCTGCTCCACCAGCGAGGCCTCGTCCCCGGTCCGGGGCGCGGCGACGCTGAGCGCGGCGAGTGCCTGAAATTGCTCGGCGTCCTCGGGCGACAGGCCGAGCAACTCGCCGATGACGGTGGCCGGCAGCGGATAGGCGAGCTCGGCGATCACGTCGCCGCCACCCTTGTCCGCCATCGCATCGAGGGCCCGGTCAGTGAGGGTCACGATCCGGTTGCGCAGCGGTTGCACCTCGGCAGGCGTGAAGGCCCAGCTGATTGCCCGGCGCAGCCGGGCGTGCTCGGGTGGGTCGTGCATGACCATCGACGCCTGCAGCCGGCCAGCGGTCGGCGGCTGGTGGCCGGCAGGCGCCCGGCAGCCGCAGCCACGGTCGGCCAGCACCCGGCGGCACGCCTCGTAGCCGAAGGCGTACCAGGCGCCGTCGGGGCCACCCCGATGGACGGGGCCCGCTGCGAGCAACTCCCGGTAGAGCGGGTAGGGGTCAGCCTGGCCGGCCGACGAGATGAGCGCGTCGAGCACCGCCGACGACGCCCCCGAGCTCATACGCTTCCCGTTCTCCAACCGATCGATGTGGCGCCCATGGTGCCACGAACCGGCATCCGGCTTGGCGGGCAGGCGGGGCCAGACCCTAGGGTCGGGGTATGGGTGAGGGGCCAGGGACCGCCGTCGTCACCGGGGCCAGCAGCGGGATCGGGGCGGCCACCGCCCGCGCGCTGGCCGCGGACGGCTTTCACGTGGTGCTCGGCGCCCGCAGGGTGCAGCGTTGCCAGGACATCGCTGACGAGATCGGCGGCACCGCATTGGCGCTCGATGTGCTCGACCCCGACTCGGTGGCCGCCTTCGCCGCTGCCGTGCCCACGGCGCGGGTGTTGGTGAACAACGCCGGCGGCGCTGCGGGGCTCGACCCGGTGCTGGCGGCCGATGAGGCTCAGTGGCGCTGGATGTGGGAGGCCAACGTGCTCGGCACGCTGCGGATGACCAAGGCATTGCTGCCGAAGCTGATCGACTCCGGGGATGGGGTCCTGGTCACGGTGACCTCGATCGCGGCCTTGGAAACCTACGACAACGGCTCGGGTTACACCTCTGCCAAGCACGCCCAAGCGGCGGTGCACCGCTCGTTGCGCGGCGAGCACCTCGGGCAGCCGGTGCGGTTCATCGAGATCGCCCCCGGCATGGTGGAGACGGAGTTCTCCGTGGTGCGTTTCGGTGGCGACAAGCAGCGGGCGGATCAGGTGTACGCCGGGCTCACCCCGCTGAGCGCGCAGGACGTCGCCGAGGTCATCGCCTTCGCCGTAACCCGCCCCTCCCACGTCAACCTGGACCTGATCGTGGTGAAACCCCGCGCCCAACATTCCGCACTGCGCTCCGCCCGCAGTCCGGCCCGCAGTCCGGCCCGCAGTCCGGCCCGCAGTCCGGCCCGCGTTCTGGATGCAGTCTCCATGCGCGGCTGCGCCGCGCACCCTGATGGATGAAAATGGGGGCTGGTCGCTTGTGGTACCCGTCGGTTCTTTCTGTGGTGCCCAGAGCCCGTGATGCAGTCTG
>JBOHGG010000059.1:0-23833 GCA_050700115.1 Pseudonocardiaceae bacterium
CTCACAGGACAATTAGACCACAGCAGCCCTCACTCCACCAGTGTTTTAGTGGCTACACATGTGGGTGCGTCGCGGGCTCAGACACTGGTCAGACGGACAGTGCTACTGAGAGTCACAGCAAGTTCGGATTAGTGATGTTGGTAGAACTGGTGAGCAATGTGGCCTACGCATACCCGGGCTGGGGACATGGCCCCGGCGCAGGCGGACCCGGCTGGTGGCTCATTTTCCCGATTCTGTTCTGGACGCTGGTGCTGTCGGCAATCGGGTACGTGATCTACCGCAGGTCCCCGAAGCAGCAGGCACGAAGCTCAGCCGAGCGGACCCTCGCCGAGCGGTACGCCCGCGGCGAGATCAGCGAGGACGAGTTGCGGCAACGCAGGAACGTGGTCCGGTCCAAGTCGTGACCTCGTTTCTGTCGACTTGCTGGCAGCGCCTGTACCGCCCGCATCTCGCGGTACAGGCGCTGCTTTCAGTCCTCGCCAGCGCTGCCTTTTTGCCGCGATTCCGTCCATTTGGCATGCTCCTGCGAAACCAAGCCTTCGAGGCGCTCGGCAAGAACAAGGTGCCGGTCGTCTGCGCGGTAGGGGCCGACCCCGGCGAGGTAGAGGTACTTCTCGTGCTTGAGTGCTTCCGCGGTAGCTCGGTAGAGCACCCAGTTGGTCTGCCATTGGTACAGCTGTTGGGCACCCTCGGCGACGACCACGAAAGCGGCCAGCGTCGCGGTGAGCGCGGCGGACACCTGGAGGCCGGCGAAAACCGGCACGGCGGCGCCGACAATGAGCTGGCTGAGCTTGACCCGCTTGTACGCCTGCTGGGCGGCCACACTCTTGCGGTCGTACCAGCCGAGCTGATCCTCCAGCCGGTCCCACGTCGCACTACCCTCGCCGGCCTCGACTGGTTGCACCGCCATCGAGCATCTCCAACCTCTGGTGACTGCCCGTACTCTCCCACATCGGGGTCTGTCCCAAGCCGAGCTCGGCGGGCTTCACCTGGCGAGAAAGTGAAACCCGATCCACAGCCACAGCATGAGCACGATCCACCGGCCGACCCGGTGGCGCAATGCCGTGTGGACCACATCACCGAGCGGCCGCAACGGCCACCGACCGGCCACCCCGAGGATCTGCGCAGCCAGCATCGCGCCCACCACCACGGCGAACCCGGTGGCGATCACGCCGTACGGAGTCACCGGGTCACCAGCCAGCGTCCGGCAGCCAGCCAGACGGCGTAGCCGAGTACCCGTGCCGGATAGGTCTCCAGCACCGGGTCAAGCAGCAGGCTCAGCGTCGGGTGATCCGAATCATTACCCCAGAGAAATGCCACCAGCCACCACGCTGCGCCGGCGGCGGCCAACGCCAGCCACAGCGCGACGGTCCCCGCTGACACCGCACCGGACGGTAGCGGCCGCACCGGACGCGTCGCGCGCCACGCGAGCAGCAGCACGCCCGGGACCAGTACGGTCACCGCGGCAGGCGCAGTCAGCGGCTCGAAGACCGCAGCGACCAGCGCGTAGCCGACGCTCGCCGCGTCCCAGCGATCAATTCGCGCGCGCAGTGCGTCTACCTCCTGCCGGAGCGACACGGTCGCGATCAGGCGCGGACGTCCCGCTGCCCGGCAGCGTGTTTCACCTGATCCGGGCTCATCGGGGACCGGATCGCCGGGCGGGGTCGTCTTCCAGCGCGAGCCGATCCCAGCCGGCTCGCTCGGCAGCGGCTTCATAGCTGGTCTGCAGGAACTCCAGCAGCGTGCGGTCGGGGTCCGGTGCCGCGCGGACCGCTTCGTAGGGCAGCAGGAACTGGCCGGCTTCGCTGCTGTAGTAGGCCGCGTCGGGGCGGATGGGGTAGTCCCGGAAACCGTCGGGTTCGGGATAGGCGTAGGCGTAGAAGGCGCCCTCGTCCCCGCCGCCGGGCCAGAAGCCGCAGCTGCTGAGCTCGTGTGAGTAGCCCTCCACCATGACCCAGTCGGGGCAGTTGGGTGCCCCACCGGGATGGATCGGCGCGGTGTGGCCGGAGAACCGGGTGACGGCGAGATCGAAACTTCCCCAGAAGAAGTGCACCGGGCTGACCTTGCCGATGAAGCGGGATCGGAACTCGGTCAGCACCCGGTGTGCCGCCAGCAGCTGCCGCCAGAAACGCTGCGCTGCAACGGGGTCGTAGGAGGCGTGCTCGTGATCGTCCTCGAACGGGATGGCGCGCTCGACCTCTGTCGGTGTGGTCCTGATGGGGACCTCCAGGTCGAGATCACGCATCGCCGCCATCGTCTCGGTGTAGAACACCGCGACCGACTTCGGCTCCAGGGCAACACTGCGCTGCTCGCCGCTGCTGGACCGGACGCGCAGCTGGTGATCGCAGAAGTCGAACTCGATGTCGAAGACGCGAGCGCCGTGCGGGATCGCCGAGGTGGTCAGCCCGCGCGCGGACACATACAGCGGAACCTGCCACCAGTGGTTGACCATCGGAGCCTTTGCCAACCGGATCTTGCCCACGATCTGGGTCCACATGTGCAGCGTGTCGCGAGTGTCGACCCACTCCTGCACCCGCAAGGCCGGCCACTCATCAACGTGTCGTGCTTGGATATCAGTCACCGCTGACACCTCCCACCTAGCTGTCCGTCCCGCTCAGCTGAGGTAGCCCTCGACCTCACTCGCCGGCCGGACCTGCGCCTGATCAGGATCCAATCCGGCGGCGGCCCGGGCCCGACGCTGCCGTAGCAGGTCCCAGCACTGGTCGAGCTGCACCTCGAGCGCGGCCAGCTGCGAACGTTCCTCCTCGCTGCTCAGCTCACCCTGACCCAGGCGTTCCCGCAAGACATGCTCGGCATCGACCAGCTCGCGGATGCGACCAAGCAAGTCACTCACGTCGACCATCGGGTTCCCTCCGGCTCTGCTGCCCCCCGTCCCTGCGAGTCTGGCAGACCTGGGTTTCAGATCGCGGGTAGCAGAGAGCGGGCCTCGACATCAACCAGGTCCGCAGCGACCATGTCGACCACAGGGTCACCCGCCGAAGCTCTTGAGCAGCGCGGCGCGTCGGCGCCGGAAGTCCGTCGGGGGTTTGCGTGCGTCGTGAACTCGACGCTGCGGACGTTTTTCCTCACTGCAAACGTCGGTGGTGACGAGTTCACGACGCGCGCAGCCCCTCATCGAAGGCACGCCCCTGGGTACGCTCAGCCTGGCGCCCACTGATCGACTCAGGATAAACCGTCGCCTATCTTATGCCGCTGACTCCCCTGCAAGAGCGCATGACGCCTGGAATGCTGCGACCAGTCGCATCCCTCTCTCGGTGTTTCCCATTCCACCGCCGCACGTCCTCCAAACTCACCTCCCGCCCCAACCCTTCAAAGACTTTCCACCACACCACATCAAGGCTCTGCCCCATCGCATGATCCAGCGCCACATACACCGTGCACCGCCGACGCCGACGCCAGAACCGCCACTTCCATCTCGTCCAGCCACAGAATCGGCATTGCCCGCGTTTGTTGATGCGGTGTTGCCGCAGCAACATCAGCACGGCGGACAGCAGCTGCACGGTCCGCTCTTCAAGCACTGTTGGCGCCATGGACTTCGCGCCGATGAGTCGCTCTGCGAGTTCCTCCACCTGTTGCAAAACCAGTCGGTACCTCGTCTCCCATAAACCGCTCACGGCTCCCACTCAGGCTCCACCGCATTCGCTGGAAGTGCAATCGACGCTCCGGCCACAACCTCGCCCTCAATGACCGCGCCGCCCATCCCGTCCGCCCGGCGCTGCAATCGTTCACCTGCGGCAATGAGCCGCGTGGCATAGTGCCGCTGCTCGGCAGCGCTGGCACTGCCTTCCATGACGCGCAACGCCAGCGCCGCCATATCCCTGTTCAGCCGCGCCAGTTCGGCCAGCAGCTCGCGGTCTTCCCGGATCATTGCGGCTCTCCCGGCACGCCAGCCACCTGCAGTAGCCGGCCCCTGTCGTCACCATGACGCACCGCGCCCGGGTCCCGGTCTGCCGGTTCGCCCTCGTTGTTCACGTGTTGAACCCCGCTTGTCGCAGCGCCTTCAGGAGGCACCCAGGGCCGGGCGAACCGCCAGCGGCGGTGCGGGGTACGCAGCACTGCCAGCCGGGTCCGCCACCCATAGCGGCTGGCGTCGTCGGGGCGGACAGGCAGCACCACCCCTCCGGCGGGTCGGACATCCCGACCCCGGGGCCTAGTGGATCTTCGGTCGAATAACAGCTGCGCGGTAGTGAGAACCGACAGGACAGCAGGTGAAGCGGCGTTTCACATCGGGCGAGAGGTGCTCGCAGATCGGGGCATACCGCGTGGATGTGTCGTAGGGTGTCCTGTCAATGACCGGCCGCAACTCACACCGCACCACCCACGATGGTTCAGAGACATGCGGGCGATCGGCTCATGACCCCCGGTGTGCCGTGCGTCTCCGGCTGCGGTTGCTCATGGAAGCCGGTGAGCCACCGGAACCCGATGCCGCGCTGCACCATGCGATCGCCCGCCGGATTGCCGGATGCTGTGGGCACCCGGCGCTGAAGAGCCACCGCTTGGCCTGGGGCTGGACGGTCGAACAAGCGGTGAACTCCTGCCACGCCATGTGCCAAGAGCAGCGGCTCGGTGCCCGCGGGTTGACCCAGCGGTCGTGGCTGGGATGGGAGGCTGGCGGCCGGCCCAACGACGACTACCGCGACTTATTGTGCCGGTTGTTCCAGACCGGCCCAGTGGCCCTCGGCTTCGGGCATGACTACACACCAGAACCTGTACCTGTCGTAGCGTCGGAGCCACACGCACGACTCACGCCCGTCCAGAAGGGAGGCAGTCCCGCGGACAAACGGCAGGCGCTCAAGCTCGGTGGCCAGGCAACCTTGGGTGCCGCTGTCGGTGCTGGGCTCGGCTACGTGTTCACGGATGCTGCCGCCGACGCGATGGAGTTCACGCGGCGGGCGGAAGCGAGCAACATCGGGCCCCACACGTTGGAGCACCTTGAGCTGGCGATCGCAGGTATGGCGGCCGGCTTCGCCTACACACCACCAGCTGAGCTGTTTCCCAAGGCGCGCTGGTACCGCCAGAAAGTCGCGCATCTCATCGACGCCCAGCACACTCTGCGGCAAGGCCGCGACCTCTACCGCTGCGCTGGGTGGTTCTCGATCGTGCTCGGCTGGTTGAGCCATGACCTCGGTGACGCTGTAGCCGCCGATGCGTACTGCCTCGATGCCTGGGAACACGGCTGGCAAGCAGAGGACGGCGCCATCTGCGCCTGGGCGATGGATGCCCAAGCTTCCATCGCCATGTACAACCACCGGCCCGCTGTTGCCCGGGACGCCGCTCTCAAGGGCCTCAGCCGCGCACCCGAGGGCAGCGCCGCCGCAACCCGCGTCTCAGCTCAGCTGGCGCGGGCATATGCGCGGATGGGTACTTACAACCACTTCACCGAAGCATTGCACGCGACCCGAATTCGGCTCGACCAACTCCAGACGCAGGATTCCACCCTGTTCTCCGCCGACAACGGTCGCGTAGCGTCCTATGCCGCGTCGTCCTACATCTGGCTCGGGCAGCCCAAGCAGGCGGTGCCGTACGCCAAAGAGGCCATCGTCTTTTACGGCAAGGCCAGTCCCCAGGAGCGCTCTCCCACCCGGGAGGCGATTGCGCGACTCGATCTCGCCTTGGCGTACGTTGAGTTGGGTGCACCGGACAATGCGGCACAGGAGGTCGACATCGCGCTTGCCTCCGAGCGGCTGACCGGCTCAGTGGTGAGCCGGCTGGGCGACCTTGCGACCGCGATGAACCGCAAGTATCCACAGCTCGACGTGACTCGCACCGTGCATCAACACAGCCTGGTCCTGGCCGCCGACCTCAGCCGGCCCGCTCTGCCGAGCCCCTGAGCTGCCGAAACAGCTGAGCAGGCAACTCATCGCGGTTGGCCTCGGTGACCGCGACGCGCTGTACATCTGCGCGTCGCTTGAGGGCATCGGTGACGGGGTGCTCGTACACATGCACTGTGGCCACGACTGGCAAGGAACCCGCGAGCAAAGCGTCCACAACCACCACAAACGGCGCAGACGCCAGCTCCATGCGGCCCAGCTCATCGATGATCACTGCACCACCGGTTTCCAGGGCGCGGCGCAAGGCAGGCAAGGCCACCCGCTCGAAAGCAGGAACGTCAACAGCAAAGCGGCCGACCTGCACACCGGTCTGGAAGTCCTGGTGGGCCAGGACAGCTTCCGGCCCGGCCACATCGCGCACCACGAAGCCGACTCGCCGATCCCGCTCACGTATCTCGTCGGTTACGAATCCACTGACCGTCGCGCCATGCTCCCGCAACAGATCCACTAGGCGTCGCATCGCTGTGGTCTTGCCGATCTTCGGCGGCCCTTCGAGCAGGAACCTGAGCGGCTGCAAGGGCGGGTCAGGGCGGGCGCTGCCAGTCACGCGAGCGAGCATAGTAGGGCTGGAACGTCAGTCGTCGTCACCAGCGCCAGCCAGCCGCAGCCTCATCCGAACCGATCACTATGGTGGTGCAAAGTTCGGATGGCATCACGGATTTGCTGCTGGCTAATCAACGGCAGACGGACTGGCGACGGCACATCGGTGTCACGACCGTGAGAAGATACCAAGAAATCCGCTGGCTCGTACCGGACCACTCCAGCGTGCTCCGCTGGAGTGGTCCGCCAGTGTCCTATCCCTATAGATACAACACCACGCGGAGTCGCACTTAGTTCGGGGGCTTACATGCACAGCGGATCGATCGCCCTGACGGTCTCCTTTATTACACACAGGGCATCGAGGGCATCGCGAGCGGTCAGCGGGATGACGGCATTTGGCAGCGTCGGATCACAGTCACACTGGTGCACGATCTTGTTGCGCCGGTCGATGACAATACCGATCCTGATCTTCGCATGTTCAGCGTTCGGGAACGCGGTGCTCCAGATCGCCTTGACTCCAACCATGGCTAGTGCCGCCGCGACGTCATCGGGGCGCTGATACGTCTCTCTCGCGAGGCGTTCGACGAAGAAGGACCTCGCCGCTAGCTCGCGCTCGGCGGCATTTGGCGCGTTCATGAGCGTGGCCACGGCAGCGATCGATAACCCCACCTTCGACGACGCACCAGCCGTCAGGCGCCCGAGTACAATCTCAACGGCACGGTCGAGAACTACGCCACGTACATACCGATCCCATGCGGCGACACCTTGAACGAGCGCGGCGCGGTACAAGTCTGTGGCGTCGACGAGTCCATTGGTCATATTTCCAATTGCCTGCCCAAGCCCGACTAGATCCCCCGCCCTCGCGATATCGGAATCGAAGTAACCAAGCCGCAGCGCCAACATCTACGCGGTCGCTCCGGTGAGAATCTCGATACGGCGCGCAAGCTCGTCGAACGTATTCCGGAACCGTGCGATGCTATCCTCGGTGTTCTCCCAGACTACGCCGACGCGCCGTACGTCTTCCTTGGTCAGGGCGAAGACCGGCTTCCGGGCACTCTGAGAATCAGCGATCAGCGTGTTGAAGTCGGGGATAGACGCCAGCCACTGCTGATCATGGAGGCCAGCCTCCATATATAGCTGCTCAGGGAGCAGAACGCCGGCATTCCTCAGAGCCGGCCAGAGCTGCCCTTCGACCGCATTGTGGAGAAGTTGAAAGTACTTCTCAAAACCCTGCGTGGGCTCGCCACTGCGCAGCCGATAGCGCTGAACAATAACGCCGAGGAACTTCAAAGTGGGGGCAGGGAACGGATAATCTGCCGTCGAGAGGGCATCGAGTTGCGCGGCGCGCTGTGCCCAACCGACCCATCTAGGAATGACACGCGCTAACGAGTCGAGTGCCATCACAGAGAAGACGTCCGGACTCGTTGGGACTAGGAAATAGTCAGCGGTGGCGACGAGGTTCTGGTTGATCGCCCCAAGCCCAGGGCTCAGGTCGACCAGAACGAAGTCGGCCTCGTACTTCGTAGCCGTGATCTCGAAGAGATGATGGAAGCTGCCAGGTAGGTTCTTGAGTGCCTGCACGGACTCAGAAAGCTGTTGGGCGATACCGAGGGACACCTCGTCCTCAGCTAATCCCACGTGCCCTGGCGCCAAATACAGCCCATCTCGCCCATCAACCTGCACACATTCCACTGGCTCAAGCTGGCGCGGGCGGGACTGGAACGCTGGCTCCAAAGCGTCCTTCACGTTCCCAAGCGGATGCCGCGCATAGTAGGCGTCAAGTCCGTCCGATTCGATGAGGTCCAGCACCATGCCACTCAGGTTGCACTGTGGGTCAGCGTCGACCATGACGACTCGCTTCCCCTGTTCGGCCAGCATCCAACCAAGATTGAAACAGGTCGTGGTCTTGCTGACCCCGCCCTTATTGTTGAACAGGGCTATGACCTTGGCCACCTGCGACCTCCGAGTCGGCGTAGTACGTAACGCAGCCTACCGACACGGAGGATCACCCAGGCTCGGGCGGCCTGCCAAGCGATCACGGTCGGTGTCAGCGGAGCGCTCGCCGGTCGCGCCGAAACGGCAGCGAGGCGGAGCGGCGAGATGATCCCGCTCTGTCTGGACATGGGAGTTGGCGTGATCCCCTGGAGCCCGCTGGCCCGAGGATGGCTCACCGGCAGCCGCAGTCGTCATGGTGCGCGTCACACGACCCGTGCCACCAACGATGACTTTGCCAGCCAGCTCTACGACGAGTCTGACTTCGACGTGATCGACGCTATGACCGCGTTGGCGGCTGAACGCGACCTCCCGCCAGCGCAGATTGCGCTGGCCTGGCTGCTGCATAAGCCAGGCGTGACTGCACCCATCATTGGAGCCACCAAGGTGGCGCATCTTGACGATGCGCTGGCCGCGCTCGACGTGACGCTCACCGAGACAGAGCTGCAGCGGCTTGAGGAGCGGTACCGGCCGCATGGAGTGAAGGGGTTTAGCTAGCCAGTCGCCACGGATGTCCAGTCGTGCGCCGCGCTGCCACGCTGGCTCATGCAGAGATTCGCGTGTTGATGAGTGGGCCGGAGGTCAGATGGCAGGTTCGCGGCCGTCGGAGGCGCAGGTCGAGCTCGTCCCTGCGGCGGCCAGCGGCGATGTGACGCTCGTCGACGGGCTCACCGCACTGGTCAATGAGGTCTACGCGGTCGCCGAGAAGGGGCTGTGGCTCGACGGCGTCACGAGGACGACGAGTGCCGAGCTCGCCGGTCTGATCAGGGCGAGCGAGCTCGCGGTGGCGCGGCGTGCGGGCACCATCGTGGGATGCGTGCGCGTCCAGCGGCTGGACGACTATCGCGGGGAGTTCGGCATGCTGGCGGCCAACCCGGCCCAGCGTGGCACCGGCGTCGGCCGCGCTCTGCTCCGCTTTGCAGAGGAGCTCTGCGCGGCCAAGGGTTTGCGGATGATGCAACTGGAGCTACTCGTCCCGCGAGACTGGGCGCATCCGAGCAAGACATTCCTCGAAGCCTGGTACACGCGCAGCGACTACCGCTTGATCCGCGCCGATCGGCCCGAGGAGGCCCTGCCCCACCTGGCACCGCACCTGGCCACGGCATGCGACTACCGCATCTACCACAAGGCGCTCCCATCTCGACCGTGCCCTACAGGATAATCCAGGAAGCGCCTCTTGCCGGACGGGATCGCCCAGAATGCCCTGGCGCTCGTGGATTCGAAGACCTTGAGCACGGCCACCACGGCATCAAGACTCGCCCGATGTAGATTAGGCGCTTGTTGCCGTCCAGTAGAGAATGGTTCCTCACCAAAGGGTGCAGCAGAGCTGCCGCCTTCTCACCAGAGCCCGGCTCCGCAGCGGATTGGTGCGTCGTGAACTCGACGTCACCGATATTTCTGCTACTGTCAAGGTCGGCGGTGTCGAGTTCACGACTTGTTGCCAAAGGTGACTCGCAGCGGCTGAGCCCGGCGTAGCCGGGCGGGCAGCAGCGATAGGAGCCCTGAGGGCCGAAACTGTCCGCCGCCGCTCGTATGGTGCGCCCATGACGACATCAACAGACGCGACGATCAACTGGACCCACGAGTGCGTCGAGCAACTCGACTGGCACTGGCGGGTACAACTGCGACCCCGGCTCGAGGATCTCACCGACGCCGAGTACCTGTGGGAGCCGGTGCCGGCGTGCTGGAGCATCCGGCCCCGGGGCGAGGCGACCTCGGCGATGGCCGCCGGGGCCGGGGACTGGGTGGCCGACTTCGAGCTGCCCGAGCCCGATCCCGCGCCCATCACGACCATCGCCTGGCGGCTGGGCCACATCTCCATCGGGCTGTTCGCGATGCGGGCCAGCGCCCACTTCGGTGATGGCTCGGTCTCCTACCAGACCACCGACTGGCCGGCCACCGCGGCCAGCGCCCTTGATCTGCTCGACCGCTCGTACGAGGCATGGACCTCCGCTGTGCGCGCCCTCGACTCCGACGGCCTGGCCCGGGCCGTCGGCCCCGCCGAGGGCCCCTGGGCCGACCACTCGATGGCGACCCTCATCCTGCACATCAACCGCGAGGCGATCCACCACGGCGCCGAGGTGTCGCTGCTACGCGACCTGTACCGCGCGTCGTTCAGGCCACCGGGCGGGGGTGCGTGATGCAGCAGGGGACACGACACGTTTCGAGGAACGGATAGCTCAGCCCTTCAACCGTCCGGAGAAGCGCACCATGTTGCCCGAGGGGTCGCGGAAGGCGCAGTCGCGGACACCGTAGGGCTGGTCGATCGGCTCCTGCAGCACCTCCGCGCCCGCGGCACGGATCCCACGGCGCTGAGCGTGGACGCGCTCGCCCGGTGCTCCGGCGGCGATGAGTTTCGGGTCGGTTCGCCGTCCTACTGGTGAGCCTTTCATTCATGACCAGCCAATACGAGGAGGACATCGTGGACAACACCCTTGCCAAGATCCCAGCTGCGCAGGCGGCGACCCGAGGGCGCGTCGTGAGCATCGCGCTGTGGATTGTTCAGATCCTGCTGGCCGTGTTATTCGCGTTCGCCGGATTCAGCAAACTCGCCGGCATCCAACCGGAGGTGGTGGGCACGTTTACCAAAATAGGACTCGGCCAGTGGTTCCGGTACCTCACCGGGGCGCTCGAGCTCGCCGGCGCGATCGGCCTGCTGATCCCGCGGCTGTGTGGTCTGGCCGCGCTCGGGCTGGTCGGCGTCATGGCAGGTGCGGTCGTCACCCACCTGACCGTCCTTCCGCCCGTGGCGCTTGCGCTGGGCCCGGCCGTCCTGGGCGTCGTGCTCGGCCTGATCGCCTGGCGCCGCTGGCCGTAGACCGAGGTAGCCGACAATTTCACAATTCTTGACAAATAATAATGTCGGTGGGACGGTGGCTGGCATGTTCGACGTGGCGGTGATCGAGGACCCGGCTGCCGCCGAGGTCTCGCTGGACCCGGTGCGGGCCCGGCTGCTGGCCGAACTGGCCGAACCCGGTTCGGCCACCATGCTGGCCGCCAGGGTCGGCCTGCCGAGACAGAAGGTGAACTACCACCTCAGGGCGCTGGAGCGGCACGGGCTGGTCGAGCTGGTGGAAGAGCGCAGGAAGGGCAACGTCACCGAGCGGGTGCTGCGTGCCACGGCGGCGTCTTACGTGATCTCGCCGAGCGCGCTCGCCGCGGTGGCGCCCGACCCGGCCCGCTCGCCGGATCAGCTGTCGGCACGCTGGTTGCTCGCGGTCGCGGCCCGGCTGGTGCGGGATGTGGGCGCGCTGATCACCGGTGCGGCGAAGGCTCGCAAGCAGGTCGCGACGTTCGCGCTGAATGGCGAGGTGCGGTTCGCCTCAGCGGCCGATCGGGCCGCCTTCACCGCGGAACTGACCAGCGCGGTCACCGCGCTGGTCCACAAGTACCACGACGAGAAGGCCAAAGGCGGACGTGACCACCGCGTGGTGCTCGCCGTCCATCCCAGTGTCACACCACAGACGACACCACAGACGAAGGAGTCCTGAGATGTCCCGGGAATTCGAGCTGCACAAGGAGATCGAGCTCGACGCGAGCCCCGAGCAGGTGTGGGAGGCGATCGCCACCGGCCCCGGCATCTCCTCGTGGTTCATGGGACCGCACAAGATCCAGCCGCGGGTGGGCGGCAAGATAACGCTTTCCATCGGCGACTTCTCCGAGCAGGCCACGATTACCGCCTGGGATCCGGCGAAGCGGCTCGCGTACCGCGGTGACGAGGGTGCGGACGGGTCGTTCCACGCGATGGAGTACCTCATCGAGGGACGCGAGGGCGGCAGCACCGTGCTCCGGTTCGTGCACAGCGGCTTTCTCAGCGACGACTGGGGTGCCGAGTACGAGGACATGACGAGCTACGGCTGGGACAAATACCTGCACACCCTTGCCCAGTACCTGAAGTACTTCACCGGGCGGCCCGGCACCTTCGTCTACGTCGAGGGGCCCACTGCGGCCGAGGGACAGGATGCCTGGACCGCGCTCACCGAGGGGCTCGGACTGACCGGTCCGGTCAGCAACGGGGACCGGGTGCGGCTCACCCCGGAGGGGCTCGCGCCGATCGACGGCGTGGTGGATTACGTCGTCCCGGGGTACCGGGAGTTCCTGGGGGTCCGCGGGAGCGACGGGCTGTACCGGTTCCAAGGCGGCGGTCACCAGATCGGTGTGGCACACCACCTCTTCGCCGAGGACGTCAGCGGCGACGAGGCCGCAAAGGCCTGGCATGCATGGCTGAGCCGGGTGTTCTCCGGGTAGACGGCTTGACCTCAACTTTTATTGATGTCCTAGCGTCATAGGTAACGAGGCCAGCGGCCGGAGCGAAAAACCGGTCGCTGCCGCGCGCCGGCGCCGTCAGGATTGTCAGACCTGCCGGGCAGGCTGAGCTGACCGACACGGGACAGGAGCCACTGATGACTCACGCGATCTGGGCCGAGGGGCTGGTCAAGCGATTCGGCGAGACCACCGCCCTGGACGGGGTGGATCTCGCGGTGCGCGCCGGTACCGTCCTGGGCCTGCTCGGCCCGAACGGCGCGGGCAAGACCACCGCTGTTCGCGTCCTCGCAACCCTGTTGCGGCCCGACGCCGGGCATGCCACGGTCGGCGGCTACGACGTGGTCCGCAACGCTCATCAGGCACGCCAGCTGATCGGGCTGACCGGGCAGTACGCCGCGGTCGATGAAGCCCTCACCGGCATGGAGAACCTGCAACTCATCGGCAGGCTGCTCGGCATGTCGCGGCAAGGGTCCAAGCAGCGCGCCCGCGAGCTGCTCGCCAGGTTCGGCCTGGCGGACGCGGCAGGACGAGCGGCGAAGACCTACTCCGGCGGCATGCGCCGCAGACTCGACCTGGCGGCGAGCCTCGTCGGCCGGCCGCAGCTGCTGTTCCTCGACGAGCCGACCACGGGGCTGGACCCACGGAGCCGCCTCGACCTGTGGAGCCTGGTGCGCAGCCTGGTGGCAGACGGTGTCACGGTGCTGCTCACCACGCAATACCTGGACGAGGCCGACGAGCTCGCCGACCAGATCGCGGTCATCGACGGCGGCCGGGTCATCGCGACCGGGACACCGGACGAGTTGAAGGCCAAGACCGGCGGCCGATCCCTCGCCGTGCGGACGGCGGATCAAGCGGACGTGCCCACCGTGATCTCCGTGGTCAAGCAGCTCGCCGAGGTCGTCCCGGAGGTGGACGGCCAGTTGGTGACCGCGCCGATTACCGATCCCGCCGTACTTACAGCCGTGGTGCGCCGGCTCGACAACGCCGGAGTGGTCATCGCCGAACTCACGCTCCGCAACGCCAGCCTGAACGAGGTGTTCCTCTCGCTGACCGGGCATCCGGCAGAGGAGCCCGCGCAGACCGAGCCCGAAGGAGCCCTGGCATGACCGCCACGATCGCGACCGCACCCGCCGCACGGGGACTGGCCCCCAGGGTCAGCCCCGTCGAAGGGGTCCGGCAGACGATGACCCTCGCATGGCGCACGCTGGTGCAGATCAGGCACAACCCCTGGGAGCTGGCGGACTTCAGCATCCAGCCGATCATCTTCGTGCTGCTGTTCACCTACGTGTTCGGCGGCGCGATAGCGCCATCGACCGGCGAGTACCTGACCTTTGCGCTGCCCGGGCTCATCGTCATGAACATGTTCTTCGTCACCATGTACGTCGGTATGGGGCTCAACACCGACCTGACCAAGGGTGTGTTCGACCGGTTGCGCTCGCTGCCGCTCGCGCGGTGGGCGCCGCTGACCGGGCGCATCACTGCGGATCTGGTGAAGCAGGCCTGGTCGATCGTTCTGCTGCTCGGGATCGGCGCGGTCCTCGGGTTCCGGACCGGCACCTCGGCTGTCGACGTCCTCGCGGCGGTCGCGCTGATCCTGGTGTTCGCGCTCGCCTTCTCCTGGATTTCGGTGCTGGTCGGTGTGCTCGCCAAGGACCCGGAGAAGGTGCAGCTCTTCGCCATGACCACGCTGTTCCCGCTCACGTTCGTCAGCAACGTCTTGGTGCCGGCCGAGACGATGCCGGGCTGGCTACAGGCGTTCGTGAACGTCAACCCAGTGACGCTGCTCGCCGACGCGACACGGGGGCTCATGGTCGGCGGGCCCGTCGCGGGGCCGGTCCTCGGGTCACTGCTGTGGGCCGCCGTGATCCTCGCCGTCTTCGCACCGCTCTCGTTGTGGGCACTCAAGCGCCGGGTGTGAGCTGGGTAGCGTCGGTGCGTGGCCAGCATCGTCGAGCTGAACTACTACCCCATCAAAGGATGCGCCGGTATCTCGGTGCGCGATGCGGTGCTGACGACCCGGGGCCTGACCCATGACCGCAGTTTCATGGTCATCGGAGAGAACGGTGTGTTCTGCAGCCAGCGGCGCACTCCGCGGATGGCGCTGATCCGCCCCGAAGTCAGCACCGGTGGCGAGCGACTCACCCTCCGCGCGCCGGGCGCCGACGTGCTGCACGCCGATGTGGATCTCGCCGCCCCTCGGTGCGACGTGGAGCTGTTCGGCGTGCCGTACCAGGGAATCGACCAGGGCGACGCGGTCGCCCGATGGCTGTCAGAGGTGCTCGACGAGCCGACCAGACTGGTGCGGGTGCCGCCGGAGCACGACCGCGTGACCGGTGGTGAGACACCGGGCACCGCTGCCTATGCCGACAGCAGCCCCCTGCTCGTCACCTCGGTTTCCTCTTTGGACCTCGTGAACGAGCGGATCGTCCAGCGAGGCGGCGAGCCGTTGCCGATGAACCGCTTCCGCCCCAACGTCGTGATCGGTGGCTGGGACGAACCGCACCTCGAGGACCGAGCCCGCCGGATCAACGCCGGCGACGCCGAGTTCGGCTACGCCAAGCTCGCCATCCGTTGCGTCGTCACGACAATCGACCAGGTATCCGGCACGAAGGCAGGCCCCGAACCGCTCCGCACGCTCGCCGGCTACCGCCGGGCGACCGAGGGCGGCGTCACGTTCGGCGTCAAGTTCTCCGTGCTGCGGCCCGGCAAACTGTCTGTGGGTGACGAGGTGATCGTCAGCTCCTGGGGCGGGTTCGAGCTGTAACAGCGATCCTGACGGTTCACTCCGAGAAGTCGGGGATCGCGCCGCGGGCGTCGGTTGCGCGACCCTTCGGCTCCTCCCAGTCCTCCTGCCGGCCAAGCGCGGTCAGGTCGAGGTAGTAGTACGAGCCGCCGAGCGTCTCGGCGCCGCGGGCGTACATGGAGTAGGTGTGAAAGACGCTGTCTCCGTCGCGCAGGAAGAAACTCGTGCCAGGTCTCTCGATGGGCTGGTCGCTCTCGACGTAGTAGGACGTGCCCGCCTGCTCGTGCTCGGCCTTGGTCCGGTAGTTGTACTCGATCGGTGCGACGGACTCGTCCAGCGTGACGTGGAAGTCGTAGTTGAAGTCGCTGCCGGAGGAGGAGTACCAGGGGAAGGTCCAGCCCTTGCGTGCCTTGTACGCCTCGATCTTGGCCAGTGGCGCCCGGGAGACGAAGACCAACGTGGTGTCCCGGGTGTGCAGATGCGCAAGGAGGCCGTCGGAGATCTCGTCGGCTCCGGCCGAGCAGCTCGAGCAGCCCTCGTCCCATTCGGGAGCGAACATGAAGTGGCCGACGATGAGCTGACGGCGGCCGTTGAACAGATCGAGCAGGCTGACCTTGCCGTCCGGGCCCTCGAAGAGGTAGTCCTTGTCGATCCTGACCATGGGCAGCTCGCGCCGCTTGGTGTTGAGTGCGTCCCGCGCCCGGGTCATCGCCTTCTCGTCGGCCAGCAGCTCCTTGCGGGCAACCAGCCACTCGTCTCGGGACACGACCTGCGGAAGGCTCATCTCGCTCTCCTCTCGATTGCTCCTGGAGCTAGCTCTCGATTGGTAAGACGGTGCGCCGACGCAGAACTCATCGTTGCTATGACCTACCGAGGGGGGTCAACGAGCTCGATGCCGATAGCCACCACGCCTAGGGCCTCGCGCTCGGGGGGGTAGATCTGGCGGATGTTGGCCAACTGATCCTCGCGGGTGGCGGTCGGGTTCACGCTGGCCACCGACTCGTGGTCGAACATTTCCTCGAAACTGGTGTAGCGAGCCACCCGAGTGACGTGGGTGAGGACTTCCTCATCCCGGCACCGGAACCGGATCAGCGAGCCTTCGGTGATCTTGCGGCGACTCGAGTCGTTGACCCGGATCTCGGTGGTCTTGCGGCCGGAGGCGATCAAGTCGAAGTAGCGCTTGTAGATGCCCATCTCGTGGGCTCGGGGACGGGTGTGTAGGTCTGCTGGTCGAGCGTTCATCAGGCGGGCGAACTCCTTGACAGTGAACGAGCGGAAGAAGTGCTTGGGATCGGTCAGCAGCTCGCCGACCAGCCAGACCAGGGCGTCGACGTAGTCGTGGACCGATCCTGGCCAGGCGGTGGTGTCGAGCATCCAGGGCTCCACATCGGCGGGGAGTGAGCCTTTGCCCTGCTCGCGCAGCAGTGACTTCGAAAGCTTGGCCCCGGTGTGGGCCAGCACCTGCGGGGTGAAAATCCGGATCGGCATCTGCCCGGCCGGGGTGCCCAGCGCCCCCAGCGCCCCGTCGACGAGCTGGCAGCCATACGCCCAGTCGCCTCCTTTCATCATCACGTGCAGGGTGCTGGTCTCCCGGCCCAGCGCGCGTTCCTTGACCAGGTTCCGATACAGCGTGGCCAGGTCCAGATAGGGCGCATCGTCTTCGGGTCGACGTGGGGCCTCGTAGCGGCCGTGGTCCAAGCACACCGCGGTGAACACCGCGCCGTCCTCATCGAGGTGGGCGAGTTTGGTGCGGTCGGCGCGTTTCTCTGCCCACCCGCACTCCGGGCAAGGGAGCCGGACGTGCACGACCCCGTGCGAGGGCGCCATCCACCAGCGGATGCCCTCCAGCCGTTCCAGGCTGCGCAGGAACTCCGCCCGGAAGCCAGGGCTGGCCTGCTGGTCGGTGTAGGTCTCCACCACGTAGTCGGTGTCAGTGGCCTGCGACACCGAGTCGAAGAACGCTCGGTAGTAGCCCTCGATCAGGTCGCTGATCGCGTCCTTGCCCAGGGCGTGGACGTAGGTCTGCTGGTAGGCGGTGTGCGTCTCGGGGTCCAGCACAACGTCGTGCGGGGCATTGTCCAGCGCGCTGAATCGCACGCGGGTGTCGATGGAGAACTCCCGGCGAGCGATCTTCGCGAGGAGGAACGCCGCGGTCTGCACCAGGTTGGTACCCAGGTGCGGGGCGCCGTTGATCTGGGTGCCGACAACGAACTCAATCCGGGAGGGCCTCACTGAGTGCACGCGGGGCCGCAGCAGGTCGATGGAGCGCAGGAGAGCGTTCGCCAGCACGCTGTTCGGTGAGATCAGCAGCGTTGCGGCGGACGAGCTGGGCATGGCGTCACCGGTCCGGAGATGGTTTGGGCAGGCGGAGGTTGGCGCAGATGAACGCCAGCCGGGCCGCTGCGGAGTCGGGGGCGACGAACACCGGTTCGTAGCCGGCGTCGTAGTAGCCCTGCACGATCAGCTCGTGCACCCGGCGGATCTCCCGGTCCTTGGCCCAGACAATGTCGTCGGGGTCCTCAAAGGTGTCCAGCGGGTCCAGCACGAAGATCGTGTTGTACCGGTACAGGCGGCTGGCCTGTTCCAGTTGCGGGGTGGGGCCCAGCCCGAAGAAGGCCTCCCAGCCATAGCCATCGGGAATGCCCCGGTTGTAGAAGCGGATGCCGTGCTTGTGCGCGGTGTACTCAGCGATGAACGCCTGGAGCACCTCCAGGGAGTACTCGTGGCGGTCCTCGCGGCGCAGATGCCGGCCCAGCCGCTCGCGATGCTTGCGGTAGATCTCCCTACCCGGCTCGGCCTCCATGCACGGAACACCGGCCGCGCGGATGGCCTCGATCAGATCGTCCTTACCCGAGGACGGCCCGCCAGTGATCACATACCGGCGCGGGTCGCCGGTGGCGGCGGCCGCCAGAGCCTGACCGAGCGCGGTGGTTACCGTGGTCACGAGATCAGCCTTTCCGTTGCCTGTATGGACGTCTGGCCATCTGAGTCGAAGAAGGCCCCGACCCAGGCTGCGCTGAGCTCGGTCTCGTCGTGCAGTGCGGCCACGAAGCTGGCACGGTCGGCCGCGCTGGCTGCGGCTTGGCGCAACCGGTTGGCCTGTTCGGCGGTCACCGGCGGGGTCCACCCGGCCAACGCCACGAGATCGTGCGCACCGACCTCGTCGGCGCCGAACGCCCCGGCATAACTGGTCGCCTCCAGGCTGGCCTGGGCCCAACGCCAGGCCGCGGTTACCGCCTGCCGGATCACCTGCTGCCGGTCGGCGCCGAAGCTGAGCAACCGCGCCACCGCGAGCAGCTCGGCTCGTGCGGCGTAGATCGCCGCCCATAACCGGGAAAGGGCTTCCTCGTGCTCGGCCACCTCCCAGGCGAACGAATCTGCCGGGACCGTCTGCCGCCCCGCCGGTGCGGCCAGGCGCGGAGCGATCACGCGAGACCGGGTGAACCGGTCGGCGTCAGCCAGCAGCGCCGAGGCCAACTTGTCGATCAGGCGCGGCTCGACCCGCTTGCGAAAGTGATGCACCTCGTGACTCGCTGCACCAGCGGCGAGCTCACGTCGGACCGTCAGGGTCTGGCCGGGTGCGGCCGGGTGCGGCCGGTGGCAGCCCGAACAGTGCGCGCGCCGCCTCGGCGTAACGGGCATCGGGGAACCGAGCCAACAAACCGCGGACTACACCGTCCAACGCCGCGGTGCGGCTCGCCTCGTCGTCCGGATCGACTGCCCTGGCGATCACGCCGCGGAGATCGAGCAGGACCGGGTCCGCCGCGGACGGCGTGATCGGCAGACCACGCCGGAGGACCCGCCCGAGGGCCGCAGCTACCGTCCCCGCCTCTGGGCTTTTCTGGGCATTGGCCCAGTCAAGCAGAGCGTCACCAAATGCCTACCAGGTACGCCCAGAAAACGCCCAGTCGGTGGGGGAGTCGAACTGGAGCTGGTGGTGCTACCAGGCATCCGGGGTGTGACCGGCCGAGGTACGATCCTGTGCCGGGCACCGCGCTGGAACTCGTACCTAACCTCAGTGGTATCGGCGCAGGCGTGGCCTGCCGGGTTGGCGTCAGCCGAGTTCGCTAAGGGCGTTGGTGATGAGTTCCCTCGCGGTGCGCCCGTATACGGCGGGGGTTTTGAGCGCTTCGAACATTCGGGCGTATAGCTCGAGTTCTTGTGGCCTGTTGACTTGGATGCTTGCCGTGGGTGTCTCTAGGGCGACAAGGGTGTCGTCGAAGATCCAGAATCCGGTGGAGCCGACGGCTACACGTTCGGTCATCAAGGGAACGATGCCTAGTGAGACGTTCGGTAGCGACATCAATGCTAGTAGGCGGTCTAGTTGGCCGGCTTGGGTTTCGGCGGTGCCGAACCAGGTGCGTAAGGCTTGTTCTTCGAGCACGCAGACGAATCTCCTGCCGCCGCGATAGATCACCCGTTGCCGCTCCATACGCGCAGCAACGGCGTCTTCGATGTCGTTGGGCGCACCGAGGAATCGGGCCCAAAACGACAGCATCGCCGCGCAGTACTCGGCGGTTTGAAACAAGCCGGGTATCACGTTGTGTTCGTATATTCGAAACAGCTTCGTACGCTCGTAGAGGGCGAGCGTGTGGGCGCCGAGGACGCGCTTCATGCCTACTCGGCTTTGTCGCCGGAATTCCAGGTACGCAGACTCGACAGCGCGTAGCGTGGCGATCAGATCGGGTACGTGGCCCTCGGCGCCACAGGCGCGACTCCACGCGCGTATGTCATTTTCGCTGGGCGCTTGCACACCGTGTTCGATTTTGCTCACGCGCGTGTAGTGCTGGCCTGTGGCCATCGCTAACGCCCTAGCGGTGAGGCCGGCGTCCTTGCGGAGTTCACGCAGGCGGACCCCAAGCGCCTCTTGTGCCTGCTTGGCGGAGCTAGACGGGCTGGTAGTCACTATGGGCTATCGACACCTTCCACACAGCCTCGAACGCCGACCGGCAGAGTCTGATATCGGCGGGATCGGTCGAGGTGACTATGTCTGTGCTTAAACCGTTGCCCGCATAGATGAGGAAGACGACAAGGCGATCATCGAACAGATAGTAGTCGTTGCCGGGAAGGGCCAGCGACGACACAAGGCGGCGGGGAACCCAGCGAATATCTTCACCAGCCGTGACCATCGGGCCAGCGATGCTGTGCGACCAACGTTGGTAGTCGCTGAGCGGTTCAGAGACGATCCGCGCACGGCGCACCGACCTTCTCGCTGCGACGTGGTCGCGCAGCGTGGAACACCAGTCTTGCAGCCAATGCAGGTCATCAGATTCCCCGGCCGCCCATTTCGCCATGTGGGGCAGCTCTACTGCCGTCCCGTAGGCGTCGCGAGCCTCCAGATGAACGGCTTGCTGGTCGAAGCCATCCCGAAGGAGTCTGTCGAGCTCCTCACCCGTCATCGACGCCACTAGTCTCCCTGCCTAAAGAACTGGATCAAGCTGTCTGGAATCTCTACACACCCCTCGCCGTCGGGGGATGTTCATCTGAGCGAGCGCGTCTCCCGATCCGTGCGGTACACAGTCGGTGAGCCCGTGGGGTTGGAGTCGGGGTATTTGCCGATGAACGTTTGACGCATGAGTACTCCCAGTCCTGATAGTTGCGATACCTCATCCTCACCCGATCGAGTCGTGTGGTCAAGTATTCCGTGGCCAGTGGCGATGCGGATCTTCCCGCGACATGTCGCAACTTTCCTTCCGGTGTGGCTGGTCGTGCGAAGTCTCGGCAGGAGTGCTCGGCCAATGCGTGGCACCGGCTTGTCAGCCAGGTCCACGTTTCCTATTGCTGAACCATAGAAGGCCAGCGAACTGAAAGTATGCGTTTGTCCTGTTCAGCGCGCTACAAATGATCGATTCCCGGGCCCCTACTGCGTAGTCACCCTCCGTCGTCAACCTCAAAATTTTCCATGGACAGCTCAGTATCGAAGTGGCCGCTAATGAGTAGGAGCAGCGTCACCCTCGGGCACCTCCAGCGAGCCCGACCACGTGCACCGATAGACCGCGTTGTCGCGCCGCTGCGACCACGTCGACGGTCCCGCCCAACCCGCCCGAAGGGCCACCGTCCCACACGGCGATGACCTCATCGACGTTGGACAGCAGGTACTCGCTCACGACGTTGGTGCGGGTGGCCTTGGTCGACTCCTCGTTGAGCAGCTTGCGCAGCGCCTCGATCGCCAGATGGGGATTGCGGGCCTGCTGTGTTTTGACGACGAAGTCGACCCTGCTGGCTTATTCGGTCAGGCGGCGGGCGTGAAGTCGAGGCGGGTGAGGTGGCTTGATCGTGTGCGGTCCAGGGGATGACCGGTCCAGTAGGCGTCGAGGCGGATCATGTTGATCGCGGCGGCGGCGATGTTGTGTTCGAGCTGGGTCTTGGGTAGCCCGAGATAGCGGGCCTGGCGGATCCCGGTGACGTGGGTGGCCTGGCGCATCGTGCCCTCGACACCGGCGCGGGCGGCGTAGCGAGTCTTCCACTGGTCAGTGGTCTGCTCGGCTCTGGCGTCACGAAGGGCTTGGTGTAGCTCGCGGGAACGTATCGTGATCTGGCGACGTTTGCCGCTGGTGCACAACTCGCGCACCGGGCACTGTTGACAGGAAGTGACCGGCCAGGACACCACGATCGCCTCGGTGTCATGTTGGCGGCAGGTGGTCCAGGAACTGCTGGTGGCCCCTTGCGGGCAGGTGGCCTGCTGGATGTCGAAGTCGAAGGCGAACGCGGCCTTGTCGTACCCGGCGCCGGCCCTGGCCTGCGCCGAGTGATCCAGCAGCATCGGCGACACCAGCGTGACCCCGAACACGCGGGCAGCATGCGTGATCAGCTCGGCTGACGGGTAACCCGAATCGACCAGGTGCTCGTCGGGCAGCAGGCCCTTGCCGGCCAGTTGGTCATGGATCGGGGTGGTCATCGCGGTGTCAGGAACGGTGGCCTCGGTCGTGGCCACGCCTGTGATCAGATTCGGCCGGTCGCCTCTGCGCTGATCCGGTGTCGGGATGGTGTCCGGGTCGGCGCCCGTGGGGATGTCGGGGTGTGTGCCGGGGGCATCGCAGGTCTCGGTGAAGTGGACTTTGTATCCGCCCCAGCCGTGATCGCGTTTGACGCTGTGGCGGGCGTCGGGATCGTAGGGGGAGATGAGGCGGTCTCTGCCCGGCGGGAGACCGTCCCCCTCGGGGAGCTTCTCCCGCCGCCGCACCTCCGCCCGGCCGTCGGTGACCTCCCGGTAGAACTGCTGGACCCAGATCCGCCGCAGCGTCTGGACAGCGGGCAGCTCCGGTAGCCAGGTCGGCGCATCCGGCCCGTGGACCTGTTCGAGCAGGTGATAGCCGTCTTTGCCGTAGTCGACCATCAGGGCTTGGCGCTTGGCCTGACTTTCGGGTAGATGCAGGTTGTCGATCCGGGCGCCGTATACCTGCTGCCAGGACGCCTCGATCACGCCGGTCAGCCAGTCCGGCGCCGCGACTGCCAGCGCCTCCAGCGCCGCCCGCAGGGTCTCTCCGGCCAACTCCAGCCGGTTCAACGCGCGGATCGCGCCCAGCACGTGGGTGGAATCGGTGCGCTGCCGCCCGCCGGCTTTGACCAGGCCGAGCCCGGCCAAGCGCTCCAACAACGCATCCAACGCCAAGCTTGTCAGGTCACCGGCTACCAGCCTGGACCGGAACTCGCTGAGCACACTGGCATCGAAGCCCGGATCCTCCAACTCCAAGCCCAGCGCGTACTTCCACGTGATCCGGTCGCGGACCGCCTCGGCGGCCTGCCGATCGGTCAGGTTCGCAGAGAACTGCAAGACGCTGGCCATCATCAGCTGACCCGGGGAGATCCCCGGCCGGCCCCGGACTCCGAACGCGGCGGCGAACCGGGTATCGGCGTAGACCTCGCCCAGCTCATCCCGGATTCGCATCGCCAGATTCCCCTTACGAGACGACGAACGCGCCATCCTCGCGGTGAGATCCGGAACATCCGGCCACGGCCGCGGCTGCATCGACATGACCACACCATTCTGCGGCCAGACGAGGAGACACACGACCGCGCAAAGATCATGACGTACCGGTGCGCTGCCATCCTGTAAGCACCGCGGTGTGCCGCTCGAATTTGCCAGCAGGGTCGAAGTCGGGGGTGAGGTCGGTCAGCGTCGGTTTGGGCATCTCGGCGGCGTCGTAGATGTCGAGAACGTCCCCGGAGACAGTCGACTCCGCGAGGAGCTGTCCCAGCAATCGTTGGATCTCGTCGGGATGGGCTCGCCGCGGGACTGGCGATCCTCGGCGTCGTATTTCGCCATCCACACCCGGACCTCTTCGTAGAACCGCACCTCGGGGTGCAGGTGGGCTAGTGCAGCACCGCATTAGTCCTTCGGGGGGTTGATCCAGGCGCTGGGATCGGCGAGGTAGAGGCCGAGGGCGCAGTCGAGGGCCTGTTCGGGGGTGCCGGATGGGTTGCCGTTGGGTAGCAGGGT
>JBOHGG010000060.1:0-22046 GCA_050700115.1 Pseudonocardiaceae bacterium
GCCAGCGATATGGGGTTGTACCGGCAAGCCGACTGTCCCCCTCAGCTACGGAGGGGGTGCCGCCGAGCGTGGCACACGGGCGCGACATCGACAACTTTTTGTCGATCGGACGACCCCAAGCGCCTAGTCGCGCTGCAACGGTCCATCCTGGTCATCATCTTCCACCTGCTCGCCGACCCCACCACCGAGTTCACCGACCTCGGACCCGACTTCTACACCCGCCGCATCAACCTCGCCCGACGCACCGACCAGCTGACCCGACAGCTCCAGGCCCTGGGCTACAACGTTCAGCTCACCCCAGCCGACGCCGCCTGAACCAACCACATCCGAACGCTCAGCACTCAACAACAACCCCCGCGACTCTCACAGTCCCCACCGGGTCACCTCGCTGGTGGTCCCGTTCGCCCGTCCCCGACTCCGCGACACCATGACGCCGAGCCGGTGGTTCCGTACGCCCGTCCCCGACTCTGTTTTCCGGTCAGACTGCGCCAAACGACCCCCGAATTGCTGCAGTCTGAGACGAAACTAGGTGCGGATGAGGCCCGTGGTGCAGGTGCGCCGAAGTTTCATCCCCCATGGGCGGCCCCGCTAGCGGGGCCATGGTTGTCTGCATCCAGACTGAGACGAAACTAGGTGCGGATGAGGCCCGTGGTGCAGGTGCGCCGAAGTTTCATCCCCCATGGGCGGCCCCGCTAGCGGGGCCATGGTTGTCTGCATCCAGACTGCGGCAACGGGCGGGAGTACTCACGAGTACTCCCTGGGTAGCAGGAGCGACTGGGATAGGCCTCCCGGCGAGGTGCGTGAGCGGCCTCTCTGAGCCGGACGCGAGGGAGGCCGCCGTGGCGAACCATCTACGCCATGACCCGATTTGTTGCCACTGCATCCACCGAGGACACCGCCGTACCCACCCTCGACCCAACCACCCGCCCCGGCTCGCTGCGCGTCTCCGACGCCGAACGGGAACAGGTTGCCGCCCGCGTCCGCGATGCCGCCGCGGCCGGGATGCTCACCCTCGCCGAGGCCGACGAACGCCAAGCCGCTGCCTACGCGGCCCGGATCCGTGCCGACCTCGCCGAACTTACCGACGACCTGCCGGCCGCGCAGCCCCCAGGACCGGCTGAGCCCGACCTCTCCGTGCCGCTGGAGCCCCCGGTCCGGCGTCGGCTCGCCGCGCACGCAGTGCTCGCCGTGGTGCTCGCTGCCGTGCTGATCGTGCGGTGGGCGCTGGGACCTGAGCCCTGGTTCTGGCCGGTGGGACCGATGTTCTGGCTGGCTCTCAGCGTGGTGTTGCACTACCGGTGGGTCCGTCACCGCCGAGTGCCGAGCGCGACCAACCGCTACTCCGGCTGACGGCCGATCTCGTCGCAGGCATGGCCGCGCGCGGCGCCGTCCGCACCCGACCATTCGAGCAAGGACACCCCATGACAGCGCCACCCCGAGCTCGCAGGGCTACTGTCCCGCAGCTGTCCGGACGACCCCGCAAGTTCGTCCGCGCGACGCATATCGCCGTGTCGGCCGGATGGCTGGGCCTCGTCGTCGCGATGCTCACCCTGGGTATCAGCGCCGCTACCGCCCCTAGCCCGACGTTCGCCCTCGCCTGCTACGCGATGATGGAACGCATCGGCGGTGCGGTCATCCCCGTCTTCGCGGTGGCGACCCTCCTGACCGGGATAGTCCTGTCGGTCGCGACTCCGTGGCGTCTGTTCCAACACTGGTGGGTCATCGTCAAGCTGGTCCTCGCCGTGGCGGTCATCGCCACCGGGGTGGCACTGACTGGCGATTGGGTCCAGCAGGCCGTCGCCTACGCCGCGAGGGCACCGGGTTCCGAGAGTGGATCGACCGGCAGGCTAGCGGAATGGCTGGTGGTCGCCGGATCGGTGGTGCACCTGCTGTTTTTGTGGGCTGCTACCACGATCTCTGTGGACAAGCCGTGGGGCAAGACCAGGCGAGGTCGCGCAACGGCGGCTGACCGCGTCGGGCCAGCTCGAATGGCTCGCCGACACGTGGTGCCAGCTGCTGGCCGGGTCGTAACCTGCGCCGATGAATGACACCGTGCGCTACCAGCTCGACGGCCACGTCGCGACGATCACCTATCACCGCCCGGAGCGGCTCAATGCAATCGATGGCGCGATGCGGCGCGGGCTGAACGAGGCGTTCAGCCGGTTTCGCGACGACGAGGACGCCTGGGTGGCCATCGTCACCGGGGCCGGACGGGCCTTCTGCACGGGTGCAGACCTGCGCGGCGAGGGTGATCCGACCGGCGAGTTCCGGGGCACCTTCTGGGAACGACCGACGGTGAACTCGTTCGAGAGCGGCTGGGAGATCTTCAAACCGGTTATCGCGGCGGTCAACGGGTACTGCCTCGGTTACGGGTTGACGCTGGTCACCTGGTGCGACTTCGTGATCGCCAGCGAGCGGGCGGAGTTCGGCTTCCCCGAGGTCCGGATCGGGGTGCCGACGATCGTGGGCGCGATCCGGCTATCCCGGAAGATCAACTGGCAGTACGCGATGGAGCTGCTGCTCACCGGGGAGCGGATCGACGCCTTGCGTGCCCACGAGATCGGTCTGGCCGGCTGGGTGGTGCCGCACGAGGAACTGATGGACGCCGCGCGATCGCTGGCCGACCGGCTGGTGCGTGGCGCCCCGCTGGCCGCGCGGGCGATCAAGGAGGTTGCGGTGCGCACCGCCGACCTGCCGATGACCGACGCCATCCGGTTCGGCGAGACCATGCGCCGGGTGGTCGGCGCGACCGAGGACGCCGCCGAGGGCCGGGCCGCCGCGCTGGAGCGTCGGGATCCGATATGGCGAGGCCGATAGCCTGTCCGCCGTGCATGAGAGCCCGACACACCGTGCATGAGAGCCCGACACACCGGGCAGGAGAGCCCGACACGCGGGGCTAGGGGAGCCAGCCGGGGCGGACTAGGCCTGCTTCGTAGGCGATCACCACGAGCTGCGCGCGGTCTCGGGCGCCGAGTTTGACCATCGCACGGCTGACGTGGGTCTTGGCTGTTGCCGGGCTTACGAACAGCGTGCCGGCAATGTCCTCATTGGACAGGCCCTGTGCCACCAGCGCCATCACCTCGCGCTCCCGATCGGTGAGCGCCCGCAGCGCCGCGGTGTCCGCCGGCTGCTTGGCACGGCTGGCGAACTCCGCGATCAGGCGCCGGGTGACGCCCGGGGACAGCAGCGCATCCCCGCCGGCCACTGCGCGCACCCCGCTGATCAGATCGGCCGGTTCGGTGTCCTTGACCAGGAAGCCGCTGGCGCCGTTGCGCAGCGCCTCGAAGACGTACTCGTCGATCTCGAAGGTGGTGAGGATGACCACGTGCACGTCCGCCAACCGCGGATCGGCGGCGATCTTCTTGGTCGCCGTGAGCCCGTCGGTGCCCGGCATCCGGATGTCCATCAACACCACGTCGGGGCGTAGCTCGACGGCCAGCCGGACGGCGGCAGCGCCGTCGCTCGCCTCCGCCACGACCTCGATATCGGGCTGGGCGTCGAGCAGCGCTCGGAACCCGGCACGGACCAGCGCCTGGTCGTCGGCGAGTAGCACGCTGATCACGTCGCATCCTCCGTTGCCATGTTCTCCAGTGGGAAGCAGGCCCGCACCCGGAACTCGCGGCTCCCGGGTAACGGGCCTGCGCTGAACTGGCCACCCAGCGCGGTGACCCGCTCCCGCATCCCGGCGATCCCGTTTCCGGTCCCTTCGGCGTCCGGCGGTGGCGTATCCGGCATCTGGTTGTCCACCTGGAGGGTGAGGTCGTTGGGGCGGTAGGTGATCAGAGCGGTGGCCCGGGCCGCGGCACCGTGGCGGGCAGCGTTGGTCAACGCCTCTTGCAGGATCCGGTAGGCCGCGACGTTCACGCTCGCTGGCAGCGGCGCTGGATCGCCCCGCACCTCCGTGCGCAGGTCCAGCCCGGCGTCGCCGCTGCTGGCCACCAGCTCGTCGAGCCGGGCCAGGCTGGGAGCCGGGACACGTGGCGCAGTCTCGTCCACGGCGCGCAGTACGCCCAGTACCGAACGCATCTCGGTGAGCACGTCCTTGCTCGCCTGCTTGATGGTGGTCAGGGCACCACGTGCGGCGTCTGGCTGTTCGTCGAGCAGGTGCAGTGCCACCGACGCCTGGACGTTGATCAGCGAGATGTTGTGTGCGAGCACGTCGTGCAGGTCCCGGGCGATCTGCAGGCGTTGCTCGGTGGCCCGGCGGCGTTCTTGTTCATCCCGGGACCGGGCGGCCTCGGCGCCGCGTTCGGCGCGGATCCGAAGCCCCTCGCTGGCCAGCAGCACGACGAGCACCCAGGCCGCGATGCCGGCCGCCTGGGCCACACCGGGTGTGGGCGCACCCCCAGGCAGCGCCTGCACCAGCAGCAATGTGACGTATGCAGCGGCCGCGCCGGCCCACGCGAGGCGCCGGTGCCCCCGCAGCACAGCGCTGGCCAGGGCTAGCGCGACGCTCAGGAAGGCCGGGCCGTAGGGGTAGTCCAGCGCGTAGTAGGCCACCGTCACGGTGAGCACCGCACCGAGCGCGACCGCCGGGTAGCGCCGTCGGGTGAGCAGCGCGACGGGGCCGGCGACGAGCAGCGCGAAGGCCAGCGGGTCCAGCGGGGTGTGCTCGGGCTGGTTGAGCCCGGCGAAGCGGGTGCCCTGAATCTGCGCCAGCGCGATCACCAGCGGCAGCACGAACACCGGCAGGCGCCGCAACAGGCCGGCACGGGTCGGGCTCGGCGGGGGCGCTTGCGCCATGCGACCAACGGTAGTCAGCACCCCCTGCCTGGGCATCGAGCAGCGGGCGGACGAGCCGCTACACCGCCGGGAGTACCCGGTCGCGCAGCGCTGCCCCGCCGGGCGCAGCGCTGGAGCCATCTGCTGCCTGACGACGGCCGGGGTATCCGCCGGTCACGCTGGGATCTGCCAAGGAATGGGAGCTACCAAGGAAGGAGCCACGGATGACTACCAGCACGCTTACCGTCCCGCAGTTGCGCCTCGCCCCCCGCACCCGCAAGGCGATCCTGGTTTTGCACGTGATCTCGTCGGTGGCAATCCTGGGCCAGGTATGGGTGAACGCGGTGCTCGCCATGATCGCGATGCGCACGCCCGACATGGCCCGCGCCGCGTACTCGTTCATGCAGGGCCTGGTTTACGCCTCCGCGGCACCGCTGAGCGTCTTGGCGCTGGTCAGCGGTGTAGCACTGGGTTTGGGCACGAAGTGGGGCGTGCTCCGGTTCCGGTGGGTAACGGCGAAACTGGTGTTGCTGGTGGTCACCGTGCTCAGCGGCATCACCATCCAGGGGCCGCTGCTCGAGCAGCTTCTTGCCGCACCCTCTGCTACCGCACAGTTGGCCAATCTCGCCGCTACGGCGATGCAGTTCGTGCTGCTCGCGGCGGCCACCTGGCTATCGGTGTTCAAGCCCGGAGGCCGGATCCGGCGCTGATCTCCGTGTCGACCCGGCGGGCCAGCACCCTCAGGTTGTCGGTCTGGACAGGTACGGAGTCGAGACCCCAGCGCACGTGCCACCGAACAGGTGCCGCCACGCCGTGCGGTGCGCCCGGGGGCGGACCAGACCGGGCCGGGTGGATACTGAGCCGATGACTGCGGCAGTGAAGATCGAGCGTTCCGGGCCGGCTATCCGAGCGGCGTTGGCGGAGCTCTCACCGGCCGAATGCGAGGAGTTCGAGGCAGAGTTTCGCCAGGCTCTCGCCCACGCTGACGCGGATTTTGATCTCGGTCATGTCGATGCGGTGCTGGATCGGTGGTGGGGCATTGCCGCGATGTGCGCCAATCCACTGACCGAGCGGGAGCGCGAGCTTGTTGCGCAGGCGCGGGCCGGGGTGGACACCGGCTGGTATGTGCGCGAGAACGATAGTTGGGTTCAGTTGTAGATGCCGCGGTTCTCGGCCCGCTGGCTGGAGATCGCGATCGAGTACTACGACGCGCTGCCCGCCGTGACCCGGCAGCAGATCGACGCGCTGGTCGAGCAGCCCCTGGAGTGGCCCGAAGGCCCGCCCGAGGCGTACGACGCACGCCGCGACCGGTGGACCACCAGTCGGGAGAGCTCGATTTCGTGGTCCACCGCAACGGTGATTCGGGGTCCCCCCGCGTTTCGGGTTCAATCAAAGTATCGAGCGCATCCAGCAGTCCCGGATTCGCGTCCTCGGCTTTCTTCCGGCCGCCTCCGGGTGCTCGGACTCGACGACCAAACCCTTCGGGAACGTCACCGACCAGGTCGGCCAGGCCACGTCGAATCGTGCTCCGCGACGCGCCAGTGGCCCGCTGCACAGCGCTGATTCCACCGCGACCCCACGATTTCGCCTCGGTCGCCATCGCCGCACGACGATCCCGCTCATTCAACCGGGGTAGCAGATCCGCCAAGCGTGCCTGCATCGCGCGGAAAGCGTCGTCATCCTTGGTGGTCACAATGCTAATAATCTCACAAGATGATCATCTCAATGAAGCCGACACGCTATACAGCTGAAGATTCACTCCATTGGATTAGTTATTTACTTACAGTTACTTAGCGACCCCCACGCGACGCCGGTGGGATCCGGAGAACTACGGGTCTCGGTGTCGCCAGAGTCCCCTTGCGCTCCATCGGACACCTGGAAATCGCTCCGGTTCTGCACGCGGGATAGCTGCTCGACAGCCACCACGAGCTCGTCATCACGATCGTCCATGCTCACTCACCTCCTCGTCTCCTCGGTGGATGTGTCCACACTCGCCGGGCACGGCTGACCGGCTCAATGCCGCCACGCGGGCGAAACATTGCCTCCGCGGCAATGCGGAAACCGGCGGCGGGCGGCATACTTTCCGACAGCTGCGGAGGGATGATCATGCCGAGGATCAGCCGGGCACGCCGCGCCCACTTCCAGCACCGCGCCGCGCAGATCCGGCAACAAGGCCAGCGTGCTGACTGGGACGTGGCCACCATCGCCGGGGAGATAGTCCGCCAGCTACCCGAAATGAAACCCTTGGAAGCCTGCGACTCGCCTACGGGTGGAGCCGCCCTCAGGTGGTCGCCGCTGTGCTGGAGATCTACCGGCACGCGGGGCTGGTCGAGCCAGGATTGACCAGCGCACGGTTATGCCGGTGGGAACACGATGCCGTCGTGCCTGACCCGGACTACGCGCGCGCACTGGCGCGGGTCTATCAGGTGCCGCCACGCCGACTCGGGATCACGCTGAGCGGCACGGTGGCTGACGGTGGGTACGGTCACCCCACCCAACCGTCTGAGCCGGGAGCCGCCATGGCTGACGACGCACTGACCGCCGTCGCTGACTCCGTGGAACTCCACCGCGAGATCGAAGGGCCCAGCGGCGGGCCAGCCACCCGTGAGCAGGTCCAGCGGGCGGTGGATTACTACGCGATGAACTACGCCCGATACACCCCAAGCATCCTGGCCGCCGAAATCCACCGCTGCCGCACGATGGTCGTCGACATGCTCACCCGCAACCAGCCCGAGCGAGATCGCACAGAACTGCGACGACTGGCCGGGTGGCTCTCCGCGCTGCTCGGTGATCTGGCATTCACCCTCTCCGATTACGCCGGTGCACATATCCACCTGAGCACCGGCGCGCGACTGGGAATCACGGTCGGCGAGAACCGGCTGGCCGGATGGAGCTTGGGCGCCCAGTCGATGGTCGCGTTCTTCGGCGACCGCCCCATCGACGCGCTCGATCTCGCCCGCCAGGCCAGCGAATACGCCGACACCGCACTGCACCGCGCCCAGATCACCGCATGGTGCGAACTCCGCGCGCTAGCCACCCTCGGCCACCGCGACGATGCCCAGCGTGCGGCCCTGGTCGCCCAACGTCACATGGACCTCGCCGGGCGCGACGAGCCAGGACGCTTCGGATTCGACCTCGCCGAACTCAATCAGCATCTCGCCGAGGCATTCCTGCGCCTCAGCGACACCAGCGCGACCCGCGTCCATGCAGCCCGCTCCCTTGAACTGAAAAGCCCCGGATCGGGTGGCTGGGCCGCCGCGACCGTTATTCTCGCCCGCGCCCACGCGGCCGAACGCAGCACCGCCGAGGCCACGGCGCTCGCGAACAGCGTTTTGGACACGGTGCCACCCGCGTTTCTGCGGGAGACCACCCGGCACCGTCTGACCGCCCTGGATGCCGACCTGCTCAGCGAACGCCGGCCCGGGCGAGCCTCCCGAGACCTTCACGACCGGCTACAGGCGCTGCCCGCACACATCCCGGCACAACGCACCAGCCCCGAACCAAACGGACAGTGACTCCCGATCGATCGAGGGTCACTGATGGTCCCGGAATCCTAGAGGCGGCGATACAGCTCAAGGTGTCGTTGCGCGGTCGTGGTCCAGGTGTAGCGGGCGGCCAGAGCCTGGCCGGATTCCCGGGCACGCGGGTCGTGCTCGGTGAGGGCGGCCATCAGCTGCGCGGCCAGTTCCTCTGGGTCGGTGGCGAAGCGGGCGGCGCCGGAGAAGATCTCGCGGAGCACCGGGAGGTCCGACACGACCAGTGGCACTCCTGCGGCCAGCGCCTCCATGGCGGCCAGCCCGAATCCCTCCTTGGTGGACGGGAAGGCGAAGACCCCCGCAGCGGCGACGAGAGTGGGCAACTCGTCGTGCGCCACCGGTCCCAGCACCACCGGCTCGACGTCAAGCGCAGCGGCCCGCTGCTCCCAGCGGGTCCGGTAGTCCCGGTAGTCGAACAGCGTTTCCCCACCGGCGATCACCAGCTGCACGTCGGGAATGTGCTTGCGCACCACGGCGTAGGCGTCAAGTAGCTCCAGTGATCCCTTGCGCGGCTCGATGCCGCCAACGGCCAGCACGTAGCGCCCCAAGCGCGATCGCCACGCCTGCCGGGCGGCAGCGCCGGCTGGTCCGGCCGCATCGCTGAACCGTTGCGCGTCCACCCCGTTGGGGATGACCTCGGCGGTGATTCCCCAGCCGTCGAGCAGCTCGGCGGCGACCGCGGCCGACACGCACACATGCGCGGAGGGATCGATGATGGCGCGCTCGTGGCAAGCGGCCAGCTCGGGCGTGCTGAACTGGTCGATGTGATGCACGGTCCGGATGCAGTGGCCGGCGGCGTTGGCGCTGATGCAGTCCTGCGCGTGCACCACGTCGTAGCCGGTCGGGTCGAAGGCGTCGGCCAGCACCTGGATGGAGCGCAGGACACGAGGCCCGATCTCTTCTCCCGCGACGTCGGGAAACGGGGCGATCCGCACCTGGACCCGCGGGTCGACAGGGCGGAAGAAAGCGCAGTCCCCGCCGCGTCCCAGCGTCCAGACCGTCACTCGCTGGCCGGCCTGCGCGAGTGCTTCGGCCAGCGACAGCGTGTGCACCACGCTGCCCCGCGGCTTGGTCGAATAGCTGAGCAGAGCAATCGCCAGCGGTGTCATCAGTCGGGCCGGTACGTGCTGGGCCGGCGCTCGTCGAGATGCCGGAGCACCCGGCGAGCCTTGGCGACCTCGGCCGCGACGTCCAGCTCGGCCAACGCGATGCCGGCCTTGGACCAGGTGCGGGCGAGGATCTCGCCGCCTGGCCCGACTACCTTCGCCTGCCCGAGGAACCGCAGTGCACCCAGCACGCCGGTCTGGTTGGAGGAGGCCAGCACGACCTGGTTCTCCGCCGCCCTGGCCTGGTCATAGAGGTCGAACAGGCGGGCTTGGCGGTCTTGGGCCGTCCGCGGTGCACGGTTGGTGAGGCTGGCCGGCCAGGCTGATAGGCAGGCCAGCACCTCGGCTCCATCCAGCGCGAGAGTGCGGCCGGATTCCGGGAAGGTCTTGTCATAGTCGATCAACATGCCGATCCGCCCTACCGGGGTGTCGAAGGCGGTGAAGCGATCGCCGGCCGAGTACGCGATCGATTCCCCGGCGGGCTGATGCACCTTGCGATGGCTGCCCAGTACCCCGTCCCCATGCACACACAGCGCGGTGTTGTAACGCCGATCCCCGTCGGCTTCGCAGAAGCCGAAACACACCACCATCTCGGCGGCCAGCGCCACGACCTTACGGATGTGCGGGTCGTCGAGCTCAAGTGCGGGCGGCAAGGCATCGGGATCGGGGAACCGCAGGTCGGCGAGGTAGCCGCCGAGTGCGGCGTCCGGGAGCACCAGCAGGGACACCCCCGACTGACGGGCGTGCTCGATGAGCGTGGCGATCCGCTGCAGGTCGAAGTCGAGATCGCGGCCGAACTTCGCGGCCACGGCACCGATCCGGATTTCGGTCACCGGGCGGCAGCGGTCAGCCGGTCAGCCACGTCCCCGTGAGATCCGGCATAAGCGTCAGGTCGGCGGTCGCGCAGGTGGCCCATCGACCGGCGGGCGGTCTCCAGTGCCGCATGGACGTCCAACTCGGCGACTGCCAGGCCTGCCGCCACACCGGTATCGGCCAGGATCTCACCGCCGGGATCGACGATCTTGGCGCTGGCCACGAACTGCAGCGACCCGAACTGCCCGGACTGGTTGGCCGACAGCCAGATGATCTGGTTCTCCAGCGCCCGGGCTTGGTCGAACAGGTCGAACCGGCGCTTCCAGCGGTCCTGCGCCAGATCTGGCGCAGGGTTGGTGCGGCTGGCCGGCCACGCCGACAGGCACAGCACAACGTCAGCCCCGTCCAGTGCCAGCGCCCGGGCCGATTCGGGGAACGCCTTGTCGTAGCAGATCATCATGCCGAGCCGGCCCACCGGCGTATCGAAGGCGGCGAAGCGGTCGCCCGCTCCGTAGCTGGCGTGCTCCCGAAGCGGCTGGTGCACCTTGCGGTGTTGGCCCAACAGCCCGTCGCCGGTGACGCAGACGGCGCTGTTGTAGAGCCGGTCTCCGCCGTCCTCGCAATAGCCGACCGCGACGACCATGTCGTCGGCGAGCCGGGCCAGCCGGCGGATCTCCGGCCCGTCCGGGGCGAGCGAGGGTGGTGCGCCGGCTGCGCCATCCAAGTTCACCAGGTACCCGCCCAGAGCTGCCTCGGGCAACGCGAGCAGGTGCACCCCTTCGGCTCGTGCGGTCTCGATCAGCTGCTCGATCCGGGCGAAATCCGCCTCCAGATCCCGGTCGAAGTTCGCCGCGGCGGCGGCCATCCGCAGGGTGGTCATGCCGGTCCCAATCCCGTTGCTGCGCCAGCGATCACCTCGGTCAGCTCCCCGTCCGGCCAGCGCAACGCTACCCCGCAACCTGGCTCAAGCTGGCCACAGTCCGCGCTGACCGCTGGCGTCGCAGGCAGCGGCGGCCGGTCGGGTTCATCGGCGGTGAGCATTCCGAACCCCGGAAAGCAGGTAAGCCAATCACCGACGGTGGCTGCCGCTGGCCTGGGCACTGCGCCCACGTCGAGCACCGCCCGGCAGCCGCTGGCTTCGGCGAGCATGCCCAGCGTGCCGGCGATCCCGGCCATCGAGACGTCCTTCGCGGCGGCCGGACGGGCCACGGCCACCGAGCCGACCATCGCGCGCAGCTCGGATGTCCGGCGATGCGAGGTGGAGTCCCACTGGCGGCCGCGGTAGCCGGACCGCCACCCGCCCGCGAGGTCTACGCAGAGCCGGATGCGCTGGCCCGGCCGGCCACCACCGCCCCGGACCGGGTGCGCAGCCCAGCCCAGCGCGGTCACCGCCAGCGCGGCGGGCACGCCGAGTTGGGTGTGGCCGCCGAGCACCGGCACGTCATAGGCCTGGCTGGCCCGGCGCAACCCGGCCAGCACCCGGCTGGCGAACGAGGCGTCGCGCGCGCCCAGCGCGTCGAGCAGGCCGACCGGTGCCGCGCCCATGGCGGCCAAGTCGTTGACGTTGACCAGCACCGAGCACCAACCCGCCCACTCCGGGTCGCGTTCGACCATCGACGGCAGGATCGCATCGCAGGCGGCCACCAGGTCGCTGCCGGGTACCGGCGCGCCGTCGTCACCGAGGTAGCCGGCCCCACCCGGGGCCAACCCAGCCAGCAACGGCCCGAGTTCGGACTTGGTGGCGGCGACCAGCGCGGCGATCCGGTCGATCGGCCATCGCATCAGCACATGCGGGGTACCGGCCACGGTCAGTGGTCGCAGTGAGTGCCAACCGAGCCGACGGAAAAGGACCTCGTTGCGCGCCTGCACTGTGGCCTCGAAGCGAAGTACCCCGGCGCTGTCCGCATGCGCGCAGGCGGCCCGGACCAGGGCGCCGCCGACGCCGCGGACGGGGCAGCCCGGGTCCACCACGAGCCGGCCACCGAACCACCAACCCAGGTCGGGGCCGTCGTCGACCGGGCCGAGCCGCACACCGCCCAGCACGGTGCCCTCGCGGTCCTGGGCGACCAGGACCAGGGTGCGCGGGTCGTCGTCGCGTTCGTCGTGGTCGTGATCGGTGAACAGTCCCTGCTGGTGCACGAAAACATGGGTGCGCAGCGCGTAGTAGGCCGCCCGCGCCGCCGCGTCCGCCAGCTCGATGTGGAAGTCCGGCCGTGGCGCCGGTTGGCCGAGCAGCACCTCGCCCACACCGTTGGTGGCGCGGTAGGCCACGGCGATCGCCTGCACGTCAGGCCCCCGCCGCGGACAGCGCCCCGCACGCCCCGCACGCGGCGCAACCGGCCTGCTGGTCGGCGCCGATCATGCCGGCGTCGCGCAACGCGGCGGCGACCCGCTCGGTGACGTACCGGACCAGCGTCGCGGGCGGCGCTCCGATCCCGTCGCGACGAGCCAGCGTGCCGGTCATCGGACGGAACGGCACCACGAACGGGTACACCCCCCGCTTGATCAACCGTAGCGCGCCGGTGATCATCTCGTCGGGATCCTCGCCTAGCCCCACCAGGAGATAGGTGGACACCCGGTTGCGGCCGAACACCCGCACGGCCTCGTCCCAGGCTGCGTCGTAGTCGGCCATCGGGACCGATCCCTTGCCCGGCATCCACCGCCGGCGCACCTCGTCGTCGAGCGATTCGACGTGGATGCCGATCGCGGTGGCACCCGCCCGGCGCAGATCGGTCAGCACGCCGAGCTCGGCCGGCGGCTCGATCTGCACCTGGATGGGCAACCCGGGCACCGCCTCCAGCACTGCCCGCACGCAGCGGACCAGGTTGCGGGCACCTCGATCGGGACCCGCTGTGGTGCCGGTGGTCATCACCATCTGCTTGATCCCGTCCAGCCGCACCGCCGCCTGTGCAACTTCGGCCAGCTGGGCGGGGGTTTTGGCGGCGATGGTGGCGCCGGATCGCAGCGACTCCTCGATGGTGCAGAACCGGCAGCGCTGCTCCTCGGCATACCGGATGCAGGTCTGCACCACCGTGGTGGCCAGCACGTCCGCACCGTGCAGCCGGGCGATCTGCTCGTAGGGCACGCCGTCGGCTGTGACCAGGTCGTAGAACCGGGGCCGGGTGACGAGCTGCAGCGACAGCCCGGTGTCCAGCTCGCCGAGGAAGATCCGGCCGTCGTGGAGCCGGTAGGGACTGTCGGGGTTGCGGGGCAGTGCGGCGTTGGCACCGTCGATGACCACGTGACCGTCGTCGCTGGGTCCGGCCCCCTGCGGGCGGCGGACCGGCGCGTCCATCCGCACGCCCTGCAGGGCGATGTCCACCCTGGTCGACAGTCTGTCGGTTGAGGTGCCAACGCGCACAGCCGCCTCCTAGAACATATAGGTGGAGTTGATGATCGCGCCCTTGCGGGCGTAGTGGATCAATGCGTCTTGCACGTCGAGTGGGTGAGTGGGGATGACGCCCTCGAGTAGGTCCTCCTCGCGAGCACCGTGCAGCGACAGGCCGAAGCGGCAGCAGTACACCTTGCCGCCTTCCTTGAGGAACGTCTTCAGCGAGTCATTGATGTTGTGCTCACCGGGGAAAGCGGAGTTCCCCGTCGTGGGGAAGCCGCGGGTGGCCAGACAGTTCAGCGACCCCGGACCGTAGAAGTAGATCGCCGACTCGAAACCTTTCCGCTGCGCGCGGGTGGCCTGCAGGATCGCCACGAAGCTGACCGAGGACTCGTGCGCGATGCCGTGCACGAGCGTGAAATACGTTTCGCCGTTCTCGGCCTGGTAGTCCGGGAAGACCTTGGTGCCCCCGTAGATGCTCGACCCTTCGGGCAGTGACGGGTGCGGGATCTCCTCAAGACTCTGCTTTTCGATGTCGGTCAGATCGGTCATGTGACGCCTCCTCATCAGTTGGACTTATCCGTAGAGTTCCTCGAACGTGTCGCGGAACACCCGCCTCGCGAGCTCGCCGTCGCTGGTAGCGGCGCGCAGCTTGGCCAGCTCGCCAGCGAAATCACCCCACGGCTGATCGCTGGCGAACAGGATCCGGTCGTGGCCCAGCCCGCGCCGGTCGATCTCGCGGACCAGCCAGTTCGGGGCGAATCCGATGGACCAGGACAGGTCGGTGTAGACACGTTTACCGGCGGCCACCCAGTCGAAGAATCGCGAGCCGATCAACTTGATGTGCCCGCTCATGCCGCCACCGAAATGCACCAGGTGGATCTTCACCGTGTCGCCATAAGAATTGACGAGATGGCCCACTTCGTCAATGTCCGAGCTTCCACCGGGGGAGGTGTGCACGTGCACGACGAGATCGTGGCGCCGCGCGACGTCGAAGATCTCGTCGAGCTGCGGTGTGCACGTCTCGTCGGTCACCCGGCCACCGAGCAGGAAACTTATCTTCAGTGCCCGTACTCCCGGTTCACCGGCGAGTGCCAGCGCCTTGGCGGTCCGGTCGGCATCGGTGGGTTTGGGGGAGACCCACAGCGCAGCCCTGATCCGGTCGTCGGTGTTGGCCGCCTCGATGACCAATTCGTTGAACGAGAATGCGATGTCCGGGTCGGGAACACCGTAGTTCGGAATGACCAGTGCGCGGTCTGTTCCCTCGGTGTCCAGATCCGAGATCAGTTGAGAAATGGTGGCCCGGGCGGTCGTATCAGGGTTCACCGCAGGCCCACCGTAGAACGGGAATGCCGGCAGCACTCCCAGGTGACGGTGCGCGTCGCAGACCTCGGGCATGGGCGTCACGCCACCGTGCGGGGGGCGACCCAGTCGTCGTCCCGGGGATAGGTGCTGGTCGAGGTGCCGGCGATCCACCGGAAGTGGTGGTCGGGCTGGGTGGCACCGGTGCGGATGCGCTCGGTCAGATACGCGGCGTCGTCGGCCACCCCGGACAGCCGGCCGGAGCCCCAGGTGTGCTGCCAGGGCAGCCCCAGGAAGTACAGGCCAGGGCTGGCGGTGACACCCCGATCGTGGGTCGGGTAGCCGCGGCCGTCGAACACCGGAACCTCGATCCACCGGTCGTCCCGACCGAACCCGGTGCTCCAGACCACGGAGCTGACACCGGTGTCGCGCAGATCCAGCTGGGTGTGCTCGGGCTCGGGCTCGGGCGTCCACACCGGCGTGTAGCGCGGCTCGGGCGGTGCTGCGATGCGGTGGGCATCGATGTAGCCGTCGATCGAGTCCTTGATGCTCTCGGCCACCGCGTCGGCGTTGTCCAGGCTGCGCCCGAGATCTGCAGCGAACCGCAGCGTTGTATTCATCACTTCTGTGAGCCGCCCGTAAAGCCGCATTCCCTGCCGGGCGAAGGCGCGCAGGTCGATGTCTCGTCCACCATCGCGACCGGTGACGTAATGGTTGACCCGGAAGCGCACCGCGTCCGCGTCGGCGAATTCGCTGACCGCCTTGCGGTAGTAACCGATGTCCGCAAGCCACGCCACCACGTCGCGGCCACGGTAGAACCTGGCCACCCGCGGCGCGCTGCCTACCGCGAGGTGCACCTGCCGTCCGGCCAGATGCAGGTCCTCGGCGATCTGGCAGCCGGATTGCCCGGTGCCGACCACCAGCACCTCGCCCGGCGGCAGCTGCTCGGGGCTGCGGTACTGCGAGGAGTGGATCTGCGTCAGCTCATCCGGCAGCCGGTCGGCCAGCCGGGGGATCACTGGTACCTGGTAGGGCCCGGTAGCCAGCACGACCTGATCGGCGATCAGCTCGCCACTGCTGGTGCCGACCAGGTAGCGGCCCTTCCGGTCGCGCCGCAGCCGGGTAGCCGTGACACCCTCGACCACAGGCGGGCGAAACGACTTCGCGTACGCCTCGATGTAGCCGACGATCTCGTCGCGCGCCATGAAGCCGTCCGGATCATCCCCGGCGTACGGGAAGCCCGGCAGCTGGCACTGCCAGTTCGGCGTCACCAGGCAGAACGAGTCCCACCGCCGGCCGCGCCACTCGTTGCCGACGCGGTCGCGCTCCAGCACGACGTGATCTATGCCGCTTTGGGCGAGGCAGAAGCTCATCGACAGACCGGCCTGCCCGCCGCCGACGATCACCACCGAGCGACGCATTCCCTCAAGGTCACCAGGAGCACCGTCCCACGTCGAGGTCTTCGCACTCACGGTCATGAACAGCTCCCGGGCTTATGCTTTTCCTGACGCGTCAGATATTGTTCGCGTCCAGTACAGCGGGCGATTATTTCCGATCTGTTGCATCCGGAATATCGGCACGTTTCAATAGGCGCCGAATGTAACAAGATTGTGGCGAGGCACTGTCCATCTCAGCGGCCGTCTCCGAAAGTCCGTCAGAGTTGACATGAAAGCAGGTCGCGGACAATCGCTGCGCAGGGAGTGCCGGAGGGGTTGAGGACGCTCAGCAGCGGCCTGGTCATGGCTTCCCCGGACGATCGCGGTGCAGGCCGATCCGCCGGGAGCGGCGTTCCCGGGGCACGTGGCCGTTGTGCTGCCCGTTGCGTCTGCGGCGCACCGCGGCACCGGCGCGGGCTGCCGCACCGGCCACCCGGCGTCGCAACGGTGGGCGCAGCCCGAGACGGCGCATGCTGCGCGCGGTACGGCGGATCGCCCGGCGCTGGCCGGGCGGCACCTCCCACGCCGAGGGGTGCTGCGCCAGCCAGCGGTAGCGGTAACTCGCGTAGGGCACGTGCGCCACGTACAGCAGTATCGCCACGCCCAGCAACGCGAACGGGAACGTGATCACCGCGGCGGCCAGGCCGGCGATCAGCACCAGCAGCGGCGCCACCGCCCGGGCCGGCACCCGGATCGTCTTCGCGGACAGGGTGGGTATCCGGCTGACCATCGCCACGGCCACCGTGATCGTCCACACTGCCACGATCACCGGCGAGGACCACCAGCCCGCGCCGAATTGCAGGAAGACGGTCAGCGGGAGCAGTGTCAGCAGCGCGCCTGCCGGGGACGGGACGCCGACGAAGAACTCCTTGGCGAATGGCAGCGCGTCGGTGTCGTCGAGCAGGGTGTTGAACCGGGCCAGCCGTAACACCGCGCAGACCGTGAAGACCAGCGCCACCGGCCACCCGACGCGGATGTCGTCCAGTGTCCAGACGAACAGCACGACCGCGGGTGCCACACCGAAGGAGATGGCGTCGGCCAACGAGTCCAGCTCGGCGCCGATCCGTGAGGTGGCATCGAGCAGCCGAGCCAGCCGGCCATCAACTCCGTCCAGCAGCGCAGCCAGCGCGATCGCGGCGAGCGCACCCGCGTGGTTGCCGTCCAGGGCGAACTTCAGCGCCGACAGACCCGAGCACAGCGCCAGCACGGTGATCACGTTGGGCAGCAGGCGGACCCCTGCGCCGGGCACGGCTCAGGACTCCCCGGCCGCGGGAAGCCGGCCCAGCGGGGTCTCCCCGCCCACGGTGCGCTGCCCGGGGCGAACCAGCACCGCACTGCCCGGCGGCAGGTAGAGATCCACCCGGGATCCGAAGCGGATCAGGCCGTAGGTGGATCCGGCCGCCACCACGTCGCCGGGGCGCACCGAGCAGACGATCCGGCGGGCCACCAGCCCGGCGATCTGCACCACGGCTAGGTCGTGCCCGGTCGTCGAGCGCAGCAACACACTGGCGCGCTCGTTGGCCTCGCTGGCCTTGTCAAGGTCGGCCGGCAGGAACATTCCCGGGTGGTAGGCGACCTGGCGGACCTCGCCGTCCACCGGGATGCGCTGCACGTGCACGTCGAACACCGAGAGAAACACGCTGACCCTGGGGCACACCTGATCGCCGAGGCCCAGCTCAGCGGGTGCCGGGGCGTGCACCACGCTGCTCACCGTGCCATCAGCGGGCGCCACCGCGAGGGTCGGATCCTGCGGCGGGACCCGATGCGGTTCGCGGAAGAATGCCGCGCAGCAGGCGGTCGCGACGGCGCCGAGGGTCGCTGCGGTCGGGGACAGCCGGCGCAGCAGCAGCGTCGCGGCGGCGCCCCCTGCTACGAACGGCCTCCCTGCGGGGTGCATCGGCGGGAGGGTCTCGCGGGTGAGGTCTACCAGGTGCCGCAGCATCGCGGGCAAGCGAGGGCAGGCCATGCGTTCGGGGGTCCTCGGATCGTTGCCGGGCGGGCCAGTGCGCGCCATCCGGTTCTTACCGTAGCGCGTGGCGGGTGGGGAAAGACGCCGGGGATCCACCGTCCCCCGACGGCGGATCCCCGGCGCCCATAAACCGTTCGACCGCTCCCCAGCTTCCCGAACGGTTATTTCCCAGCGCCCCTGCGCCCCCCGACGACGCAGGAACACTGCGCCTCTGGGATGCAACAGCTCGCCGAGCAATTGCTTACGGTTAGTGTGCTTCGGCTTACCAGCGATCACAAGGTCCGTTCGGGCAGTCGTGGGTTTCTCACATCCCTCGAGGGTGCAAGAGCCGCCTGCGCTACTGCCCCATTCAGCTGATCTTGGGTGCGCTCAGGCACCCGAACTCGACAGTGGAGCTGTGCGGCCGAACCTGGACAGCGCTGTTGTCGAGTTCGGGAAGCAAGGGGCTGCAGTCCACCGATCCGGTGGGGGGGTAAAGCGGACCAGCTTGGTCAGGTGCCGCTGGTGCGCAATACGATGACCTCGTCGCCTGGCTCGAGGTGTGTCACGGCCTCCGGGATGTCGATCAGGCAGTCCGATCTGGCCAGCGCGCCGAGCAGGTGCGAGCCGGCGCCACCGACCGGGACGACGGCGCCCGAAGCAGTGTCCAGCGTGCCACGCCGAAACTGGCGAAGGCCCGCTGGTGATTCCAATTCCTCGGCCAGCCATGCAGTGACCCGAGCCCGCTGCGCGGGCAGACCCATCGCGGCGCGTAGCGCCGGGCGGACGAACATCTCGAATGACACTGAGGAACTCACCGGGTTGCCGGGCAACGTGGCCACCGGCACCCCACGATAACGGCCGGCGCCTTGCGGACCGCCGGGCTGCATGGCCACCTTGCCGAACTCCACACCATGGCCAGCCATGGCGCTCTTGACCACCTCGTAGGCCCCGGCGCTGACCCCGCCGGAGGTCACCAGCAGGTCGATCCCGTCCAGCCGGGTTGCCAGCGCGGCCTCAAGCGCGGCGACATCGTCGGGCACGAAGTGCATCAGCTGCGCCTCGCCGCCGGCCTCCCGCACCGCAGCGGCCAGCATCGTGCTGTTCGACTCGTAGATCTGGCCGTGCTGCAGCGGCGTGCCCGGCGCCACCAGCTCTGAGCCAGTCGCCAGCACCAGTACGCGGGCTCGGCGATGGACCGGCAGTTCGGCCCGGCCGACCGCGGCCGCGACGCCGAGTTGCGCCGGTCCCAGTACCGCGCCGGCCGCCAGCACCTCGTCCCCGGCCGCCACGTCCTCCCCGGCCCGGCGCACGCTCTGGCCGGCGGAGCGGGCAGCGAAGATCCGCACCCGGTGCAGCCCGGCGTCGGTGAGCTCCACCGGCACGACGGCATCCGCGCCGGGTGGCATCGGGGCTCCGGTCATGATCCGGTGCGCAGTGCCGCGCTGCAACGACGGCGAGTCGGTGCGACCGGCCGGGATGTCCTCGGTGACCGGAAGCTCCACCGGCTGATCGGCGGTGGCGTCGGCGATGTCCACCGAGCGCACGGCGTAGCCGTCCATCGCGGAATTTTCGAAAGGAGGCAGCGGCAACGATGAGGTGACCGGCTCGGCCAGGGCAAGGCCGGCACACTCCAGCAGGGGCAGCCGGATCACCGGAGTGACAGCCAGCAGGGCGGCCACCACCTGGCCGTGCTCGTCGACGGATCGGGGTTTTTGCGCTAGGGCCACCCCCGCATCCTGCCCGGTGGGGGTGCGCCGCGCCCAGCCGAGGTCGATGGTCGCAAGCTGCCAGGCTCGTGGATGCGTGACGCGGTGAGTCCTCCGGTCGGCGTAGCAGCTTGCACTCGCCGGGTGCGAGTGCTAAACACGGCATTAGCACTCGACCCCTTCGAGTGCCAGCATGCACCAACCGAGCAACACCACTGAGGTCGGGACGGTGAGTCCGGCGATCGCCGGACGTCCGTCGCGGGCACCGAGCCTGGCCGAGCACTGTGTCCTTGCCGCGGACACCCCGCGGCGCCCATGACCGGAGGACCACACAGCAATGGCCAAAATGATCGCGTTCGACGAGGACGCCCGCCGCGGTCTCGAGCGCGGGATGAACCAGCTCGCCGACGCCGTCAAAGTGACGCTCGGCCCCAGGGGCCGAAACGTCGTCCTGGAGAAGAAGTGGGGTGCCCCCACCATCACCAACGATGGTGTGAGCATCGCCAAGGAGATCGAGCTCGAAGACCCGTGGGAGAAGGTCGGGGCTGAGCTCGTCAAGGAAGTTGCCAAGAAGACCGATGACGTCGCGGGTGACGGCACCACCACCGCCACCGTGCTGGCCCAGGCCCTGGTACGCGAGGGTCTGCGCAACGTCGCCGCCGGGGCCAACCCGATGGCGCTCAAGCGGGGCATCGAGAAGGCCGTTGAGGCCGTCTCCGAGCAGCTGCTGAACTCGGCCAAGGAGGTCGAGACCAAGGAGCAGATCGCGGCCACCGCCGGGATCTCCGCCGCTGACCCGTCGATCGGTGAACTCATCGCCGAGGCGATGGACAAGGTCGGCAAGGAAGGCGTCATCACCGTCGAGGAGAGCCAGACCTTCGGTCTGGAGCTTGAACTCACCGAGGGCATGCGCTTCGACAAGGGCTACATCTCGCCCTACTTCGTCACCGACCCTGATCGTATGGAAACCGTCCTCGACGACCCGTACATCCTGCTGGTCGCATCGAAGGTCTCGTCAGTCAAGGACCTGCTCCCGCTGCTGGAGAAGGTCATGCAGTCCAACAAGTCGCTGGTGATCATCTCTGAGGACGTCGAGGGCGAGGCGCTGGCCACCCTGGTCGTCAACAAGATCCGCGGCATCTTCAAGTCGGTCGCCGTCAAGGCTCCCGGCTTCGGGGACCGCCGCAAGGCGATGCTGGCTGACGTAGCCATCCTCACCGGTGGCGAGGTCATCAGCGAGGAGGTCGGGCTCAAGCTGGAGAACGCCGAACTGGCGTTGCTGGGCCGCGCCCGCAAGGTCGTCGTCACCAAGGACGAGACCACCATCGTCGAGGGTGGCGGTGAGCCTGAGCAGATCCAGGGCCGGGTCAACCAGCTCCGCATCGAGATTGACAACTCGGACTCCGACTACGACCGCGAGAAGCTGCAGGAGCGGCTGGCCAAGCTGGCCGGCGGCGTCGCAGTGATCAAGGCCGGAGCGGCGACTGAGGTCGAGCTCAAGGAGCGCAAGCACCGCATCGAGGACGCGGTGCGCAACGCCAAGGCGGCTGTCGAAGAGGGCATCGTCGCCGGCGGTGGCGTCTCGCTGATCCAGGCGGGTGCGCTGGCCTTCGAGAAGCTCGATGTCACGGGCGACGAGGCCACGGGCGCGAACATCGTGCGCGTGGCGCTTGAAGCTCCGCTGAAGCAGATCGCCATCAATGCCGGCCTCGAGGGCGGCGTGGTGGCCGAGAAGGTGCGCGGCCTGCCCCCAGGCCACGGCCTCAACGCGGCCACCGGCGAGTACGAGGACCTGATCAAGGCCGGCATCATCGACCCGGCCAAGGTCACCCGCTCGGCGCTGCAGAACGCGGCGTCGATCGCGGCCCTGTTCCTCACGACCGAAGCTGTGATCGTCGACAAGCCGGAGAAGCACCCGGCACCGGCGGGCGGCGGCATGCCCGACGGCGGCGGCATGGACTTCTGATCCGCTAGCTACACCCCGCAGGGGCCGGTCCCACATTCGTGGGCCCGGCCCCTGCGGCGTTGTCGGGTGCCACAAATCGCCATTCGCTTCGAAATACGGGTGTGACCGACCGCTCTGCTGTCGCCGAGTTCGACACCAGGGCTGTCCGAAGCGGCGCGGGCAGCCCTGGTGTCGAAC
>JBOHGG010000061.1:0-21524 GCA_050700115.1 Pseudonocardiaceae bacterium
GTTGCCATGGCCTACCCCCAGGTCGCAAAACACCCCAACCCGGCAACCCTGGCCCCACCCCACCGCCACGTCATCCACCAACCCAGCCACCCACCTCGGCGGTCCGAGGCGCAGCCTCGCTAGCTTGATGTCCCACAGGAACCTGCTCAGTGCGCGCTGGGTGGGGTCACTGGCGATGGCGTGGACAAGGCGCTGGCCATCGACGATGAACGACTCGCCGCCCGCGGTGGCCTGCCGCTCACATAGCAGAAACACCAGGTCCGGGTAGTGGTCCCCGAATGCCATGTAGCCGTCGATGTGCGGCTCGAGCGCAACGTCGGCGTTGCCGTTCACGGTTCGGGTCATCGGGGCGTAGTGGGTGTCCTGGCCCGAGGTTGTGTTGGTGGCCACGGTCGTCGGCGACTGGTGGAGGAGGAGGCGGGGCCCGAACACATCTCGGGCGCCGGCAAGCATCCCCGCCGCGTCGGTGTGGTTGGTGGTGAGGATGACCGCACCATCGCTGGACCATAGGTGGAATGCACGCCTGGGATCCGGAGTGCGCTCTGGGCTCAGCCCTGCGTTGTACACGTGGGTCTCCTTCGTCCCATCGGTCGCCGAGCACTGCAGGATCGCGGCGACTAGTTCTGCATGATTACCGTCTGCTCCCGTCGACGTCCGGTGCGCCGGGATGCTGAGGACCCGCCCCACCACCCCCGGTCCGATCTACGGGGCCCCGGCGATTGATCGTCTCGGCGACGCCAACGGCACCGTGGCCCTCCCGGTGAAACGGACATCTGTGGCAAGACGGGCGCATCATGGTAACCAGCATGAAAACACCGCAGAGCAGGAAAGTCTAGATGCAATAGACCGCAACTGAGGATTTTTCAAAGTTTGATCTCCGCAACTGCTGCATGTCATGAGCTGCGGACGTGTGTTCATGCAAGGTCCCGTCGAGCTGTGTGGTCGCCTGAGAGCCGAGAGATCTAGCCGATCTTGCAGTTCACCAGGTCGCATTCCGGCCCGAGGCGGATGTCGAACCGCTGCTCAACACCTTCCCGGATGTGCGCGGCGAATTCCATGACCTCGGCGGTCGTGGCGTTACCGCGGTTCGTCACGGCCAGCGCGTGTTTGGAGGACAGCGCGACCGCGCCACGACCCCGGTCGTGGCCGTACCCGCGAGGAAATCCGGCATGATCGATGAGCCATGCTGCCGACAGCTTGGTCCCGCCTGGATCGGGATAGCGCGGACAGTCCTGCGCCTTGTCCGGCACCGATGCGAGCACAGGATTGATGAAGAAGGATCCGACGCTCCACGTGTCGTGATCGGCGGCATCAAGAATCATGCCCCGCGCACGGCGCAGAGCGAGGACGGCGTCTCGTACCTCTCTGGTCGGTGCGCTGGCGCACGGTGTGATGCCGAGCCGTTCGGCAAGGCCGGCATAGCGGATGGGGCGTGAACGGGTGGAGCGGGTCAGCTGGAAGGTCACGTCGAGCACCACGTAGCGGTCGGTGTGTTTGAAGACCGACTGCCGGTGGCTACCGAAACCGCACCGTTCCGGCACCCACTGCTCGACCATGCCGGTGGCGCGGTCGTACACCGTCAGGTGGCGGAGCAGTTCTGAGGTCAGGCCGCCGTAGGCACCCACGTTCTGTACAGGGGTTCCGCCGGCCGATCCTGGGATGCCCGACAGTGGCTCCAGTCCGGCGAGTCCCGCGTCGAGAGAGATCTCGACGACGGTGTCCCACTCGACGCCGGCATCGACGGTGATCTCTTCCCCGTGGACCGCCAGCCCGGACGTGGCGACCTGCACGACCAGACCCTCGAAGCCTTGGTCGCCGACGACCAGGTTGGAACCGCCCCCCATCACGAGAACCGGCTTGCCTAGGGCGTCGGCTTCCCGGATCAGCGCGACAAGGTGCTCGGACGTGCGCACGACCTCGTACTCGCCAGCAGGACCGCCCAGGCGCATCGTCGTGAGCTCGGCGAGCATCGCGTGCACGGCAGCGCACACTACCGTCGCGTTTGGCTTTGCCGCGTTCTGGATGCAGAACGCGGCAAAATGGACCCGATCCACCGCGTTCTGCATCCAGAACGCGGTGGATCAGACCGGGGCGGCGCGGATCTCGTGGCCGGTGGAGGTGAGGCAGCGGCCGGTGGTGAGGTCGAAGCGCCAGCCGTGCAGCGCGCAGGTCAGCACGCCGTCGGAGACGCTGCCGAACTTGCTGAGGTCGGCGCGCAGGTGTGGGCAGCGCCGCTGCACGCGCCAGCCGTCGAGCTCGATGTCCTGGCCGTCGTCGTTGAGCTCGTCGTACCAGTTCTCGACGTAGTCGATGCGCTCCTCGGACAGGCACTTGAAGAAGATGTAGACGTACTCGTTGTACTGCCCGACGCGCCGCGCGGTGAACCGGCACGACAGGAAGAGGCTGTTGGACCAGTCGACCTCGCGGCGCGCGACGTTCGTCGCGATCAGGTCCGCAGCGGTGGACAAGCGGTAGCGGCAGCTCTCCCCGGCGTAGCGGCGGACCTCGCGGGCCGGGAAGTCGACGACAACCGACAGCTCGCCGGCGTCGAGGCGTACCGGGCCGCCCACCCCCTCGCAGATGTTGTCGGCGCGCTTGAGCAGCGGCTCCCACCATGCCTTGAGCTGATCAAGGAGGTCGGAGGGCACCGACGCGCGGCTGCACCGCTCCCGGGACAGCTCAGGCTGCTTGCGCGCTTGCAGCTCCCGCAGGTACGCGGTCTTCTCTTCGAAGATGTGGGAGATCTCGGCGTCGGTGTGCCGCTGGTGGGTCACCGTGCAATGGGGGCCGTCGAACTCCGCGACGGTGCCCGGCAGCAGCAGGTGCGCTGACACCACGGGCCGCGCGGTGCGCAGTTCGGCGAGGAACTCGACCTGGTCGGTGAAGATGCTCTCCCCGTCGACGCCGTGCCCGTTGAGGTGGAACAGCTCCTCGTCCAGGAAGCACGGCGGCCCGGCATTGGGGAACACGTGCGTGGCGCCGACGGCGTCGATGTAGCGCAGCGCACGGTCGGACTGGCCGGCGCGCTTGCGACGCGCGAACTCCCGCTTCGCGCCCTCGGGCAGGTCATAGACCATCGGCCACCAGATCGCCCCGGAGAACTGCGTGAAGTAGGCGTGCACGTCCCCGAACTCGCGCAGCGCCTCGATGTCGAGCGGGTGCGCGTCGTTCTGGTTCAGCGCCACGGTGCGCCCGTCGTCCAGCGACAGTGCCGAGTCCCCGATCGGGCCGTCACTCGGCCCGGTCAGCGACGTGATCATGATGCGCAGCCCGTCGCGCTCGACGGGGACCCCGCTCTCGGTGCGCAGGAACTCCGTGAAGCCCAGCGCCGCCAGCTCGCGCTCCAGCTCGTCGGTCGGGTACTGCGGCAGTAGCACCGTGGTGTCCTTGCGGACGTGGCGGCGCAGCAGCTCGGCGTCGAAGTGGTCGCGGTGCAGGTGCGAGACGTAGAGGTAGTCGGTCTGGCCGAGGTTGTCCCAGTCGAGGTCGCTGTTGTCCGGGAACGGGAACCACGACCCGAAGAACGCCGCGTTCACCCACGGGTCGCACAGCACACTGCCCGCGTGCGTCTCGATGAACAGCCCAGCGTGCCCGACTCCGGTGACGCGCATCCCAGCTCCTCCGTGTCGTGGCCGGCCAGTGGGGCAAGGCGATGGCAGCTTATCCGGCGGGTTGACACGTTGAACGCAGCGCGGAAGGTGCGCTGGTCGGCGGCTCGGTCGCAGCAGTGGTTGGTTCAGCCAGAACTGCTGCCGGCGCCGCCGGTGTCACCAACGCCGGTGGGGGAGTCGATCGGAAGCCACGTGCCAGGGCCGGGAATGCTCGGACCGGGCGTGCCCAGGCTACCTAGTCCTGAGTTAGCCTGTGCTCGACGATCGCGGAAGGACCTGTTCGGACAACGCCGGCGACGATCAGAGGATGTGTGACGGACGACGAAGTGATTCCGGTACTCCCGTGTGGCGTACTCGGGGAGACACTCGACTTCTACCGGGCGTTGGGCTTCGAGGTGACCCACCAGCAGACGTGGCCGTATGTGTATGGGGCCGTGCGCCGGGGCGGCGCCCAACTGCACTTCTATGGCGGCTTCACGAGGCAGGACCCCACAAAAGCATTCAGTACATGTCTGGTGATGGTGCAGGAAGTCGAGGGTCCGCATCGCGCGTTCGTTGACAGCTTGAAGCAGGCTTTTGGGAAACTCCCGACCGCAGGGTTTCCCCGGATAACGAGGTTGCGGAAAGGCTATAGCCGATTCGCCGTGTTCGACCCGGCCGGAAATTCGATCATCTTCATCGCGCGGGACGCGCCGGAGACCAGCTACGACGAGGAGCCCGAGCAGGGGCGGTCCCGGCTGGCGCAGGCGCTCGACACGGCGGTCTGGCTGCGTGACCTGAAGGGGCACGACGACGTCAAGGCGGCCAGGGTACTCGACGTAGCTTTGGCTCGGGACGACCCTGCTACCCCTATCGAGCGTGTTCGCGCTCTCGCGGCCAGGGCCGAACTCGCGGTTGCTCTGGGCGAAGTGGAGCGCGCTCGCGCCCTGCGCGCCGAGCTCGAGACGATTCCGTTGTCCGACGAGGAGCGTGCGCGCTTCCGAGACGAGTTAGCAGCGGCAGATGACCTCGAGCAGTTGATGAAATAGTGAGTCAGCGCAGGACGAGGACGTCCGCGGCGTCGACGAAGGCCCGCCGGTGGTTGAAGGAGATCTCCACCAGGCGTCGGTTGCCCACGACCAGGGTGTGATTGTCCGGCACGTCGGCGCCGTTGAACCGTGCGTAGTAGTAGGTCCCGTGGCTTCGCCCTACGCCGAGGTAAACCTGACCTGCGGGGATCGTGTACTGCAACGGCACGACAGCGGTCACCGGGATCGTCGGTGGGTAGGCGGCGGCCTCCGGGTAGGCGGCGCCGTAGACCGGGATGGCCGAGCGCCCCGGGCGGGGCGTGACGAGCGCGCCGTGTCGTCTCGGTGCGCTGACCCGGCCCGGTGGGTCATCGAACCAGGCTAACCGGCCGCCGAACCAGATCGCCGTCCACTTGCCGCGGCGCCCGGCCACAACGAAGGACTGCCCGGCGACCGCCCTGGCTGACCAGTCCGCGACCCGGGTGGTGCCCGGGGAGCCATCCGGGTGCAGCGCCGGGTCCCCGACCAGCGGGGCGTCGGCCCTGGGCTCGGTGCGCAGGTACACGACGTTGCTGCCCTGCGGCGCCACGTCGGTGCAGGTGCCGTTGGTACAGCTGCGCAGCGGCTCGACGTTGGTGTCGAAGCGCGGCGTGATCGTCAGCACCGGTGCGGTCGATCCGCGCGGGGCCGGCAGCGGCGCACCCAGTAGGTCGAAGTAGCGCCCCCAGTCCCAGAACGGGCCGGGGTCGTAGTGCATCACGGCGACCCGGTCCGGCGTGAGGCCGGGCAGTTCGTCGTGGCCCAGGATGTGCTCCCGGTCCAGTGGGATGTGGTAGCGCGCCGCGAGGTAGCGCACCAGCCGGGCGGAGGCCCGGTACATCTCCTCGGTGTACCAGCGGGCGCCGTCGACGAGGACGCCCTCGTGCTCGATGCCGATGGAGTGCATGTTGAACCAGTAGTTTCCGGCGTGGTAGGCGATGTCGCTGGTGTGGACGAGCTGGGTGACCTGGCCGTCGGAGGACCGGATCAGGTAGTGCGCCGAGACACCGCGGTGCGGGTCCTGGAACCGGGCGATGGCGGAGTCGTAGCCCTCCTCGGTGTTGTGGATGACGATGTAGCGGATGTCGCCGTCGTCCGGGCGGTCGGCCGGGTTGTAGTTGCCGTAGGCGTCGGGGTCGCCCGGGTCGGTCTGGGCATAGGCGGCCGGGGTGAAACGGCAGACCAGCCCGACCGGGCACTCGGGCTCGTCGGTCGCGGTCGGGGGCTCGCCGGCCGCCGGCACTGGCGGCCCCGCGATGGCTGGACCGGTCCCGAACACCGCGGAGACCAGCGCCACCGCGGTCACCAGCAGTGCCGCGGCCAGCGGTCGACGTCTGGGCATGCCCGGTATACCTCGCGATGGGTGGTGGCGCCGGAGCGTTAGCACATCGCGGAACGCCTTCACCGCGGTAGACCGGATTCTGGCGCGACGACTGCGCTACTGGATGCAACGAAAGCCATCACGCATTGTTACGAACCCGCGTCGCAGCGCTGGTTTCGGCTCGCTCGGATTACTGTTCGGGCAAGGCCTCGCGCACCCGCCGGATCGCCTCCGCATTGGCTTCCGGGTCCCGGCTCAACGCCTGCACCTCGACGACGATGCGGTCGACCTGGTCGACCGCCGCCTGCTCCTTGACCTCCGCGAGCCGCACGGCGAGGTCGTGGAGCTGGTCCAGCGCGCGGATGTCCGCCGCACCGAGACCGCGCCGAGACTGCCGCCGGGCCAGCACGTCGACGGCGTCGACGAGCCGGCCGAGCTGGCGGCCGTAGCTGGCCACCTGGGTGATGATGCGCTGCTCCAACGCGGGGTCGCCGGAGCGGGTGGCGTTGATGTTGAGCAGGCCGAGTTGGCCGCCGATCGAGGCCGCGATGTCCTGGACCACGTCACCGGACAGCGGCGCCCGGATGCCGAACATCGACAGCCATGCCTGCCACGGAGTCATCGGCTGCGAGCGGCGGTGATCGTCGGGCATGGTTCTGCGCTCCCCTCGCGTGGTCGGGCCGCGCCACCGGCCAGTATCCCACCTTCTGTGCTGTCTGTATCTCGTCTAACCCCGTCCCCATAATCCCGGACGAGGGGTCAGCTGGCTGGGATCGTGACTGCTCTGAACCTCCCGAAACTGGCTATGAAAGCGGCGCATCCGGGTAGCTTCTGTCGGCTCGTTGTGAACCGCAGCACGGTGCCTGCTACTGAACTCACACCGGCGCCGCGGACCGAGGTTCGGTGTGGTCTACCTGTCGCGGTCCAAATCCTTCTCCCGGGTGGGCACCGCGCCCATCCGGCGCCGCGTGCCGCGCTGGATTTTGGCCGATTTCGGGCGCTGGGGGGGCGCTGTCGGGTTGTGCCTGCTTTTGTCGCCCGTGGGCTGCCGGGGGAAGGGGTGCCTGCACCGCCGGTTCGACCGCCGTGAACCAGCCCCAGCCCGCGGCGAGATCAGCTCCTGCCCCGGGTGACCGGCCGAACACCGCTGCCGGACCCGGCCCATCGGCGGAGAGGCGGTGTTTCCCGGGGTGATCGACTCGTTGGTGCTCAGCCTCTGCGGCCGGGACGTCGGCGTTGATTCGCTCGCCACGGAGCTGGTCATAGATGGGCGATTGGCTCACGGGGCGAGACCGTACGGGTGGGCCTGCTCCGGCGGCATCCACATCGTGGGGACAGGTGGCAGAGACTGTGTATGGGGGGTGGAGATGCTGTGGATACTCTGTGGATGGGTGCGAGGGATGGAGAATCTGACGGACCCGCCTGACTGTAGTTTTGAGCAGCGCACCCACCAGAGGTAACCGGCAATCAGGATTCGTCTCGCCTTGTAGCCGCGCGGACCGGCGGGCCATCCTTCTGAGGCAACATCTTCACGAACGGGTCGTCTTGGCCGATCTCACCGGCACGGACCAGGTCCCCCGGGGCGGGACACCGAATCTCCCTCGCTGCGGTCGTGACCGGGACGGCGGAATTAACCGCCCGCGGCGGACGAGTACTGCCGGTGGCTACCGATGTCAGCGACGCGGCGGCTTTCGTGCGCACGCCTCTGGCCGAGGGCCTGGTCACCTTGGCTCAGGCAGATGACGATGTGTTGACGGCGGGCGATGAGTGAAGTGAGGCGGGAGCGGGTAACCCGCGCGGTGGCGAACCTTACCTCTATCTGCTTCGCCTCGCCGCCGACGACGTGCCGGGATGCCCGTGCCCTTGGTGGCCGACCATCTCGCACCCCTCCTAGAGCCATCCCTGACCGGCCTCGCCGAAGGAAGCTGCTGAAACTTGGCGAGCTGGTTCACATTGCTATCCTAAATCGCCCCTAACTATACGTAGGCGGTACGAGCCGGGGGGACGGGCCGTTCGTGATAGGTCAGTTGCTATTAGAATGGCATTCGTATCCGGCGTCAGTGAGGTTGTCGCACAGGTGTCTGGCGCCCTCATCAATTTTTCGACGCATGTCGGCTCGTTCACTATCGGACGGAATGTGTACCGCGTGCGGTGGCTTGCCATTGGTGACTATTTCGCATCTGCCACCTTGCGCTCGATCCTTATCGCACTCTTCCTCAGCTATCTGCCGGTACTGCTCCCAGGTGCATTTTGCCGAGTGGTCGAATTCACAAGGATAAGGCTTCCGTGGCGTAGTCACGCTGTTAGCTCCGGTATCGTGCGGCGCGGCCTTCTCGGAACGGGGCGCTAACATCACTGCAATCCCAATGATAACCACCGCGATCAGGATCTCCTTTATCTTCACTAGCACTCCTTAGCTATTCCTAATGCGAACGTCAAGGTCTTGATCGACCTCGTGTAGTCGTTCCCCATCGTTCTCATGAATAAGCAACAGTTCCCGCTAAGTCATCCCCGCATCATTGACCTAGCCCGTTTTCTTCACCGAAATTGAGCACGGCCTCGATCGATCCGCGTTCAGCATCGAAACCTCCGGGTTTCCCGCCTACCGGGCGGCTTGTAGCCCTGGCCGATCAGGTAGCCGGTGATCTCCGGCTGAGTGCCGCGCATGGAGAAAGCGTCCACGTCAAGGCTTCGAGGGCCGCAAAGCCCCACCAGCGCCGTTCACACCATCTCCACCCCCTCAGCGATGCCGTTCACACACGAGTACGTCGTACTCCGGGTAGGTCAAGATAGAGGATGTCTTGCTCGGTCATTCTCGGACCCGGCTTATCTCCTCAGCCGTCCGTGCGCACCAGGCCCGAGACCCCGACCCGCTCACGCCGCGACCGTTGTCGAACTGGACTATCACGGCGGGCGGCGCTGGTGGTGCCCGGCCGGCGCGGGGGTGGTCTGGTTCGTGTTGCTGCGTCACCATAGACAGCAAGCACAGATCCAGCTTGACGCGATCCGCACCCGCCGGCCCCTACCCGATGGTCGAACTCGCTGGCGCGCAGGCCCACCCCGGGTGATCCCCCACGGGAGAAGGGACCACCCGGCTCATTGATGAGGTACCGATGAGCGCCGCAGATACATGGACCAGCCACGACGCGGGATGCGCTCTCAGACGACCAGCGAACGGCGGCTACTTGCCCCCTCCGGAGTTACATCTCGCGGGCACCTAGTGCCTGGATCCGCTGAACCACCACATCAGCGTGCACCGGGATCGAATTCTCGCTGAGGGCGCCGACACCGCGTAGTTGCACCTTCGACGGCAACTCATGTTCGGCGGTTGTCCAGGACCTTGGTGGTCGGGCTCGATGTCAGCCACTGGGAATGCCTCACCCGTCCATACGGTGTTGTCGGGAAAGTGAAGCTCGATGGCCCAGGTCCTTGCCTTGCAGACCCCACGCCTCCGATACGTCGCGAGTGTTAACGGACCAGCTCACCAAGGGGCGGCTGCTAAGCGACGCACCATCCAGGTGCTTACGTCAGGCACGCCGAACCATCCGACAAGCCGAGACCGAGTCATGAGCTTCACCGCGTTGGTCGCGCAACTCCACGGGCCGGCGAACTCTATCGCGGGGTGGATCGCCGCGGTCATCATCGCGGTGTTCAGCGGGGGCGGTTTCGGAGCTATGCTCACCGCGCGGGCGACCCGTCGCAGCCTTGATACCGACTCCCTGAAAAAGGTCGCTGATACCACTGTGGTCCTGCTCGACCCGATGCGCGCCGAGATCCAGCGTCTTGAGTCCCGGGTGCAGAAGCTCAGCGTCACGGAGGAGGAAGCCACCGCCAATTACGAACAAGCTGAGGCCCGGGTGCGATGCCTGACCGCGCAAGCGACCGAAGCGAACGCCAACTATTCCCGTGCGATGCAACTACTTCGGGAGCATAACATCCCTTTCCCGTGGGCGTCCTCGGTGTAGGACCGGACTCGCGCGGGGTCGCAGGGTGGCCCGCCCGGCTCGCAGTTCCGCACCTTCGTCCTCGTCGCCGCGATGTGTCCCCTCCGGCGGGGCGAGATCACCGGCTTTCGATGGTGGATGTGGGCGAGGAATCACTGGCGTGGAGTTGCTGTCCTATCATTATGCGGCGGTAGGGACGGGAGGAGGCACTTCGCGGCTGTCACTCACAGTTACAAGATATCCACACTGGTACTTCTGGGTGTGGTGGGTTCGAGGACTTGTAACGGCATTTACCGGCAAGGTGCACACAGAGAGTCGATAACGCAAGTTGATATAGCTCATTCGTGCTGAAGTTGGTCAGCCCAAACGGTTTACTCAACGGTCTCCTAGTCCCGCGCGGTTTCTCGCGCACCTCGGCGTGGCGGGGGTCAGAACACAATGCGACCCGAAGATGTGGTCTTACACTACCACCACCTAGAGAGGCTCAGTCTTGCCTGTCTGTCGGACGTGATCGAGCGTGCAGGCGGGACTGGAAGAAAGGAAGACCACCAACATGCAGCACCGCGAAGGTACTCGGCGAATGGGACGCGTCGGGGCGTGCCTGGGGTTCATCTCGTCGATCCTCGTCCTCACCTTGCCCACCCCGGCGGTGGCAGACGAAGTCGGCCCCGGAGGGTATGGTCACTTCTCCGTCCAGTTGACCGGAAAGGAGGTCCCTCCCGGCGGAGACCCTGAAGGGCAGGGTTACGCTCGGCTAGACCTCGATCCAGAACACGAGACGGCCTGCTTCGATATCAAGTGGAAAAGGCTCGACGGTGCGGTGACCGCTTTTCATCTCCATGCCGCGCCCCGTGGCAGCGAGGGCCCGCACTGGATCGACCTTTTCAATGACAAGCACTTCGCCGGAGCCCGAAACACGGTCTCCGGCTGCGTTCATGTGAACGCAAGCCACGGGATGAGCTCTCGCGACAAGATCCGAGCTGTCATCCAGAATCCTTCCGACTTCTATCTCAACGTTCACTCGACCAAGTTCAAAGACGGAGCGATCCGTGGTCAGCTGGGTTAGTTAGGCGGGGGACCGACGGAGGCGGTACTTTAATCCGCCTCCGTCGATCAGTGCTCCATCCGTAGATCATGATCATGCGGACCGAACTTGGGGGGTGCCGCGTGAATGAGCGGTGGTGTGGCGACTTCGAGGGGGGTTTGGCCTGCACCTAGCGACCTGCACGGACGCGGCGTCGCTGTGACCTGAGTGACCGCTGTTTGACCCCTCGTGATCCTGAGAGCGGGCACGCGTGGGGCACGCAGCGGAATGCCGTAGCAGTGACCGGCTCTGATACTGATTGGGGTGCCGCAGCGCATCAGATAGCGGCGCGCGCGTTCGGCTGGTTGGACGCCGCCATCGAGCACTTTGCGCTGCCGACCGATGCCTCCCCCGACCGTCTTGATCTTGATGTCAACAACCGCAGGGGCCCGTGGAACCCCCGGCCACCCGGCCCGCCAGCCGGGCCACTGTCATACCCCGACCCTAAAATCAAGATCTCAACGAGGCTCAGCGCCCCGTTTCAGACCAGCCACCGACCAGCGTGAATGATCAAGGCTAATGGCACGTGAATGGCACGCGGGGTCTTGACACTGCCAATTACAAAAGCCCAGATCCACAGAGGACAGCCTGTGGACTGGGCTTTTGTAATGGAGCGGGTGACGGGAATCGAACCCGCGTCTAGAGCTTGGGAAGCTCTCATTCTACCATTGAACTACACCCGCGGCGCAGCAGAGCTTAGCACGGGCAAGACCCAGGCCTGGTCTCCGAGCGCGGGGTCCGGGGTCCGCCCGATCATCCCCCGTCACGACGCCACTGTCGGTGACCTTCGGGGAAGGAGTGGGTCGCGTGCGGAGTTGCCGCGAACGGCAACTTTCCACCCGAAGTTGCCGTGCGCGGCACGTCCGCGGGGAATCTACGCACCTCTCGCAGGGGCTGGTGGGGTCCGTGTGACTATTGGGGCTTCATCGCCTGCCCGGGAGCGCGCCCCGCAGCGAGGAGCCCCCCGGGGCGAGCCGCCCGCCGACTAGGGTGTCGCGCGTGCTGCTGTCCGATCGGGATCTGCGGGCCGAGATCGACGCCGGACGCCTGGGTGTCGAGCCCTTCGACGAGAAGCTGCTCCAGCCATCCAGCATCGACGTGCGGCTGGATCGCTTCTTCCGGGTCTTCGTCAACACCAAGTACACCCACATCGACCCGTCGCTGCAGCAGGACGAGCTGACCTCGCTGGTGGAGCCCGAGGGTGATGAGCCCTTCGTGCTCCACCCTGGCGAGTTCGTGCTCGGGTCGACGTTCGAGCAGATCACGTTGCCTGATGATCTGGCCGGGCGACTCGAAGGAAAGTCCTCCCTCGGCCGGCTCGGGCTGCTCACGCACTCCACGGCAGGATTCATCGACCCCGGTTTCACCGGTCACATCACCCTGGAGCTGTCCAATGTGGCCAACCTGCCGATCACGCTGTGGCCCGGGATGAAGATCGGGCAGCTGTGCCTGTTCCGGCTGTCCAGCCCCGCCGAGCACCCGTACGGTACCGCCGGCGTGGGCTCTCGCTACCAGGGTCAACGGGGGCCCACGCCGTCGCGGGCCTACCTCAACTTCCAGCGCGTCGACACCCGTCGCTGATCGTCCGTCAATAAGTACTTGACGAACTCCTGTTCGTCAAGCGATAGTTGACGTATGACGCTTGACGAACTCATTACCCAAACCCGGGGGCTAGCGTGCAGCGCCGAACCGCTCGAGGTGCTGGCCAGTGCGGCGCGCCGACAACAGGAGCTGGCCGACCTTGGGGACAAGCTGCTCGACCACTTCGTCCAGGAGGCTCGGACCGCGGGGTGCTCGTGGTCCCAGATCGGCACCGCGCTGGGCGTCAGTAAGCAGGCGGCCCAGCAGCGTCACTCCGCGTTGCGCTCGCTGATCGGCAAGTTCAAGGGCGGCGTGGAGTCCGCCGTGGCGGGAATGTTCACCCGCTTCACCGCCCCGGCGCGGCGGGTGGTCGTGCTGGCCCAGGAGGAGGCCCGGCGGCTACATCACAACTACATCGGCACCGAGCACCTCCTGCTCGGTCTGCTGGCCGAGGGCGAGGGTGTCGGTGGGCAGGCTCTCCTCGGTGCCGGCATCACGCTGGAAGCTGCTCGGGCCGGGGTCGAGGAGATCATCGGCTGCGGCCAGACAGCACCGAGTGGACACGTGCCCTTCACCCCCCGGTCCAAGAAAGTGCTCGAACTGTCGCTGCGCGAGTCACACCATCTCGGTCACAACTACATCGGCACCGAGCACCTCCTACTCGGGCTGCTGAGGGAGGGTGAGGGCGTCGGCGTGCACGTCATCGTCGCCCAAGGTGTGCAGCTCGATCAGCTCCGCGACAGCGTCCTCACCCTGCTCAAGCAGTAACCACCAGCTCGCCATTCGGAGCCGAATGGCGATTTTGGCCCCCGCACCGGGCGCTATTCGGAGCCGAATGGCGGTTTGGGCTCGGCCCGCTTGACGCTGGCGAGTAGGAGCTGCGCGACGTCTAGTACCTCGCGAGTGGTGCCCGCGGTGCCCTCGGCTTCCCGGGTGGTGAGGCCGTCGGTGAGCATCACCCGGCAGAACGGGCACCCGGTGGCGATCGCGGAGGTCTCGGTGGCGATCGCCTCGTCGACCCGGTCCAGGTTGACCCGCTTGCCGATGCGCTCCTCCATCCACATCCGCGCGCCCCCGGCGCCGCAGCACATCGAACGGTCGGCGTGGCGAGGCATCTCGGTCAGCTGCGCACCGGACGCCCCGACCAGCTCGCGCGGCGGTGAGTACACCTCGTTGTGCCGGCCCAGGTAGCACGGATCGTGATAGGTGACGGCGGGACCGGCGGCGGCAGCCACGGGTACGAGCCGCTTGTCCCGCACCAGCTGGTTGAGCAGCTGGGTGTGATGCACCACCTCGTAGTGCCCATCCAGCTGCGGGTACTCCCGGCCGAGGGTGTTGAAGCAGTGCGGGCACGTTGTCACGATCTTGCGACGGCCCGGCTCGCGCCCGTCGAACACCGTATTGAGCACCTCGACGTTCTGCTGGGCCAGCATCTGGAACACGAACTCGTTGCCCGACCGGCGGGCCGGGTCACCCGTGCAGGTCTCGCCGTCGCCGAGCACCACGTAGTTGACGCCGGCAACGTGCAGCAGCTCGGCGGTGGCCCGGACGGTCTTGCGAGCATTGTCGTCAAAGGCGCCGGCGCAGCCGATCCAGAACAAGTACTCCACGTCGTCGGGCAGCGTCTCCTCGGCCAGCTGCGGGACCTCGAAGTCCAGACCCTTCGCCCAGTCCATCCGGGCTGAGGAGTTCTGCCCCCAGGGGTTGCCCTTGTTCTCCAGGTTGCGGAACAGCGTGCCCAGCTCGGTAGGGAACTCCGCCTCCATCAGCACCTGGTAGCGGCGCATATCGACAATATGATCGACGTGCTCGATATCCACCGGGCACTGCTCCACACAGGCCCCGCAGGTGGTGCACGACCACAGCACGTCCGGGTCGATCACGCCGCCCACCTCGGCGCTGCCCACCAGTGGGCGGGCGGCCTGCTCCGGACCCGATCCGGGGACCCGGCCGAACCCGGACTCGGGCACGTGGTGGCCGTTGCGCCCTTGATTGTTGCCCCCAGCCAGCGCCAGCACGTCAACATCACTGTGGTCCGGGACCGGTTGGTCGCCGATGAGATAGGGCGCCTTGGCGAACAGGTGGTCCCGCAGGTCCATGATCACGAGCTTGGGGGACAGTGGCTTGCCGGTGTTCCACGCCGGGCACTGGCTCTGGCAGCGACCGCACTCTGTGCAGGTCGCGAAGTCCAGCATGCCCTTCCAGGTGAAGTCCTCGATCTTGCCGCGGCCGAAGACGTCGTCCTCCCCGGGATCCTCGAAGTCGATCTCCTTGCCACCCGACTCCATCGGCAGCAGCGGGCCCAGCGCCGTGGGCATCCGCTTGGCCGCGACGTTGATCGGCGCGACGAAGATGTGCAGGTGCTTGGAGTACAGCACGATGATCAGAAAGGCCAGCATGACGCCGATGTGCAGCAGCAGCCCGACCGTCTCCAGCACCTCGTTGGCGCCCGCGCCCAGCGGTGCGAGCAGCGCGCCGGCCGCCTCTGAGGCGAACGCGCCGGAGGCGTAGGGCAATGTCTCGGTGTTCACCGCGGTTCCGCGGAACAGGAACATCGTCGCAATCACGTTAAAGATCATGAACAGGATGAGCCACGCGCCGCCGGTGTGCGAGCCGTAGAAGCGCGACGCCCGCTGCCTGCGCTCCGGGGCCTGCCGAACCCGCATGACCGCGAAAGCGATGATCGACGCGAGCACCGCAAGCGCGATGAAGTCCTGCAGGAAACCCAGCACCGGCCAGCGCCCGATCACTGGGATGGCGAAGTTCGCGTCGAACAGCGCCCCGTACGCCTCGACGTAGACCGTGATGAGGATCACGAAGCCCCAGAAGGTGAAGAAGTGCGCGAGCCCGGGGATCGTCCACTTCAGCAGCCGCCGCTGCCCGAACACCTCGACCAGTTGAGTCCGCAGCCGGGCGCCCAGGTCCGCGGTGCGGCCGTGCGCCGGCTGCCCGGACCGGATCAGGGTGTAGAGCCACCACACCCGCCGACCAGCCAAAACCAGGGTCAGGACGGTCAGCCCCAGCCCGATCACCAGTCGCGCTGTCATCACGGCGTCCACCTCTCCGATGCCCCGGGGTTGACATGCAACGTAGCCGGGACCGTAAGAAGTTCCTGGTCGCACATTACGGCTGGTTACCAGGTGGTAGCTAGGTCGATCGCTGGCGCGGGAAACCCTGTTGCGGCGTGCAACACCAAGTGATCACCATCTGGGAAGAATAAACCGCGCTCATCGCGGCTGATTCTTCCCAAACGGCGATCACGACCGGCCGGCCAGCCGGGCCGCACGCACTCCGGTCCGACTCGCCGACGGCCGCCGGATCGACATCGGGCGCTGTTGATGCCGGGGCACCAGCAGGGAGTGGGGCGCCGGGTAGATCCTCGTGGGGGCGTCCGGGTGCTGCGGGTGCACCAGATTGAGCAGCGCCCGCAGGGCGCATTCCGCGGGACCTTCGTAGGCCCATACGACGACCTCGGGCGCGAACACATCCACCCGGCCCAGCTTCGGCAGCCTCGCGGCGGTGACCTGGTCCCAGCACCGGATGGTGATGTGATCGACGTAGTCCTGCCATTCGTATGAGGCGGCCAGCGCGGCCGGTGCGGCTCGCGGGCCGCAGCAGTACACGGTGAACCCGTCCGCGACTACGTCGAGCAGCAGTCGTTCCACCACCGGCGGCAGGTCCACCTGGCTATCCGGCAGCAGCGTCACGGGGTCACCGCCTTGCTGGTGGACGGTGACCCCGGCCGATTCGGGGAGGTCAGGCCGGGGCCACCGTCGTCCTGGTGAGGTGGAGCGCTCAACGGCGGGGCTCACCGGAGCGCGCCACCAGGGGTACTAGGCTTGCTACTAACTTGCTTGCATCTCAAAGCTAGCACACGTGAATATTGGCAGCAACTTTCACGATCTAGGAAAGAGGCCCCGTGGCGCAGCGCAAGACGGTCCGGTCCCGCAGGCTGGGCAAGCAGATCCGGCGACTCCGCGACGATGCCCAGCTCAGCCAGGAGAAGCTGGTTGAGCTGATGAACGCCGACCAGCCTCAGCAGCGCCGCACCTCCGCTGCGCACCTGTCGCGGGTGGAGTCCGGCGGTGCGCGGATCACCTCCGAGCACCTGGACCGGATCGTAACGGTGCTCGACGTCGGCACCGAGCAGGCGGGCAAGCTCGACGAGCTACGCCGCCGGGCCGACGAACGGGGCTGGTGGCAGGAGTACTCGGATATCGTCGTCGAGGCCATCGAGATGCTCGTCGAGATCGGCGAAGACGCCACCACCGCGCGCAGCTACGACATCGCGTTCATCCAGGGTCTCTTACAGACCCGGGCCTATGCCGAGGCGGTGATCGCCAGTGCCCGAGCCTTCGTTCCGCCGATCAACGTCGACCGGATGGCCGAGCTGCGGATGCGACGCCAGCAGCGGCTCGGCGAGAACGACTTCCAGGGCCTAACCGCTGTCATGACCGAGGGCGTCATCCGTACGATAGTGGGTGGTCGAGACGTCATGCGTGAACAGCTACGACACTTGATCGAAGTGACCCAGGACTACCCGGTGACGATCCACATCCTGCCCTTCACCGCTGGGGCGTTACCCGGTTCTGACAACTTCGTCATCTTCGAGTTCCCGCATGAGCTCGACGGCGACGTGGTGTATGTGGACAGCAGCACGGCACAGCGCATCCACGAGGAGCGCGACATCGTGCGGCAGTGCACCTACACCTTCCACGCGGCTCTGGCCCAGGCTCTGCCTGCCCGGCAGTCACAGGACCTGATCCGCGCAGTTATGGAGGAGCTGTGATCCGGTGACCCACACACTCAACCCCTACCCCTACCCCTACCCCTACCCCTACCCCTTGCTCGACGATCCGCGCTACGACGCCGTGGTCAACGGCCGATATGTGAAATCGAGCTTCAGCAGTGGCAACGGTGGCTGCCTATCGTTCGCCGTGGCCGATGGCTTGATCGGCTTCCAGGACGACAAACTCCCCCCAGCCGAGCGCAGAGCCCGCACCCTCATCTTCGACCAGCACGAGATGGCCGCCTTCATCGCCGGCGCCAAGAACGGAGACTTCGACCACCTACTCGACTAACCCCCGGGGCGGCCACGCCCGCAGCCCGTTTCAGCCCGATCACTGAACGTGCCGCGCAGTGGCACACCGTCAACGCTGCACCCAGGTGGTTACCGCGCGCTTCCGCACTCTAGGGTCGGCTGCACCCAGGTTCTTACTGCAACACCTGTGAGGTGCTTCGATGACCGGTATAGACGCCCGGCTGCCGGACCATGTCGTGCCAACTTACATCGACCCGACCAAGGCGAGCATCGCCCGGGTTTATGACGCATTTCTCAACGGCAAGGACAGCTACGAGATCGACCGCGAGGTCGTGCGGCGGATCCAGCAGGTCGCACCGGAGATGGGCCGAACCGCGCGGGATAACCGCAACTTCCTGATCCGCGTCACTCGCTTTATCGCCAGCCAGACCGGCATCACCCAGTTCCTCGACTGCGGTTCGGGACTGCCCACGGCGGAGAACACTCACCAGGTCGCCCAGCGAATCCAGCCAGATGCCCACGTGGTGTATGTCGACAACGACCCTGTGGTGCTCGCGCACGGCCGGGCGCTGCTTGAGAACAACGCTCACACCCACTTCAGCGCTGCTGACATCTTCAAGCCACGCCAGGTCATCAATGACGAGGTTGTGCGTAGGTACCTTGACTTCTCCGAGCCGATCGCGCTGTTCCAACTCGGAACGCTGCATCACTACGTCGGTGAGCCTAGCCCGCAGAGCATCATGGCCGAATACATCGACGCCCTGCCTTCGGGCTCCTACGTGGCGATCAGCCACTTCTCCGATCCCGAGACCACCCCCGAGTTGAGCGCGCTCGCCCAGAGGTTGGAACAGGTCTTCATGCACAGCCCGATGGGCAGTGGAGTGTTTCGCACCCGCGCCGAGATTGAGGGCATGCTCCCGGGCTTGGAACTGGTCGAACCTGGTCTGAGCCCGTGTGCCGACTGGCGGCCCGACGGCCCACGGAGCCTCAAGCCGCTGGAACCCGTGCAGCACTGCATGGTCGGAGCGGTCGGGCACAAGCCCTGAACGGTGCTAGCTCAGCTAGTCACCGGGGCGACTCAACTACCTTTGCTCTCTTGGGATCAGCCGTATCATTCAGCGTCCAGCGCACCTGCAGCTCATCGGCAAGAGCGCTGACGGCAGGTGGGTCTAGGCGAGCCAGACTCGAGGCGACGTCGGTCCATGAACCGGTCGCAAGGGCCTTGCCGAGAATGTATCGCGCCCGAACCAACATGGGCGAGTTGCGGTGGGGGACGTTCGCGTACCGGCGACGTCTCCTCGTTTGTCCTGGTGATTGCCATGGCGAGCTGGCTCAACGCCCTCGCCCGCCAGTTCGGGTGAGTGATCTGCGCAGATCCTGGCCCTCCCTCTCCCACATCGTCGCGGTCAACTCCCGCCGCAGCTGACCGATCACCTGCGCCAACTCCACCCGCTCCGCCACAACGCCTCCAGACAGCGATCGCATCGACCTCCACGGCGCGCCGACGCCGGGCCCACGTCATTGTCGATCTACAGGACGGGCAAGGGAGGCGCCGGCGTCTGAGGAGGGCCCAGTTTGTCGTACCTCCTCCGTACCGTCACGCGCCGTGAAGCTCGACCTTCTCCTCGCTCGGATCCGGCGCGGTGACATCACCAACGTGAGCTTCGACGACCTTGTGCGCCTCGTGCAGGCTCTGTGAGAATCCGTGGCTCGAAGGGAGCGATATCTTGGAGGACGATCCGGAATCCCGATGCTGACCAATGTCTACGTGGACGGGTTCAACCTCTACTACGGCTGCCTCAAGGGAACACCGTACAAGTGGTTGGACCTCGGAGCCCTGTGTCAGGCGCTGTTGCCACCGAACAAGATCCAGCGCATCCGTTACTTCACGGCCAAGGTCAACGCCCATGCCGACCCACATCAACCGGTGCGCCAGAGCGCCTACCTCCGAGCGCTCCAGACGGTCCCTGGGTTGACCGTGCACCTGGGTCATTTCTTGACCTCGACCGCGCGCATGCCGCTCGCCAAGCCGATTCCGGGCGGGCCTCGAACCATTGAAGTGATCAAGACCGAGGAGAAGGGCTCTGATGTCAACCTGGCGACGTACCTGCTGGCCGACGCCTTTCGGACGGACGCGGAGACTTTCGTCGTGGTTAGCAACGACTCAGACCTGATGGAGCCGATCCGCCTGGTCAGCCAGGAACTCGGTTATCGGGTAGGAATCGTGAACCCACATCCGAACGTGAGCCGTGCCCTACAACGGACCCGGCCAAGCTTCACCAAGCAGATCCGCCGCGGGGTCCTCGCGGCCAGCCAGTTTCCGGAGAAACTCAGCGACGCCCATGGGGCCATCACCAAGCCTGCGACCTGGTAACAAAGCAGAGGCCCCGCCGGAGCGGGGCCTCGCGCCCAGCCACCGAAGTGCCTGGGGGGATAGCCCAACTATACGCGAGCCGCCGCGTCCATGCACAGTGCCCCCGCTCCCATCGCACGAGTTCAGCTCGCCACTCGTCGATCAACGTGGACCCCGGATGGCCGACCTGCGCGTATGGCGCCAACAGCGGCTCGGCCCGGCGCTCTCGACCGTCCCGTGTCACCTCAGGCATCCACTCGCCAGGTAGATCGGCGTCGAAACGCACCTGCACCAATACCGCACCCTCGACGATATGCGCCGCCGTCAGCACGGAAGTCGGCCCCACCCGGTACCCGAGTCCCGCCGCCCAGCCTCGCCGTCCAGAGTGACGATGATCTCCGCGACCTGCCCGGCCACGACCCCACGATGTGCCAGGGCAGATCGGTCACTCACAGGGCGGACTCTAACGCTCGCCAGCCTGCTCAGGCCCCGCGATCAGGGGCTTGCCCGCGACCCCACGGCGGCGAGGATCCAGCGTCAGCGTGATCCGCTGCGTCGCCTGCGACGACACCGTGGCGTCCGCGCCCAACTCGATCACCCAGAACCGTACCTTCGCGTTCGGCCCCGCTTCCCTGCTCACTGCGATGGTCAGCTCCACCTCCACCGGCCCGAGCTCGAACCGCAGATCCTCCCCTTCCCCCTCCTGCATCGCCACGCTCAACTCCTGCCGCAGCTGACCGATCACCTGCGCCAACTCGACCCGCTCCGCCACAACCCCTCCAGACAGCGATCGCATCGACCTCCACGGCGCGCCGACGCCGGGCCCACGTCATTGTCGATCTACAGGACGGACAAGGGAGGCGCCGGCGTCTGAGGAGGGCCCAGTTTGTCGTACCTCCTCCGTACCGTCACGCGCCGTGAAGCTCGACCTTCTCCTCGCTCGGATCCACCAACGTGAGCTTCGACGACCTTGTGCGCCTCGTGCGGGCACTGGGCTTTCAGGAAGTTGGCGGCAAGGGTAGCCACCGGGTCTTCGCGCATCCACGACTGTCCGAACTTGTCAACCTTCAAGTCGAGCGCGGGCAGGCCAAGCGTTACCAAGTCAGGCAGGTCGGGAGCCTGGTACGCCGTTATGATTTGTCCTTGGAGGATGAGCGATGAATCCTGGTTATCGGATCGAGGTGTTCTGGAGCGACGAGGATGAGGTCTGGATCGCCGATGTTCCCGACCTCCCGCTGTGTTCCGCTCATGGTCTGACCCCTCACGGGGCCGTCGCCGAGATCGAGCAGGCGATCGAGGCGTGGTTGGACGCAGCTCATGCCACGGGCCGGCCAGTCCCGAAGCCGTCCAGCCGGGCAGCCCTTGCCTGACGCCCGTTGCACCCGGTGCGCAGCGACCTGCCGACCGCACCGCCGTTGTCCGTGAACTCTGTGAGTGTCGTTGCGGTGCTCCTGGGTGGAGGACCGTCAGGCTTGGTGTTGGTGACCCGGTGTGGCTCGCGTGAACTCTGGCCGCGGTGGCGTGCCTTGTCGTCGACTTGTCC
>JBOHGG010000062.1:0-21104 GCA_050700115.1 Pseudonocardiaceae bacterium
GTCAGACTGCATCACGGGCTCTGGGCACCACAGAAAGAACCGACGGGTACCACAAGCGACCAGCCCCCATTTTCATCCATCAGGGTGCGCGGCGCAGCCGCGCATGGAGACTGCATCCAGAACGCGGAGTCGGGGTGACGGGGAAATTCGGGTGCATCAGCGGCGGGGGGGTGGTTAGCGTCGGGGCGCGATGAATCCCCAACAACAACCCTCCCTGGCTGTGCTGCGCCGGTTATGGCCGTACGTCCTGCCCGTGCGTGGGCGGCTGCTGGGCTCAGGCGCTGCGGCGCTGGGTTCGATGCTGGCCGGGCTGGCGATCCCGCTGCTGATCCAGCGCATCGTCGATGGCCCAATCTCCAACGGGGACCGTCGGGACCTGGTGCTGCTGTCTGCCTGGGTGCTCGCGCTCGGGGTGGTCGAGGCCGGGCTGGTCTATCTACGCCGTCAGCTCGTGGCCCGCCCGACCACGGGTATCGAGAAACGGATGCGGGCCGACCTCTACCGCCACCTGCAGCGCCTGCCGGTGGCATTCCACGACCGCTGGCCGTCCGGGCAGCTGTTGTCCCGGGCAATCAGCGACCTGACCACGATCCGGCGGTTCGTCGCCTTCTCCGGCCTCTACCTGGTGATCAATGTGCTGACCGTGCTGGTCGGGCTGGTCGTCCTGCTGGTGATCGCCCCGACGCTCGGGGTGCTCGCCGTGATCATGGCGGTACCGCTGGTGGTGCTGTGCCGGCGCTACGAGCGGCGCTACCAGCTGGCCGCCCGGCGCGCCCAGGACCAGGTGGGGGACCTGGCCACCATCGTGGAGGAGTCCGCGCTGGGCATCCGGGTGCTGAAGTCCTTCGGCCACGGTCCCCGCGCCACCCGGACCTTCCTGGCGCAAGCCCGCGAGCTGCGCCGGACCGAGCTGACCAAGGTGCAGCTACTCGCCGCACTCTGGGCGTTGATCATCATGCTGCCGGAGCTCACCCTGGCCGCGATGCTCGCCGTCGGCGGGTATGCGGTGGCGGCCGGAACGTTGTCGCTGGGCACTGTCGTCGCGGCGATCACCATCCTCAGCTACCTGCGCTGGCCGCTGGACTCGCTGGGCTGGCTACTTGCCGAGACCAGCAGCGCCACCGCAGCGACCACCCGGTACTGGGAGGTCCGCGACGCCGTCGTCGCAGTGGCCGACCCGCCACAGCCCCGGGCCCCGGCTCGTCCGGTGCGCGGTGCGCTACGGCTGGAGCAAGTGCACTTCCGCTACCCGGGCGCTGGCACCGAGGTGCTGCGCGGGGTGGACCTGGAGGTCCGGCCGGGCGAGACGGTGGCGCTGGTGGGTGCCACCGGCAGCGGCAAGACCACCCTGACCGCGCTGGTCGCGCGGCTGGCTGACGTCACCGGCGGCCGGGTCCTGGTCGATGGAGTCGACGTCCGGGACCTCGCGCTGTCGGACCTGCGCACGATCGTGGCGACGGCCTTCGAGGACCCGGTGCTGTTCTCGGCATCGGTGCGGGAGAACGTGGCATTGGGTGCACCGGAGGCCACCGACGACGACGTGCGACGTGCGCTGCGGGTGGCGCACGCCGAGGGGTTCGTCGATGCGCTGCCCTGGGGTCTGGACACCCGGATCGGGGAGCAGGGCCTGACGCTGTCCGGGGGGCAACGGCAACGGCTGGCGCTGGCCCGCGCGGTGCTCGGCGGCGGTGACGTCGGCACTCCGGCCGTGCTGGTGCTCGACGACCCGCTGTCCGCGCTGGACGTGCACACCGAAGCCGAGGTCGAGGCGACCCTGCGCCGGGTAATGCGCTCGGTGACGGCGCTGGTGGTGGCCCACCGGCCATCCACGGTGCAGCTCGCCGACCGGGTAGGGCTGCTCGCAGACGGCCGGATCACCGCGGTGGGCACCCACTCTGAACTGCTCGCCACGGTGCCGGAGTACCGCCGGCTGCTGTCCACCTTGGATGCTGCGGCGGTGTCCCGATGACGGAGACCTGGCGGGGCGTCGCCGCCGAGGACCACGACGAGATCGACACCGCCACCGGGGTCCGGCTGGCCGCCCGGTCGCGCCGGTTGCTCGGTTCGCTGCTGCGCCCGCACCTGCGTGCAGCGAGCGCCGCGCTCGGGCTGCTCGTCGTCGACCAGGTCGCGCTGCTGGCCGGCCCGCTGCTGATCGCCGCGGCGATCGACCGCGGCATCCCGGCAGCGCTGGACGGCCAGCCCGGGCCGCTGGCTTGGTGCGTCGCCGGGTACGCGGTGGCCGGGGTAGCCGACGCATTGACCGTCCGGGCCTTCCTGCGGCTGTCCGGGCGGATCGGCCAAGACGTGCTGACCGACCTGCGCGAGCGGGTATTCGCGCAGGTCCAGCGGCTGTCGCTGGCCTTCCACGAGCGCTACACCTCAGGCCGGGTGATCTCCCGGCTGACCAGCGATCTGGACTCCCTGCAAGGCCTGCTGGACCGTGGGCTGGACGGGTTCTTCATCTCGCTGCTGTCGATCGTCGGCATCGGCGCGGTGCTGCTGGTGCTGGACACACAGCTCGGCCTGGTGGCGCTGGGCAGCTTCGTCCCGCTGGCCCTGCTCACCCGCTGGTACCAGCGGCGATCGCAGCACACCTACCGCCGCACCCGCACCTGGATAGCGCGGGTGATCGTGCAGTTCGTCGAGACCATCAACGGGATCCGTGCCGTCCAGGCGTATCGCCGCGAGCGGCGCAACTCCGCGATCATGGACGAGCTCAACGACCGCTTCGCCGACGCAGACACCGAGGCGTTCTCGCTGATCGCCCGGTTCACCTCGACCATCCAGTTGGTCGGCGGCGTGTCGGTGGCGGCGATCCTGCTGCTCGGCGGCCTCCGGGTGCTCGACGGCACCCTGGCGCTGGGGGTGCTCACGGCATTCGTGCTCTACCTGGGCCGGTTCTATGACCCGCTTGACGAGCTGGCCCAGTTCGCCAACTCCTACTCCTCGGCGGCCGCGGCGCTGGAGAAGATCTCCGGGGTGCTCGACGAGCGCCCCGCAGTCGGCGACCCGGTCACTCCGGTAGCGCTGCCCAGCCCGGTTCGCGGCGAGGTGGTCTTCGACCAGGTGCGCTTCTCCTACGGTGGACCGGAAGTGCTGGCGCAGCTGGGCCTGGTGGTGCCGGCCGGCCAGACCGTCGCCCTGGTCGGCGCGACCGGAGCGGGCAAGTCCACGGTGGCCAAGCTGGTGGCGCGGTTTTACGACCCAGTGGCGGGTGCCGTGCGGCTGGACGGGGTCGACCTGCGCTCGGTGGCCGACGCGGATCTGCGCCGTGCGGTGGTGATGGTGACCCAGGAGTCGTTCCTGTTCTCCGGGTCGGTGGCGGACAACATCGCGCTGGGGTCGCCGTGGGCATCTCGATCGGATGTGGTGGCGGCCGCCCGAGCGGTGGGCGCCGACGAGTTCATCACTGCGCTGCCCGACGGCTACGACACCGACGTGCGCAAACGCGGCGCGCGGCTATCCGCCGGGCAGCGCCAGCTGGTGTCGTTCGCCCGGGCGCTGCTCGCCGATCCCGCGGTGCTGGTGCTCGACGAGGCCACCTCGTCGCTGGACATCCCCTCCGAGCGGGCCGTGCAGGCCGCGCTGGCCACCGTGCTCGCCGGGCGCACCGCACTGATCATCGCGCACCGCCTGTCCACCGTATTGGTCGCCGACCGCGTCCTGGTCCTCTCCGACGGCAAGGTGATCGAAGACGGCCCCCCATCCCAACTGATCACAGGGTCCGGCCCCTTCGCCACCCTCCACTCAGCCTGGCACACCTCGCTCGCCTAACCGTCCCGCGTTCTGGATGCAGACTGCGGTTTTCTGGCATGGTTTTACAGCAGTCTGCATCCAGAACGCGGATGGTCAGCGGCGGGCTAGGGCGGCGCGGACGGTATCGACCATTCGCCTTGGGGTGGCTAGAAGGGGGGCGGTGACGAATACGACTTCCCAACCGGCGGCCTGCACCCGGTTGAGCCGATCACGGTCGTGGTTGAGCGCCCACAATTCTCCGTTACGCCACGATCCGTCGTACTCGACCGCCACCTGCTGCTCGGGAAAGGCGAGATCGGCACGGACAAGCCGACCGCTGGAGTCCTCGATCCAGTACTGCGGCTCGGGGCTCAGGCCATCGAGCACGAGCCACACTCGCATCCGGGACTCCGGGGGCGACTCCGCCCGTGGATCCGCAAGCTCCTCGGCACGACGGGCACCGACGATGCCGCGATCGCGGCGCTGAGACAACATCCGGCGCAACTCCGCGCGGTCCACGAGCCCAGCGCGTACTACTGCGTCGAGATCTGCGACAGCATCGGGCAGGGTTCGGTCCAGTAGCAGATCCAGGCCCATCCGCAACGGTGTCGCGAGCCCGATCCGACCCCAGGGCTGCGAGTCGCCGTCCCGACGTTCCGTGCGACGGATGTCCAGGCCGGTGCGCCGGAAGACGCGAACCGCCTCCGGGACCACCAACTCAATGGGATCCTTGGCGCGCGCGAGTGGGACGCCACGCAACGTCGCCGCCGATCGGCCGGTGATCACCGCTTCCGGATGCAGGACGAGCGCGGCTGCCTCGCAGCGCAGCTCGTGGGTCTCCGGGATCGCGGCGGGCGCGTAGACGTCCTGGAACAGGCGGCGGACCGCAGGACCGCGCAACTGCGGCGCGGTCAGCGCGCCTGCCGCAACCGCCTCCGACCCGCGAAACGGGCCACCCAGATCGATTGCACGAATGCTTGTCCCCATGCACCAAACGCTGCCGCACGAACACCGATCCGTCGAATCACCATCCACAGCCTATCCACAACCCATCCCCTATCCACATCCCCCATCTGCGTTCTGGATGCAGACTGCGGTTTTCTGGCATGGTTTTACAGCAGTCTGCATCCAGAACGCGGGAGTTTGGAGGTCAGCCGAGTAGGGAGAGGAGTAGGGCGATCCAGGTGAGGGGGATGGCGGCGGCGGCGCCATAGGCCACCCAGCGCCAGATGGGGGTGGCTCGGGCTAGCCACATTGACGGGGTCAGGCCCGCAACGACCAGCAGATTCGCCAGAACAACGGGCCAGAAACCCACCGTGGCCAGCCCCTGGGAGAGGCTGAGCAGCGCGATCCCGACGATCACCGCAATCACCGCACTGACGGTGAGGCCGGTCGCCCACGGCGTCGGCTCGCCAGGCGGCGTGCGTACCTGGCCGTTGTCCACGTCGGTGACCCTAGACGCGGCGCACAGTCGCGAAGGCGATTGCAGCGGCGGTGGCGACGTTGAGCGAGTCCGCCCCGGGCGCCATCGGGATGCGCACCGCCAGGTCCGCCGCGGCCAAGGCTGCGGCGGTCAGCCCCGGGCCCTCGGCACCCAGCAACCAGGCCACCCGGCCCGTGTCCAGACCCGCCTCAGGCAGCGGCACGGCATCCGCCACCGGGGTCAGCGCCGCGACCCGGAAACCGGCGGCCCGCAGCGCGTCGAGATCTCCCGTCCAGCAGCGAAGCCAAGCGAATGGCACTCGCAGCACGTGCCCCATGGACACCCGGACGCTGCGCCGGTAGAGCGGGTCGGCGCAGCGCGGGCCGAGCAGTATCGCGTCCACCCCGAGGGCGGCCGCATTGCGGAACAGCCCGCCCAGGTTCTCATGGTCGTTGACGCCCTCGAGTACCGCGAGATGGCGTGACCGCGCGATCAACTCCGGCGCCAGCGGCACCGGCGCCCGGTCCGCAGTCGCGAGCACGCCTCGATTGAGGTGGAATCCGACCACCTTCGCCATCAGCTCGGGCGATCCGGTGTAGCAGGGCGCGGCGACGTCGGCAGCGAGCTGGGAAACCTTGTCCGGCAGGCCGAACACAGCACGCGGCGGGTACGGGGAGTCCAGCAGCCTGCGGACCACGACGACGCCCTCGGCGATCACCAAGCCCCGCCCGCCTGGACGGTCCGGGCGACGGTCGGCAACGGTGAGATCGCGGAAGTCGGCCAGCCGTGGATCGTCCACGTCGTGCACCTCGACCATCTCGCTCACACTGTCAGTCTTGCAAAGTGCCCATGAGACCAACCAGTTCGGCGGCTGGTCACAGCCCGCGGCGCTGTGTCACGGTGAGGGTGCGCCGGGTGGCGGGAGGATGGGTGAAGACGTGATCGATTCGATCTACACCCAACACGACCTGCAGCGCTACCGGGAGAAGATCCAGCGCTGTCTGGACGCGCTGGCCCGGATGCTCGCCGGGGACAGCTTCTCCGCCGGCCCTGAGCAGATGGGGCTGGAGCTCGAACTGAACCTCATCGACGACAACGTCGATCCCGCGATGGCCAATCAGGCGGTGCTGGAGCAGATCGACGATCCGGCCTTCCAGACCGAGCTCGGCCAGCACAACATCGAGATCAACGTCCGGCCCCGGCCGCTGGCCTCAGACGAGGCGCTGGACCTCGAGCGTGAGCTGCGAGCCGCGCTGAACACGGCTAACGACGCGGCAAGCGCCGCAGGTGTGGGCCTGGTCATGATCGGCATCCTGCCGACCCTGCGAGCGGACCACTTCGACCGGCGATGGATGTCCCCCCAGCGGCGCTACGACCTGCTCAACAAACAGATCCTGGCCACCCGACGCGAGGAGTTCGAGCTCGACATGGAGGGGGTGGCGCTGGAGGGATGCCTACCGGAACGGTTGCTGTGCGCGGCGGACTCGATTCTCCCGGAATCCGGAGGCACCTCGGTGCAGCTGCACCTGCAGGTCGCTCCGGACGATTTCGCGGCGCACTGGAACGCCGCGCAGGCGCTGGCCGGGGTGCAGGTGGCGTTGGCCGCGAACTCACCGTTTCTGCTGGGCCGGGCGCTGTGGCACGAGACCCGCATCCCATTGTTCGAGCAGTCCACCGATACCCGGTCGCCGGAGCTGCGCAACCAGGGGGTGCGCCCGAGGGTGTGGTTCGGCGAGCGCTGGATCAACTCGATCTTCGACCTGTTCGAGGAGAACGCGCGGTACTTCTCGCCGTTGCTGCCCCAGACCGAGGACGAGGACCCGTTGGCGGTGCTCGCCGCAGGTGGCACGCCGTCGCTATCGGAGCTGCGGCTGCACAACAGCACGATCTGGCGATGGAACCGCCCGGTCTACGACGTCACAGCCGGGGTGCCGCACCTGCGGATCGAGAACCGGGTGCTGCCAGCCGGGCCGACGGTCATCGACGTGCTGGCCAACGCCGCGTTCTTCTTCGGCGCGATGCGCGGGCTCACCGAGCTCGACCGGCCGGTGTGGAGCCAGATGTCCTTCCAGGCCGCACAGGACAACCTGTACGCAGGGGCCAGGCTCGGTATGGACGCCCCGTTGTACTGGCCGGGCAACGGGTGGGTCCGGCCCGACGAGCTGGTACTGCGCAAGCTGTTACCGCTGGCCCACGACGGGCTGCGCAGCTGCGGAATGTCCGACGCCGCCCGGGAGCGCTACCTCGCGGTGATCGAACAGCGCTGCGTGACGCGCCGCACCGGCGCCGGCTGGCAGCGTGCGACCGTCCAGACGCTGACCGCCCAGGGCGCCGACCGGCCGGCCGCGCTGGCCGGCATGCTGCGCGGTTACGTTGAGCACATGCATTCCAACCAGCCGGTGCACGCCTGGCCGTCAGCCTGAGACCTGCTTGACAGGGTCGAAATGCACCGAATCCGATTGCTTCGCAGGGTCGCGGGCGCCCACACTCCTCACTCGTGAAGACCGTGCTGCGCGGGGCGACCCATGACGACCTACCCGCCATCGCCCTGGTCGATGGCCGTGCCTTCGGCGCGCACTACAGCGAGCAGGAAATAGCTGACTTCCGGCCGCTGTTCGAGCCGGACCGCTTCCTGCTGGCCTGCGATGCCGACGACGGCTCCATCGTGGGCGTCACCGGCGACTTCCCGTTCACCATGACACTGCCCGGTGGTGGCGCGCTCGCCGTCCCCGGCGTCACCTGGGTCTCGGTGGCCACGACACACCGGCGGCGCGGGGTGCTTCGCACGATCATGGCAGCCCAGCATCGCCGGTTCGTCGAGGACGGGGTAGCGGTGTCGATTCTCACCGCGAGCGAGGGTGGCATCTACGGCCGCTTCGGCTACGGACCCGCGACCACCACGCGGGTGGTGGAGATCGACCGGCGGCTGACCGCTTTCCATCCCGGGGCACCCGATCCCGGTGGGGTACGGCAGGTCGGGGCGGACGAGGCCCGCAAACACGCTCCAGACGTGCACCACCGGTGGGCCGCGATCACCCCGGGTGCGCTGTCGCGCAGCCCAGCATGGTGGGACCACGTGTTCCTCGATCGTGGCCACTGGCGCCGAGCGAGTTCGGCACTGTTTCACCTCGTGCACCCGGACGGCTGGGCCGCCTACCGGATCAACCACGACGACCAGCGCTGCCGGGTGAGGGATCTGGCGGCCGCCACCGAGCAGGCCCACGCCGCGCTGTGGCGAGTCCTGCTCGGGCTGGATCTGGTGCACACCGTCACTACCGAGCGCTGCCCGCTGGACGATCCGCTGCCCTTCCTGCTCGCTGACCCCCGGCGGGTGCGCACCGTCGACCTCGCCGACGGGGTGTGGACCAGGCTGCTGGACGTGCCGGCTGCGCTGTCGGCCCGTCGCTACGGCACGGAGGTGGACATCACGATCGAGGTGCACGACGCTTTTCTGGATTGCGGCGGGCGGTTCCGGCTGCGTGGTGGGCTGGACGGGGCCAGCTGCGATCGCACCGACCGGACGCCCGACGCGCACGCCGAGATCGCCGCGCTCGGCTCGCTGTATCTCGGCGGGCACCGGGCAGCGACACTCGTCCGGGCCGGGCTTGTCCAGGTCCCCGATCCGGCGCTGGTGAGCCGGCTGGACGCTGCCTTCACCGCGGACCGGTCACCGCAGTTCGGCACCGACTTCTGACCTTGTGGACGAACGTCGGGCCCGACCGGAGGATCTCCAGGTCGGGCCCGACGTGTTCCCAACTGACTTGCCAGGACTCCCACCACGAAGCCGGCAGCGCTTAAGTTAGGCTAACCTTGTCCCGTCGTCAACCCCTGACTACGTACACGCAGCTCGAACCGCTCATCGCCGCAGTCCTGGGCGCTCGGTTACTCAGGGATCTGGATACTCAGGGATCCGGACCGCAGCGCAGGCCAGTGCGGCGAGCACCGTCACCAGCCCGCCGACCACGATCGGGGCGCGGCCGTTGACTTCTGCAGCGATCCAGCCCACCAGCGGCCCGCCGATCGGTTTGCCGCCCAGAAACAGCAACATGTAGAGCCCCATCACCCGGCCGCGCATCCACGGGTCGACCGATAGCTGCACAGTGGAGTTGACCGCCGTGGTGAAGGTGAGGGCAACTGCGCCACAGGGCACCAACATCATCCCGAAGGTGGCGAAGGTCGGCATCAGCCCGACCGCGACCTCCAGCAACCCGAAGGCCAACGCAGCGCCGAGTACCAGGCGAAGTCGTGGGCGGCCCCGCCCGCTGCGGCGGGCCGCGAGGGTGGCGCCGGCCAGAGTACCCACTGCCAGCAGAGCCGACAGCAGCCCGTAGGCACCGGCGCCCCGGCCGAAGACGTTGCGCGCCATCACCGCCAGCGTCAACGAGAAGTTGAGGCCGAAGGTGGCCACGAAGAACACCAGCGTGAGCAGCATGATGAGGTCGCGGCGGCCACGCACGTAGCGCAGTCCCTCCATCAACTGTCCGGGGCGGCGCGGGACCGGTGCGGGCCGGTGTAACCGGGCAGGATTCATCAGCACCAGCCCAATGACCACCCCAGCGAAGCTCGCCGCGTTGGCGAGGAACACCCATCCGGTGCCGACGGCCATGATGGCTAGACCAGCCACCGCCGGCCCGACCACCCGGGCGAGATTGAAGGTCATCGAGTTCAGCGCCACGGCGTTGGTGACCTGCTCGGGTCCGACCATCTCCACGGCGAAGGATTGCCGGACCGCGCCGTCTATCGCAGCGAAGCAGCCCAGCAGCAGGCACAGCAGGTAGACGTGCCACAGTTGCACCACCCGGCCGACGTCGAGCAGACCCAGTACCAGCGCGCACAACCCCATCGCGACCTGCACGGTGAGCAGCAGCCTGCGCTTGTCGTAGCGGTCGGCAAGCACCCCCGCCCATAGCGACAGCAACAGCGTGGGGCTGAACTGCAGCGCCGCCGCGATACCCAGCGCCACCGGATCGCCCCCCGACAGCTCGAGGACCAGCCAGTCCTGCGCCAGCCGCTGGCCCCAGGTACCGATCAGGGAGACGATCTGGCCGGTGGCGAAGAGCAGGTAGTTTCGCTCCCGCAGCGACACGAATGTGCTGGTGCGCGCACGGTGATCGGTGGGCACCCCTCAGGTACCTGCCATCCGGTCGATGATCTCCGCGGCGCGGCACAGCACCCCGCGCTCGTCGGCCGAGAGCTCCGACAGCCGCCGGTCCAACCAGCGCTCCCGGGCGCAGACCTCTGCCTCGACGTAAGCGCGGCCGGCCCCGGTCAGCGATACCACGGCCTGCCGGCCGTCGGTGGGGTGGGGGTTGCGATCGACGAAGCCGAGCCCAGCCAGTGCGGCGATAACCCGGGTCATCGACGGCGGCTGCACCCGCTCGCGGGAGGCCAGCTCCCCGGGACACATCGGGCCGTGCCGGTGCAGCGCTGACAGCGCCGAGAGCTGGGTGAGGCTGACCACCGCCTCGGTGCTGCGCTGGGCCCGCAGCCGCCGGTTGAGCCGGACCACCGCAAGCCGGAGCCGGGTGGCAAGCGCCGGCTGGTCGGTTGCCCCGGTCTGTTCCGTCGCGGTCATATCGTTAGCTTAGCTCACGACTTTTCGCGCTAGCGTGGGCTTTGTGCCACCTCCTGTGCCTCCGCTGCCCCGCGGCCTCGCCGATCCGCGGCCAGTGGTCGGCGTCGGCACCCTGGCGTGGTTCACTGCAGCGATGGTGCTGCTGGTCGCCGAGGGTCCATCGGTGTGGCTGGCAGCCTGCGTCACCGGCGGCCTGCTCGGCCTGCTGGGCTTCGCGATGATTCACGCGCAGCGCAGCGCCGCCCGGCGCGGGGCCCGCAGCGCCCAGCAGGGCGTGCTCTGACCACTGTCCGACCTATCCGCAGATCAGCGGCACTGCGCCACCGCTATCGCGGGGGTTGTGCGGGCGGCGGCGCAGGCACAGGCCCGACCACCCGCACAACCTCCTTCGACCCCCCGCCGACCCCCGGTCGAACGTAGCCTGCCATAGAGATCCACACCGCACAAGCGGAATCCATCTAGATCCTTCTCCGCATGTGCGGTAGAGATCCCCGCGTTCCGCCCCTTCGAGGTCTCGTCACCACCAGGGACTGCTGGAGGAGGATCAAGTAGAGAACATCAGCCGGAGCGCTTGATCGGACTGACGCGTCGGAATCGCAGCGGCGGCCTGCACCGGTGGCCACCCGGAGCCCAGGCACCTTCCCGATCGCATGACCGACGCACATCTGCATTTGGACCGGAAATACTGGGAATTTCGACTGGTCGACCATCACTGCGCTCGTGCAGCAACAGTGGCTGGTTTTCTGACGAGCAACTGTGAGTGCGAGTTCACGGTGCGTAGCAGGACACCCAGGTCCGCTTTGTAGAGATCCGATGTCGCAACCGCATAGACGGGAGAAGATTTTTAGTAACTCCTCATCGGCGGGATATCCTGGCCTCACCCTCCTCCTTCGAGGATCTTAGCAACGTCGGTTCGGCGGCTACTGACTGTGTGATCGGACCGGTGCGGAGCGTTGACATACTTTCCTCCGCTGGTACACCGCGGTATGGTGACGACGTCCGCAGTTGAGGCCCTAAGATCAGTCGCAAGGTGCGAGTGGGAGGGCCAACAGATCTGGGGTCGGTGGGTGGAGCGGTCCGGGTCGGAGGAATTGTGCTACCAATGCACCCGGTATTGTCCACGCTACTCGGTAAGGCACGTACCGTGCCTTCGGAGTCGCCATATCCGCGGCTGTTCACATCATGACCAACGGGATTTCCAGCCGCCGGCGACGCGCCACCGTGTCTGTGTCGTCCTCGGCCACCAGCAGCGATCCAGTCGATCAGCTCGACCGGGTCGTCGACGCCTTCCATCAGGTCAATCGGGCGCTACCGAAGAGGGTGCTGGGTCACGAGGAGCTGATCGCGCTCGGTGGGCTCCTCACTCAGGTCAGCGGTGCGCTGCTGACACTCACCGACCTGCTCAGCGCCCCCGCGCACCATTACGACCGCACCCGGCTGCTTCGCGCGGACACCGACCCCACCCGGGCACGTCGACCACCAGGCGCTATCGGTTTGCTGCGCGACTGCCGGGACGGTTACCTCGCCGCCTACACCTCCGCCCGAGCGCTGCATGCTGACCTCAGGCGGTGTTCACGGACCGGATCCCACCGAGGGAACGGGAACGGGCACTAACACCCGCCCGCTGACGACCGTAGGAGCAAGGCCGCGCGAACCGGGTCGGCGGCGTGCACCGTCCCGTCCGGGGTGACCCAGAACGGCACGGCGTGGTCGGTGCCGCCGTAACGCACCCGGAACTGCTCGTGTAGCCGCACCGCCCCGTCCGGGACGGCGACACCTGCGGCGGCGCACACCGCGACCACCTCCACCAGCTCCACCCACCGCACCGTTGCTCCGGCACCGGCGTCGAGCGGCTCAGGCATCACCCGCTCAGACGCCAGCGGGAGGTCCAGCAGGTCGGCCAGGGTGTTCGGGTCGCCACCGGATACCAGCTCCCCCACCGGGAGCACCGCCGCCAGCCATGGCGCATCGAGCACCATCGCCGCCTCGGCGTCGACCACGGCACCGGTCACCGCCCGCACCCGCACCGGGGGCTCCAGCTCCGCCGGGTCGAGGTCGGCGCCGGCCAGCGCGGCATGTGCGGCGTGCACCGTGGCGGGGGTGACCGTGCGGGCCGGGTCGGCAAGCCGGGCCAGCACATCGGCGGCGTCGGCGGGCCCGGTGATGCTCAGCCCGGTGCGCACCCCGGCGGCGGCAAGCAACGCCTCGCCGGTGTCGCACACCGGCACCACGTCGTAGAGGCCTTCCAACGCGACAGCCCCGGCAAGCCGCCAGTGCGGCGGCGGTTGACCGCCGAGCCGGGCGTGCCGGGCCAGCCACCAGCTGGTGTAACCGCCGGGCTGACGCAACGCGGCAAGACCTGCGGGATCGGCGGCGATCCGGCGCAGCGCGGCCGGCCAGCACCCGTCGTCGACCAGGTCCAGGTCCCGGACGGCAAGCAGCGGCGTAGGCGGGTCATCACCGGTCTCGACCCACCACTGCTCCTCATCGTCGAGCTCGTGGTCCGGGCGCTGCGGGTGGGGATCGTCGAGAACCGCGAACGAGTCGAGCACCCCGACTGCACGCAGCGCGGCGGCGGACTGTTCGGCGGCAACGGCTGGGTCCAGCACGCCGAGCGGCGCGTCCGGGGCGAGCAGCTTCCGTAACGCTCCGTCGGGAGCCACCAGCTCGTCGGCGCGCCGCGGCTGTCCGGTGTCGTCGGGCAGCGCCAAGGCACCCAGCCAGGGCCGGACGCCAGCCGGTTCGGTCAGCCGGCCGGCCAGCGACAGTGCCACCCGGGCGAGTCCGGTGACGTCGACACCGTCCTCGGCGTCATCGACGCTGCGTTCGATGGCGGGACGAAGCGCATCCAGCAGTTCCGCGGGGCCCACCGGGCGGGCCCCGAGCCGCTCCAGCAACGGGTGCACAGCGTCGGGATGCACCAGCCTCAGCTCTGTCGTTACCGCAGCCCCTACGTCACCGTCACCCAGCAGCACCCCACGCGGGCCGGTGACGGTGCGCCCGTCGGCCAGCGGGACCGGCAGCGCACCGAGCTCCTCGCGGGCCGCCGGATCGGCGTCGAGCAGCGGAGCCAGCGCCGAATAACAGCGCCGCCACCACGACGGCGGCCGGTCCAACCCGGCCAGCAGCTCGGCGATGGCCGCCGGACGCAATCGGGTCACCCCGAGCGCGGCGAGCGCGGCGGCGTGCCGGGGTGCGGCCAGCTCGACGTCGAGCAGATTGGGTGTGACGTCGGCGAGCAGTTCAGCCAGCTTCGGCAACGGCACATCCAGCACCAGGGCGTCGGCCGGAACGACCTGCCCGCCAGAGGCGTCGGGTAGCCACCGGGCGCGGCTCAGTGCGGCGAGCACCCCGTCGCGCAGCGCAGCGTCGATCTCCCCGGCCGGGAATCCGGGCGCCGGCACCAGCGCGGTGCGTTGATCCGGTGCCAGTGCAGCGGCCAGGTCCGGGTAAGCCTGCGCGGCGGTGTGCAACAACAGGTCGGCGGCCGGTCCGGGATGGACATGCCGCCGCGACGAGTCGACGGGCACCGTACCGATCAGCCGGGCGGGCAGCGTGAGCCGCTCTGCGGTGGGGGTGGGCGCGTGCAGCACCTCGCCGGCCAGCGGTACCGGGACACCGTCTGGGTCGACCGGCAGCGCCCAGCACAGGCTCCACTCCGGCCTAGCCTCGGCGCCGAGCCCGGCCAGCGCCGCCGTGGGCAGCAGCCCAGCCCGGCGCACCACCCGCCACCTGCGCAGCCCCGAACCGTCGTGTATCAGCACCGGGTCCGCTCCCTCGCGGCGCAGTGCCCGATCACCGATGTCGATGCGGTGCAGCCATGGCAATGCCAGCAGCAGATCACCGGCCTCGTCCGTGAACGCCGCGAGCAGCGCGTCCGGGTCGGTCCCGGGGCGCAACGGCAACCGGACCTCGGTGTCGAACCCCAGCGGCGGGACACCTGCGGCGGGCCACACCAGCCGCAGCACCGGGGGTCGGCCACCGCGGCGCCGCAGCTCAGCACGCAGCGCCGGGTCACCGGCCACCGCAGCGGCGGTGCGCTGCGCGGAGAACGCCACCCCGCCGGAGCGGGAAACCACCTGCGGTTCGTCGGTGACCCCGAGGACCGCCGCGAAGCCCACCCCGAACCGGCCGACGCTGCTGCCCTCCCGTTTGGCCGAGGCGCGCAACGCGGCCAGCGCGGCCACCCCGGCGGAGTCCAGCGGCGTCCCGGTGTTCGCGGCCCGTAGTTCGCCCTCCTCGAGGGTGACCCGGAGATGCCCCGACGCCCCCGTGCGCTGCGCGGCGTCGGCGGCGTTTTGCGCCAGCTCGACGAGCAACCGGTCCGCGTAACCGAGCAGGGCGAGGTCGGACTCGGTGTTGGCATCCTCGCGGAACCGCGTCGGAGACCCCCGCCAAGCCGCCAGTACCCCGTCCCGCAGCGCTGCGGTGCCGAACGGATCCGCCGGCAGGTCTCGCGTCACTCCGCCGGTGGCCAGGGCAGCAGCTCCAGCTCGGTGTCGTCGTAGACCAGCTCGGCCACCGGGACGCTCGGGCTGGTATCCACCTGCACCTCGGAATGCGCCCCGCAGCCGAACTCGGCGTGCACCACCTGCCCGTCGGCCGGAGCCAGATCGTTGCCGCAGACACCGAGGGCCGCGCCGAGCGCCCCGCCGAGCGGAAGGTAGAAGCCGCAGGTCACGCACCGGTCGGGGACGCTGCGAGCCATCTCGGAGTCCGGGCCGCGGTCACTGTCGCGCCACCGTTGCAGCAGCGCGAGGCGAGCCTCCCGGCCCAGCACCCGGGGTCGTCCCAGGCCGAGCTCCGGGCTGAGCTGTGCCACCAACGGGTCATCGTCGCTGAGATAGCCAGGCACCAACCGCGGGTCGCCCGGGTCGGTCGGCAGCAGGTCCCCGACCCCGAGGTCACCCGCCCGGACCCGCTGGGTCCACGGCACCCAGGCCGGCGCGACCAGCGCGTCCGGACCGGGCAACAGCACCACCTCGCTGACCGTCACTGGAGCTGCCGGACCCGCCGAAGCCACCGTGACCGCCCAGCGCCAGCCGCGGTAGCCGGCCAGGCCGGCCTCGAACAGGTGAGTGACCGCGCCGCCGTCCTCGATCTGTGTCTCCACCTGCCGACCCACCGAGCTGTCGCCGGCGTCGATCTGCGCCGCCCGCCGGGCCAGCTCAACGGCCTCAACGAGGTCGGAGCCGGGCTCGGTGGTATTGGGAGTCACGCTATAGATTGTGCCGTACCGGCAGTCCATGCCGACGACCCGGCCAGGATGGCTGTGCGAGGCTGTCTCCGTGCTGCCCCGCCCGACCGCTGCGGTGTTGGCCGCTGCAGTGCTGGCAATTGCCGGGCTGTCGGCGCCGATCCTGGCTGGCTGCACCACCCATTCGACCGCTGAGCAGCTGCGGGTGCAGGTCCAGGCCACGCTGCCGCACGACACGACGATGTCCACCCAGGGTCTGGAGATCCGAGACGGGGTGCTCTACGAGGGCAGCGGGTTGGTCGGGAAGTCCCGGGTCCGGGCCACCGCGCTGTCCAGTGCCGCCCTGCTGCGGGAGGCGACGCTGCCCGCCCCGCTGTTCGGCGAGGGACTCACCGTCGCCGGCGATCGGTTGTGGCAGTTGACCTATACCAGCGGCTTGGCCATCGAGCGCGATCCGACGACGCTGGCCGAGCGTCGCCGGGTGACCTACCAAGGCGAGGGTTGGGGCTTGTGCCACGACTCCGACCGGCTGGTGATGAGCAACGGCAGCGATCGGCTCACCTTCCGGGACCCGGTCACCTTCGCCCCGTCCGGCCAGGTGGTGGTCCGCCTCGACGGCGAGCCGGTAGGCAAGCTCAACGAACTGGAGTGCACGGGTGGCGCCATCTGGGCCAACGTCTTCCAGGACGACCGCATCCTGCGGATCAACCCCGGCACCGGCGCAGTGACCGGTGTGGTCGACGCGTCCGGTTTGCTCAGCCCGCCGCCGCAGTCCGCCGGGGACGTACTCAACGGCATCGCGGCGATACCGGGCACAGACGAGTTCCTCGTCACCGGCAAGAACTGGCCGTCGCTGTTCCGGGTCCGTTTCGTCCCGGCTTGATGGAGCCCAGGGTGCGACGCTCAGAGCTGCCGGTGGTGCAGGATAGGGCACGTGAAGCGGCCTGAATCCCCATCCGGCGCCGAGCACCCCGGCTCGCGGGGCCGCCGTCGGGTCGGCCGCGGGCGGCGCTGGGTGCCTGATGACCGCTGGGTGCCTGATGACGGCAGGGCCGGACCGACCGGCACCGCAGCGCCGTCGGCGAGCTGGGTACCGCGCCGACCGTGGGACGACCGCGACGCCCACCGCTGGGAACCCAGCGATCGTGTCCCGCCCCCAGCAGACGACTCGGCGACGGCTCCGGTACCCCCGCAGCCCCCATCGAGCGGCCCGCCGTACCCGCGCAAGATCACCGTCACCCGGGTGGCGGCCTGGCGCAGCCGGCAGCTGGTCGGGGGCGGCGTGCGACTGTTCCACCGGGCGACCACGGCCGACGGCGCGGGGCGGTCCGGGCTGTCCTCGCTGACCTACACGACGATGATGGACTACGCGGCCAGCGCAGCCATCGCCGTCGCACTGGCAAACACGCTGTTCTTCGCGGCCGCCACCGCCCAGAGCCGGGCCAATGTGGCGCTTTACCTGCTGATCACGGTGGCACCGTTCGCGGTGGTCGCCCCGGTGATCGGCCCACTCTTGGACCGGCTGCAGCACGGCAGGCGGGTGGCCATGGCGCTGTCGTTCGTCGGCCGCGCTCTGCTGCTGGTCGTGATGGCCACGCACGTCAACGACTGGCTGCTCTACCCGGCCGCGCTGGGCTTCATGGTGCTGGCCAAGTCCTTCGGAGTGCTCAAGGCGGCGGTGACCCCCCGACTGCTCCCGCCGCAGATCACCCTGGTGAAGGTCAACTCACGGCTCACCGTGTTCGGGCTGGTCGCCGGTGGGGTAGCGGGGGCGCTGGCCGCCGGGGTGGCGGCGCTGACCGGATCGCCGGGAGCGCTGTTGTTCACCGCGGTGGTCTGCCTGGCGGGGGCAGCACTTTGCCTGCTCATCCCGTCCTGGGTGGAGGTGACCGAGGGTGAGGTGCCGGCCTCGCTGGGGGCCGAGACCACCGGCACCGCGGCCCGGCGCCGGCAGCCGATGGGCCGTCACGTGGTCGTCGCGCTGTGGGGCAACGGGACCGCGCGGGTGCTTACCGGGTTTCTCACGCTGTTCGTGGCGTTCGCGGTCAAGGCGCAGGCCGAGGGCTCGCCAGGGCGGCAGCTACTGCTGCTCGGCATTGTCGGGGTCGCTGCCGGGGCAGGCAGCTTCCTGGGCAATGCGGTCGGTGCGCGGATGCACTTCGGCAAACCTGATCAGGCCATCCTCAGCTGCGTGGCGGCTGGGCTCACCATGGCTGTGCTCGCTGCGCTGGTGCCCGGGATCACCGTCGCGGCGGCCACCGCCCTGGTGGCAGCGACCGGCAGCGCGATCGCCAAGGTCTGCCTGGACTCGGTGATCCAGCGGCACGTGCCGGAGGCCTCTCGCGCCTCTGCGTTCGGCCGGTCGGAGACCGTGCTCCAGCTGAGTTGGGTGCTGGGTGGCGCACTGGGCGTGCTGCTGCCACCCATCTACTGGATCGGGTTCGCCTCGGTATCGGTGCTGCTCGGCTTGGGATTGGCGCAGACCATGCTGGCCCGGCGTGGATCGTCGCTGATTCCCGGGTTCGGCGCTGGCGTCCCGCTGCGCCAGCACCCGGCTACCCGCCGAGCCGACCAGCAGACCTGACGTCCTGCCGGTGCTGTAGATATCCGGTGTGTCGACGCCCCGTCAGGGATCCAGCTCACGAGCGACGGCCCGCACCACCTCCGCGACCCGCTTGGTGTTGCGACGGTCGGGGTAGCGGCCGCGACGCAGGTCGGGCTGTACCCGAGACTCCAGCAACTTGATCATGTCTTCGATCAGGCCGTGTAGCTCCTCGGCCGGTCGGCGGCGGGCCTCCGCCACCGACGGCGGCGGCTCCAGCAACCGCACCGAAAGGGCTTGCGGGCCGCGCCGCCCGTCGGCCAGTCCGAACTCGACCCGCTGGCCGGTCTTGAGGTCGGTCACCCCCGTTGGTAGCGCGGTCGCCCGCACGTAGACGTCGGCACCACCGTCCTGGGTGACGAAACCAAAGCCCTTACCCGCGTCATACCACTTGACCTTGCCGGTCGGCACTGACCTCACCGCTCCCTCGTGGAATACCGCCTGCCGGGAGTGGGCGACCAGCAAGGCGAACGCGCCCCGAGCGCACCCGGGACGCGTACCCCCCACCTTACGACCTCAAGCCACATTTCGGGCGTTCTTTCCTGCCACATGGATGTTTGTCGCTGTCTAGGGTGGGGCTAGGAGGGCAGGTGTGCGTTCGCGCATCTCCGCCTTGCGGACCTTGCCGGTGACGGTCATCGGGAACTCGTCCACCACGAGCACGTACCGTGGGATCTTGTACTGCGCGAGCTGGCCGGTGGCGTAGTCGCGCAGTATCTCGGCAGTGAGCTCGGGCGCGCCTGGACGCAGCTGCACCCAGGCGCACAACTCCTCGCCGTAGTGCGCGTCAGGCACGCCGATCACCTGCGCGTCCACGATGTCCGGGTGGGTGTAGAGGAACTCCTCAATCTCTCGCGGGTAGACATTCTCACCGCCACGGATGACCATGTCCTTGATCCGCCCGGTGATGTTGAGGTAGCCCTCGGAGTCCATCACCGCGACGTCTCCGGTGTGCATCCAGCGGGCCCGGTCGATCACCTCGGCGGTCGTGTCCGGTTGACCCCAATAGCCGAGCATCACCGAGTACCCCCGAGTGCAGAATTCCCCCGGGGTACCACGCGGCACGGTCAGGCCGGTGTCCGGATCGATGATCTTCACCTCGAGATGTGGGTGTACCCGGCCGACAGTGGACACCCGCCGGTCCAGCGTGTCGTCCGCCCGGGTCTGGGTGGACACCGGGGAGGTCTCGGTCATTCCGTAGCAGATGGTCACCTCAGCCATGCCCATCCGCTCGACAACCTGCTTCATCACCTCCACCGGGCACGGCGAGCCCGCCATGATCCCGGTCCGCAGCGACGACAGGTCATAGGACGCGAAACCCGCGTCGGCGAGCATGGCGATGAACATCGTGGGCACCCCGTACAGCGAGGTGCACCGCTGCTGCGCGACAGCCGACAGGGTCGCCGCCGGCTCGAACGACGGCGCCGGATACACCAGGCATGCACCGTGCGTAGTGGCGGCCAGATTGCCCATCACCATGCCGAAGCAGTGGTAGAGCGGCACCGGCACGCAGACCCGGTCCACCTCGGTGTAGCCGCACAACTCACCGACGAAGTAGCCATTGTTGAGGATGTTGTGGTGCGACAGCGTGGCGCCCTTGGGGAAGCCGGTGGTGCCCGAGGTGTACTGGATGTTGATCGGATCGTCCGGAGACAGTGTCGCTTGTTTGCCGGCGAGCAGCGACGCATCACCGGCGGGCACCGGTAGCGCATCCCACTCCGAGGATCCGATCAGCACCACCCGTTGCAGCGCGGCACAATGCGGCCGTACCTCGGAGATCATCGCGGTGTAGTCGGAGGTCTTGAACGATTCCACCGCGACCAGCATCCGGATCCCCGCCGCCTTGAGCACATACTCCAGTTCGCGGGTCTGGTACGCGGGGTTGATGGTGACCAGAATGGCGCCGATCTTCGCGGTGGCATACTGGGTGAGCAGCCAGTCCGGGCAGTTCGGCGCCCAGATGCCGACCCGGTCACCCTTGCCGATCCCGACGGCCAGCAGGCCGTGCGCCATCGCGTCGATCTCGACCCGCAGCTGCGAGTAGGTCCAACGGCGGCCGCTGGGATGATCCACCAGCGCTTCCCGGTCGCCGTGCCGGGCAACCGTGCGGTCGAAGTTGTCGCCGATAGTGTCGCCCAGCAGCGGGACATCCGAGACCCCCGAAACATAGGACTGAAGAGCAGGCACCGCGGCCACGACAGGCTCCTCCCGCAACGCTGGCGTTCTCGACATCACCACCCGCGCACCAGTGTGGGCGCCTCGGGATTAGTCGTCGTCCGGTGGATCCTCCACGATTGTCGGTGCGAAGTACCAGTCCCGTTCGGTCAGCAGACAGGCGCAGCAGGGACACTTGCCGCGCTGCCGGCGGGCGGTGCGGACCGCCGACCACTCCTCATTGAGCCTGCGACGCTCCTCGGCCTGCCGGCGCAGCTTGGGCTCTAAGCCGAACTTACTTGATCTTTGGTTGCGTGGGGCTGCTGACCTGCGGGTTCCTGGCTTGTGCTGGTTTCTTCGTGGCTACCTGTCGGCGAGTGTGAGGGGGATCGGGGAGTCGAGCAGTTCAAACACA
>JBOHGG010000063.1:0-18991 GCA_050700115.1 Pseudonocardiaceae bacterium
AGCTACCGGGTCAAGAAGCTCGGCGAGCCGGCCAGCACCCGCCACCGAGCACCGGCCACGATCAACATCCGCGAGCTAAAGCCCAGACCAGCAGCATGATCAACTTATGCTACGTGGCATTGGGTCCAGGGGCGCCCGGTCGGCAGGCGGCTCCTCGGTATAACGCTGTGCGATCGCGGCGATGTAGGCCTGCTCGCGCGGGGTGGTCTCGGTGGCCAGCGCCTGCGCCTTCTGCGCTGCCTCCCACGCCGCCGGAGCGGCGGCCGGGCCCATGGGGGCGTTCAGGTTGGGGCCGAGCACGAACGCAACGCCCCACCAGCACATCGCGCATTGTGGATCGAGCATCGCCGCGTAGCGGAACGAGCGCTCGGCCTCGGGGTGGTTGAAGGCAAACCCCAGCGTCAGGCCCTGGTTGAAGTAGCGCTGCGCGTCCGCGGACGCGGTCGTGATCGAGTGCTTGTGGTCGCCCAGGTCGTTGAACAGCGGTGCCGCCTTGTCGAAGCCGGGCAGTATCGGCCCACTGGCACAGGCCGACACCGCCAGTAACATCACGGCAAATGCGGAAACCACGCAACGGATCACCGTTGCCGGCATTACAGCCTCCCGCTCTCAAGATCTGGACGACAAACCTTCACCCAGCTCGGCTCCGCAGCAACGTTAGACCTGAAGCCGCTGTACCGAAACGCCCATCATTCGGACGCCCTATCGACAGAATGTGACCGTATGGTTGCCCAGAGTGCTCGCCGTGAGGGGCGTCTCGACGCGCCGCCGCGGCGCTGCGCACGGCGGACCGGTCTCATCGATGGAACGGATCACCTGATGGCGTATAACTCGCCAGCCGATCCCATCGGGCGACGACGTGCGGTGGTTAGATGCGGGGGCCAGCGCCAGGGGCTGCTAAGGACTGGGGACAGTGGATATCCCACAGCGGAAACTTGTGGCACTCTGCGACGCCGCAGAACGAGGCTGGGATGATCTCGCGAATGCGACCGCCCGAGTAAGCGACCTGCTTTGGAGCGGGATCTCACCTTGCGGGGATCCCCTCGGTTCCCCGTCCCATCCCCGCGGCCGATGGGGTCACCACCGGCGCCAAGAAGAGAGCGCGCGGGCGCTGATGGGATTGGTTCAAGAGGGAGTGGCCGAGGGTCGCCGGACGTGGGTAATGGTCTGGTGCATGCTCGCCGCAGACGCCATTCGCTGGTGCGATTGTCTCAACGAGGACTCCTGGATCCTCCGAGACGTCCGCCTCGGCGGCGTACCGCCCACCTACCTCACGTCGCTGATCGAGATCAGTCGCGCATTCAAGGGCAGCCCGTGTGATCGGGTGGAGGTCGCCTGCCTGCTGTCCCGATTCGTGACGGCCGACCCCCTCCTCGTCGAGACGGTGACCCGCCTCCTCGCCGCCGCGCCTCCGAAGGCGCCTACCGGCGAGTCCATTGTCATGATCAAAGCAGCCGGTCACCTTGGGGCCCTCACCCATGACCAGCTCACCATCGCGCACGACCTGGCGACTACCTGGCTCGACGGCTCAGCAACCCTTGCCGCCGAAGCCAAAATCCGTTCCCATAGGTAGCGCCCTGCCCTCCGGTTCCCGAACTCGACAGCAGAGCTGTCCGAGGTCGACCGAACAACACGGACCGAGACCCAGAATGGATGCCCATGCCCCCGGCCCCAGCTGACGCGTTTGCCGGGGTGGCCGTGGTGATCACCGGCGGTGCCTCAGGTATTGGCCAGGCGACGGCCGAGGCTTTCGTGGCTGCGGGTGCCCATGTGGTGCTGCTCGACCGTGACGCCCCACGGCTCACGGCCACAGCGGCCGCGTTGGGCGCCGCGACGGCGGTGCACGGCGATGTGTCGTGTTGGGAGGACTGTCAAGCGGCTGCCAGCGCCGCCCAGGCGACTGGTCGGCCGGTACGAGCGCTGGTGAACTGCGCCGCGACGTTCCTGGCCAAGGCCGGGGACGCGACACCCGACGACTGGGACACCAGCCTGGGCGTCAACGTCAAGGGCACCGCCCTGATGGCTTCGGGCATCGCGCCGCTGCTACGAGCCGCTGGCGGCGGCGCGATCGTCAACGTCGCGTCGATCTCCGGCTACATCGCTCAGCCGAACCGCTGGACCTACAACGCGACCAAAGGCGCGGTGCTGGCCCTGACCCGCTGCCAAGCACTTGACCTTGCCTGCGACGGCATCCGGGTCAACAGTGTCTCGCCCGGCACGATCTGGACGCCGGAGCTGGACCGCATGACGGGCGGCGACCGCGCCACCTGGGAGCCGATCTTCGGCCCGCAGCACATGCTGGGCCGGGTCGGCGAGCCGAGCGAGGTCGCCAGCGTGATCCTGTTCTTGTGCGGTCCGGGCGCGAGCTTCATCACCGGTACCGATGTGCTTGTCGATGGGGGCTACGTGGGGATGGGCCACGACCGGCCCGACGCACTGATCGGGTATGCCAAGGAATGATTCTGACCGGTGGCGAGCGGCTTCTCAGTGGTCACCCTGGCATCTGGTTCGCCGCCGCGATCGGGGTGCTGAACGGCTCGCACCAGATCAGCACGGTCTGCGGGCCAAACAGATCGGCCGCCGCCGGGATCGGCACCACCCGGTTGCCGGTGTTCTCGACCAGCCTCCCGAGGTTGACGCTGTTCGCCCCGGGTTCCTCCCGGTTGGCGCCGGGCACCAGGTACAGGAACAGAGTGACCCCGCTGGAGACGTCGTAGTCCTCCAACTGCACGACGTGGGATCCGTCTGGGGCGCGAACGATCGACGCCGCGCCCGAACCGCGGTGCCCGGCGAGGCCGCTCAACTGGCCCGAGGCCACCGTGACCGCCGTGTCCTGCGATGTCCCCCCGCCGGGGGTGCCCTGCGTGCTGGCGCCTGTGGGCGCGGTGAGCAGCGTGTCGTTGGCCCGGGTGTCGATGAAGTACGGCAGCACCGTCACGGTGAGCAGGGCCAGGCCCACTACGGCGATCAGCCCGGTGCGTAGCACCGGTGGCCGCACGAAACGGCGGACCAGGAAGGCGAACACCAGCCAGCCGACCAGCAGCGCCCCGACCCGCAGCATCGCCCCGGTGGTCTCCAGCGTGCCGGTGATGATCTCCGGCTTGATGATCAGGAGGATCCCGACGATGAACATCGGTACACCGACCCGGATCGCGACCCTTACCCAGCGCCGGCCCGGCGGCGGGTGATCAGTGGTGCTCACACCACGAGTGTCCCGCCCGCCAGGCGAGTGGGAGAAGCGCACCACCTTACGAGTCGAAGACCCCTGCCCCGCCGTGGTTGCGCGCCGGCTTGTTCGGGACAGCCCTCCCACCCAGCGGGCTTGCTGGCCGCGCCTGCTAGCCGCCTGCCATTGCTCCTACGACCAGGAAGGGCTCGGCTCCTCCGGAGACTGCGGCGGGTAGCGGGGTGTCCGGCAGTTCGTGGGACAGATCCTGCTCGCAGGCGAAGAATCTCACGAATGCTCGGCGCCGCCCGGTGACGTGGTCGCGGATCGTCCCGCGCAGCACGGGATAGCGGGCCTCGAGCGCGTCGAGGACCGAGCGCTGCGTGACCAGACCCGCAACGTGGAGCTCCACCTCACCGTCGACGTGCGCGAGCGTCCGCAGATGCACCGGGAGCCGGAGGCGGATCATGGCAGGGTCTGGACTTCGACCGACAGCACCGACGGAAGATCGCGGACGATGGGCGCCCAGCTGTCCCCGGCGTCGGCCGACGCGTACACCTGCCCGCCGGTGGTGCCGAAGTACACGCCGCACGAATCAAGCGAGTCGACGGCCATCGCGTCGCGCAACACGTTGACGTAGCAGTCGCGTTGCGGCAGACCTTTCGTGAGCGGCTCCCACTCGTTGCCGCCGGTCCGGCTGCGGTAGGCGCGCAGCTTCCCGTCGAGCGGGTAGTGCTCCGAGTCGCTCTTGATCGGGACGACATAGATGGTGTCCGGTTCGTGGGCGTGCACGCCGATCGGGAACCCGAAGTCGGTCGGCAGGTCACCGCTGATCTCGTGCCACGACTCGCCGGCGTCGTCGCTGCGCATGACGTCCCAGTGTTTCTGCATGAACAGCACGTCTGGACGCGACGGGTGCATGGCGAGGTTGTGGACGCAGTGGCCGACCTCGGCAGTCGGGTCGGGGATGCCCTCGGAGTGCAGGCCGCGGTTCGTCGGGCGCCACGTCTTGCCGGCGTCGTCGGTCCGGAACACACCCGCAGCGGAGATGGCGACGAAGATCCGCCCGGGGTCGCTTGGATGCTGCACGATCGTGTGCAGGCACATCCCGCCAGCACCTGGTTGCCAGGACGGCCCTGAGTCGTGGTCGCGCAGTCCGGGCAACTCCTGCCAGGTCCGGCCGCCGTCGACCGTGCGGAACAGGGCGGCGTCTTCGGCCCCGGCGTAGACGGTGTCCGGATCGGTCAGCGAAGGTTCGAGATGCCAGACCCGCGCGAACTCCCAGGGATGTGGTGTGCCGTCGTACCACTGGTGAGTGCCGGGGACGCCGTCGTAGGCGAACTGATTACCCATCGGCTGCCACGTCTGGCCACCGTCGTCGGAACGCTGGATCAGCTGCCCGAACCAGCCGCTGGACTGCGACGCATACAGCCGATCCGGATCAGCGGGAGATCCCGCGACGTGGTAGATCTCCCAGCCCGCGAAGTGGGGACCGCTGACATCCCACCGCTCGCGGTGAGCGTCCGACGTCAGGACGAACGCGCCCTTGCGGGTCCCCACCAGTACCCGTACCCCGCTCATCTGTGCCCCTTCCGGTCACGACCAGCACCATTACCCGCTATGACGACCGCCGCGGCGCAAACTCATCGCTGGCCTGCAGCACCGTGGGAACTGCCGGCAGCTGTCTCATGAGCAGGCTCAGCTGCTGGCGGCGAGGTGGAGGTCGGGTTGTGTGACCCGCACGCTGGGCCCGATGAGGTGGCTGGCTGGCGCAGGCCGGCAACCCGAGCGCACGGCGCAGCGCCACCTCGCACACCTCGGTCTCCCAGCAGCCCCGGCAGCGCACCCGCGCGGTCACCGGCTGCCCGTGACCCTTCGCCTGGACAGCGCGTCGACGCTCGCCGCGAGCAGTAGCACCAGGCCGGTGACGACAAGGATCACAGCGGCCGGCTGGCGGAGCAGCCCCAGGCCGTTGCCGACCATGGCCAGCACTACGCCGCCGATCACCGCGTTGCTCAGCCGGCCCCGGCCGCCGAACAGCGAGGTCCCACCGATCACCGCGGCGCCGACCGCGAACAGCAGCGTGGTGCCACCCCCCGCGCTCGGGTCGACCGAGCCCACCTTGGAGGAGTAGACGATCGCGCCGACGGCGGCCAGCGATGCGGAGATGACAAATACACTGGCCCGGATGCGGGGCACGTCGATGCCAGCCCGCCGGGCCGCCTCGGCGTTGCCGCCGACAGCGTAGATGTGCCGGCCATAGCTGGTCCGGTCCAGCACGTAGGTGCCGGCCACCAGCAGCACCAGCACGATCGGTACCACGTACGGCACGCCGCTGATCTCGATCAGGGCGCTTTGCGAGCGGTTGCGGGTGAGCAGGTAGGTGCCCACCGCCGCCAGCACCACGGTCACTCCGACCTTGGCAAACACCAGCGGGGTGGGCTGGGTGACCAGGCCGCGGTGCAGCTGCCGGTAGTGCCGACCCAGTACGACGGCACCGAACCCACCGGCGGCGAGTGAGAACAATACCCAGCTACCGGCCACCGAGAGGTTGCCGTTGGCCACCGCGAACAGGGTGTCCTCGCGCAGGCCGAGCGTCCCACCCTCACCGATGAGCTGCAGGATCACGCCCTGCCAGGCCAGGAACAACGCCAGGGTGACCACGAAGGACGGGATGCCGATCCGGGACACCAAGAAGCCGGTAAGCAGGCCGATCGAGGTGCCCACGCACACCGCGAGCAGCATCGCCAGCCACGGGTTGGGCCCCACCCCGAGCAGCACCATGGCCAGCGCGATCGCCGGCGCAACCGAGGCAGCCCAGATCCGCAGCTGGATACCGATCCCGATGGCCAGCACCAGCAGCACGCAGAACACCACGAACACGCCCAGACCCAGCCCGCCCAGCAGGTTGCCGCCGCGGACAAGGTGGAGGGCGAGGACCGCCGCGGTGACCCCGGACGCGGTGCCCGCCGAGAGGTCGATCTCGCCGAGCAACAGCACAAACACCAGACCCATGGCGATGATCGTGACGCCGGCGCCCTGGGCGAGCAGGTTGGCGATGTTGCCCAGGGTCAGAAAGCTGTCCGAGGCCACCGAGAACACGATCACCAGCGCGATCAGCCCGAGCCATGCCGGCAGCGATCCGAGCTGGCCACCCCGGATCCGAGCGAGATAGTCCCGCAGCGCCTCACCGGTGCTGCGGGCGGTGGTGTCGATGCCGAAGTCCTCAGACCGGGACCGTCCGGCCAGGGTGGTGTCAGTCATCGCTGGGCCTCAGAGGGTGCCGGTGTCGGGACGGGGCAAGCCGAGCTCGCCGGACCGGCCGGTGGTGATCAGCTCGACGACCTGGATGGGGGTGAGTTCTCGGGTGGGCAGGTCGGCGACCAGCCGGCCGAGGTAGAGGATCGCGATGCGGTGCGAGACCGTGAACACGTCGGTCATGTTGTGGCTGATCAGTACGACGCCGAGGCCCTGCTCTGCGGCCAACCGGCGGACCAGGTCCAGGACCTGGCGGGTCGGCCCGACGCCGAGCGCGGCGGTGGGCTCATCGAGCAGCACGACCTTGCTGCCCCACAGCACGGCCTTGGCGATGGCAACGGCCTGGCGCTGCCCACCGGACAGTGCCGCGACCGGGGTGCGGACCGACGTCACGGTGCGCACCTTCAGTGTGGTCAGCGTCTCTCGCGCGGCCTGCTCCATGCTGGCCTCGTCCAGCGCCCAGGCCGGGCCACGTTCGCGGCCCAGGAACATGTTCTGCACGATGTCGAGGTTGTCGGCCAGCGCGAGGTCCTGGTAGACGACCTCGATGCCCAGTGCAGCGGCCTCCCTCGGGCCGTTGCACCGCACCGGCTTGCCGTCCCAGAAGATCTCCCCGGAGTCCATCGGATGGATCCCGGCGATGCACTTGACCAGTGTCGACTTGCCCGCGCCGTTGTCCCCGACCAGCGCGGTGACCGTGCCTCGGCGGATCGTGAGGTCCACGTCGCGCAGCACCTGCACCGGGCCGAAGCTCTTGTTGACCTCCTTGAGTTCCAGGATCGGCTTGGTCACCGCGTTCTCACCCTCACCTGATGCCGAGCTGCCCGCACACGGCGGCCGTATCGGCCACGCAGATCTCGGCCGCCGTGACGGCCCCGGCGTCCACGACCTGCTTGACATTGTCCTTGGTGATCAGGATTGGGGTCAGCAGCACCGACTTGACCGTGCGGTTGGCCGTCGGGTCCGTTGAGGTTCCCGCGGCCAGCGCATCGGCAGCCGTCCTGTCGCTCCTGGCCAGCGCGGCGGCCAGTTTGGCTGTGGTGTTCGCCTCGTCCGCTATCCGCTTGAACACCGTCATGTACTGGTCGCCGCGCAGGATCGCCTGCAGCCCCTCGGGGGTGGCGTCCTGGCCGGTCACCGGCACTTTGCCGGCCAGCCCGGTCTTGCGCAGGACGGTGATCACTGCACCGGCCATCCCGTCGTTGGCCGCGAGCACGCCGTCCACCGTGCCGCCGTTGGCCGTGAGGAACTGCTCGAACGTGACACCGCCCTGCTGGTTGTTCCATTCGGGGATGCGCTGGCTACCGGCGAGCTTGTACGCACCGGAGTCGTACTTGGGCTTCAGCACCGACTGCTGGCCCTGGTAGAGCAGGGTGGCGTTGTGGTCGGTCGGAGCACCCTGGATCTCGATGATGTTCGCACCCGGCTTGCCACCCACGCCCTGCACCAGGCCCTCACCCTGCAGCGCACCGACACCGACGGCGTCGAACCCAACGTAGTAGTCCGAGGACCCGCCCAGGTTGAGCCGGTCGTAGTCGATGGTCGGGATACCAGCGGCTTGCGCCTTCCTCGCGACCGCCGACCCGACCTCGCTGTTCGGCGCATCGAGGATCAGAACCTGCACCCCACTGTTGATCATTCCGTCGGCCAGCGTGGCGAACTTCTGCACGTCGCCCTGGGCGTTCTGGATATCCGGGTCGAGCCCCTCGGCGCGCAACGCCTTGTCCAGCAGCGGCTTGTCGAAGCTCTCGTAACGGGCCGACGTGGCGGTCTCCGGCAGGATCACGCCAACCTTCACGCCTCCGGCGGACCCGTCTCGGCCCGCGCTGGAGGTGGTCGCCCCGCACGCAGTGAGCGCCAGCCCCACACCCGCCGCGACCATGGCCACCCTGATCCTGCCCATGTGTCGATCCCTCCGCTGTAACCGTCCGGTCACGGTACGCGCTAGGCCACTCACTCACGGACAAGCCGCCCGGGTGTTCGCGGCTCGATCAATGTGGTGAGGTCTGCCGGGTTGACGCATCAGCGGGTCCACCAGCTGGTCAGCAGCCAGGCGAGGTGACCTCCCGGCCGCACGCCTCGTGCAGGCCCCGGGCTGCCAGCTGGTCGGCGCGCTCGTTCTCCGGGTGTCCGGCGTGGCCCTTGACCCAGTGCCACTGCACCTGATGCCGGTGCACGGCGGCGTCGAGGCGCTGCCACAGGTCGGCGTTCTTGACAGGTTGCTTGGCAGTGGTCTGCCAGCCGTTGCTCTTCCATCGCGGCAGCCACTTGGTGACGCCGTCCAGCACGTACTTGCTGTCGGTGTGCAGCCGCACCACCACCGGCCGGGTCAGGCTTTCCAACGCCCGGATCGGGGCCATCAGCTCCATCCGGTTATTGGTGGTCTCGGCCGGCTCGCCTCCGTAGATCTCCTTCTCGCGTGTGCCGTACCTCAGGACGGCGCCCCACCCGCCCGGCCCCGGATTGCCGCTACATGCGCCGTCGGTGTAAATGTCCACGGTCGGCTCGGCTGCCTGGTCTGCCACGCCGGCAACATACCGACCACTGCTCTCTGCGAAGGGGCCCTACCGACTGCGGAGGGCATCGTGGCGACGGAGAACTCATCGGTCGCGGCCACTGGCGGCCGCCGAGCCTCGGCGTAGCATGGGCGCTCGTGCCCATCCGCTCAGATACCGTCGGCAGCAGCGAGGTCCGGTCGGAGGACCTGGAGCAGTACCGGCGGGAACTCACCGGCTACTGCTACCGGATGCTCGGCTCGTTTTTCGAAGCCGAGGACGCCGTACAGGAGACGATGGTGCGGGCCTGGCGGGGCATCGACGGCTTCGAGGGTCGCTCGGCCCTGCGGTCGTGGCTCTACCGGATCGCCACCAACGTGTGCCTCGACATGCTGCGGGGCCGCGAGCGCCGGGCCTTGCCCGTGGATCTCGGGCCGTCCTCGACGGCGGAGGGGTCCATCGGCCCGGTGCTGCCCGAGCACACCTGGTTGCAGCCAGTCCCCGACGCCCGGGTCCTGTCCGCTGACGGTGACCCGGCCGAACTGGCGGTGTCGAGGGAGACCATCCGGCTGGCGTTCGTCACCGCGCTGCAGCACCTGCCCGCTCGGCAGCGAGCGGTGCTGATCCTGCGAGAGGTGCTGCGCTGGCAGGCGACCGAGGTGGCCGAGCTGCTCGAGACCAGCGTGGCGTCGGTCAACAGCGCGCTCCAGCGAGCACGCGCCACCCTCGCGACCCGCGACATCAGTGACGCCGGAGCCTCGCCTGCGGTGAGCGCTGACCAGCGGGCGCTGCTCGCCCGATATGTGGATGCATTCGAGCGCTACGACATCACCTCGCTCGTCTCGCTGCTGCACGATGATGCCGTCATGTCGATGCCGCCCTACGACTTCTGGCTGCGCGGGCCACTCGAGATGGGCCGGTGGTTCCTCGGCCAGGGCTGCGGGTGCCGCGGTTCGCGGCTGGTGTCGACGGCAGCCAACGGCTGCGCCGCGTTCGGCTCGTACCGCCCGCACACCGACGGTGGGCATCGGCCGTTCGCCCTGCAGGTCATCGAGATCTCAGGCGATCGGATCGTGGGGCATCACAACTTCCTCGACACCGAGCTGTTCGCCGCCTTCGGCCTGCCCGCCCACCTCCCGGCGTAGGCCGGCGGTCCCGCCCACGACGTCACCCAGGCCAAGCAGGTCGAGCAGCTCCAACAGCTCGATGCAGGCATCACGCAGCCGGATCGAGCAGCCCACACGCCGGGCGGCGAGTTGCCACCGGGCCAGTTCGTCCACCACCGCAAGGTCGGGCCACCTCGCCAGCGGCCAGCTCGCCACCTCGGAGTCTCCGAGGACGAGCACCACCATCGCGCCGGTGTCTTCTCGCCGCACACTCGTTACGACGACGGGGGACAGCAGGACTCATCGACTGGAGCATTGACAAGAATAGTTGTCAGGAGTGATAGTGGCTGACGTGCATGACGTCGAGGTGATCGAGGATCCGGCCGCTGCGGCGGTGGCGCTGGACCCGATGCGGGCCCGGTTGCTGGCCGAGCTCGCGGAGCCCGGCTCCGCGGGCGCCCTCGCGCTACGAATCGGAATCCCTCGCCAGAAGCTCAATTACCACCTCAGGACGCTCGAGGCGCATGGCCTGCTCGAGCTGACCGAGGAGCGCAAGCGGGGCGGCATCACCGAACGCGTCATGCGAGCGACCGCCGCCAGCTACGTCGTCTCGCCTGCCGCCCTCGCCGAGACGGGCGCCGACCCGGACCGGACCGCGGACCGGCTGTCGGCCCGGTACCTCATCGCGCTGGCCGGCCGCGTGGTGCGCGAGGTCGGCGGCCTCGTCCGCCGTGCCGGCGCCGCCGGGAAACGGCTGCCCACCATGGCAATCGACACCGAGATCCGCTTCCGCTCGGCCGAGGACCGCGCTGCCTTCGCCGACGAGCTCACCGCCGCCGTGCTCGACCTCGCAGCTCGCTACCACCACGACGACGGGCGGCCCTACCGCCTGGTCGTCGCCGCCCACCCCAGACCCGAGGAGTCCGCATGACCATGCCCAACGTCCCCCTCCGGATGGAGTTCTCCGTCGAGGTGCCGGGCACGCCCGAGCAGGTGTGGGACGCCATCGCCACCACCAACGGCATCAGCTCCTGGTTCCTGCCCACTGATGTGGAGGAACGCGAAGGCGGAGCGATCGTGCTCCACATGGGCGACACCGATTCGCCCGGGACGATCACCGGCTGGGACCCACCCCGCCGCCTCGAATACTCCGAGCCGGAATGGGCCGCGCTGACCGGCCACGACGTCGACAGCGCCACCCCGATGGTCACCGAGTTCCTCGTCGAGGCGCAGTCCGGCGGCACCTGCGTGGTGCACGTCGTGAGCAGCGCCTTCGGCACGGGTGCCGACTGGGAGCAGGAGTTCTTCGACGACGCCAAGAAGCACTGGCTGCCCTTCTTCGACAACCTCCGCCTCTACCTGGCCCACTTCCCAGGCCAGCGGGTCACCTCGATGGAGGTTGCCGCCGACGTCCCGGGCGCCAGCTGCCAGGTGTTCTCGGCCATGCGTGAGGCGCTCGGCGCCGGAGCGGTCGGGAAGCTGGTCGACACCCGTGGCGTCACCGGGCAGGTCGAGCGGCTCGGCCAGGGCGAGCTGCTGCTGCGCCTCACCGATCCCGTCCCCGGCTTTCTCGGGTTCCTCACCCATGACAAGGGCAACGGCTCGACCATGACCGCGATCCAGGGCTACCTGTTCTCCGACGACGCCGCTGGCTACGTCGAGCGCGAAGCGCCGGCATGGAAGGCCTGGCTGCAGAAGCTGACTCCTGCTCAGTGACCGAGCAGGCGGGTTTGCATACCCGTCGCTGCGGTGTGGAGCCGCTCGTCGGCGGTCACGAGCACGGCGCCGAAGTCCCTCGCCAGCAGCATGTACAGCGCGTCGTAGGACGTGATTCCCCATTCGAGGGCGGCCGGGAGGCATCGGAACCACCGCCCTGCCCCACACACGAAGGTCAGCTCGAGGTGCGCGATCGCGTCGAGTGCCGAACAGGCGTCCTCGACGGTCAGTACCTTCTGGGTGACTCTCTTGCGCAGCCCGTTGGCCACCTCACCGACGAGGTGCTCCGGTGCCAACAGTGCCACCTCGCCGACGGCCATCTCGTCGAGCAACGCGGCTGCTTCCTTGCTGCCCGGTTCGTTGACCACCCACTTCAACGCGACCGAGGCGTCGACGACCAGCGACCGGCTCAACCGGATCGCTCCCGGTCCGCACGGACCAGCTGCTCGGCGAGAGGGGCATCCGCACCGAGATGCGCTCGTCGCCGGATCGCTCGCAACCGGTCGATCGCCTGGCTGCGTCCGGCTCCGGACTGCGCGTCCTGCAGCGCAGTCCGCCGGATCGCGATCGCTTCGGCGGACATCGACCGCCCCTGCGCGAGCCGACCCGCGATCTGCTCCAAGACCTCGTGGATCCCGGTCGCGTAGCTCTCACCCTTGAGGGCAGTGATCCTGGCCGTGGTCGCGGTGGCCTCCTTCGCGGAGGTGGTGACCTTCACCGCGGTGGTCGACAGCAACCGTGTGGCCCGCGTCCTGGGTCTACTGGGTGGGCAGAAGCTCCAGGCCTTCGTGCTCCGCGAAGTCGGTGAAGTCCTTGATGTTGAAGGTGGCTAGCGGTAGCTCACGGACCAGGCAGCAAGCGGCGATCCAGGTGTCGTTGACCGGCCGCGGCCGGCCTCGGAGTTGGGCGTAGGCCTGCAATTCGCCCCAACGGGCGGCGACGCGCTGGTCGTAGGGCAGGACGACGAGCCCGGCGAGGAACGCGCGCATGCTCGCGAGGCTTCGGGGGCCCCAGTTTCCGAACGAGCGTCCACTTGGTCAGCTCGCCGATGGTCACGAAGGTGACGGCCGGGATGTGGCCGGCCAGTTGGCGAGCCGTTGCGTCCGGTGTGCGTCGGCGAAGTAGAGAGGAGGCGACGTCGGTGTCGAGGACGACGACGCTCACGAGATGCAGGACCGCCGGGAGGCGTAAAGGTCGGCGAGGAACGCCTGGTACTCCTCCTCGGATTCGAACGGGTCGACCTGCGCAAGCTCGTCTACCGAGGTGATCGGATTGATACCCTGCCGGCGGACCAGCTCTTCGGTGGAGACGAAGTCATTGGCGGGCCAGCGCTCTGGCTGCTCGGGCGTGGACGACATGCGGAGCACCTCCTCGGACCACCAGGACTTTACCTCGGCGGTCACACCCTCATTGTTTGCACTGCGCGAAACGCCCCAGGTTTCGCGCACCAGCACGGCGACCACCACATCCGGCGGTTCCGCGGAACCGCGTGTGGAGGTCACCCGCGTCGGTGTGCAGGCCCACACCGACGACCACGTGCCGATCGGTGCTCGGGCCTCAGGCAGCGTGGTGTGCGGCGTCGGCGGCGACCGAGAGCGCCGACTGGGCCTGGCTGAGCAAGCGGGTGAGGGCGGTCCTGACGTCGTCAGACTGCTGCTCGATCTTGCCGGCGTGCTGGCGCAGGGTCCCCGCGACCTTCTTGATGTCGTCGATCTTGCTGAGCATCCCGAGAGCCTCGGCGATCTTCTCGTCGGCCGTGTCGATCTCGCCACGGTCCACGCGGCTGCTCGCGGCGAGAGCGCCGAGCGGGCGCGAATCGAGCAGAGCGTCGCCGTCGTCAACGCCGTCTATGGCGCACCGGCACGCCTGGCGACCCTCGCCGAGGACATCGTGGCGCAGTGGGAGATCCGGCGTGACCGGATGCGCCCGTTCATCGAGTCGACCGGCAAGGCGATGATCGTCTGCGCCACCCGCGAGATCTGCGCCAACCTGTACGCCGCGATCATCGCGCTGCGCCCCGACTGGCACTGCGACGACGTCGGCAAGGGCCGCATCAAGGTCGTCTACTCCGGGACGCCGTCGGACACGCCGCCGGTGGTCCATCACGTGCGGCGAGACTCCCAGAACGCCGCGATCAAGGAACGGCTCAGGAACGTCGACGACGAGCTGGAGATCGTGATCGTCAAGGACATGATGCTCACCGGTTACGACTCGCCGCCGCTGCACACCCTGTACCTCGACCGGCCGCTCAAGGGTGCCCTGCTCATGCAGACGCTGGCCCGGGTCAACCGCACCTACCGCGGCAAGGAGGACGGGCTGCTCGTCGCCTATGCCCCGTTGGCCGACAACCTGCGCACGTTCTACGACGCCGTCGCCCAGAACGAATCGGCCGTCGCCGAGCAGGGCGAAGACGTCCTCGCAAAAATCGCTCGTGAACTGGTTTCGGTCATGCGCCGCGACGTGCGCACGGACTGGACGGTCCGCGACGACGTGCGCGCCAAGCTGCGCTCGTCGATCAGAAGGCTCCTCATCAAGCACGGCTACCCGCCGGACAAGCAGCCCGGCGCGATCAAGCTCGTGCTGGAGCAGATGGAATCGATGGCCCCGCGATACGCGGCCGAACGCACATGAACAACCTGACCTGAACGAACAGCTAATCAATGCGTCCGGCGGCGGCCGTTGCCCAGCCGTACTCGTGGAAGTGACGGCCCTGCCGGGCATTGGTGATGGCCTGGCCGACGAAGTCCAGGGCATCCTGGGGGAGGTTGGCGGGGTTGGCCCAGATGAGCTCGGTGCACTTGTGCGGCTCGCGGATCTCCGGCGTGCCGCACCAGGTGCTGGTGGTGAAGAAGATGTCCACCCGTGGTTCCTGGGAGCGTCGGAACATCACCCCGGCGGGGTGCAGGTCGCGGGGGTCGAGCTGGATGCCGAGTTCCTCGTCGACCTCCCGGATCGCGCAGCCGGTGGGGGTTTCGCCGAGGTCGACGTGGCCGGCTGGCAGGCCGAGCTGCCCATCAGCGTACCCGGAGCCGGCGCGGCGCATGAGTAGCACCCGCCCGTCGGTGTCGGTGAGGATCAGGTGGACCGCGACCGGGTAGCGGTCGTGCTTGGTGTCGAACACGTACTGGGTCATTGCCACCTTCGGGGAGATCCACCTACCGCTGGCCGGTCACAGGGCCTTGGGCTGGGCCTGGCGGGAGCCGTCGACGTAGACGGTAATGCCCTTGCAGGCCAGTTCCCAGGCGGAGAGGTAGGTGTCGTATACGTCGATCGCCCGCGCCGTGGCGGGCAGGTTCACCGTCTTGGACACTGCCTCGTCCACGCAGGCCTGCACCGCGGCGGCCATCGCCAGATGGCCGGAGGGCGCGATCTGGGTGGCGGTGGCCAGCACCGCGGCGAGCGGGGCAGGGAGGCCCGAGTCGTCGGGCAGCCGACCATGGGTCATCACGTGCTCGAGTAGGTCGCTCCTGCGCGCCTGCTCCAGGATCAAGCGTGCCGCTGGATGGACGTGTCCGGGCTGGTGTGGGTCGGTGAGCCGGAACAGCGGCTCGATCCCGGTGGAGGCACCGACGACCGGGGCGCTGCGCCCGGTAGGGGGGATGGCGATCGTGGAGGAGTTGCGCAGCAGCGCGGTCTGGGCGATCTGTTCGGCCAGCGCTTCCCAGTTCCTGGCGGTGACGCTGCACACCTCCAGGTAAGCGAACCGCATAAGGAAGGTGGGGTCCGCGTAGCGGGACCGTCCGGTGTGGATGGCTGGGCAGGGGCCGCGGCGGGCGGCCAGCTCCACCGAGGCGAGCTTGGAGGTGTAGTTGATGAAGGCGAGCACCTCCTGGGCGAACCGGCGGCCCTCCGGGCTGTCGTAGGGCAGGCCGACAGCGAGCAGCAGGTCGGCCAGGCCGCACACGCCGACGCCGATCTTGCGTTTGGTGCTCATCACCTGCGCTGAGACCGTGCTGGGGTAGTGCGCCAGGCTGGCCTCGATCGCGTCGTCAAGTGCCCGCACCAGGGTGCCCACGGTGTCGCTCAGCGCGTCCCAGTCAAGCGGGATGGCGGCGCTGCCCGTGTGGAAGCGGCCGAGGTTGACGTAGCCGAACTGGCAGGTTTCCCCTGCCACGAGACCGACCTCCGCGCACGGCGCAGTGGACACGTACTGGCCGACTTCGGGGGTGGGGTTGGCCTCGTTCATGCGGTCGGTGAACAACAATCCAGGGTCGGCGCAGGCGTGTGCGGCCTCGGCGGCGGCCATCAGCAGTTCCCGCTCCCGGCCGGCGGTAGTGCGGGCGGCGCGCATTTCGGCGTCGGTGACGTGCAGGGAGACGTTGAACTTCCACTGCTCCCCGCGCCTGTCGGCGCCGACCTTGCAGCCGATGAACTCGGCGGCCTTCGGATCGGACAGCGACAGGATCGCCATGTTGCCCACTGGGCGGTCCTCGGTGCCGCTGCTGGCGCCGGTGACGGCGATGTCGTTGAGATACCGCAGCACGCCTACCGGGTCATCCAGACCATTGAGGTTGAACCCGGTGCCCATGCCGGCCCGGTGGTAGTCATCCACCATGGTCCTGACCTGGGTCAGATCGCCCCGTAGGTCGACTGGAGGCACCGCGCACGCCGCCAATGGCCGGTCGGCATACCGGCCGGCGTTGGTCATGATCGGCGTGGAGAACACGATGCGGGCGGTGTCCATCGCCCACCCGAGCCGCTCGGCGAAGGACTCCGCGCCGGCAGGGTCGACATGCGCATCGGCGGTAGCGAGCGCGGCCACGATGCGGTTCACCATGTCCTGGCCGGTCTCGTCGGGTTCGATGATCCGACCGGCCCGCAGGTAGGCGTCGGTGGTGGGACTGCTGGAAAACGTCGAGGAGTACATCGGCGGGGCCCTTCTGCGCCTGGTGGGAATGTCTGGGCCCTTGCCACGCAACCGGCGATCATGCGCCGCGGACAGATGGTCGTGCCGGTGCCGCACTCGGTGTGCAGATCCTGCAAACCTCCTTGATCTCTCCTGATTCCCGCTACCTTCAAAGGGCTGCGGCAAGCAGGCCCCGCCAGGAGGTGCCGATGCCCTCGACCGAGCACAGCGGGGACGTCGCGGCCCTGCTGGCCCAGCAACACCAACCCGGCACCGTGATCCGGATCGCCCGCACCGCCGCCGGGTGGAGCCAGGCCGACCTCGGCCGACGCTGCGGCTACTCGGCCAGTCAGGTCTCCCGGTGGGAAACCGGGCGGTTGCCGCTGCGGGATGTCACGCTGCTGCGCACCCTCGCAGGCGTGCTGGCCCTCCCGCCCGAGGTATTCGGACTCATCCCCGGCGACACGACCGGGACTCCTACCCGGCCTATCGGGCGCTCAAGCCATAAGGTGACCCGCACCCCGATGCCCAGGCGCGAGGAGGACGACCCGGTGCGACGCCGTAGGTTCCTCCTGGCCGCTGGCCTGGCCGGAACCTCCTTGGCCTGGTCATCCTCGGCCACCGCGCTCGCAGGTGAAATCGATCCGGCCGCGCTGCTGACCCGCCAGCTCGGCGATGTCCTGCTAGCCCCCGACACCCCCGTGGGACCGGTCGCGGCCGCGGTATTGCGCGAGGCCTGCACCGCCGTGCAGCGAGACTTCTCCGCCTGCCGGTACATACCGCTGGCCGACCGCCTGCCGGTGCTGATCGCCGCAGCCGAGGGCACCGCCACCCAGCGCCCCAGCCCCGTCACCCATCAGGTGCTCGCCGAGTCCTACAACCTGGCCACCCGAGTGCTGATCAAGCTGGAGGCCTCCGGCCTGGAATGGCTCTCCGCTGATCGGGCCCTGCACGCCGCCCGCGCAGCGGAGGACCCGTTGACGCTGGCCGAGTCCCAGCGCCTGGTGGCCTCGGTGGCCCGCCGGGCCGGGCATCATGATCACGCCCAGGCACTCACGCTGGCAGCCGCCGGCCACCTTGACATCTCCGGGACCCAGCCAGCGCCGGAGCACCTCGCGATGTATGGGGTGCTGCACTGCTCAGCCGGGTACGCCGCGGCCCGTGCCGGTGATCGGGACCGCGCGAACGAGCTGCTCACCGAGGCCGAGGCCACCGCGGCGCGGCTGGCCGACGACCGTGGTCGACAGCAAGCACTTACCGCTAACGTCATCAGCCACCGCGTCTCGGCCGCCTACCTGCTCGGCGACGCTGGCACCGCTCTCGCGCACGCGCACAGCCTGCCGCTGACGGCAATTCCCACCACCGAACGCCGCGCGCGCCTGCTCGTGGACATCGCGATGTCCTTTGCCCAGTGGGACAAGCCCGACCGCGCCTACCGAACCCTGCTCGCCGCCGAACGTACCGCGCCCGGCGAGGTCCGCACCCGCAACGCCGTCCGCCGCCTGGTCACCGACCTGATGAACGTACCCCGCCAGGCCGCCATGCCCGGACTACCGGCACTGGCCAGCCGGGTCCATGCCAACGCCTGAGCCGCAGCAAGGTGAGTCCGCAGACTCGCAGGCAGCATGATCCCACCGTTGAAGAGCTACCGCCGCCTGGCAAGAGGTCGGAACCGCATCGTGCATCTCCAGCCCTACTGCGCTCCCCTGCATGACCGGTTACCCCTGCCCTGACCTGCTGTTTCATCCGGTGAGGCTGCTACTCGACGGCCCACCGAAGGTCGGCAAGACGGGTGGTGATGCGACGCTTGGTGGAGCTGCAGGCCGTCACACTGTCCCAACGGGTGCCGGGTCTTTATCGCAGCTGCACTCGTTGCCCGGTGGGGGTGACGGTGAACTGCCAGCGGTCGGCGTCCGGGCTGCCTGCGTCGATCCACCAGTGGTAGGCGGCTTCGACCTCGTCCCAGAGTCGGCGGGGTCCGGACTGGAGTACGGGGAATTCGTCTTGGTCGGCGTCTGGGGTGGTGTGGGTGAGTTTGGCCCATGAGCCCCAGGGGTCTGCCAGCCACAGGACGCCGATGGGGTCGTCGGGTTCCCAGGGCCAGTAGCGCCATTGGCAGCCTGTTACCCGTTGGCCGATGGCGAGTCGGGTGCCGTGGGGTCCGGTGACGTTGTGGGGGTGGCAGGTGGTGGTGCTGGCGTCGGTGTGGTCCGGGTCTTGGCTGGTCTCACTGGTTGGTTTGACCGCGCCGCGAGTGTCCCGCTGCTGGCGTAGCCACTGTTGCCCGTCGTTCGTTGTGCACATGTCGGCGTTATTCCCGGTGAGCACGTCGGGTGTGGAGAAGCCCCGCCGGGCGGGGTGCCGGGCGGGGCTTGGTGGTCATGTTGTCGGCGGGGTGGTCATT
>JBOHGG010000064.1:0-18794 GCA_050700115.1 Pseudonocardiaceae bacterium
TCCAGGACGCAACCAGATCCTCCGGCTCCCACTCGCGACGCATGAACCAGTCAACTGATCACCCACCCGCGAGATGCGGCGCCCCCGCAGAGTTGGCGGCCGGCCGTAGCTTCGGGAGTACCGGGCCATTCCAGGCAGCCGTCATGTCCCCGAAGGCCCGGCGTGCTGACGTCGCGTCACCAGCCATCCCCAACGCGCCTGGGAGGTCAAAGAGCAGCGTGAATGCCACGCCGGCGGTATCCGCGCTGCCCCGTCCGGCAAGGGACTGACGGAACCACCGCGCCGCCGTCTTGACTTGTCCGCGGGACTGGGCCACCGCCGCGCACATGGCGCTAGTGATCACCTCCCCGATTCCGGGGCTATCCTGGCAGCGCTCACGGTAGCGTTGCGCGGCGTGCTCGGCCTGGTCCAGCAGCCCGGCCAGGAGCAGCCCCCGGACCCACGACGACCCGACGACGGCCGCCTGGTGCAGCCCAGTCTCGGATGAATCGGCGCGGGCGTCGATCCATTGCACTCTCTCGCCAAGCCCGTCGAGGCGGCCCCGGTCCGCGCAGGCCGCGGCGAGACCCCACGTCGCCAGCTGCGCCGCGGGCGGGGAGCATTGCGGATGGGCGAGCACCGCGGCGGCTGCGTCAGCGGCCTGGACAGTCCGGCCGAGGAGGGCGTCGAGAACCGAGCGCATCCCAGCCAGCTCCAGGGCGGCGGCGTTATCGGAGACGGCGCTGGTGACGGCGTCGAGCATGGCCTCGGCCTCCATGGGGCGCCCGAGTGTAAAGAATAAGGCGGCCACCCGGGGAATGGTCGCTTCGGCCCGTTCGGCATCGGTGCGGGCCAGGGCGACGAGTGGGGTCAGCTCGGCATCGGCCTCAGCTGCTCGGCCGAACCAGTGCAGCGCGTTGCCCAGCAGCAGCCGCGGCTCGAACCCGCCGCCAGCCGCCACCGCGGCCCGTGCGACCCGTTCGGCCAGCGCGAGATCCCCCAGCTCAGTCGCGCGGCGAGCAGCGTCGGTCAGCAACACGGGATCGGGTTGCAGATCGGAATCCATCACCAACAGCGCGCGGCGCAGGGTGTCACCGGCCCGCCGGCCGCCGGTATCGGCCAGCGCGCAGGCGATTCGCCCGCGCAGCCGCCGAGCGTGCAGCCGGCCCATCTGCGCCCGTTGCAGCTCGCCGTAGAGCGGATGGGCCAGCCGGGCCTGCAACCGCCGCCCGTTGGGGTACACCTCCACCAGGCCCCGCGCCTCGGCCTGCTCCACCGCGAGGGCATCGGTCAGGTCCGCTAGCAGTGGTATACCCAGCGGCTCGCCGAAGGCCAACACCTCCAGAACGTCTCGCTGCGCTTCGGGCAGTTGGCCGATCCGGGCCGACAGCAGCTCGGCCAGCCCCGGCGACAGCGCAAGCTCCCCCGACCACCGCCACACCCCAGCGACCTGACGCAAGCGACTGGCTTCTAGTTCACCGTCGACCAGCTGCCGCAGATACAGCGCGTTGCCCTGGGTGATGGTGAACAGCCGGCGGGCGGCGGCGGTGTCCACGGGCCCACCGAGCGCCGCCTCCGCCAAGGTCGCGGTCTCGGCCGCCGACAGTGGCTGCAGTTCCATCCGAGGCAGGTGCCCGTCTTTCCACAGTGCGGTCACCGCGTCCGGCGCGGTCTCGCCGGTGCGCAAGGTCAGCACCAGCGTCGCCGCCCGGCGCAGCACCAGCTGGTGGACCAGCATTGCGGACAGCTCATCGAGCAGGTGGGCGTCATCGACCCCGACGATCACCCCGGCCTTTCCGGCACCGGCCAATAGCGCAGCACTGGCCTGGCGGATCAGCCGAGCCGGATCCGGGCCGATCACCCCCAGCGTCGCGGCGAACGCACCCAACGGCAGGGCCCGCGCCGACGCCGTCGCAGCCGCCCACCGGATCAGCGCGCCGCGCTGCTGCGCCGCAGCCAACGCTTCCCGGGCCAGCCTCGTCTTGCCCACCCCAGCAGCACCAGCCAGCACCACCCCGGCTGGCCCATCCCGGCGACGGGTCAACCCGCTGATCAGACTCAACTCCTCGGCACGCCCGGTCAGCGGCCACGTGGCGGGCACACCCGAATGGTAGGGACCGCCATCCTCAGCCGAAAGATCTCATCGGCCCCGCTCATCGCCCAGGATCGCGGCCAGCTTCGCCTCGGCGACATCCAAGAGCGGTTCCAGCGCCTCCCGTTCCACGGCCAGGCACTCAGCGATCAGCTCGTCGTCCAGACCGGCGTCGCGCAGGCGCAAGGCCAGCGAGTAGGCCCCTGGCAGGTGTCGTATCACCTCCGCGCGCCGCAGCTGCCGAGCACTCGGATCGTCGGCTGAACACATGGATTGCACTGTCCGGGTCGTCGTACTGGCCTGCATGGGTAGTCCTCTTAAGAAGAGTTGACGACGAAGGTGAGTAAGGACAAGCCAGATGGGGTGGGGCTTGCGGATTGTAGTGTCAGTCCGGTGACCCTGCCCAGCTCGGCGAATTCGTCCAGCGTTCGTTCCCGTCCGCCGAGGAACACCAGCATCAACAGATTCATGAAGGTAAACGTCAGCGAGTTTCCCTGGTCACTGGTCCGGTCGACGACAAGTATATGGCCGCCTGCGCCGGCTGCCTGGGCACAGCGGCGCAGGATCCTGGTGGCATCGTGGTCGTTCCAGTCGTGCAGGATGCTCGCCAGGAGGTAGAGATCACCGCCGGCCGGTAGCGGATCGAAGATATTCCCCTCGACCGCTGAGGTTCGATGGGAAAGCCCGGCGGCTTCGAACGTCGTCTCCGCGAGTGACGCTACTGCCGGCAGGTCCACGAGAGTGCCCATCATGGCCGGATAGGCGTGGAGGAGCTCCCTGAGCAGAAGTCCGGCACCGCCGCCTACATCTATCACATGAGTGACATCGTTCCAGTCGTAGCACTTGACCACATCAGGGGCAAACGACGCCGCCCGGGAAGCCATCAGCTCGCCAAATGAGGCAGCTAGATCGGGGCTATCTTCAAGATCTTCCCATACCGGACGGCCGAAAATCTTCGAATAGGCAGTCTCGCCGGTACGCACTGAATCGAGCAGTCCTGTGAAAGAAACGTCCATGCGCCCGGCGGCAGGCCCGTCGAGGTCGAACCAGCCCCGCACTTGCATCGGATGGCTGCTGGTAAGTACACGGGCCGACTCCGTCATCGAGAACACGCCTGGCTCCGGTTCGGCGAACACCCCCCGGCACGTGAGAAAGCGCATCAACCGCCCGAGTGCGTCAGGATTGGCCCCTGCCGCGGCGGCGAGGTCGTCCAACCGTCGTGGCTGCTCTTCGATCAGGTCCGCCAGCCGGAGCGTGGCCGCGACGCGTATCGCGTAAGGCGAGGCGAGGTTGGCCAACTGGGCTACCACCGACAGTTCGCACGGATTGGCTGAGTCCTCGGAACCTGTGCCACAGGCTTCTCCGTACAGATTTTCGATCATTGTCTCTCCTAGATCGGATCGGTCTGTCCTTGGGTCGGACCACAAGAAGGTGCCTACCGCAAAGCCGGATTCATCAGCGGTGGATCACCGAGGACATGGACGCGCCGCAGGTGACGCCCGCATCTGCTGGTGTAGGGCTCCCGGCCATGCAGCAAGGTGTAGTTGTCCGCGACGACGACATCACCTTCTTGCCATTCGTGGGCGTAGCAATGACGCGACGCGTACAGCGCATCCCGCAGCGCCTGCTCGATCTCAGCGACTCGCTCATCCGGCACGTCATGGAACTTCACCCGCGGGCGGTTGACGTAGCCGATGGTCTCAGGAACGGGCTCCAAATAGCGAATCGTCGGGAATCCTCTGACCGGGTGTTCGACAACCAGTGGAGATACAGCCATACCGCCGTAATGAGACTCCTTCGTGACCCGGTAGGTGAGGGTCAGGTTCTCCCACAGTTTCTGGGTCGAAGCATCGGCGTCGTCGAGAACTCGGGTGGTGTCGCAGAAGATGGTGCGTCCACCTTGCCCCTCGTCCAGAGCCTTGACGCATTGGAAGATCTGGAACTCCGGGATCCGATCAACGAACATGCCATCCCAGTGAAACGACACTCCGGTGCTATCGAAGACGTGATCGGCTGGGCGCTCGTGTTCGACCAGTTCAAGTACGGCCCCGAAGGACCAGGCAAGTACCTGACCCCAGGATGCTGCGTACCGCGCCAGTTCTTCCGGATCCGAGAAGGCGCCGAAGCCACGAAATATGAGGAGGTGATACCTGCGCACTAGGTCCTGAGCAGCCGGAACCGGGAACTCCGTCATATCTGCCTCGGCTCCAGCCGGACGTATCATCACGCCGAAGGGGGAGACGACTTCCATTTTGAACTGGCTGGACAGATCGGTGGGAAACAGTTCCATGAGATTTTCCTCCTCTAGGCGGCGAGGCATGAAGAGCTGTTTGAGGAAAGGTGTGACTGGCTCACAACATAGTGTGACGGCCTGCCGTGAAGGTAGATGAGATCAGCGCCCAAGGCTTCTGCCTGGTATCGCTTCATGAGAACGAACCGACCCTTGATGTCGACCGCCGTGCCATGCCAGGGGGTGATCCAGTTGTCGGAGGCATCAAGAAGGTTGATGCCGAGCTTGTCCGATCCGCAGGGCTGCGGATGGATAGACAGTCGCACAGCTTCTGGAAAACGTTCCGCGATCAGTCTTCCCCACGCCCTACTCCGCTGTATGACACCATAGGCCCGCTCGCGACACTCTCGTTGAAGGGCGGCGCGACTCTTCTTGTGGCCGGACCGATCCGCGTCCTCGAGGAGGAACCTCGTTATACCGCGATATAACGTGAGCAAGTCTCCGCCCTCGCGCACTTGCCGCTTGAGCTCGTCGACACCCTCACCATAACGCTCCATCAGCAGAAAACGCATCTTTTCATATGCACATCCCCCGTACTCGCCATCAAGGCCGAACACATCCAATGACCCTGGGTTATTTTGCCCGATCATTCCTTTCAGCTCGGCCTGATAAAAGGTAATATCCGAATCGGCGATATGCACGAGATCACTGAACACGTGCCCGTCGGAGCAAATGATAATCCGAGCCCCGGGGGCGTAGATTGCTTGAATCTGATCGCAGATCTTACGAAGGAATTCCAGCGAGAGTTGTTCCGCCATATCGGGAACGACGCCGATCACTTTCGACTTGTTCGGCGACTTGCCGGGAAATGCGGGAAGCACGAAATCGACAGGGACGCTTCGTGAGACGAATTGAGCGACGCGCTCCCGGTGGGCTGCCATGCAGCTCTCGCAGGGGCGGGAAGTACAAGCCGCCTCCCTGACCAGTCGCTGGTGCTGCACAAGGACCATCAATACGTCCGAGGAAATTTCATGTTCACGGGTGGTCCACACGGCAAGAGCTCCTCTCGTCCCTGTCATCGCAATGCGAGATCATCGCTGCGGCTTCGAGCCAACTCTGCCGGAGGGCTCATCAGGGTCGCTGGTTCTGGATCAACGCACGGTCGGGATCACTCTCGAGTGCTGCCCGCAAATCGTCCTAAATTGCTCTGGGCTCGCGTCTGCATCGAAGGCGCGTATCGGGTACGCGCAGAACAGCGAGAACTGGTGCCTGGTGGCGAGATCGTTCCATAAGTCCTCTAATGCGATGGCAGCGGCGACGTTTCCCTGGTCCCACAGCACCGCGACCATCTCACCGTAGATTCGCACATCGCGTGGGCCATACGCCGCTCGGGAAACGAGCTCCCCTATGGCGGCTTCGAAGCGCGCCGCGTCCGGCATGCACTCCACCATGAACTTCGACAACGTTTCGGACGCGTCCAGTGAAATGTACCGGCCGCATCGCTGGGCCTCGCGTAGGTCGATGCCCGTTTCGATGAGGGCGCGGCCGAACAAATCCCGGTGGGAGCCGGTGGCAACCACGATGGCAGCATCGCCAGCGAGGAGGCCCGGCACGAGGAAATCCCGTACGGAGTCCACGAGGAAGGATTCTGTCTCGTAGAATCCAACGACATGCGAATGACCCTCAAGGGCGACGATGTCGTCACGCTGTGGCTCGTTCGCAGTCACGCTGCCCTGCACCTGGTCTGCCAGGGGCAACGTCGCGCTCAGTCTGGCCAGCCGGTCGGCGAGGTCGCGTCGCCCGATGCGGTACTGACCGCCCGTCCGCTGCACGCCGAGACGCTCGGCCCAGGTGCTGTCGAGCAGGACGTAGCCATTCGGCCGGCGCGGACGGCGGTTCTGCCGTTGGTAAGGGATCATGGGCGTCGTCCCCTCCTTCTACACTTGTGGGGCTATCCGGGACTAGGGTGCGCGCGGCTGGACTCGGCGATGCGAGTAGTCGGCTACTCGCATCGGGCGGGGGTGGGTACGCAGCCGGGGTCAGTGGCCGTGGAGTAGGGCGGCGAGTTCGGTGCGGTCGGAGGTGCCGAGTTTGGCGCAGGCGCGGTAGAGGTGGCCCTCGACGGTGCGGACCGACACGACCAGCCGCTCGGCGATCCGGCGGTTGGACAGCCCACCGGCGGCCAGGGTGACGATCTCCCGTTCCCGGTTGGTCAGTGGCAGGGGTGCCTCGACAGCGACCAGCGCTGGGGTTCGGGCGCCCTCGCAGGCCACGGCGAGCCGGTGGGCGCGGGTGGCGGCAGCCTGGACGGAACCACGCAGGTCATGGCGGGTGTGGGTGGCGGCGGCCTGGGCGGCGGCGTCGGCCGCCAGCAGCAGGGCGCCCATTTGTTCGAGTTGGACCGAGGCGGCGTGCAGCGCCGCGCCGTCGTCGGCGGCCAGGGCAGCGGCATGCGCCGCGGCGGCCGGGGCGCGGGGCCCATCGACCTGAGTGGCCAGCTCGGCGAGCCGGTCGGCCACCGTGCGGTCACCGAAACAGACCGCGGTATGCAGCGCGAGCACCTCCACGGCGGGCTGGGGTTGAGACGCGGCCACCTCAGCGGCCCGGCGGGCGAGTGCGACGGCCTCGCCGACGGTGCCCTCGGCGGCGGCCACCCACGCCTGGGCGAGCAGCACCTCCGGTTCCCGGTATCCGAGCGCCGGATGCCGCGCAGCGGTCATGCCCTCGAGGGCCTCGAGGGCCGACGTCGCGTTACCGGCCATCCCGAGCGTGCCGGTGAGATTCACAAGGAGTTGGAACGCCCAGCCGCCGGTATCCGCGCCCCGCACTCCGGCAAGGGATTGACGGAACCATCGCGCCGCGGTCTGGACCTGGCCGCGGGACTTCGCCACCTTCCCGCACATGAAACTGGTGATCACATCTCCGGGTCCGGGGGTGTCCTGGCAGCGCTCGCGGTACCGCTGCGCGGCGTCCTCGGCCTGGTCCAGTAAGCCGGCCAGGAGCAGCCCCCGGACCCACGACGACCCGACGACGGCCGCCTGGTGCAGCCCGGTCTCCGACGAGTCGGCGCGAGCGTCGATCTGCCGCACTCTGTCGCCAAGCCCGTCGAGGCGGCCCAGCCCCCCGCCGGCCGCGGCCAGACCCCACGTCGCCAGCTGAGCTGCAGGCGGAGAGCAGCACGGATGGGCGAGCACCCCGGCGGCCGCCTCGGCGGCCTGGACAGACCGACCGAGAAAGGCATCGAGAACCGAGCGCATCCCAGCCAGCTCCAGCCCGGCGGCGTCATCGGCCACGACGCTCGCGACGGCGTCGAGCATCGCCTCAGCCTCCGCGGGAAGCCCGAGTCCCCAGGCCAAGGCGGCCACCCGGGGGATCGCCACCTGGGCTCGCTGGGCGTCGGTGCGGGCCAGGAGGCCGAGCGCGGCCAGCTCGGACTCGGCCTCGGCCCCCCGGCCAGACCACACGAGCGCGTTACCCAGCAGCAGGCGTGGCTCGAATCCACCGCCGGCGGCCACGGCGGCCACCGCGACCCGCTGCGCCAGTGCGAGGTCCCCCAGTTCGGTGGCGCGACGGGCGGCGTCGGTGAGCAACACCGAATCCGGTTGCAGGTCGGAGTCCAGCGCCAACACCGCGCGGCGCAAGGTGTCCCCGGCCCGCCGAGCGCCGGTGGCCGCCAGCGCTTGCGCGATCCGGCCACGCAGCCGCCGAGCCCGCAGCCGGCCCATCTGCTCCCGCTGCACCTCGCCGAACAGCGGGTGGGCCAGCCGGACCTGCAGCCGCCGCCCATCGGGGTACACCTCGACCAGGCCCCGAGCCTCGGCGGCCTCCACCGCTACCGCCGCATCTGTCAGTTCCGTCAGCAGGGGCATGCCCAGCGGCTCGCCGAAGGCCAGCACCTCCACGACGTCTCGCTGCTCGTCGGGCAGCTGGCCGATCCGCGCCGACACCAGCTCGGCCAGCCCCGGCGACAGCTCAAACTCGCCGGACCACCGCCACACCCCGGCGACCTGGTGCAACCGGCCGGCTTCGAGCTCCCCGTCGACCAATTGCCGCAGGTACAGCGCATTGCCCTGGGTAGTCGTCCACAACCGCCGTGCGGCGGCGCTGTCCAGCGGCCCACCCAGCGTCGCCTCTACCAACGTGGCGGTCTCCGCCTCCGACAGCGGCTGTAGCTCCAGCCGCGGCAGGTGCCCGTCCTTCCACAGTGCCGTCACCGCATCCGGCGCGGTCTCCCCGGTGCGCAGCGTCAGCACTAGCGTCACCGCCCGGCGCAGCGCCAGCTGATGAACCAGCATCGCGGACAGCTCATCCAGCAGGTGCGCGTCGTCCACCCCGACGATCACCCCGGCGCGTCCGGCACCGGCCAGCAATGCATCAGTGGCCTGCCGCACCAGCCGGGCCGGATCCGGGCCGACAACCCCCAGCGTCGCCGCGAACGCGCCCAACGGTAACGCCCGAGCAGAGGCCGTGGCGACTGCCCACCGGGTCAGCGTGCCGCGCTGCTCGGCCACCGCCAGCGCCTCCCGGGCGAGCCGGGTCTTGCCCACCCCCGCCGCTCCAGCCAGCACAACCCCAGCCGGCCCATCCCGGCGACGGGTCAGCCCGCTGATCAGACTCAGCTCCTCGGCCCGCCCGGTCAGCGGCCACGTTACGGCCACACCCGAAGGGTAGGCACCACCCGCCCCCAGCCGGAAGCTCCGAGGTGGTGGCCCGCGCTATGTGCTGCCGAGCGGACGGTCCCCGTTGGGCAACCGGGACAGACCGTCGAGGAGTTGCTGGACAGCGGTGGGCACGGTGAAACCGGTGGGGCCGACGCTGACGCAGGACCAGCGGCCGTCGCTGACGACGGGCACGCCGGCGTTGGCCATGCTTTCCACGAGGTCGCCGGCGAGATAGCTGTGGCGGCTGTCCCAGACCCGTTGACGATCGACCTGGTTGAGGGCGTCCCACCACTGGTGGGCGAGTTGCAAGGAGTTGCTCATCGCGGAATCACCTTCTGGATAGTCGTTGTTGTCGAGCCGCAGCTCGACGGAGTGCGGTCGGGACGGGCATTGAGTCCCCGCATAAATGGGTTGGGCCGCTCGGTCGCGGCGGCTTCGCGTAATCTCCTGAATCGTCGCCGCCATCGGTGTATCCACCATCGGACCGGTTGGAGGACGAAGCCATCGCCCCTTGTTACCTTCTTGTTAAAGGTAAAGAGGGTTGGATCCTCAGCGCGTACTCATCAGCCTGAATATTCCCCCACTTCATATCCCCGCGTTGCTCATGCACCAGTATCGGCGATTCGGTGGGGTTTCCCGCTTGGGGGTTGCCTTAACGGCGGGTGTCGACGGCGCTGCTGTGAAAGACTTGCTGCGTGAGTTGACGTTGGGTGGCGACGAGCTCGCCGACGACCTCGCGCTGAGCGGCAAGCAACAACTCGAACGGGTCGAAGGCATGGGAGGCGATTGTCGCGCCTGCGGGGGAGTCCACGGTGCCCGGACCGACCTGTCGGGCCAGGTCAGCCCATACCTGGACCGACTTTAACGAGGTGTCCAGCCCTTGGCGCACGAGCTGAACCATCGAGTCCTGCGCCCGCTGAGTAGTCGTGTCCGCAGCGGCCTGAGCCTGCTCGGTGGTCGGGTCCGCTGCGTCGTGGACCGGGTAAGGGCCTCGCTCGTCGGGGGCGTCGGTTACCCACCGGTCGGTTTTGATATGCGTAGGCATGTATCTGTGCTCCCGGGTCTCGGGGATGCTGGATAAGCCGTCCACTGACCACCCTGCCCGCCCTCGGCGCAGCGTGCAACCACCTTGGCATTAAAATCGAAGTAACATTTAAACCACCCGGCGATGACAGTGCGTTACGACTTCTCGGTGACCGTGGGCGCCTTTCCTGGTAGGGCCGCTGGTGCTGTGGATCTATTGTGGCTTGGCCCGTAGTGCGGAGGATTCACCCGTGGACGCAGCGGCTGCTGCGTCCCGGCGGCATCGACAACAGCTCGGACCAGATGATGATCGGGCGACAGCTGGCACACCGGGTCCGCCCGGGCAGCGTCACCGGTGAGCTGGAAGGCCTGGCAGCGGCAGCCGCCGAAGTCGACCTCCTTGCGCGGGCAGCTCCGGCACGGCTCGGGCATCCACCCCGACCCGCGAAACCGGGTGAAGGCCGTGGAGTGGCGCCAGATCGCACCCAGTGCGCGCTCCCGCACGTTGTCGATATCCAGCCCGACGATCTGCCCGGCCGCCGGGCACGGCAGCGCCCGCCCGTCGGGCGTGATGACGATGTGCCGCCGTCCCCAGCCGTGCATGCACGGCTTCGGGTAAGGCTCGTAGTAGTCCGCGACGACATAAAGGATCTCAAGGGTGTCGCCGTGCGCCGCACGCGCTTGCGCGACAGCCTGCTCCGCGGCGACGGCCTGGTCGCGTGTCGGCAGCAATGCTGACCGGTTGAGGAGCGCCCAGCCGTAATACTGCGTATGTGCCAGCTCGAGCCGGTCGGCACCGAGCGCAACGGCGAGATCGACCAGCGGCCCGATACGGCCGACGTTCCCGCGATGCAGGACGACGTTGATCGTCAGCGGCAGCTCCAGGTCCGTGACCGCTCGGGCGGCCGCCATCTTGCGGTCCCAGACGCGGGCACCTGCCACCTCGTCGGCAGCCGCACGGTCGGCGTCCTGGATGCTGAGTTGGACGTGGTCGAGCCCGGCCTGCGCGAGTTCGGCTGCGCGCCGCTCGTCGAGGCCCACCCCACTGGTGACCAGGTTGACGTAGAAGCCTAGATCGCGGGCCCGCGCGACGAGCGGGGTCAGGTCGGGCCGGGCCAGCGGCTCACCTCCGGTGAGGTGCAGTTGCAGCACGCCGAGCTGCCGGGCCTCGTCCAGCACGCGAAACCACTCGTGCAGCGCCAGCTCCGCTGCCGCCAGGCCAGCCACGGGATTGGAGCAGTACGGGCAGTGCAGTGGGCAGCGGTAGGTCAGCTCGGCGAGCAGGCCGAGCGGCCTATCCACTGCTGGCCACCAGCAGACCCTGGGCGATCAGGTCCTGCAGCAGCGACAGGACGTCCTCAACCGCGACGTCGTCGTACACCTCGCCGACCGACTGCAGCACGTCAGACACACTGTGGCAGCCGTCGCACTGCCGGACGACCGCAGCCGCCGTCTCGTTCATGATGAGCACACCCTCCGGGAAGAGCAGCACCGTCTCACCGCTGAGCGGATCGGTCCCGGCGCGCACCCCGCCGCGCAGCTGCGGCCGGTCGGTGAGCGACAACACCTGCGTCACCGACGCACCTGCAGCGAATGCTCGATCGCATCGAGCATGCTCCACAGCACGTCGGTCTTGAACGCCAGCGCGCGCAGCGCAGCGTCCTGGCTGTCCCTCGACCGGCAATGCGACAATACGATATCCAGCGCGTCTGCGCATTCTTGGGGGGCCCGGTCTATTCGGGATTCAAAGTATCCCAGAGCGTCGCGATTGATCCAAGGGTAGTATTTCTTCAATGCGGCGGTGCGCGCCGCCATCGCCTGCGGGGCGAAAAGTTCGGTCAATGACGACGCGACGCCCTCGACCCATGGTCTCGCCCGAGCGAAGGCGACATAGGAATCGACCGCAAAGCGCACCCCCGGCAACAAGTGCAGCTCGTCCACTACCTCTGCCGCGTTCAATCCGACCGCATCAGCAAGCACCAGCCATCGGGCGCAACCACCGTCACCGTTGGCGGTGCCGTCGTGGTAGGTGATTCGCGGCAGCCACCGCCGGCGGACCTCTGGCAGCGGGCAGTTCGCGACGATGGCGGCGTCCTTCTGCGGCAGACTTCGCTGATAATACCACCGGTTGGCCACATAAGCCCGCAGGTGAGAAGGCTCGAGCTCACCGGCGCCCATCCGCTGATGAAAGGGATGCTTGTCCCAGTAACTGCGCTCCTGAGCACGCAGCATGCCCTCGAAGTCGTCATGGCTTAACACCGGAAGGCTTTCGCCCATCTCTTCCTCTCTCAGAGCTCGTATTGGGCACCGTCCTCAGCAATGCTTGCGCCGGCACCGATGAGGCACGCTCGTTCGGGCCCGTCCTCGAACAGCATCGGATTGGTGTTGTTGACGTGGGTGTACACAACGTGCGCCTCGGTCAGTTGCTGAAGCAGGTGCAGGCTACCGTCCGCACCGTTGACCGGCAGATGGCCCATCGAGCGAGCCGTCGCGGTGCCGCGCCCGTGCACCTCGAGCTCGTCGTCGGCCCAGAACGTGCCGTCCACGAGAACCAGATGTGCCTGCTCAAGGTGTTTGAGGAGGCCGTCGTCGAGCGCTGCGACCGAGGGGAGAAACACCACCGAGCGGGTGCTGCGCTGGTCAGTGATCCGGTAACCGATGACGACGCCGGACGTGGGACCCGTGAAACCACCGCCCCGAGCGTAGCGGGGAAGCCGACCGCAGCTGGCATCGAAAGGCTCACACCATATCGGCGATGCCCCGCCATGCCGATACTGCAACGCGAATCCCTCACCCGGGCGAACCTCGTGCCAACGCACCACCGTGTAGCTCTCCAACGTCGGGAGCACCCCGCAGCGGGTCAACAGGATTCGCACCGCCGCGGTTGCGTACACATGCAGCTCGGGCGCCTGTCGGAGCGACAGCAACCCGAGTGTGTGGTCAAGCTCGGCATCGGTGAGAAAAACGCCATGTATCGGTGCAGTGGAGTCGCCAGGGCCAGGCCATAACGGGGCGCACTCGCAAAGCGCCGCGTCGAGATCTGGCCCAGCATTGCCCAGAAACCACTCGCCAGAACCGTCGCCGACCGCAACAGTGGAGGAACGTCGCCGACTCACTGGGCGCGAACCTGACCGCGCGGCCACACACCCTGGGCACCCGCAGTTCCATTGCGGTACTCCACCGCCGGCAGCAGATCCCAGAATGCGAAGGAGCATCGCAGCGAAGCTGACTAACCTTAACGCCGGGCCACGTACATCGTGACTTCCATGGGGGTTTCCAGCCGCTCCCAGGCCGGCGCCACCCACTGCCGGCGCCCGCTCGGTGCGCTCGGTGTAGGCTCCTCGATCTTCCCGTTGACAAGGCGACCGCGCTGATCGTGTACAGTGACCATATTCGACCTCCGCTGTCACTCGAAACCAGAATCATAATAACCGGTGCGAATTCCCTACCAGAATCACAAAATAATGAAGTTCTTCATGGTGGCAGAGCGCATCGACCGATGTCAAGGGTCATCTGACCGTTGACTTTACCGGCTCACTCCGCATGGCGCGGAGAAATTCGGCGACCGACCAGGCTTGGAACGGGCAGCCGGTGGCGGCGTGCGGTGGGTCGCCGTCGGTGGTCTCGGAGACCGAGCCCAACCCCCACTCGGCCAGGTGCGCTGCCAGACCGTCGAGCACGCCGTCGGTGAGCAGGCCGGTGCGCCGGCAGGCATCGACGTAGGGACCGATCAGCCACGGCCAGACGGTGCCCTGGTGGTAGGCGCCGTCGCGTTCGCGCGACCCCCCGCGGTGCCGGCCGAGGTAGCCGGGCGAGCCGGGCGCGAGGCTGCGCAGCCCGAGTGGGGTGAGCAGCGCCGCGGCGAGGGCACCGACGGCGCCGGGGTCGGTGAGCGGCGCATGTGGCAGCGAGAACGCGAGCAGTTGGTTGGGCCGCACGTGTCGTCGTCGCCGGTCGAGCCATCCACGACGTCGTAGAGCCCGCCGCGAGGGGTAGGGAAGCGGGCGGCGAAGGACGTGCGGGCGCGCTCGTGCAGCGCGGCGATCTCCGGCGGATCCGAGCCGACGCGCGCGTGCAACTCCCGCAGCGCCGCTAGGCCGTTCACCCACAGCGCGTTGATGTCCACCGGCTTGCCGATGCGAGGCGTCACGCCGACCCCGTCAACCCGGGCATCCATCCAGGTCAGGGCGTAGCTGGGATGCCCCTGGGCCAGCAGCCCGTCGGCGGGGTCGACGCGGATGCCGTACCGGGTGCCCTGCACGTGCGCCTTCACCACCCCATCCAGGACCGGGACGAGCGCGGTGGCGAGGTCGAGGTCGCCGGTCGCCGCGACATGGCGGTCGATGGCGTGGATGAACCACAGCGTGGCGTCGGCGGTGTTGTATTCGGTCGCGCCGGTGTCGGCGGTGTTGGCGAGCATCCCGTCGGAGACCGTCGCGGCGTACCCACGCAGCAGCGCGGCCCCCTCGTCGGCCCGGCCGGTGGCGAGGAACAGCCCCTCGTAGGAGGTCATGGTGTCCCGCGACCACGCGCCGAACCACGGGTAACCCGCGACGACGTCCGGCGCAGTGGTGATGAACGCGTCGGCAGCCAGCACCAACCGCGCCGCCACCTCGTCGGCCACACCCGCGGTAGCCACCAGGATGCGGGCCCGCTCGCGCGCAGCCGCGACCACGTCGACGGCCGGTGCGGGCTCATCCGAGAGGTCACCGGCGCACACCGACACCGGCAGCGTGTCGCCAGCGCTGGACAGGTCGGCAGCGAACCGGCCGGCCAGCCAGATGTCCTCCTCTGCGGTGAGCCCACGCTGTGCCTCCAGCCGCGTGTGCACGCCGCGGTACCAGTCGCCAGCCGGTGCCCAGCCGGGCCCGCCCAGCCGGAAGGATCCCTCGACCACCGCCCCACCATCGCCGTGCTCGACGGCCAGCGGCCCGCCCGCGTAGCGCTCGCCGTGCGCGTCGCGCCAGGTCACCAGCGCCTCCAACACGAGGCGCACCGGCCCGCCAGCGAGCAGTCGGTGCACCACCGCCAGCGACGCGCCACCGTGGCGCATCGCCAACTCGCGTTCCAGCACGACGTCGCCCACCCGCCACCGCCAGCGCGGCAGCCCGTCGTCGAGGTTGAACGACTCGAGGAACGTGTGCCCGGCAGGCGCCACCGCACCGCCCGACCACTCATGCACGCCGAGCCGTACGGAGGTGCCCGACGGCAGCACCAGCACCGGGTCCAGGGCGACCAGGCCGAGGCAGCGCGTCGACGGGCCGGCGACCGCCGGCACCAGCAGGCCGTGGTAGCGCCGGGTGCGAAGCCCGCAGACGGTGCCCATCGCATAACCGCCGCAGCCATCGGCTACCAGCCACTCCCGGTCACCGCCCTCGGCCAGCGACGTGCACACGGCAGGCCCGAAGGCGATGCGCAGCGGAGTCATGAATCAGCATTGTCCCCTCGACGGCCGAACGTAACGCCGGGCGCGGGCTGGTGTACTGACCAGCATGGGGCAGACGACATCAGCGGAGTACACCCGACTTCAGCGAGCCGACGATGGCACGGCGGCCTGGCGGGCCTGGGGCCCGTACCTGTCCGAGCGGGCTTGGGGCACCGTCCGGGAGGACTACAGCTCCTACGGCCAGGCCTGGGATCACTTCCCGCACGACCACGCCCGTTCCCGGGTGTACCGCTGGAACGAGGACGGCATGGCCGGGGTCTGCGACGAACGCCAGACGTTCTGCCTCGCTCTGGCGCTGTGGAACGGCGTCGACCCCATCCTCAAGGAGCGGATGTTCGGGCTGACCGGGCCGGAGGGCAACCACGGCGAGGACGTCAAGGAGTACTGGTGGTATCTGGACTCCACGCCCACCCACTCCTGGATGACCTGGCGCTACCACTACCCGCAGCGGTTGTTCCCGTACGCCGACCTGGTCGAGCAGAACCGCCGCCGGGGCCGGGAGGCGCCGGAATTTGAGCTGGTCGACACCGGCGTGTTCGCCCAGGATCGGTACTGGGCGGTGACGGTCGATTATGCCAAGGCCGACCCGACCGACCTGTGCCTGCGGATCACCGTGGACAACCGCGGCCCGGAGGCGGCGACGCTGCACGTGCTGCCGACGCTGTGGTTCCGCAACAGCTGGGCGTGGGGACTGACCGGGCAGCAGGCCGTGCCGGAGATCCGCGCCGGCGCGGACGGCACGCTGCGCGCACGGCATGCCGAGCTGGGCACGCTGGTGCTCGGTGGCGACGGTGCTCCGCAGCCGCTGCTGTGCGACAACGAGACCAACACCCAGCGGCTCCACGGCGTGCCGGGTCGCTCGGCTCATCCCAAGGACGGGATCAACGATCACGTCGTGACCGGCGCCGCGACCGTCAACCCCGAAGGGGTCGGCACGAAAGGTGCGCTGTGGTACCGGCTCGAGGTGCCGGCCGGTGGCCGGTCTGTGGTCCGGCTGCGGCTGACCGCCGGTGACAGCGCTGGTGATCTTGTTGCTGGGTTCGACCAGGTGATGACGGCGCGGCGCGCCGAGGCGGACGAGTTCTACCGGGCGCTGATCCCCGCCGAGGCGTCCACCGATGAGGCGCTGATGTTCCGGCAGGCGATGGCCGGGATGCTGTGGGGCAAGCAGTTCTTCCACTACGACGTGGCACGCTGGCTCGACGGTGACCCGGCCGGCCCACCACCGCCGTCGCAGCGACGGCACGGGCGCAACTCCGCATGGCGCCACCTCAACAACGCCGACGTGATCTCGATGCCGGACCCGTGGGAGTACCCCTGGTACGCCGCTTGGGACCTCGCGTTCCACTGCGTGCCACTGGCGCGCCTGGACCCGACGTTCGCCAAGAACCAGCTGCTGTTGTTGCTGCGCGAGTGGTACATGCACCCGGGTGGCCAGCTGCCCGCGTATGAGTGGGCCTTCGGTGACGTCAACCCGCCGGTGCACGCCTGGGCTGCATTGCGGGTCTTCGAGATTGACGGCTCGCGCGACTTTGACTTCCTGGCCCGGGTGTTCCACAAGCTGCTGCTGAACTTCACCTGGTGGGTGAATCGCAAGGACAGCGAGGGCAACAACGTCTTCGAGGGCGGGTTCCTCGGCCTGGACAATATCGGGCCGATCGACCGGTCCGCGGCGCTGCCGCTGGCCGGCATCCTGGAGCAGAGCGATGGCACCGCCTGGATGGCGATGTACTGCCTGAACCTGCTGGAGATGGCCCTGGTTCTGGCCGAGCACGACCGGGCCTACGAGGACCTCGCCACCAAGTTCTTCGAGCATTTCGCGCTGATCGCCTCGGCGGCCCACGGCGGGCTGTGGGATCCCACCGACGGCTTCTTCTACGACGTGCTGTCCGCGGCCGACGGGCGGCGGATCCCGCTGCGGGTGCGCTCGATGGTGGGGCTGCTGCCGCTGTGCGCGACGACGACGCTGGGCACCGCGACCCTGCAGCGGCTGCCGGACTTCGCGGCGCGAATGCGCTGGTTCATCACCCACCTGCCGCAGTACGCCGACGTGGTGGGGGAGACCCGCGTGCGGGGCGGCTCCGAGGGCCAGCTGCTGTCGATCGTGGGGCGCGAGCAGCTACGGCGGATCCTGCAGCCGATGCTGTCCGAGCAGGAGTTCCTGTCGCCGCACGGTCTGCGGTCGGTGTCGCGCCACCACCGCGACGCGCCGTTCGTGCTCGACCTGCCCGAGTTGCACGCATCGGTGGACTACGAGCCTGCCGAGTCGACCAGTGGCCTGTTCGGCGGCAACTCCAACTGGCGCGGGCCGGTGTGGTTCCCCGTCAATTACCTGCTTGTCGAGGCGATCGGGCGGTTCGCCCGGTTCTTCGGCGACGACTTCGTCATCGAGCACCCGACCGGCTCCGGGGTGAAGCGCACGCTGGCTGAGGTGGCCGCCGACCTGAACGACCGCCTCATCAGCACGTTCCTCAACGACTCCGCCGGGCGCCGGCCGGTGTTCGGAAACCACGAGCTGTTCCAGACCGACCCGCACTGGCACGACCAGCTGTGGTTCTACGAGTACTTCCACGGTGACACCGGGGCCGGGCTGGGCGCGTCACACCAGACCGGCTGGACCGGCCTCGTCGCTGAGTGCCTGCTGCGCCGCAACGACCCCACTGAATAGTTCACGCGTTCCACCAGGGAGCGGACGAAACCTCTGCCATCTGGCAGACGTTCTGACGAGGCCCATCGCGGAGCATGGCGTCATGGCGAACACCTGGGATTACCTGCCAGTATCTTCAACTGTGAGTGATGATGTCTCCGCCGTGTCCCCGGTAGGCACCCGTTCCTTCCCGACTGGGGTGGTCACCTTCCTCGTGGGCGACGTCGAGGGATCGACTCGTCACTGGGAGGGTGACGAGGAGGTGATGCGGGCGGCTATCGCCCGCCACCATGAACTGTTCGACGCGGCGATCGCGCTCCATGGTGGGGTGCGGGCAGTGGAACAGGGCGAGGGCGGCAACGTAGTGGGTGTATTTGCCCGGCCGGCGGATGCGCTGGCCGCAGCCCTCAATGCGCAGCGTGCTTTCGCCGAGGAACCGTGGGCGGAGGGCCGGGCGCTGCGGGTCCGGCTGGCGTTGCACACGGGGGAGGCGCAGCTTCGTGGCGATAACCGTTACGCCGGACGGGCGGTCATTCGCTGCGCCCAGCTGAGCGCCGTCGCCCATGGTGGGCAGATCGTGCTCTCCGGCTGTTAGCCGCCGTTCCTCTTGACCACGGCGGGGCGGGTTGGCGTCAGTCGGCGTGAGCTGCGGGGCTAGCGGTTTCGTGGTGGTGGTGTCGTTGGTGTGCGACGACAACGTGATCATGTGCGCGTCC
>JBOHGG010000065.1:0-18339 GCA_050700115.1 Pseudonocardiaceae bacterium
TTCGACCTCCACCGCTGGGCACCCCGCACCTAGCACTTAGGTCATACACCCAACGAACATCAACACCACCCATCACCAGCAAAAACGGCACCCAAGATCGAACTAGCCCGGAAACTCGGGCTAGGCGCTGCACCGCGGACAGCCGCTCCTCACATTCGCCCAGGACTGCCACCGCGGCCAAGCGTTGCCCGCTGGGGACGGTGCGGGTGCCACGGGGGAACCGCAGGAGTGGTTCGTCGCCGTCGCCGAGCGCGGACGCTGCGAGTTCCAGGGCGCGGGATAAGTCCAACTCGTCAAGACTCGGTCGAGTCACTCGGTTGAAGACCCGCGAGACGGCCGACCATTCCTCCAGCACCCGGGCCACCGACCGAGCACGCCAGGGCGCAAGCCGAAGCACCACGCTCGGGGACTCCTCACCGTCGAGGATCAACGTGCCGCCGTCCAGCTCCACCACCTCTCCATGATCCAAAGCCACCCTGATCCGGTCCGGGTCGAACTGCGTAGGGTCTGCCATCGGGTCTCCACCCTCTCTACAGGGTTGGGGATCAAGGCCGAGGGCAGGTGCTGGAACACCGGGCCCTCGGCCGCCTACTCAGAGGCGAGTGTGCCCCCTGATCTCACCTGCTCGTTCAGCGCGACACCAGGTCCCGCGCCTGGTCCACATAGCCAGCGCGCGGCTAGTCCCGGCCAGCGGGTGGTCCGTAGCTGTACAGCAGCGAAGTACAGCAACGGCACCGATCGACACCGACCGGCAGCACCCCACACCGGCCGCTGACGAGCGGAAACAACTACCACCGACCCCCGTGCCCGCAGTTCGGGACGAAGAGGCCGTGGGTTCGAATCCCGCCACCCCGACAGACGAAACCGCAGGTCAGGAGCGCGCTTCATCGGGTTCGCTGCTGTCTGCACCAGGATCGGCAGACACCGCCAACGACACGCGACCGGAGTCGGCCGAATCCAACCGGTGGCACTCACCCGACACCTGCGCCGAACGCCATACTAGCGTTTGGACCTGCGATGTTGACAACTGTAACACCCCTGTCTAGCCTGGGAGCTGCGTGCACCCGAAACACCCGAAGAAAGAAATCAACGACGCGCTCGACTACGCCAACCAACTGGGCTTCGTGTCGAACAAACGGCAGCCGGTCACAAGTGGGGCCGGATCAAAGGCATGTGCGGAGCGAGGTTCTCGGTCTGGTCGACACCAAAGATCCCGTTTAACCATGGCCGACAGATCCGTAGATGGGTTGACCAGCACAACCACAGTGCCGATGAGGAGGGGCGATGACCGAGTGGACATTTCGACTAACCCTCCGAGGCATCGAGCTGACTGACGAACAGCTCAATACCCTCCACGAAACCGGCTGCGACGACGGCTCGTTCTCAGTGGAACCGGACGGCACGGTCCTGGGCTTCTTCGACCGCGAAGCGCCGACAGAGCAGGATGCCGTGATCTCCGCCATCCTCGATGTCGAGCGTGCCGGCATCGGCGCTCGGGTGCTCCGGGTCCAGGCCGATGACGACTGGCTGACTGCCAGCGAGATCGCAGAGCGGGTCGGCCGCAGTCGCCAAAGCGTTGCTCTGCTGGCACGCGGCGAGCGTGGTCCCGGGGACTTCCCAGCCCCCGTCGCGCGCCGGCGTTCATCGAACCCACTCTGGAGCTGGTCCGAGGTCGAAGCATGGTTCGAGCGCTACGAACCCGGAGCCGTGCCAGCACCCGAGCCAAGGCTCTCACCTGACTTCCTCGCCGAGGTCAATGATCGGCTTGACCTGCGGGAACGTCTTCGACACTCTCCCGATGCCCCGTGGCGGCCGAAGCTGAACGAAGCGCTGCCACTCGGAGCCTAGGTTGGGCCGCGCCAGGCCTGCCGTGGATGCGCCTCGGTGAACGGGTCTGAGGCCGGGGGTTCGAATCCCGCCACCCCGACAGTCCGATCGCAGTTCAGGAGCCCATGCCATCGGGATGTGACGATCCGTCACGTTCACGGCAGCGAGACTTGTGGATAATGCTCCTGGCAACCAAGCTGGATCTTGCGTGCCCGGTCAAGGGAGTCCAAGTGTCGTCGGAGCACATCGTGGAGTTGGCGGATGCCTCGTTCGAGGCGGACGTGCTGAAGGCGGAGGAGCCGGTGCTCGTGCTGTTCTGGGCCACGCGGTCTGCGCCCAGCGAGGTGGTCATGCCTGCCCTAGATGAGATCGCCAACACGTACCGCGGCAGGCTCAAGGTCGGGAGGGTTGACATCGATTCGAACCCGGAGACACAGGCCAAGCTTGGGATACGCCGCGTCCCGACCGCCATGCTGTTCAGGAACGGGAAGGTAAAAGCCAACAAGGTCGGGGTCACGTCTCAGAGCGAGCTGCAGGCACTCCTCGACACCAGCAGTATCTGAGCATGACGGTCCCGGATCCCTGTGCGGGATCCGGGACCTGGCAGCAGAGAGTTGTCAGCCCAGCAAGCTGTTGTCGTCTTCCCCACATTCGCCCTCGTACGGGCGGTCGCCACCGCCCAGAATCCCGAGGAACCCGCCTTCCTCGTCGCACTCGTCCGGCTTGTCACCTCCGGGTACCCCGATCTGGGTCGGCGGCATCGAGTGCCCCGCCACGACGTCGGCTACGGCGACGCCCGAGGCACCCAGCGCCATCGGCACGACCAGGGCGCCCGCGGCGATCACGCGGTTGAGGATGTTCATTCGACTTTCCTCCATCTTCCGTGAGTGCATCGTGCTGACACTCCAGCAGACATCTATCCGGCCAGCACGGAGCGTCAACATCCCGTACGGAGAGTGAGTACCCAGGCTTCGGGACTACGAATCATCCCGGCGTGGGTCGCAGCTCCCTCCGTCACCCGATAGCGCGGTCCCCGACGCTCCCGAGACGCCGCAGCGATCGAGACCGTGGCCAGCCGATCGCCGTCTGCAGACGCCGGTGAGCAGCGTCGACCTGGCCGCTACGGCGGGACCGCACTCCCTGACGTCAGTTGCACTCCATCGTGGGTGCGTCGTTCGTCAACTCGGGCGTCGCAGGACCCGATATTCGCAGGTTAGGCAGGGCAAACATTGCCGCCACGAGTTGCGTCCGGCTGCTTTCGTTGGTTCCATGAAGGATTGCCAGATGACGGAGGTCACACCGATGCGCAGCCGCGTGGTCGACCGGAGGGAGGACCGTCGATGGTGACGACGGAGGACGCCCACTGGCTTGCCGGCTACCTGCGCGTGATGGTGTCGTCCCGCCCTGGGGCCTGGGCCGGCAGCGAGCTGACCTTGGCCCAGCTGATCGCGCTGCACTACATCAGCGCGAAGGCTCCAGTCACGCTGATCGCGCTGTCCAAATCCTTGGGCACCCGGCCACCGGCGACCTGCGCGATGGTCGATCGGCTCAGCCGAGCCGGGCTGGTCAGCCGCACACCGGACCCCGACGACCTCCGACGCGTCCTGCTGGCATTGACCGGTACCGCAGCAACGATGATCGGCAAGATCGACCTGAACACCGCACGACAACTGCAGGTAGTGCTCAACAGCATGGGCTCGGCGGCCCAGCGCGTCCTCACCGAGGTGCTCAAGGACACCGCGCGCCGCCTCACCCGATAGCAGCCGGGCACCGAGCAAGCGAGGTGAATGCGGCACTATCGGGGGGGTGAGCGCACTACAGCATTCGGCGACCGTCCCTGACAGTCTGTTCGACGACCCGGATGCGGAAGCCCGCTGGCGCTCCCGGTTCACCGCACCCCGGGTCAGCCTGCCGCAGTGGGCTCGAGACGCCCCAGACCGTTGCCTGTACGCCTCCAACGCGTCGGGCACCTGGGAGATCTACGTCTGGGACCGCGTCACCGGTACGCACCGGCAGGTCACCGACCGGCCGAATGGCACCCACATCGGCACCCTGACGCCTGACGGTGAGCAGGTGTGGTGGTTCGCCGACAACGACGGTGACGAGTTCGGCAGCTGGGTCAGCGAACCGTTCGCCGGGCGGCCCGCCGACGAGCCGCCGCGGCCGGCCGTTGCGGGCACCGAGGCCGGCTACCCTGCCGGGCTGGACATCGGCCGGCGCAGTGTGGCGGTCGGGGCCTCCACCGACGAGGGCACCACGGTGTGGATCTCCCGGGACGGCACACTCGCCGAGGTCGTCTACCGCAGCGAGCACGACGCCGGAGTGGGGGCACTGTCCCGGGACGAGCGGCTGCTCGCGATCACGCACTCTGAGCATGGTGACTCCCGCCATCCCGCGGTCCGGGTGCTCGACGCGACTGAGGACGTCTCGAATGGGGACGTCTCGAATGGGGACGCCACCGGCACCGCAGTCGCAGAGAAAGCGGACGGTCCCGGCAAGGGACTGCATGTGCTGGGCTTCTCCCCCATCGAGGGCGACGCCAGGCTGCTGCTCACCCACGAGCGGCGTGGCCGGGAGGAGCTGCTGATCTGGGATGTCGCGTCCGACACCGAGACCGAGCTCCCGCTGGAGCTGCCCGGCGAGGTGATCGCGGACTGGTATCCCGACGGTACAGCGCTGCTCGTGCACCACCGGCACTCGGCCCGCTCCACGCTGCACCGTTATGACCTGACCACCGGCCAGCTCACCACGCTCGACACCCCGGCCGGCACGATCGGCGGCGCGGGGGTGCGGCCGGACGGCACCGTGGAATACGCCTGGTCCTGCGCCGCCGAGCCGCCCGCGATCCGCGCACTGCACGCCGACGGCACCGACCGCGTGCTGCTGCGCCCTGAGGGTGGGCCAGCGCCCGGCTCTGAACCCCTGGCCGACGTGATCGTGGCGACCCCGCACGGAAATGTGCACGCCCTGGTGGCCCGACCGGGCCGCGCTCCGGAGGGTCCGCTACCAACCATCTTCCTGCTCCACGGCGGGCCGGAGGCGGCCGACGAGGATTGCTTCTGCGCAGTCCGGGCGCTCTGGCTGGACGCCGGCTTCGCCGTCGTGCACGTCAACTACCGCGGGTCCACCGGATACGGCTCGGCGTGGCGGGACGCGATCGAGGGCCGGCCGGGGCTCACCGAGCTGGAGGACGTCGCGGCCGTACACGACTGGGCGGTGTCCTCCGGATTCGCCGACCCCGCCGCATGCGTGGTGGAGGGCTGGTCGTGGGGCGGTTATCTGGCCCTGCTCGCCCTCGGGACTCAATCTCAGCGTTGGGCGGCGGGAGTCGCCGGGATCCCGGTGGCCGATTACGTGACCGCCTACGCCGACGAGATGGAGCCGCTGCGGTCCTTTGACCGCGCCCTGTTCGGTGGCTCACCCGAGGAGCTGCCCGAAAGCTACCGCGCGTCGTCCCCGATCTGCTACGCGGCAGACGTTGCGGTCCCGATCCTCGTGCTGGCCGGGGAGAACGACCCGCGCTGCCCGATCCGTCAGGTCGACAACTACCTCGGCCGCCTCGCCGAGTTGGACAAGCCGTACCGCTCCTACCGCTACGACGCCGGGCACGGGTCGCTGGTGGTGGCCGAGACAGTGCGGCACGTCGCTGCGGAGGTGGCGTTCGTTCGCGACGTGCTCGGTTCACGTCCGATTGCCGGCTCAGCCGGCAGCGGCACGCTTTCAGCGGTCTGACTGCACAGCGTTGAACATTTACCCTTGGTCAACGTGGGGGTAACCCCCCGCGCGGACGCTGGGCCTGGAGGTGGTCATCGTGACCCTGTGGCGGCTGCACGTCGACGTGGCCGATCAACCCGGTCAGTTGGGCGCACTAGCCGCCGCGATCGGGGGGTGCGGGGCCAACATCGTCTCCCTGCACGTCGTGGGTGAGCCGGCCCACGATGGTGCGGTGACCGATGAGCTGCTGGTCAGGGTGCCGCCGCAGCTCTCGGTACCGACGCTGGTGGAAGCCGTGGAAGCAGCCGGGTTCCGCGCCACGGTGGTAGTGCAGGCTGACGCGCAGGCGCTGGCCGATCCGGTGAGCACCGCGCTGGCGCTGGCGCACTGCGTGGCGGTGGACCCGGGCAGCGCCGCGCGCGCGGTGGCGGTCCTGCTGCGCGCCGAGCTGGCTGGGGCAGGCTCGCCGCTTGCCGCGCATCAGGCCGAGGTCGGCACCGGCGCCGCGCGGGTGCGGCTGTGCCGCGGCTGGCCGTTCACCGCCACCGAGATCTCCCAGGCTGCCGCCCTGCTCGAACTCGCCGGCGCCTCCGGTGAGCGGCGGCTGCCGCCACCGCGGGCCAGCGTGCAGCTGACCGACGGTTCCGAAGTGGTGCTGCGGGTGGCGACGGCCGCGGACGCGCCACTGGTCGCCGCGTTGCACGCGCGGTGTTCCCCGCAGACCCGGTCGCTGCGCTCGTTGCCCACCAGACCGGGGCTGGCGGCGTCCGTGCTGGCGCAGCTGGTGGGCGCCGACGGGTCCACCAGCGTGCTCGCGGTGACCACCGATGGCGGTGCCGCAATCGGGCTGGCCAACCTGGTCGGCACCGGACCCGCAACCGCCGAGGTAGCGCTGATGGTGGAGGACGCCTGGCAGGGACGGGGCGTCGGCACCGCGCTGACCCGCAAGCTGGTGGAGCTGGCCCGAACCGATCAGCTCACCGAACTCACTGCGGTGTCGGACGCCGGCAACCACGCGATGACCCGGGTGTTGCGCCGGGCCGGGCTACGCCCACGCGGCCGGTTGGTAGGAGGCACCCTGCACGTTCGGGCCGCTGTGCAACCCGAGGCGCCCAGTCCGAGCGCGCCGGCCAAGGTCAGCCTGGTCTAGCTCAGGGTTGGGTCGCGTGACGGTCCAGCGCGAACTGCACCACCTGCTCCCCAATCATGCGCAAAGTACGGTCGACCGCGGGATCGGACGGGATCCCGTGATCGTCGAAACTCACCTCGGCGGAGTTCAGCGCGGCGCCCAGCGGCGTGGGCCAGCCGCGCAGCGCGTGCACGATTGAGCGCAACGCGGTCAGTGTGGTCACTGTCGCCTGCCAGCCCAGCGCCATGGCCACGCAGCCGACCGCCCGCCCGTCCAGGTAGGGCCGGGGATCTCCCCGCAGGTCCTCGACGTAGTCGAGCGCGTTCTTCACCAGCCCGGATACGGTGCCGTGGTAGCCCGGCGAGACCAGCACCACCCCGTCGGCCCCGCGCAGCGCGGCCACCAGCCGGTGCGCCACCTCGTTACGCTCGACCACCGCCGGGTCGTAGAACGGCAGGACCAGGTCCATGCCGGTAATCGCGACGGTCTCGGCGCCGGCCACCCGAGCGCCATCGAGGACCACGCTCAGGGCCCGCTCGGACTGCGAGTCCTCGCGGATCGAACCACCGATGCCGACCACGGTCAGCCCCATGCCCTGAACCCTACGACGCTCCGACGGGGTGCCCGGATGCGCGAGGGCCCGGCACCCCCGGAGCCGGTCCCTCTGCCGCGGTCACACTGATCCCAGTCAAGATTGTCCGGCCCGGACTCCCTGCTCGACCCGGTCGCCCAGGTCCTTGTCCACATTGCGCCAGTACTCGAAAGCCCGCAGCAGGATCGGCTCGGTCACGCCGTCGAGCAGATGGCCAACGATGTTGTTCACCAGCCGCCCACGAGCCGCGTCGTCGAGCACCTCGCGGACCATCGTGGCGGCCTGGCCCCAGTCGTCGTCATCCGCGCGCAGGGTGTAGGCATTGCGCACCATGTCACCGTCGGTGTGCCACCCGGCCGGCTCGCCATAGCGCGCCGTGTCGGCACGCGGTCCGCCCTTGGAGTTCGGCGCGTACACCGGATCCGAGACGTTGTGGACCCGCATCGCGCCGTCCTTGCTGTAGCTGTGGACCGGCGACTGCGGCGCGTTCACCGGGATCTGCTTGTAATTCACGCCCATGCGGGCGCGGTGCGCGTCCGCGTAGGAGAACAGCCGGGCCAGCAGCATCTTGTCCGGGCTCGGGCCGATGCCCGGCACGAGGTTGTTGGGCTCGAACGCTGCCTGCTCGATCTCGGTGTGGTAGTCGGTCGGGTTGCGGTCCAGCGTCATCCGGCCGACCTCGATGAGCGGGTAGTCGGCGTGCGGCCATACCTTGGTCAGGTCGAACGGGTTGAACCGGTAGGTCTTGGCGTCCTCGAACGGCATGATCTGCATCTTGAGGGTCCAGCTCGGGTACTCGCCTCGCTCGATTGCCTGGTAGAGGTCGCGGGTGTGGTAGTCGCCGTCCGCGCCGGCCAGGTGGTCGGCCTCATCCTGGGTGAGGCAGTCGATGCCCTGGTCGGTCTTGAAGTGGTACTGCACCCAGAACTTCTCACCCTTGGCGTTGACCCACATGTAGGTGTGGCTGGAGTAGCCGTTCATGTGCCGCCAGGTCTTCGGGATGCCTCGGTCACCCATCAGCCAGGTGACCTGGTGGGCCGACTCCGGCGACAGCGTCCAGAAGTCCCACTGCATGTCGTGGTCGCGCAGGTTCGTGTCGGCGCGGCGCTTCTGTGAGCGGATGAAGTGCTGGAACTTCATCGGGTCCCGGATGAAGAACACCGGGGTGTTGTTCCCGACCATGTCGTAGTTGCCCTCAGTGGTGTAGAACTTCACGGCGAAGCCGCGGGGGTCGCGCCAGGTGTCCGGGCTGCCTCGTTCGCCGGCCACCGTGGAGAACCGGATCAGCATGTCGGTCGTGGTGTTCGGCTGGAACACCGCGGCCTTGGTGTAGGCGCTGACGTCGTTCGTCACCTCGAACCGGCCGAAGGCGCCGCCACCCTTGGCGTGCGGCTGGCGCTCGGGAATGCGCTCCCGGTTGAACTGCGCCATCTGCTCGATTAGGTAGTGATCCTGCAGGAGGATCGGTCCGTCCGGGCCGACGGTGAGCGAGTGCTCGTCGCTCTCGACCGGGATACCGGCATCCGTCGTCGTCGGCTTGGGCTGCGTGTTCGTCACTGCCGTGCCTCCTCGTGGTGGAGAGAATTTTTTCCATCGTGATCATCAACCGGGGGTGCAGCCGTCGTGTGGCAGCCGGGGCACCACCCCCAGAACACCACCTCGGCTTCGTCGGTTGTCGCCGACGCGGCGCTCGGATCGGGCCGGATGCCCAGCCGGCTCGATCCGGCGCACCAGCCCCGCTGTCGTGCGGGCAGCCAGCACGTCGTAAACAGCTTGAGTGGACACCGACACGAGTTGCTGCGCTACCCCGGAGCGGATCTGCTCCGCCGTCGCGTGCGGGTGCTCGGCCAACCACTGCAGCACGGACTGACGAGGCGCGGTCACCCGCAACCCGGCACGGCGCAGTTGGTCGTTGACGTCCGGTGAGATCATGACGGGCCCACTATCCCGCGCTATCTGGAACGAGTCAAATTTAGCGCCGGACGCGGCCCCGCCCCCCGCGTGTCCGCCGCTGGTGCACGCCGTGTCCGGCACCTGTGCAGGCCGGATGGCCCTGCTCTCGACGCAGCCTTGGTGCCCGTTCGACAACTGATTCGGTCTATGGCAGCGCAGGCCTGGCGTCAGCGCACAGTGATCAGACTGTCGCTCCGCGGTACCAACTCGCCGATCACCGGTGCGCCGGGCACCTCGCCGGCCACCAGCAGGCCGCCGGAGGTCTGCGCGTCGGCCAGCAGCAGCAACTCGTTCTCCCCGACCGACGAGGCGATGTGCGGGCGCACCCAGTCCAGGTTGCGCCGGGTACCCCCGCTGATGTAACCGTCGGCCAGCGCCTGCCGGGCGCCGTCCAGGTACGGGATCGCAGCGGCGTCCAGCACCGCCGAGACCCCGCTGGCGCGGACCAGCTTCATCAGGTGGCCGAGCAGCCCGAAACCGGTGATATCGGTGGCGCACCGCGCGCCGGCCGCCACCGCAGCCGCTGAGGCCGACGCGTTGAGGGCCGTCATGGTCTGTACGGCGTGCGGGAAGACTTCGCCGGTGGCCTTGTGCCTGCTGTTGAGCACACCGACACCCAGTGGTTTGGTCAACGACAGCGGTGTTCCCGCCACCCCCGCGTTGTTGCGCAGGATCCGCTGCGGGTCGGCGATGCCGGTGACGGCCATGCCGTACTTGGGTTCCGGATCGTCCACGCTGTGCCCGCCGGCCAGGTGGCAACCGGCCGCGCCACACACATCCCGGCCACCGCGCAGCACCTCGGCTGCCAGCTCGAAGGGCAGCACCTCACGCGGCCAGCCGAGCAGGTTCACCGCGACCACCGGCCGCCCGCCCATCGCGTACACATCGGACAGCGCGTTGGCCGCCGCGATCCGGCCCCAGTCGTAGGGGTCGTCGACCACCGGGGTGAAGAAGTCCGCGGTGGCGATCACCGCTAGACCGCCTTCGATCCGCACCACCGCGGCGTCGTCACCGTCATCCAGGCCGACGACCAGCTCGCCGGCCGGGTCGGCCACCTCGGCGCCGACCAGCCCGGCCACCACCGACTCCAGCTCACCCGGCGGGATCTTGCAGGCGCAGCCACCACCGTGCGCGTACTGGGTGAGTCGGATCGCCGTCGCGGTCATAACACCTACCGTAACCCTCGTCCGCGACCGGTCAGAGGTCGCGCGCCACCGCGTGTGCGCCACCATGGGCTGGTGGGCGGTACGGAACTGACGCGGGCCTGGCGGGTGCTTCGGCCGGGCCCGATGAGCACCCACCCGCTTGCAGCCGGTGCGGGAAGCGCGGCCCCGACCGGCCACAAGCTGGCCCTGGCACTGGGCGCCGCCTCGGTGGGCGGGGCCACCGACCCACCGCCGGAGCCAGTCGACTCCGCGATCTTGTTCGCCCCCGCCGGGGAGCTCGTGCCGTCGGCCTTGGCGGCTCTCGATCGGGGCGGCACCCTGGCGCTGGCCCAGGCTGACGCGGCACTGGCCGATCTTGCCGCCGGCCGGGTGCACGGTGCGGCCGTCCTGATCCCCTGACCAGGCCAACGCTCACGCGCCTCCTCGCAGGTCGACGACCGGTGCGGACCCGCCACCGACGCTATGCAGGCAGGCGACGACCTCCTCGTCGGTGCTCTGGGAGAAGTCGTCGTACCACCCGCCAATCGCCCGGAGCAGCCGGGGGGTGGCAAGTGCGATCAGTTCATCGGCGGCGTCGTACAGGCCGCGGGCCCAGTCGAAGGGTGCCACCGGGACGGCAAGAACAACCCGAGCCGCCCCCTGAGCTCGAGCAACCTCGCAGGCAGCCCGGGCGGTGGAGCCGGTCGCGATGCCGTCGTCGACGACCACCACGGTCCGCCCGACCAGCGAAAGGCGGGTTCGATCACCCCGGAACCGCTGGGCACGCCGTTCGAGCTCGGCCCGCTCCCGGCGTTCCACATCGGCCAGCTGGTCGTCGGTGACACCGGCACGACGTACCGTCGCCGGCACGAGGACGCGCACGCCACCTTCGCCGATGGCGCCCATGGCCAGCTCGGGCTGCAGTGGCACCCCGAGCTTACGCACCACGATCACGTCCAGCGGAGCGCCGAGCGCCAACGCGACCTCTGCCGCAACCGGGACCCCACCGCGCGGCAGTCCCAGGATTACCACGTCCTCCCCCCGCAGATGCTGCAGACGCTGGCCCAGCCGCCGCCCAGCGTCTCCACGATCGACGAACACGCCACCTCCTCGGCTGACGACTCCGACGACTCCGATTATCCCGGTCTGATCAGGCGGAATGCTCACCGCACGGGCAGTGCGGGGCCCGAACACGCCACTGAGGGCGGCGGAGGCTACTGGGACGGGCCTGCTACGACGGTGAAGTCGGTTGAGAGTTCGCTGGCCCCACATGTCGTGGACACCTGGTAGCGACCCGGAGCGGCATCGGGGCGGACGGTGGCGGTGCCGAACAGGTGCCACGGCTGGTGGCCGTCGGGGTTGCCGTTCAGCGAACCGATGTCGAGTACCGGCGACTGCACAGCGCCAAGGTTGTCCAGACAGGCCACATCGAGCGACACCGCGGAATTCGGAGTCCCCCGCTCTGGGGCCACCTTCAACCAGCTCACCGAAGGCGCACCGGCCGGTGACGAGCTGGGTTCAGTAATCGGCCTGGGTGCCTCTGAGCTGGCTGCCCCTGAACTAGCTGCCCCTGAACTAGCTGTCCCTGAGCAGGCTGCACAGGCCACTCCCAGGCTGACGATGCTTAAGGCTACGAAATCGGTCCGGACGCTCATATCTGCCGCAGTATGCCCCGTCACCGTCATCTGATCCCGGTCCGACACGGCTTCTGGTGGTCGCCCGGGGCAGTCGTCCCTACCACCCCGGGCGACCACACCCCCCGCGGGACCCCCACACGAGGCAACGCCTACCGGTGTCAGTCATCACGGTGGCGAAACCACCCGGCGAAACATACCAGCGGGTGTGTTTGAACCGCCACCCCAGCTAGGTGCTGACCTGATCGCGTGAGGCGGGTAGCTTCGAATTGTCATGTCCAGCACCGCTCCTCGAAAACCCGGAGCCGCCGACAGCGACGCGTCCGCCGGCCGGGCTAAGCTGCAACCGCGGGCCCGGGCCACCCGATTGGCGATTCTCACCGCCGCCGCCGAGCACTTCGCTCGCACCGGCTACCACGCCACCTCCTTGGACAGGGTGCTGGCCGACAGCGGCGGGACCAAGGGAGCGTTGTATTTCCACTTCCCCTCCAAGGAGGCCTTGGCGCGAGCGGTCATCGCCGAGATGGTGCAGCGATGGGGGAAGCTCCGCATGCAAGTCAGCGACCGCGAGCTCGATCCGCTTTCGGCGCTGCTGGCCCTGGTCGACGAAGTGATCGCTCGACTGATCGGCAGCCCGATCGCCCGAGGCGGCACGCGCCTGCTCAATGATCTGCCGATGCGCCCCGAAGACGTCCGCGGGCACTACTCCTTCGGCGAGCGCGACGCACTCGCTTTGCTGACTCAGGCGGCGCAGGTCGGTCTGCTGCGCGAGGGGATCGAACCGGCACCGGTGGCCCGACAGGTCGTTGCACTGCTGGCCGGACACCGGCAGATCTGCGACGCCTTGGGTGACCGCCAGGAACTATGGCAGCGGGTCGATGAGGCGTGGAGCCTACTGCTGCCGGCAATCAGCACCGACGCTTGGTTGGCCGAGTGGAGCGCCACGCCGTGGGTGTCACGGCCCCGACCAGGCCTTGAGGAAGATGACAGCGAACTCGGCGATCGTCTTACGTGATTATCGGCCAGAACTCGACGCTGGGCTTCAGTTCGACGGCGGAAAATCACCGCGGTGTCGCTCGCCGACCTGATTGGCCGGATCAGCCCCGCTGCAGCACGCGGAACGTGTCCACCACCCGATTGGCTTGCGGAAGGACCGCCTTCGGATCTGAACCGGCTGAGGTGAACACAGTGATGCCGAAGTTGGTGGGTTCGTTCTTGACGGTGATCGCCAGGAAGCGGACCTTGACGTTCTTGGAGTTGGTCCCGTTCCCGCCGTAGATCAGGGCGGGCAGTGGACCCACGTTCTTACCTTCCGGCGGAAGCACCTTCACGTCGCGATACTTGCCAGCGACCTCCTGGAAGAACAGGGTGCTGGCCACCGGTAACGATCCAGGACGGCTGAGGCCGAGGGTGATCACAGTGGCATTGTCCGGGCTGGTCACTGTGGTGGTGCGGCCCGACTGGCTGGTCGACCACCCCTCGGGGGCCTCGAAACGATACCCACCAGCGGTGTTGACCACATCCTGGGTGTCGACCGGGTCACTACCCTTCAACACCAGTGCGGTCACCCCGAACCCGCCGGCCAGTAGCAGCGCCACCACACCGATGAGAGCGACGATCGGCCGACTTCGCAGCCGGGAGATCAAGGTATTCATCAGGGCGCCGATCGTAGAGGGGACGGTTGGCGGACATGCCAGCGGGGGCCAGCGAACTGATCGCCGACCCCCGCCGAGCGTGCTCTACAGACTGTGCTTGCCAGCCCGACGGCGGGTAGCCGCCACGGTCAGCGCACCCATACCGGTGAGCAGGAAGCCACCGGCCAGCAGCGGCATGACGTCGGCACCGGTCTCAGCAAGACCACCGCCCTCGCCCTTGTCGCCACCCTTGTCACCGTGGTCGTCACCCTTGTCGTGGTCCTCAGGCTTCTTGTGGTGGTCATCACGGCCCTTGGTCTCGTGCGCGAGAGTCTCGGCCTGGCCCAGCACCACCAGGAGGGTCCGGTTCAGCACGTCCAGGCGAAGCATCTCCTGCACGCTGCCAGCACCCTTGGGGTTCTTGAAGATAACCGACTTGCCCTGGTTGAGGAACAGGCACAGGATCGCCGAGTCACCGCAGTCATCGAGAAGCGTGATGGCCTCAGGCTCGTCGAGCAGGTAGGAAGACTCGCCGTCGCTGTCGATGCCGAGCAGATACGAGCCACGCTGAGTGTCTGGCTCTTTCGACTTCGACTCGGAGTCGGAGTGCACGGCCTGTAGACCCAAACCGTCACAGGACTCGGTCAGGCTTTCGCGCTTGCCAACGCAGAGGTTCAGTAGCTCATTGGCGGACTCGGCCTTGGTGTGGCCGTGCTCCTTGTCCCGCTCGGCGACACCGAGACCCTCGGCGACACCGAGAGACAGCAGGCCATCGCACTCGTAGGTAGCGGTCACATCCTCGTCGTCGTCGCCACCCAGGCACAGTGCCAGTACGCCGCCACGAGCGGCTGCGAGTGACGAGTCGCGGTCTTCGGTAGCGACCACATCGTGGTACAGCAGGCTCAGGCAGATCACACCGCCGGTGCCCTCGCAGAGGCCAGCGGTCAGATTGTCGCCGTCCTTCTCGTTACCCTTTGAGTCTGCGCTGGAACCGATGATCTGGTCGCCACCCAGGCCAAGGACGGTGGAGTCGGCGTGCGTTTCCCCGTTGTCCTCGATCGTGGCGTCATACTTGGTGATCTCAAGGAGATGCTCCTTGAGCAGGTCGACATCGGCGACAGCACCTGACGCATGGTCAGGAGGCCTGGGGTCGTCGAGATGGTCGCTGTCCGGGGTGTCGTCGCGATGCACGACATCGTCGTCCGCCCCGGTCGGGCTCGGACTGCCGGCACCACCGGGCTTGGGAAGCTCGATCTTGGGCAAGCCGGGAACCTGGCCGAGATCTGGCGCGGCGGGCACAGCGGGGGCGGTGGGACCGTCGCCGGGCACGCCGGGCACCGCCGGGTCACCGGTTGTGCCGGTGAACTGCTGCATGGTGGGGACCACCTGCGCCGAGGCAGCACCCGGCAGCAGAACCATCGCGGCTGCCGTCCCGGCGGCCATAAGAGCCAGGCGGCGATGCCTCCTGGGCGTGCGTGACGTCATGTTCCGGTGTTCCTCCTCGGTCGAGATCTCTCCGCGAGAGGGCGGTACGACCTTGCTCTGCTAGTGGCCGCGGATCCCTCGTACCTGGCGTTCGACGCTCCGATGCGACTAGCGGTCGTCGACCTCTGGGCGTCCAGGTATCGGCTCAACGATGCGGGAGTCGGAGCAGATACGTCCGGCACCCCGACTATTCCCCGAACGTGATCTTTCCTGCGACCGGTTCCTCTGTTGGGCGCACGGATGGTGGCTCTAGCTACCCCTATTGAGCTATCACCGATCCCCCACGGGACGCCTGACGGCGACTTATGTTGCGTTGTGTAGCAACCCGGGCGCGCAAGCATCGGTTGGCGATCCCCGGGAGGAGGACAACTGCCCGGACTGAGCGTGTCATCGCGGTCGTGGTTCACTACGCAGCGACATGTCGCCAGCGCGCGCCCTCAGGCCTGTTGTGGCCGCTATCGCGGGTGGGTTGTTCGCCATCGCCACCGGATCCTGTGGCGTCCTCAGCGCCGATCCCGCTCCGGTACGTCTGCCTGCCGTGGCTCCAGCGGCACCGCCGGTGGTAGCGGCGCTGGAACCGCAGCCTGTCACCAAGGGGCCGTGCCGCTACCTGCCCGCGGCAACTGTGGAAGCGGTCAACGGGGAGCGGGTCGGCGCGGTGCAGGTCTCCGCCGACCGGCCGCACCCGGCCTGTTTCTTCCTCCGTGGCGACGGTGCAGTGCAGCTGCGCAGCTGGATCGTGGTGGCCACACCGGAAGTGGCGCGGGCAACGGTCGACGCCGCTGCCCCGGTGGCCACGTCCGACCTGGCCGAGCTTCCCGACGGATGGTCAGGAGGGTCTCAGCCGACCGCCGACGGAGCGGTGTTCGCGGTGGCCCGGCACGGCACCGCAGTGGTGATCACGACCAATCAGCAGCAGACGGTCAGCGCCCGCCGGATCGCCGAGCAGGTGATCGCTGCTCTGGATCTGTAGTTACTGGGCCGCTAGCTAGCGGTAGCGGTGTAGCGGTCAGTCCGTGTTGCCAGCCGGGTGAGTCCCCGTCGCGGGAACGCAACGTAGGTGCTGGCAGGATGGGCCTGGTGACTGAGGTCAAGACAAGCGAGACGCAGGCCGTCCTGCATACCAGTGAGGGCGACATCCACCTCACCCTCTTCCCGTTGCACGCCCCGAAGACCGTGGCGAACTTCGTGGGCCTCGCCGAGGGCAGCAAGGATTACTCCCAGCGCAATGCCCAAGGTGAGCAGTCCGGGCCGTTCTACGACGGTTCCCTCTTCCATCGCGTGATCAAGGGTTTCATGATCCAGGGTGGCGACCCGACCGGTACCGGCCGGGGGGGTCCCGGCTACCGCTTCCCCGATGAGACCCACCCCGAGCTGCAGTTCAACCGGCCCTACCTGCTGGCAATGGCCAACGCGGGCCCGAACACCAACGGCTCGCAGTTCTTCATCACGGTCGGCGCCGCGACGCACCTGAACCGCAAGCACACCATCTTCGGCGAGGTGGCCGATCAGGATTCCCGAAACGTGGTCGATGCGATCGCCCGCACCCCGACCCGTGGGGACCGTCCGGTGGACAACATCGTGGTCGAACGGGTGACGGTCAAGCCTGCCGGGCTGTGACCAGGTGATGACCGCTCCGGTGTGCGTTCGGCACCCGGGCCGCGAGACCTGGGTGCGCTGCACGCGCTGTGACCGTCCCGCCTGCCCGGCCTGCCTACGCGAGGCGTCGGTCGGCTATCAGTGCGTGGACTGCGTCGCGCAGGGCGCTCGCTCACAGCGACGCGCCACCACCGTCGCGGGGGCGGAGCTGACCGGCCGCTCGGTGGTGATCCCGGTGCTGATCGCGATCAACGTCGTCATCTTCGCCGTCACCGTGGCGCAGGCCGGCAGCCTGGCCAGGAACTTCGTCGCGCCGCTGTTCCGGCAGTGGGCGCTGCAGCCGACCGTGGTGGCCGATGGCGAGTGGTGGCGGCTGCTCACCTCAGGCTTCTTGCACATCGGGCCGATCCACCTAGCCTTCAACATGATCGCCCTCTGGGTGATCGGCCGGGATCTCGAACAGGTGTTGGGACGGACCCGCTTCTTGCTGGTGTACCTGGTCTCCCTGCTGGGCGGATCCCTGGCGGTCTTCCTGTTCGCCGCCGAGAATTCGCGGACCGCGGGTGCCTCCGGCGCTGTGTTCGGCCTGATGGGCGGGCTAGCCGTGGTGCTGTTGCGGATGCGCCGAAGCCCGCGCCCCGCGCTCACTATCATCCTGCTGAATGTGGTCATCAGCTTTGTGGTGCCGGGGCTCTCGATTCTCGGCCACCTCGGCGGGCTGGTGTTCGGCGCGGCGGTGACAGCCGGGTTGGTCTACGCCCCGAGGAATCAGCGGGTGGCGGTGCAGGCGGCGACCGTGCTCGCCCTGCTGGCGATGATCGCGGTCGGAGTGGTCGCGCGGGACCTCCAGCTTGGTTAGGCACCCCCTCGCGTGTCCGCCTCCTGTACACGGTGTGTACGCGTCCCATGTACGTCCAGCACCGTCCCGAGACCACTTCTCCACAGGGTTTGTCCACAGTGGGGATGAATGGCAGTCGTGTTGTTCGATGACGGTGAGTTGAACGCCACCCGACCGGGCGTCTAACCAAGCCCCCCGAAGCGGTAGCCGGGACGCGTTGCGTGATTGCCGAGTGAGTCCGAGTGAGTCAGCGCCAGCGCATGGTCATCAACAGTCCGATGATCATCAGAGCGAAGCCGATCAGGAAGTTCCAGTTGCCGAGGTTGTTCAGCAGGGGAATCTTGTCGACTGCGAGGTAATTGATCACCAACCACAACAAACCGAGGAGCATCAAACCCAGCATCACGGCGACATAGACCGGGTGCGAGGGGCCGGCGACGCGGACCTTCACGGGAGTGAGCTGGTCGGCCGGTGGAGTGTAGTCCGACTTCTTCCGGACCTTCGACTTCGGCATTGGTCGTCCTCGTTCGCGTACGGAATGCCCGATCATGCGCCCGAAATTTAGGCCCAGTGAGCGACCACCGGGTGAGGCGCTGTGGACACGTTAACGTAGTCCAGCTGCGAACCGGCACGTCGCGTCGGTGTGGGGGTCTGCCAGCAGTGCCTAGCTTGCTGAGGCCGACGAAGTCGGCAAGATCGAGTCAGGTTTGGAGGTTCATGCGGCGAGTCCGGCTTGGTGGGTGAGTTGGTCGAGGGCGCTCTGGTAGTTGCGGGCTGCGGTGCGTAGCC
>JBOHGG010000066.1:0-17799 GCA_050700115.1 Pseudonocardiaceae bacterium
AACGCAAGAAATGCGTGGGTGAGGTGAGGGCTGTGCGCCTACCTGCCAGCAATGCCAGGTAGGCGCCGCGCGCCCGTGACCAGCGCTGCCCCGTCAGGGGCCATCCCTTCCGAGCGCAGTCTCGGACGGGACGTAGAGGGCTTAGCCGGCACGGCCGTCATGATCGAGTCAACTGTGCGGTCTGAGTCGGCTCCAGGGCAATAGTCGGGCGCGTGTCTGTCGGCGCCGCGCCCCGTGAACTCGACCAGAGCTACGTCTGGCAGGACTGAAATGTCGCTGGCGTCGAGTTCACGGGCAAGCCAGCCAGGGAACATGCGTGGTCGAGATGGGGCGAAGCCCGGCTAGCCGCCTATGTCGGCTTGGTCCGCGCCCGTTCGAGCAGCTTTACGCGGAGTTGCGGGCTTGTCGCCGTCGCTGCCACGGCCGCGAGTTCGTGGAGCACCGCACGCCCCGGCCTCATGGGTGCGATGAGAGATGCGCGAAGCACGTATGCAAGCCGCTCGCCCTCTCCTCGGTTCGCCAGTGCCACGCGGTACTCAGTGGCGCTTTGAGCGCCGCGAAGCGGTGGGGCTGGATCACCGTCAACCCGCTGGACGCCGCCCAACGGCCGCGCATGCCGCAACCGCAACCCGACCTGCCATCGCCCGACGAGGCAGCGAAGATCGCCAACGCCGCGTGGCAGCAGGATGAGGACTGGGGCACGTTCGTATGGCTGACGCTGGTCACCGGAGCGCGCCGCGGTGAATTGCTTGCCCTTACCTGGGAAGACGTGGATCTCGTCACGGGCGTGCTGACCATTCGCCGGAGTTTGGTGGCGCACAGCGGTAAAACGATCGTCAAAGACACCAAGACGCACCAGATGCGGCGCATTTCGCTCGATGAGGCCACGGTCGAGATCCTCGGTGCCCACCAGAAGCGCTGCGCCAGTCGGTGCACAGGAATCGGCACCACATTGCGCCACGAGGCTTACGTCTTCTCCTACTTTCCGGACAACCAGCGCCCATGCAATCCGAGCGCTATCACCCATCGCTACGCGAGGATGACAACCAAGCTCGGTCTCCGCACACACCTGCACGCGCTGCGCCACTACAGCGCAACCGAGTTGCTCGCCGCCGGGGTCGACCTGCGCACCGTCGCGGGAAGGCTCGGTCATGGCGGTGGTGGGTCCACGACGCTCAAGGTCTACGCCGCCTGGGTTGCCGGCGCTGATAGGAAGGCTGCCAAGCTCATCGCCTCCCGGCTACCCCGACCACCGTGATGACGGGATACCTTCCGATCGCGGTCCGCTCGGCACCCAGCCACAAAAAGACGTCGACCGGCGCTGTGACCTGCCCGGGAAGCGGCTCGAAACTCACCAGACGCTTCGCCTCCCCCACCGGCACGCCACCCGCTCTCCTCCTCCGCCTCGCGAGCAGCCGTAGCGGCCGGGTCCTCGCCCACGTCGACCAGCCCTCCGAGCAGCTCATACCCCCACTGCTCCGTGACGAACCGGTACCGCCACAACATCAACGCCCGATCCTGATTGTCCACAATGAGCGCCACCGCGATCCGACCCAGGTGCACGACGTGGTAATCCCACCGCTCCCCGTTGGGCGCCCTTACGTCGACCAACCCCAAGCGCACCCACCGGTTGTCATAGATCGTCTTCTCACCGAACGTCTGCCATCCGCTGCGCTGCTCCGCCACCTCCGCAGCGTAGGCGCGTGCACATTCGGTCGCCGACCCTGGATGCGAGGCCCCGAAGCGGTGGTTACGCACTGCGGTACCAACTCATGGACGGCGCGTCCTGCGGCAGAGCGGGCAGATACCAGCAAGCCGGACCAGCGAAATGTCATCGCTGAGAGACATTGGCCCAGCGTCGATTCGCTGCTTTGTAGTGCCTCACGTCCGTTCAGCTGATGCCGAGCTTATCGGCGGCCAGTCTGGTGCCGTCGACGCGGGCCCGGATCTTCTGGAACGCGATGTCACGTGCGAAGTCGGGCGAGCCGTAGGCCGGCTTCTTGTCGATGGCGAACGGCTGGAATCCGCAGTCATCAGTTGAAGCGAGGCGGTTCTTCGGGATGAAGTTGGCGGCCCGGACCAAGGCCTCGCAGACCTCCTGGGGTGTCTCCGGCCGGGGATTCTGGCACCAGATCACGCCGACATAGCACATCTGTGGAATTCCGTTGGCGTCGTCCCGGCTGTACTTACCGATCATCTTGTAGGTCTCGTCCTTGTCCACTTCGCAGGCGGCCTGAATCGTGAAGTAGCCTGCATTGATCGAGAACAGGCCCGGCAGCAGGCTGCTATAGGGAACCTCTGCGCTGTGGTTGGAGTCCGCGTCGCTTCCAGCGCAGGTATGGACACCGATGTTCACACGCTCCTCGGGCGTGAACCGGTCGACCACCCGGCAAATGAGCTCGATGAAATGCGGGAGCTGGTTGGCGTCGGTCCACGGGTTGCGTGGGTCGGCCTTCAGCGCCAGCCGACCCTCCGTGAAGTCGATCGTGACCCGGGCCGCTCCCACGGCGAACGCCTTACGGATGTCCTTCTCGCACTCGTCGACAAGGTCCGACTCGAACTGCTCGCGAGGATAGCCCGGCACCTCGGCGTGCAGCGGTAGCAGCAGCGAGAGCATCGAGGGGGCGATCACCGCCTGCTTCATCGGCTTGGTCGCATACGGAAGGGCCTTCACCAGCGCGTCGGCCGCGTACTCGTTGTAGGTGAACGGGCCGCCCACCAGACGAGGCATGGCCTTGTAGTGCCCGTCCGGGAACAAGGCGAAGGTTTGACCGCCCGGCGCGAGACTGGGGTTGAGGCCCGTCCCGGCCATGGTGGACATGAACGGGTAAGTGGCGAAACTCGACCAACGTTGCTCACCGTCGGTGACGATCGGCGAACCCGTGGCCTCGAGGCGCTCGATCGTGTCCTTAACGGCCGCGTCCTGCTCAATTTCCAGCGCTTCCTTAGTAATCTCGCCGGCATCGTAGGCACCGAAGGCCTCCTGGAGCTTCTGCGGCCGGGGTAGGGATCCGCACAGTTCGGTCGGAATGCCAGTACCCGCCGCCGGATCGAAACTACTCATTGTCATGCCTCCTGCGTCATCGCTGGCCGCCCCCAGCGGAAGGCCATCGGCCCGACTATCTACCGCCGCCGTTCACTCCCCGTCTCGCCCGTGTAAGGTCTAGGTAACAGGCTCTAACTAACAACGGAAACAAGCTGCGGAAGGCGCGCGACGCCGCGCTGCGCCACGAGTTGCTCGGCCGCACTGAGCATGACCAGGCCGCCCGGCACGCCTACTTCGACGCCGTCAAGCGCGGTGTCCAGGACTGGTCACCGGTCGTAGCGCAGGGGACGTCTCCGGAAGAGGCGCCCGTGACGGCCACCCGAGGGCAGCCGGCGTAAGGGCGCACGCTTCACGTCGGATGTACGACTGCGCCAGTCAGCGGCTCACCTCCAGCAGGACCCTGCTGCCCTCAACCCTGAGAATTCATGGCGATCTTTGTGAGGGTGCGTGTTTTAATGGGAAAAGTGCTCCTGACCTGGGATGATGAGGGTGTCTAAGACCTCATGGTCAGCCCGGATCGGTGTCGCCTGCCACCGGCATGGGACCGCTCTGAGGGGTTTTCTGCCACGGTCATGGGACCACCTGGTTGCCAGTTATGGGACCGCCCGGCGTGTCGTTCGCGCTGAGTGGTCCGGCGCGCGCTATCGCTTCTGGCCTGTCGTGCGACGGGACGGAGACGCGGTGGCCTCTGCCCGCACTGCGAGCAACCCGTCGCACACACCGACCTCAGCGCGTCCCGTTGACCAACCAAGAAGACACGATGACCATCAGCACACCACCAAGGTGGTCCCTAGGTCGTGGCAACGCCCCGGTCCCTTCGCGGTGGCAAGCGACAAGCCGAACAACGCCGTGATCGGGGATCGCTCTTTTAGCAACGACCCGCAGACCGTCACGCGCTACGCCGACGCATTCGCGCAGGGACTGAACGCCGCGGGTGTGCTGCCGGTTTTCAAGCACTTCCCCGGACACGGCCGAGCCACCGGCGATTCGCACCGAGGCCCTGTCAGCACGCCACCATTGACCGAGCTGCGTGACGTCGACCTGTTGCCCTACCGGCAACTACTCGACGGTCAGCCCGCCGCGGTGATGGTCGGCCACCTCAACGTCCCCACGCTCACCGAGGCGGGCACCTCGGCGAGCATTAGCCTGGCGACCAGCTTCGCTTCGATGGCATGGTGTTCACCGACGATCTCAGTGCCATGACGGCCATCATCGACCGGGTCGATTTGCCCGAGGCCGTGGGTCGATACCTCGCCGCCGGAGTGGACATGGCACTGTGGACCACGACGAACCGGCTCACCGAGGTACTTGACCACCTTGAGCAGGCCGCCGCCAAGGGCTCACTGTTCGAGCCTCGGGTGAACGAAGCTGTCGCCCAACGTATTGACGGCGAAGGCCATTGACCTCTGCTCGGTGGCTCACCGAACTCACGGGCGGTGAGGTGCTCATTGCTGGCGATCTATTCCCAGAGAGGGGAGCCAGGCCGTGATGCCGTCGGTGATGGCGGCCGCGTAGCGCGCGGTCGACCGGTGCGGAAACCAGCGCGGCTTCTCGGGGCTTCGCATGTTGGGGCACTCGACCAGCGCTGCCGGCACCGGGCGAGGTTCAGGCCGACGATATCCGAGCCCTCAGCCCGTCGGAGCCGACGTAGGCAGCGGCGCTCGGGGATCTTGTCCATTGCTCTGTCCATTAACTCCAGTCCTCCGGGTGCCGCTGGTGGCTCGGCGGCGTAACCACGGCAAGCAAAATGGCAGGTAGTCCTACTCCTATCTGGTGAACTTCGCACTACGGATCAGAAGGTTGGGAGTTCGAATCTCTTCGGGCGCGCATCATCTCCACCAGCACTGAGCAGCAGCGAAGCTAGTGGGTAAGATCGAATTAGATACTGTCGGATTTACCTCGATATGCGGGATGTCGCGCAGCGCAGCGCCGCGGCGGTCGCCGCGCTCGACTATGCCCGCCCATACCGTAAACCGGATCGGATCGTCATCGAGCGACGAGAACGCGCTCATAGAGACCAACCTTCAGATGAGGTTCCGGGATAGCGGCGAAAACTGGGCGGCCCTCGAATAGGATATCCTGGTAGGCGATACAAGCTCGCTCCTGGAACCCGGCGTCGAGAGCAGCGCGCTGTGAGAAGTGGCCCGTGCACTCGGTGACGCAGCGTTCGAAAGCTTGGTCATGGGCGATGCGCGCGCTGAGGCGGAAGAGGTTCCCCGCGACACCTTGGCGGGAGAAGCGGCGATCGACACCAACCATCCACAGGTTAACGGCCTGACCCAGCTGGCAGTCTGCCACCTGCGCCTCGTACTGCTCGTCGACGCTCACGAGCGCGTCAATGATCGGTTCGAAACGGGGGAAGTTGTCGGGTACCCCGGGGGGAAACGGCGCCTTGAAGTCACGGTTGATGAAGACTCCCACGAGCTCGTCCGGATACCGCTCGGAGACGGCGATAACGGAGAGGCGGTTCGCCGTGCACTCCGGGATGAAACGGCTGGCGAACTCGTGGAGTTCCGTCACTGTCAAGCCCAATGCCCGACTCATGGGTTCGTGCATGAAGCTCGCCGCCAGCAGGCGAGCCATGGCCTCACCGTGCTCCTCCTTAGCGATATGGTAGGCCAGTCCATCTGCCCGGAAAAGCGTGTTCGAAGAGTGGTAGTTGTCTGCCATGGCGATTCACCCCTCAATTCTTGACCGCCCAGTCGGCGGCAAAACGTTACGAGCCCGCGTCGGCGCGGGCCCGGGAGTCGAGCAGCGGGTCGTCGGCGACGATCCCCGGCACCTGGCGACCGAAGATTTCAACGGACACCTTCGCGCCCACCGCCACCTCCGGCACCGGCAGGTAGGCATAGGCGATCGAACGGCCGAGCGTGTAGCCGTAACCGCCAGATGTGACGTGGCCGACGATCGCGTCCCCGACCCGTACCGGCTCGTTACCGATCGCCACCTGACGGGGGTCGTCCAGCGTCAGCACACGCAACCTGCGGTGCAGGCCCAGCTCCCGTTGCGTCAGCAGAGCGTCCGCGCCGAGGAACCCACCCGGCTTGTCGAGCTTGACGCAGAAGCCAAGCCCGGCCTCGTGCGGCGTGGTGTCCGATCCGATGTCGGCGCCCCAGACCCGGTAGCCCTTCTCCAGCCGCATGCTCTCGATCGCGCGGTAACCACCGGCGATCACCCCATGCGGTTGCCCGGTCTCCCACAACGCGCGCCACAGCGCCGCGCCGTACTCCATCGAGCAATACAGCTCCCAGCCGAGCTCGCCGACGAAAGTCACTCGCAGCGCGCGCACCGGCACATCGCCGACGGTGATCTCGCGGGCAGACATGAATGGGAAGGCGGCGTTGGACAGCTCTGCCGGAGTCAGCGCACCAAGCACGTCGCGGGCCCGGGGGCCCCACAGCGCGATACAGGCGAGTTGCCCGGTGATGTCGGTGATCCGGACCTCGGCGGCGATGCTACGGGCCTGCTTGCGCAGCCATCCCTGGTCGCGGGTGCCCAGCGCGGTTCCGGTGATGATGCGGAACGCCTCGTCGTCGAGTTGAGTCACGGTGAAATCCGCCTCAATGCCGCCCCGGCGGTTCAGCGCCTGCGTGTAGGTGACTGAGCCGGGGCCGCGGGCGACGGTGTTGTCACACACCCACTCCAGGAAGGGGGCCGCGTCGGGCCCGATCACCTCGATCTTCGCGAAGGACGTCTCATCGAACAGCCCTACCCCGTCCCGGGTCCCGAGATGCTCGGCGCCGATGGCTGCAGACCAGTGCCGGCCGGGCCAGCCGTGCGGCCGCAACGACGCGTCACCCCGTGCGGCGTTGACGGTGTAGTAGTTGACCCGCTCCCAGCCCGCCTTCTCGCCGAAGACGGCGCCGTGCTCGGCGTGCCACGGGTAGATCGGCGAGGTACGCAGCGGTCGCCCGGCGGCGCGTTCGTGGCCGGGGTAGCGGATGTCGTAGTACGTCTCGTAGTTCTCGACCGTCCGCTTGAGCGTGTACGACGGTGAGTCGTACTGCCGGCCGAACCGGCGGATGTCCATGTGCGAGACGTCGAACTCCGGTTCGCCACCGACGATCCACTCGGCCAGCACCTTGCCGATGCCCCCGGCGCCGGCGATGCCGTGCGCGCACAGCCCGGCGGCCACGAAGAACCCGCCGACCTCGGTCTCGCCGAGGCAGAACTCGTTGTCCGGGGTGAAGGCTTCCGGACCGTTGATCAGCTTGCGCACCCCCACGTCGGCGAGCATGGGCACCCGGACCTGCCCGTTCTCGATGATCTCAGTGAAGCGATCCCAGTCCTCCGGCAGCAGTCGGCCGTTGAAGTCGGCAGGCACGGCGTCGTAGCTGAGCGGCGACGCGGTCCACGGCGCGCAATGCCGCTCGTAGCCGCCCATCACCAGGCCATCGAGCTCCTGCCGGTAGTAGACGAGCAGGTCCGGGTCGCGCAAGGTCGGGAGCGGACGGTTGCCTCGCTCGAAGAACGAGTCCGTGACCAGGTACTGGTGGGACATCGGCACGACAGGGATGCGCACGCCGGCCATGCGTCCGATCTCGGCGGCGAATATTCCGCCGCAGTTGACCACGACTTCGCACGCCACCCGGCCGCGCGCGGTGCGGACACCGGTAACTCGGCCGCGCGCGGTGTCGATGCCGTGGAGCCGGGTGTGCTGGTGGATCACGGCGCCGCCGTCCCGCGCCAGGGCGGCGAGCGCTGAACACAGCTGCGACGGGTCGATGTAGCCGTCGGTTGGCAGGTATGACGCGCCGAGCACGCCGTCCGGATCCAGCAGCGGGAACAGCTCCTGCGCTTGCGCCGTGGAGATCTCTTCGAGCGGCAGCCCGACGGCCCGAGCCCAGCCGGTCTGACGGCGGATCTCCGTCAACCGCTCGGCGGAGGACGCCAGGCGAAGTCCGCCGCACTCGACCCAGCTCGGGGCGCGCTCGGTCTGCTGCACACGGCGGTACAGCTCGACGGAGTACATGTTCATCCGGGTCAGCGTGGGATCGGCCCGCAGCTGGCCGACCAGGCCCGCGGAGTGGAAGGTCGAACCGCTGGTCAGCTCGCTGCGCTCGATCAGCAGCACGTCGCGCTCGCCGAGCTCGGTGAGGTGGTAGGCAATGCTCGCGCCAGCGACACCCCCGCCGACCACGACAACGCGCGCTGAGGCCGGTAGCGTCCGGTCTGCAGACACGGCCGAGAGCGTAGCCGGGGGTGGCATCGAGGGCCAGGGCGCTCGCTTCCGGGAGATCACTGAGCACCCTGCAGCGGATGCGCAAACAGGCGAGAGACCCGTCCGTAGCGTGCCCGGCGGGCGGGATATCGACGCGCTGCTCGACCGCCTACCGAGCACCTCGGGACGGCCGCGGACCGTGGAGGACCTTCCCGGCGGTCTCACCAATCGCAACCTCAAGGTCACCACACCCGCCGGGTGCGTTGTCGTCCGGCTCTCCGGCTACGCGACGAGCTTGCTGGCCATCGACCGGGACAACGAGTACGCGAACTCGGTCGCCGCGGCAGCGACGGGAGTCGGCGCACCGGTCGTCGACTACCTGCCAGGTGAGGGCGTCCTCGTTATCGGCTACCTGCCCGGGCGGACGCTCCACGACGGCGACCTCGCCGAGACCGGCCAGCTGCGCAGGGTCGCGGACGCGTGCCGCAGGCTGCACGACGGTCCGCGGTTCCGGGACGACTTCGACATGTTCGCCACCCAGCGCCGCTACCTCGGCATCGTGCAGAGCCACGGCCTGCGGCTGCCGCCGCGGTATACGGAGTTTGCGCCGGCGGTCGAGCGCATCCGCGCCGCACTCGCCGAGCGGCCCGAACCGGCGGTGCCATGCAACAACGATCTGCTCGCCGAGAACTTCATCGACGACGGTGACCGCACCTGGATCATCGACTACGAGTACTCCGGCAACAACGACCCCTGCTTCGAGCTCGGCAACATCTGGAGCGAGGCGAGCCTGCAACAGGATCACCTGGACGAGTTGGTCACCGCGTACTACGGCCGGTCACTGTGCAACAAGATCGCTCGCGCCCGGCTGCTGGGCCTGATGTCGAAGTACGGCTGGACCTTGTGGGCCTCGATCCAGGACGCCCGCAGCGAGCTGGACTTCGACTTCTGGTCGTGGGGAATGGAGAAGTACGAACGAGCCGTGGCGGAGTTCGACGGGCCGGACTTCGAGCGCCTGCTGCAGGAGGTTCAGCGGGTCGACTGACACCGGGTGCTATGGATCATCGTGGTGTGCATCCTGTTCCTGATGCCGGTCGCCCAAGGGCATCCCGGGCAACGCGGACTTCACCTGGGAGCTCGTTAACTACGCACCGCTCACCGTCGGCGGCGCGTTGATCCTGTTTGGTGGGTGGTACCTGCTGTCGGCCCGGCGATGGTTCACGGGCCCCGTGCGCGAGGCGGAGACCGAGCAGCAGCTCGAGTCGATCGAGAAGTCGCTCCAGTAGCGAGCGCGCAGCGCCGGAGGGAGCGGTATGCCGGCCACCGGTGGTCCCTTGACGGTCGAGCAGCTGCGAATGCAGGTGGACGACGGGCAGGTCGACACGGTGCTGGTGGCGATCACCGACATGCAGGGGCGGCTGCAGGGCAAGCGGTGTGCCGCGCGGTACTTCCTGGACGAGGTGATGCCGCATGCAGCCGAGGCGTGCAACTACCTGCTGGCGGTCGATGTCGACATGACGCCCGTCGCCGGCTACGCCATGTCGTCCTGGGAGCGGGGCTACGGCGACTTCGTGCTCAAGCCCGACCTGTCCACGCTGCGCCGGGTGCCCTGGCACGAGGCTACGGCGCTGGTGCTGTGCGACCTGGCCTGGGCGGACGGCACCCCGGTCACCGCCTCGCCCCGGCAGATCCTGCGCCGCCAGCTCGAGCGGCTCACCGAGCGAGGGCTGGTCGCGTTCGTCGGCACCGAGCTCGAACTCCTGGTCTTCAAGACCTCCTACGAGGACGCCTGGCGCTCGGGGTACCGCAACCTCGAACCCGCGAACCAGTACAACGTGGACTACTCGATGATCGGCACCGGCCGGATCGAGCACCTGTTACGACGTATCCGCAACGGCATGTCCGGCGCTGGGCTGTACGTGGAGTCGGCGAAGGGCGAGTGCAACCTCGGCCAGCACGAGATCGCGTTCCGCTATGCCGGCGCGCTCACCACATGCGACAACCACAGCATCTACAAGACCGGCGCCAAGGAGATCGCGGACCAGGAGGGTATGAGCCTGACGTTCATGGCGAAGTACGACCAACGCGAAGGCAACTCCTGCCACATCCACATCTCACTGCGGTCGCTCGACGGTGAGCCCGTGCTGGCGGGAAGCGGGCCGCACGCCTTCTCGAAGCTGATGGAGCACTTCATCGCCGGCCAGCTCGCCGGCCTTTGCGAGCTGACCTACCTCTTCGCACCGAACATCAACTCCTACAAACGGTACGTGCCAGGCAGCTTCGCCCCGACCGCCGTTGCCTGGGGACTGGACAACCGGACCTGCGCGCTGCGCGTTGTCGGGCACGGTGAGTCGCTACGGGTGGAGAACCGGGTGCCGGGCGCAGATGTCAACCCCTACCTCGCCGTGGCGGCATCGATCGCAGCCGGGCTGGACGGCATCGCCCGGCAGTTGCCGCTCGAGCCACCCTTCGCGGGCAACGCCTACGAGTCCGACCGGCCGCACATCCCGCGCACGCTGCGCGAGGCCGCGCAGCTGTTCGCCGCCAGCGAGCTCGCCCGGGCCGCATTCGGTGACGATGTGGTGGAGCATTACCTCAACGCTGCGCGCGTGGAGCTGGCCGCGTTCGACGCGGCAGTGACCGACTGGGAGAGGTTTCGTGGTTTCGAACGGCTCTGAGACAATCGCCCGCCTGCAGGGCCGGGTGGCGGTGGTTACCGGTGGTGGGAGTGGGATCGGGCTGGCCAGCGCGCGCCGGCTGTCCGCTGACGGCGCGTCCGTGGTGGTCGCCGACATCGACGCCGTCGCGGGCAAGGCAGCGGCCGACGAGGTCGGTGGTCTGTTCCTGCCCACCGACGTCACCGACGAGGCCGATGTTGAGAACCTGTTCGCCGCGACGCACGAGCGCTACGGCGCCGTCGACGTGGCCTTCAACAACGCCGGCATCTCGCCGCCCGAGGACGGCTCCATCCTGGTCACGGGCCTGGACGCGTGGCGCCGCGTGCAGGAGGTGAACCTCACGTCGGTGTACCTGTGTTGCAAGGCGGCCATCCCCTACATGCGGCGCCAAGGCAAAGGATCGATCATCAACACCGCGTCGTTCGTCGCCGTGCTCGGCGCGGCCACCTCGCAGATCTCCTATACCGCATCGAAGGGCGGGGTGGTGGCGATGTCGCGCGAGCTCGGCGTGCAGTTCGCCCGCGAGGGCATCCGAGTCAACGCATTGTGCCCAGGACCGGTGAACACCCCGCTGCTGCGCGACCTGTTCGCCGCCGACCCCGAGCAGGCCCGGCGCCGGCTGGTCCACGTGCCCATGGGGCGCTTCGCGGAGCCGGCGGAGATTGCCGCCGCGGTGGCATTCCTGGCCAGCGACGACGCATCGTTCATCACCGCGTCGACATTCCTGGTCGACGGGGGTATCTCCGGGGCGTACGTCACCCCGCTGTAGCTCGCCCCGGCTCGGTGGTGAGTGGGACGCAGCGTTCGCCGCAGCGTCATCACAATCCGGAGACTCAGGTTGTGTGCTGGGTGTTGCCCGTAGTGAATCAGTTCGTACTCCGCGGGTGTCAGGTTGTGGCAGGCGCTGTGCGGCCGCCGCCGGTTGTGCCAGTTGACCCATTCCAGGCTGGCCAGTTCAACATCGTCGAGGCCTTTCCAGGGGCCGCGGCTCCGGCGTCGCTGTGGTGCACCAGCACGGACAGGTCGAGCACACCTCGCCGGAACACGGACCGCACTAAGCTATGAACAACCCTGCACATTGGGAAGCGGTGGTGGAGTTGGCTAGAACCGCAGCTCACGCCCGCGGCGGCGGAGCTGGACTGTTCAACGTGATCAGCGTCGTGATCTTGGTCGTTGGTGTTGTGCTCATCGGCATAACGGCCGCGCTGCTGGCCCGGACCCTGGCCGCGGCGCAGAGCATCGACAACAAGGCTCAGGCTATTGCTCGAAACGCAGGTCAGATCAATGTGGCGACCAACTCGGTCGGGGAGTTGAACCGGACGAATGAGCTCGCCGCATCGATCTTGCAAAGCGCCAAGCCGCTGCAGGACCAGCTCAGCACGGTTGACGCCACTGCCCGCGACATCGCTGACCTCGCGAAGTCTATTAACGAGACGGCGGGAACCATCAACGCCACGGCCGGGACGATCAACCGCACGGCCGGGACGATCAACCGCACGGCCGGAACTATCAACAACACCGCCAGAGACATTGCCACCACCGTCGGCACCAACAGCACCACGGAGGGCACGGGATCACAGGGTTAGCGACACTGTGCTTGAACGCCAAGGGAGTTATCGAACGACTCAGGCACGGCGGCTGCTGACGTCCTGTAGTTGACGAGCGCTGCGCCACTACTTCGCCACCGAGCTGCTCACCGCGGGAGTGGAATCGTGAACGCGATCTCGGCCGACGAGAACGGCCGACACCGGACGGAGTCGCTTTTGCCCGAGCAGCGCTAACCAGACGGTCCACCGCCTAACACCAAGTCCGTCGGCCTGACGCCCGTCGGAACTGGCGCGGCGCAAGTGGCCCCGGTGGGTGTCGTAGTCGGCCAAGGACTGCAGGCACCAGGTCACCCGAGCCACCCCGTCAGCGCATCCCGCAGCGCGCAGGCCTCAACCTCGGCCAGAGTCAGCGTGCAGCAGCCGACGGCGTGCGGGTCCAGCTCGATGCACCCGTCCCGCTTGGACACCACCAGGTTGGTGAACCCATTCGCGACCCCGACACACGAGCACGATGCGTGCAGCACCCTGCGGTTGCCACCGGTCTGCTGCGTCTCCGGTACGTCGATCACGGTTGTCGACTGTGACAGCGGCCAACGGGGCGACCTTGCCTACGGGGCAAGATCAGTGGGCTAGCTCGCGGCGAGACCCATCCTGTGGGCGATCCCGCGCAGCTCCCGGCCTCCGGCATCCCGTCGGGCCCGGCGCAACAGATCCGTGACGACCTCCCGGACGAACGGGCTGGTCCGGATCCGCTGCGGAGCGAGCCGCTCGGCCCGCTGCAACGCCTCGACCGCCTCTGCCTCCCGGCCTCGAATCGCCGCCAGCCCACGGCCCACGTCGCCGTAGAAGGTGGCCTGGCGGCCAGCCGAGGGTATGGCTGCCACGTCGACATCCCGGGCCAGCTCGGGGACCCGGCCAGGCTCGCCGAGCTCCAGCGCGAGGGCGACTCGCCACACGCCGACGTTGCGGGGACCGAAGTTCAATCCGGCAAAGGTGCCGTCACCCGTGCGGCCGGCGGTCTCCGCGGCTTCATGGAGGTGCGCGCGGGCATCATCGGCGTGTCCGGTCACCGCCGACTGGAGTGCAGCCGAGAGGTGCAACATCCCGTAGACCTGCCCGGCGGGGCCGTCGTCGGGCTTGAGCAGATCGGCGCTGCGCTCGGCAAGCCTCAACCCACGTTCTCGAGCCCGCATGCCCACCGTGGCGTGCGAGCGTACGAAGCCCGCCACAGCGCCGAGCACCGGCTCCCCGAGGGCGTCCGCGGTGGCATGCAAGTGGCCGGACACCATCCACGCAAGATCGCCGTGCCCAAGATCCTTGCTCAGGTAGAACGCCGCATGCAGCACGTCGGCCAGCAGCCGCCGGGCCTCGGCGCTGCCGTTGACCTCGGCCAGGGCGTACAGCTCGCCGACTAGATCGGGCACCGTCTGCCCCAGGACGCCGTAGTCACAGGCGGCCGACGCGGCGTTCACCGCCGCGACCTCGCCGCGAAGCTCTGCTAGCGATCGCGGCGGGATCGTGGTTACAAGCTCGTCCACCTCGATATCCCGCAGCACAGCGCGCAGCGCCTGAGCGGCCGCATGCGCCAGGGCCTCATCCTCGTTCGATGGCGGGTATGGCTGCCCGGTGATGTCCGACGGTGCGACCCGAAGGGCCGTGGCGAGCGCCTCAAGGAGAGACCGCCGGTCCAGAGTCCGTTCGCCGCGCTCGATTCGGGACAGGTAGGACTCGGAGATCCCAGCCAGCTCCGCGGCCACCCGGAGTGACTTGTCCCGCCAGACCCGGATCTCGCGCAGCCGCCGGCCAATCGTGCGCGCGTCAGCGTCAGCGTTGTCCACTAGGACCCTCTCCTCGCCGAGACCCCCCGCCGATGCCCCGGGGAGCTGCCCCGGGGCGTGAACCTCGGCGAGGAGGTACCAGTCCAGGCTACGACCCGGGTGTAGCGGTAGCACCTCGCGGCCGCCCCGCGGCCGGTTTCCGGGGGTGGCGCGGTCGGACGCGCATCCGCACCTCCGTACTTCGCTACTGGTCCTCCCTGGTGGAGCCGCATGGAACCGGGACGACCTCGACCGGCCGGTGCTGGTGTCGATCCGGCGCATGGCCAGCGGCCGGATGCAGACGCCGTGTTGCTCGGCGACGGCCCGCGCCATGTCCGCGGTCAGGGGGAGCACGTCGCGCTGCGCCCGGGTCATCCGGGCGGCATCAGGGGCGGTGGGTTCGGTAGTGATCACTTGCATACTCTTCGGTCACTTAATGACACCTCGACAGCACAAGACGGGCTCAGAACATGGAGGAGTACGACGCCGCACCGCGCTAACTCTCACAGCTTGCCCGACGCCGCCGGGGATGCACTGTTCCCGAGGATGCATTATGGGCGGATGATCGACCAAGTATGCGATGAGGACCGCACGGTCGAGCTGGCTGGCGACGCCTCAACGACGAGCTGCGAGTTCTGGTCTATCCCGATTCACCGTTGCCGCTCGTGTCCTGCTCGCCGTGGTTCGACGAGTTCCTCTACTCCGGCTACGCCTACAACCTCCTGGCGACGCCACAACCGCGGCCCAGCATTGAGAAGATGACGCTGTTGCTCCTCATCCTTGACGTGTCCTATGCTCGTTTAGCGCGCACCGCTGCAGCGGCCGACGAGTCCCTGCGGAACAATAAGCATAATGCTGACGTGACGTGGCTTGCCCAGTTTGAGCGGCAGCTGCGCGCGGAGTACCAGGCGTTGGTCACGCCCACCTTCAGCTTCGACCATCACGTCCTGCAGATGCGCGACGCCGTCCTGCGCTCCTGGAACACCGCTAAACTTCAGTCCCGTGCCGAAGACCTGCTCACCACAGTTCGTCGAACTGTTGAACTAAGGCTGGCGGAGGAACAGGCCCGACGTGTTGGCAGAGTGCAACTGGTTGTCATGGTGCTGACCGTTTTGTCTGCCATCCAAACGACGGATGCCGCTTTCTCCCTCTTCCACCGGTTCTTTGGATGAGAGACGTATCGGCTGACACCGACGCGCTTGTATGGGTGGCCGACGGCTTTGCCGCCGATGGTCTCGGCTATGGCGACCGGCTCGAGGAGCGGCTCTCGGGTCAAGGACTCCGCGTCGCCCGTCGCGACCTGACCAGCATCGATGGCGCCGTGCCCGCTGCGCGGCTACACGTCCTCTCTGGCGGGTCGACCTCAGTAAACGACCAGTCCAGCTGGATGTCCCGCGCGCTGGCTCTCACTCGCTCGCTGGTGCAGGGCGCACAGCGCGATGATCACACGATTGTGGGTATCTGCCTTGGTTCGCAGATCATCGCCGAGGCTCTCTGGCCCGGAGGGGTACACGCTGCCGAGCGGATCGAGGTTGGTCTCACGGAGGTCCAGTGGTGTGACGGGAAAAGCGAAGGCATCATCACCCCCGCCTTTCACTATGAAGAGCTTGATCCGTCGGCGGTGCTCGGTGGCGGTGGCAAGATTGTAGCGGACAACGCGCACTCGCCTGTGCAGGGCTTTCGGCTCGGCGCGAGGATCTGGGGCCTGCAGTTCCATCCCGAGCTTGAACCCGCCGACGTTCGGCGCATGGTGAAAGACCATCGCCTTGACATCGAAGAGCATCGTGGCACAGCGGAGGCCGCGCTCCGGTCGGTAGACGAGCTCGAATCACGCTGGAATCCGGACCTATTCGACCGGGTTTTCCACCGCATCATCGAACACTGACGACAATGTGGTGGCACAACATCAGCAAGCGCAGCGCGGCCCAAGCAAACACGCCCTCGCCGGGCGGCAGGATGCTCCTATGTCGTGTCAAGCGGCTCGGTGAGCGGGTCGCTGCGAGGTGGGTGGGTTCGCTTCCTCGTCCGCGCCGATGGTCAAAGGCCAGTGGATCTTCGTTCAGGCCGCAGCCGCAACCCGACCCCGCCGTCTCCGAGGAGGCGGCGAAGATCTTCAATGCTGCTGGGGAGCAGGACCAAGACTGGGGGACGTTCGTGTGCTGGCGCTCATCACCGGAGCGCGGCGGACTAGCGTCCGCGCCCTCGCCCGCTGCAGCCACGGATCAGTCGCGGCCGGTCACAGGCCGAGCTGTGTGAGCCGCCCGCTGATACGTGGATCGGTCGAAATCACGGGCGATTCGGTTCGCACCCAGGGATCGCCTCCGAAGTAGAGCTGGAAGATCTTTTCCGCGGTGCGGGTGGCGAGCGCCTGGTTCGTCAGGGTGGGGTTCGGGCCACCGAGCCCGTTGGGCAGTGCCGAGTTGTCCGCGATGAACAACCGCTTGACCGCGCGGCTCTCCGCGTTGGCATCCAGCACGGAGTCGCGCTCCGACTCGCCCATTCGCATCGAGGACTGCACGTGCAGGATGAGCGGCGCCCAGTTGAGGCGGAACACCTTCTGCGCACCGGCACCGCGCAGCAGGTCGGCGGCCTTGCGGGCCAGGAACTCCCGGTTGCGCTGGGTGCGGGCGCTGCGCTTGAACTGCCGGAACCTGACCTTCGGGACCGGCCCGTTCTCATCGGCCGGGAAGGCGGACAGCGTGACCCTGTTGTCCGGTTCCACGTCGTCGTCGGTGATCACCAGCGTGTTGAGCACGTTGTCGATTCCGCCCTCGAGCAGATCGCGCAGCTCCGGGCCGAACACCCGGCCGGCCGGGCCGTCCCAGGGACCCGTCAGGCCGTGGCCGTTGTCGTACTGGCCGCGGATGCCGCTGTCGGACAGCGCCGCGGCGGGGGCGGGGTCACCGACTTCCTCCTCGACGGCGCGTGGAGCGCACGCGGACTGCTGATCAACATGAACAGGTTGTGGGAGGCAGTGGTTTCGCGGCTCAGCGCGGAGGTCAGTGCGCAAATGGGCGCAGCGCCGGTCGAGCCGGGACGTCTGTCGTCGATCAAGGCCGAGGAGACCGGGCATCCCCGCCGTTCGTTGCGTCTGGACGCGCTCATCTCGCTGCCCACCCAGAGCGGCGAGCAGGTACTCCTGCCGGTCGACGCCAAGTACAAGAGTTACGACCGCGAGTCGATCAGCGCCGCGGACACCCACCAACTCCTCACCTACGCGACCGCCTACCGCACCGGAACACGTGGATCCACGGCGCTGCTCGTCTATCCCGCGAGCGGGGGACGCCACGGCCCGGCGCTTGCGTGTGCGCGGCCCGGCGGGGGACCTCGGGAATGTGGCCATCGTCGGTGTCGACGTCCGAGGCTCACCCGACGACGCAGGTCACGTGATCGGACGGGCTGTCGCCGATGCGACGGGCCAACACTAGTGCAGCACCGCATTAGTCCTTCGGGGGGTTGATCCAGGCGCTGGGATCGGCGAGGTAGAGGCCGAGGGCGCAGTCGAGGGCCTGTTCGGGGGTGCCGGATGGGTTGCCGTTGGGTAGCAGGG
>JBOHGG010000067.1:0-16805 GCA_050700115.1 Pseudonocardiaceae bacterium
GTTTGAACTGCTCGACTCCCCGATCCCCCTCACACTCGCCGACAGGTAGCCACGAAGAAACCAGCACAAGCCAGGAACCCGCAGGTCAGCAGCCCCACGCAACCAAAGATCAAGTAAGTTCGGACTAATCTCCTCTTGTGTTTGGCCGGACTATCGGTGCCTGGCCGTGTACCTCGATATTCCGCCGCCGGTATCGGGATCGTCGTCGGCTGGGCAGACATATTTGGGGTACGCCAGGCGGTGCAGCCACCGTGACTGGCGTACCCCCGCGGAGGTACGCCGGACCGGGCTCGTGCCGGCGAGACCGGTCGGGCTACCGTGCGGCGTGACCACGTCGCTGAACCAGCGGATCGCTGACGAGCTGGGCGTGCCCCAGCGGCAGGTGGGTGCGGCCGTCGACCTGCTCGACGGCGGGGCCACGGTGCCGTTCGTCGCCCGATACCGCAAGGAAGCGACCGGCGGCCTGGACGACGCGCAACTGCGCACCCTGCAGGAGCGGCTGCAGTACCTGCGCGAACTGGAGGAGCGCCGGACGGCGATCCTCAACTCGATCCGCGAGCAGGGCAAGCTCGACGACGCGCTCGAGGCGCGGATCATGGCCGTCGAGTCGAAGGCGCGGCTGGAGGACCTGTACCTGCCTTACAAGCCCAAGCGCCGGACCAAGGCGCAGATCGCCCGGGAGGCCGGGTTGGAGCCGCTGGCCGGCGGGTTGCTCGCCGATCCGGCCCAGGACCCACACACCACCGCCGCGGGATACGTCGATCCCGAGCGGGGTGTGCCCGACGCCGCGGCCGCGCTCGACGGGGCGCGCGCGATCCTGGTCGAGCGCTTCGCCGAGGACGCCGACCTCATCGGACCCCTGCGCGAGCAGATGTGGTCGCGGGGCCGCCTGGTCTCGCGGGTGCGTGCCGGCCAGCAGGAGGCCGGCGCCAAGTTCGCGGACTATTTCGACTTCTCCGAACCCTTCACGAAACTGCCCTCGCACCGCATCCTGGCGCTGTTACGCGGCGAGAAAGAAGGCGTCCTCGATCTCTCGGCTGAACCGGAGCCGGGTCCGGAGCCCGAGAACGCCGGGGCCGCGCCCGTACCGAGCCGCTACGAGCAGGCCATCGCGTCGCATTTCGGCATCGACGATCGGGGTCGTCCAGCCGACCGCTGGCTGGCCGATACCGCGCGCTGGGCCTGGCGGACCCGGATCCTGCTGCACCTGGGCATCGATCTGCGCATGCGGCTGCGCCAGGCGGCGCAGGACGAGGCGGTGCGGGTCTTCGCCGCCAATCTGGGCGACCTGCTGCTCGCCGCACCGGCGGGCAACCGCCCGACAATGGGGCTGGACCCCGGCTACCGCACCGGAGTCAAGGTCGCGGTCGTCGACGCCACCGGCAAGGTGGTGGCCACCGAGACCGTCTACCCGCACGTGCCGCAGCGCCGGTGGGACGACGCGCTGGCCGTGCTCACCCGCCTCGCCAAGCGGTATCGCGTCGAGCTGGTCGCGATCGGCAACGGCACCGCCTCCCGGGAGACCGACAAGCTCGCCGGGCAACTCGGTATCACCAAGGCCGTGGTGTCGGAGGCCGGCGCCTCGGTGTACTCCGCCTCGGCCTATGCGTCCCAGGAGCTGCCCGAGCTGGACGTGTCGTTGCGCGGCGCGGTGTCGATCGCGCGCCGGTTGCAGGACCCGCTCGCCGAGCTCGTCAAGATCGATCCCAGGTCGATCGGCGTCGGCCAGTACCAGCATGATCTGCCCGAAGCTGCGTTGTCCCGCTCGCTGGACGCGGTGGTGGAGGACTGCGTGAACGCTGTCGGCGTCGACGTCAACACTGCGTCCGCCCCGCTGCTGCGGCGGGTGTCGGGCATCACCGGCGGGCTCGCCGAGAACATCGTGGCGCACCGCGACGCGCACGGCCCTTTTCGCACCCGGCGGGCCCTGGCCGGCGTCCCGCGGCTGGGCCCCAAGGCGTTGGAGCAGTGCGCCGGCTTCCTGCGCATCCCCGCGGGCGACGACCCGCTGGACCGCTCGGGCGTGCACCCCGAGTCCTACCCCGTGGTGCGCCGCATCCTCGACACGGCCGGTGGCGACATCACCACGTTGATCGGGAACACCGCGGTGCTGCGGGCGTTGCGAGCGGCCGACTTCGTCGACGTCACGGTGGGTCTGCCCACCGTGACCGACATCCTCGCTGAGCTGGAGAAGCCGGGCCGGGACCCGCGACCGGCCTTCGCGACCGCGACCTTCGCCGAGGGAGTCGACAAGATCTCCGATCTGGAGCCGGGCATGGTGCTCGAGGGCGTGGTCACCAACGTCGCCGCCTTCGGCGCTTTCGTTGACGTGGGGGTGCATCAAGACGGCTTGGTGCACGTCTCAGCGATGGCGAGGACTTTCGTCAAGGACCCGCGCGACGTGGTGAAGCCGGGCGACGTCGTGCGGGTCAAGGTGCTCGACGTGGACGTGCCGCGCAACCGCATCGGGCTCACCCTGCGACTCGACGACCCCACTGCGACCAAGCCGCCAGCCAGCGCGCGCCCCGACCGCGGGAACCGGGCTGCCGCCAAGCGATCGCAGGCTTCTGGCACACCAGCCGGCGGCGCGATCGCCGAAGCATTACGCCGCGCCGGCTACGACGAAGGCGCCACGTGACCGGTTGATCGGCCGGCGGCTGACCGCTACCAGGTCTGCCACACGTCCAGGTTGTAGAACTTCGGCGGGCCGTCGCACAGCTTGGCCATCTGAGCGGAGAACTCGCTGGTCTCGGGCCGGTTGGAGTTCTCCATCGCTGAATCGTAGGAGTCGAACTCGAGGATGCTGAGGAAGTAACCAGGGCGATCCCGGTCGGCGGTAGCCGTGATCCGTCGCACCGTGCTGCCGGCCTCCATCTGGGGCCGACTCTCGTTGATGAAAGCCTGAAGCTCGTCGATCCGCGACGTCTTGAACTCGACGATCTGTACGAACCCGGCCATGTCGGCCTCCTGCCTGTCGGAAAGCTCCCGTCTGCCGGGAACCTCCCGCCAGCCTCATCCCCACCACCCCCACCCCACAAGCGTCCCACCGGGTGGTCGCTCCCCGCATTCAGCGGGCTCAGCGGGGTTACCGGCACCCCGATAGCCACGCTCAGCCCGCTGAATGCGGGGCCCTGAGGGGTGGACTTGGGGGCCGGGGTGCGGGCAGTGTGGAGTGATGCGGGCGATATGGAAGGGCGCACTGGCGTTCGGGATGGTCAGCATCCCGGTTCGGCTGTATTCGGCGACCGAGGACCGGGACGTGTCCTTTCACCAAGTGCACGCCGACGACGGCGCGCGGGTGCGCTACCGCCGGGTGTGCACCTCCTGCGGCGAGGAGGTCGCCTATGCCGACCTCGCCAAAGGCTACGAGCTGCCATCCGGTGAGACGGTGTTGCTGACCGAAGAGGACTTCGCGAACCTGCCGCTGCCCAGCGCCAAGACCGTGGAGCTGCAGGTGTTCGTGCCCGCTGAGCAGGTCGATCCGCTTGCCCTGGCCCGCGGCTACTACCTGGAACCCGAGGCCGCCGGCCGCAAGCCCTACGAGTTGCTTCGCGCCGGGCTCGAGCGCACCGGGCGGGTGGGTCTCGCCAAGATCGCGGTGCGGACCAAGGAGTCGCTGGCCGTGCTGCGGCCCCGCGGGGACGTGCTCGTGCTGCAGACGATGCTGTGGCCCGATGAGGTACGGGACGCCCAGTTCGACGTGCTCGACCGCGAGGTGGCGGTCAGCGATGCAGAACTGGCGATGGCCGACACCCTCATCGAGGTGATGGCCGGTGACTTCGAGCCCAGCGCGTACCACGACGATTACCGCGAGGCGCTGCTCGCCGTCGTCGAAGCCAAGAGCAATGGACGCGACATTGCTGCCCCCTCGACGCCGGCGGAGCCGGTGCCCTCGGTGGACCTGATCACCGCGCTGCAGGCGTCGGTCGAGGCGGCCAAGGCCGCTCGTGGCGAGCCGGTGGACGTGCCGGACCAGCGCAAGGGCGACAACGGGCGGCCGGCGTCAAAGAAGTCCCGTACCTGATCGGGGAGCAGCCGTGTCCGACCTGGTCCTGCCGATGTTGCCGACAGCGGGGCCGCTGCCGACCGGACCGGGCTGGGCATTCGAGTTCAGCTGGGACGGGGTGCGCTCGCTGGCCTGTGCCCAGCCCGATGGGATGTGCCTGTTCAGCGGTACCCACCGCAGCATCTCCGCCGCCTACCCAGAATTCGAAGAACTCGGCGGGCGTCGGATGCTGCTGGACGGTAAGATCGTTTCGCTGGACTCCTGCGGCCGGCCGAGCTTCAGGCAGTTGCAGTTGCGGATGAACGTGCAACGACCAACGCGCGCGGTGCTGCGCCGGGCGCCGGTTTCGTACTACGTGTTCGACCTGCTCCGCCTTGACGACCGGTCCACCGTCGGGCTGCCCTACCGGCGCCGTCGTGAGCTGCTCGAGGAGCTGGCGTTCACCGGACCGGTGGTGTTGCCGCCCTACTTTCTTGATACCGACGGCCAGGTCGTGCTGGATACCGCCGCCCAGTACGGCCTGCATGGTGTGATCGCCAAGCGCGCCGACTCCCGCTACCAGCCCGGACGCTCCCATAGCTGGGTGCAGACCACGCTGCGCCAGACCCAGGAAGTGATCATCGGCGGGTGGCTGCCCGATCGCCGCCACGCCGCCACGATCGGCGCCCTGCTCGTCGGTGTCCCCACCGAAGGCGGCCTCAGGTACGCCGGCCAGGTTGGGACGGGTTTCAGCCAAGCGAGCCGCCGGGAGCTGCGGGATCTGTTGACCGAGCTGGAGCAGCACCGGAGTCCCTTCTCCGACGAGGTGCCGCGCGATTCCGATCGGGTCGTGCATTGGGTGGCTCCGCGGCTGCTGGGCGAGGTCTCCTTCCGGCAATGGACGCCCCATGGACGGCTCGGGCATCCCACCTGGCGCGGCCTGCGACCGGGCAAGCATGTGGCGGCGATCCGGGGGCCGATCGTGCTGAGTGGGCGAGGAAGCGGGCGCGAGGTGACCGATCAGCAGATGCTCGCCGATCTGGAGCGTGCCGTGGCGCAACTTCGCGCCGAATTGCGGACGCTGCGCGACCAGATCTCCCCGCACTTTCTGAACAACACATTGAGCACCATTGCCGCTTTCGTCAGCACCGATCCGCCCCGGGCCCGTGATCTGCTGATCGTTTTTGCCGAGTTCGCCCGGTACTCCGTCCGTTCTGTCACCGAGACCACGCTGGCCGACGAGCTGGAGAACATCGAGCGTTACCTGACGCTGCAACGGGCTCGTTTTGGCCAACGGCTTAACATGGAGCTGCACGTCGCGCCGGATGTGCTGCCGGTCGTGCTGCCGTTTCTGGCCGTCCAGCAGCTGGTGGACAACGCGGTCCGCAACGGTATCGAGCGCAAGCAGCTCGGTGGCACCGTCACGCTCACCGCCGGTACCGATTCTCCCGGTAGCGATGCTCACTGCCTGATCACCGTCGAGGACGACGGCCCCGGCAAAGAGGAGCCTGACCTGCGGGCGAACCTCCGCACGATCGACGAACAGCTGCACGCCAGGTTCGGCGATGACTACGGTTTGGTGGTCGACACCGTCCCGGGTACCGGCACCAAGATCTCCATCCGGATACCGACGTCGGTTCAGACCTGACCGGCGAACAACGCCACGCCTTGTGGGGTGTTCACGGCAAGGGTGAACTGGCCGCCGCCACCCAGGAATACCTTGCTGAGGGTTACTGAGGTGTGCGGGACGATCGGGGTCGAGTATTTCCAGTCGCCTTCGTTGGACTCCTGTAGCGTCGCGCGGTTGAGTGTCGCGCCGAATGTGGTGAAGACCGGGCTCCACTCCTTATCGCTGTTGTTGGTCAGCGTCACTGCGACGCGGATCACCGACGCGCCCGGATGCAGCGCGGAGTCGGAGGTGCCCACCTTGGGTTCGCCGGCGATGATCGTGTTGCCGTTGCTGGCGGTCCAGACCTGATCGAAGGCCACGGTGGAGCCCGGCGGGGTCGGCGCCGCGGACAGTGCATGCACGTCAGGGGCGGCGGCGATGTGCTGGCCGCCACCGATGGCCACCCCGGCAATCGCCACCCAGGCTGCCCACATCATGAGTCCGATCGTGGCCAGCAGACCGAGCACGACCTGCGCGAAGCCAGCGCGGTACACCGGGCGCGCGAAGAAACCGTACGGTGATGCAGGCACGGACACAGAAGCCTCCCATGGAGTGAGTGGAACAGCTGCCCCCGTGCCAGTTACCGCACGTACCTATCACTCTGGTTTTCGCTGCGCTGGCCACCCGTGTTACCGCCCCGAAGGAGTGGTTTTGTCACTTCTTGTAGTCGTCTCACGCCCAACCCCGCGTGTCCGTCTCTGGTGCACGGTGTGTCGCGCCCTGGTGCCCGCCCCACGTGATCCCCGTGTTCAGCGGGGTGGGTCGAAGCTCCGCGCTGCGGCGAGGAACGCCTCGTTGTCGGCTGGGCTGCTCACCGTGACCCGGGCGCCGTCACCGAGAAATGCCCGGATCACGATCTTGTGCTCCAGGCAGTGGTTGTCGAAAGCGGCGGTCTGCTCACCCAGCGGCAGCCAGACGAAGTTGGCCTGTGAGTCCGGTACGGGGTAGCTCATCGTCAGTAGCTCACCCCGTACTCGATCCCGCTCGGCGGCGATCCCCTGGCAGCGGGCCAGCAGCTCGTCGGCAACGTCGAGGCTGGCCAGCGCGGCGACCTGGGCCAGCGAGTTGACGCTGAAGGGTACGTACACCTTGCGCAGCGCAGCGGTGATCGGCTCTGGCGCCACGCAGTACCCGACCCGCAGGCCGGCCAGCCCGTAGGCCTTGGAGAAGGTCCGCAGCACCGCGAGGTTGTTCCGGCCGAAGTTGTTCCGGCCGAAGTTGTTCCGGGACAGCGCCACGCCGTCGGGTACCGCGGGATCGGTGACGAACTCGTGGTAGGCCTCGTCGAGTGCGACCAGGACGCCGTCGGGCACCGCGTCGAGGAACGCGACCAGCTCGTCGCGCCGCACGGCAGTGCCGGTGGGGTTGTTGGGGTTGCACACGAACACCAAGCGGGTCGCCGGGGTGATCGCGTCGAGCATCGCAGGCAGGTCGTGGGTGTGGTCCGGGCGCAGCGCGACGGTGCGCTGCCGGACCCCGGCGACCCGGGTGATCCGCGGGTACTCCTCGAACGAGCGCCAGGCGAAGAGCACCTCATCGTCGCGTCCGCAGGTTGCTTGCACCAACTGTTGACACAGCGTCACCGACCCACAGCCGGCGGTGAGATGGGATCGCGGGACGTCCAACCGGGTGGCGAGACGGTCCAGCAGTTCGGTTACCCCGTTGTCCGGGTAGCGGTTAACGCCCGCAGCGGCGTCGGAAATCGCCGCAACGACGCTGGGCAACGGGCCTTCGGACACCTCGTTGCTGGCCAGCTTGACCGCTCCCGGGATGTTGCGACCGGGGACGTAAACAGGCAACGATTCGAGGTCGGCCCTGGTGCGCGCGGTCATCACGGCTCCTCCTCGCGGTGGCATGGCAGCGGTGGAGTTTCACCCTAACCGCCGCATCAGTTCACCCGACAGGTGATCTTCTGAGGCCATCTTTCGATCAACCGGTACGCTGCCCGGTCACCCGGTGTTCCCCATCGAAGAGTTGGGTGAGCAATGACGCAGCGCAGCCTTCAGCAGGTCCCGCTCTCCGACGGCAGTGAGCTGCGTCTGACTGTCGCTGTACCGGAATCCGCGGTCCGTGGCGGCATCCTCGTCGTGCCTGAGGCCTACGGCGTCACCGACGCCGTCTGGCAACTTGCCGAGGGGCTGGCCGGTGAGGGCTGGCTGGCCGTGATCCCGCACCTCTACCACCGAGATGGTGTCGATGAGCTGCCCCCCGACAGCGGACCGGAACAGGTGGGCCGCCAGGTTGAGCGGCTGTCCGCGGAGTCCGTCGGCGCCGATACCGACGCCTCGTTGTGCTGGCTGGCGCGCCACGATGTGACCGCCGACCGGATCGGCGTGATCGGTTTCGGGCTGGGAGGTGCCGTGGCGCTCATCGTCGCCGCCCTGCGTGATCTCGGTGCCGCAGTGACGGTCGACGGGATCGGAGTCATGCAGCCGGTGGCTCCGACGTTGCCTGCGCTGGTCGAGGCCGCTCCCGAGCTGCGCTGCCCCTGGCTGGGTCTCTACGGACCGGGCAGCGAGATTCCCGACCCAGAGGTGCACAAGCTGCGAGACGCAGCGCATTCCGCGCAGGTGGCCACCGACCTGGTGCACTACTGCCTCGACACCGACCAGTCGACCGCCGAGGAGACCTGGGCTCGCACGCTGAACTGGTTCGACTGTCACTTGCGCTGACGCGCTTGTGAGTGCGTAACAGTGTTCCAACACGACAGTGTTCCAGCACGACAGTGCCACTCACGGCTCTGCTAGGAACGGGGATATGAGCGAGCCCCAGATTTTGTGGCAGCCCGACCCGGCCACCGTCGCTGGCTCGCGGATGGCGGCGTTCCGGGGGTGGTTGGCGGCCAACCGTGGAGTGGTGGTGGCTGACTACGACGCGCTGTGGCGGTGGTCGGTGGCCGATCTGGAAGGGTTCTGGGGGGCGTTCGTCGAGTTCGCCGGGGTCCGGTTTCACGCAATGCCGCAGCGGGTGCTCGCCGACACCTCAATGCCGGGGGCGCAGTGGTTTCCCGGCGCGACCCTGAACTACGCCGAGCACGCCCTGGCCCCCGGCCCCGGCAAAGGCGACGACGACACCGCGGTGGTGTGCTGTCGTGAGGATGGTTTTCGGGATCAGTTGAGTTTCGGGCAGTTACGGCAGCAGGTGGCCGCGGCGCGCTCTGCGCTGGCGTCGTTGGGTGTCTCGCGGGGGGACCGGGTGGTCGCGCTGGCGCCGAACTCGCCGGACACCCTGGTGGCCTTCCTCGCCACGGCCAGCCTGGGGGCGGTGTGGGCGTCGTGCTCGCCGGACTTCGGTGCCCGCGCGATCGCCGACCGGTTCACCCAGCTTGCGCCTACCGTGCTGATCGCGGTGGACGGCTATTTCTACGGCGGCAGGTACTACGACATTCGATCCACTGTGGACGCCCTGGGCCAGCAGATACCATCGTTGCGCGCCATGGTGACGTCAGCGCGGTGGGACAACCTGCTCGCCTCGCATTCCGGTGCCGAGCTGACGTTCGAGGCGGTGGACTTCGATCATCCGCTGTGGGTGCTCTACTCCTCGGGCACCACCGGGCTGCCCAAGGGCATCGTGCAGGGCCACGGCGGGATCGTCGCCGAGCACCTCAAGGCGCTGCTGCTGCAGACCGATCTCGGCCCGGCGCAGCGGTTCTTCTGGTTCACCACCACCGGCTGGATGATGTGGAACCTGCTGATCAGCGGCCTGCTGGTGGGCGCAACGATCGTGCTCTACGACGGCAGCCCAGCACACCCCGACCTCGGCGCGCTGTGGCGGCTGGCCGAAGCCGAGGGCATCACCTACTTCGGTACCTCCGCGCCGTTCATCCAGTCCTGCCGCAAAGCCGGCCTGCGCCCGGGCTCGCAGCTGGACCTCACCACGCTGCGGGCGATCGGTTCTACCGGGTCGCCGCTTTCTACTGAGGGGTTCCGCTGGATCGCTGATGAGATTGGCCGGCACGTGCAGATCTGCTCGGTGTCCGGGGGGACGGACCTGTGCACGGCTTTCGTCGGGTCCGCGCCTGATGTGCCCGTGTGGGAGGGCGAGATCTCCTGCCGTGCGCTCGGGGCCGCGGTGGTGGCCCTGGACGAGGCCGGCGCGGAGGTGTACGACGAGGTGGGCGAACTGGTGATCACCAAGCCGATGCCCTCGATGCCGGTGTTCTTCTGGAACGACCCGGAGGGCACCCGGCTGCACGAGGCGTACTTCGACGTGTACCCGGGCTGGTGGCGCCACGGTGACTGGATCAAGATCACCCCACGTGGTTCGTGCGTGATCTACGGCCGCTCCGATGCCACGCTCAACCGGGGCGGTGTGCGGATGGGCACCGCCGAGTTCTATGCGGTGGTTGAGGCCTCCGACGAGGTGCTCGACTCGCTGGTCATCGACACCTCCGGCGCCGGCCGGGAGGGCGAGTTGCTCTGTTTCCTGGTGCTCGCTGCCGGGGTGTCGCGCGACGACGTCGAGCCACGGCTTCGCGCCAGGCTGCGGGAGAACCTGTCACCCCGGCACGTGCCCAACCGCTTCATCGTGGTCGACGAGGTGCCCCGCACACTCAACGGCAAGAAGTGCGAGGTGCCGGTGAAGAAGATCCTCGCCGGGGTCGACCCTGCGCGGGCAGTCAGCGCAGGTGCGCTGCGCAACCCGAACTCGCTGCGCCCGTTCTTGGCGCTGCGCCCCTGAGTGGCAATGCGCCCCTGAGTGGCACTGCGTCCGTGCGGCTGCTGCGTCACCGGGCCGGCGGCTGGACGAGCCCGGTTTGGTAGGCGGCGGCCACCGCTTGCGCCTTTTCCCGAACCCCGAGCTTCATCATCACTCGGGCGAGATGTGTCTTGACGGTGGCTTCGCTGATGAACAGCTCTACGGCCACATCGGCGTTGGACAGGCCTCGAGACATCAGGGAGAGAACCTCCCGCTCGCGCGGGGTCAGTCGGGCCATCTCGGCGGGTGTGGGTGTGTGTGGCTCGGGCCTGGCGGCGAACTCGTCGATGAGCCGGCGGGCGACGGCGGGATCCAGCCACGCCTCGCCGGCGACTACCGAGCGGATCGCGTTGACGATCTCGGCGGGGGCAGCGTCTTTGAGGAGGAAGCCCGAGGCGCCCGCTCGCAGTGCGGCATAGACGGATTCATCGATGTGATAGGTCGTGAGGATGATGATCCCGATGGGCTGGCCGCTCTGCGCCGTCAGACTCTCATCGACCACAGCGCGGGTGGCGGCGACGCCGTCGGTGCCGGGCATGCGGACATCCATGAGGACCACATCCGGGCGTTGGGCGCGGATCTGGGTGAGCGCCTCCTGGCCATCGGCGGCTTGGGCGACCACGGTGATGTCGTCCTCGGCGTTGACGAGCATCACAATGCCGGCTCGGACCAGCGGCTGGTCATCGACTACCACGACTCGAATCACGCTGACACCCTCCCTTGGCCCCCGCGACCCTCGTTTAACCTATTGGTGGTGGTCGAGGAGTTCTGCGCGCCGCCGAGGGGCAGGGTCGCAGTCAGCCGGTAGCCACCGTGGGGATGGGGTCCTGCGTGCAGGCGGCCACCGGTGGCGTGTGCCCGCGCGCGCAGGCCGACCAGGCCGCGACCGACGGATAGCGCCTGCCCGCGGCGCGCCTGTGCAGGATCGATGTCGTTGTCGATCTGGATGAGCAGGCTGTGAGGTTCCCAGACCAGCCTCAAGTGCGGATTGGATTTCATGCCGCCGTGTTTGAGGACGTTGGTCAGGCCTTCCTGCACGATCCGGTACGCGGCCAGATCTATACTCGGGTCCAGATTGCGGGGTGTGCCCTCGACGTGGACGGTGACCGGCATTCCGGTGTCCCGTAGTGAGGTGAGCAACATGGTCAGATCCGCCAGTCCGGGTTGCGGTCCGAGTTCGCCTGTACCCGCAGCGTAACTAGCGGGGTCGCTGGCCTCCAGCACCCCGAGTAGTCGTCGTAACTCAGCCATCGCCTGTTTACCCGTGGTCTCGATGTTCGCCAGTGACTGGGTGACCTGGGTAAAGTTTGTATGGGCGACCCTGGCCGCTCCGGCGGCCTGTAAGACGATCGCGGTCACCGCGTGGGAGACGATGTCGTGCAGTTCTCGGGCGATCCTGCTGCGTTCTGCTGCCACCGCTTCCCGGACCGTTTCCCGTTCAGATTCCAGCTGTTGGACATGCTGCCAGCTAGTCCGGGTTACTCGGCCTGCGCCATACGCTCCGACAGCTATGATGGCGAGAAATATGAAGTTAGGGATGAATGATTGAAGTTGTTGAGCAAGAGTAGGATACGACCTGAATGCCACGGCGGCGGCGACCCCGATGGGAACAAAAGATACCAGCAGCGCCAGCAAGGAGGTTTTTCGATCACGATGGACCGCGACCGCGTACAGGGCGAGCGGGATACCAGCGACCGGGGTGTAACGGGGCATAATCGGCCATGCGGTCACGGTGAGTACCCATTGAATAGCGAAAACTGTCACCGGTGCCTTGTCTCGCCAAGCTAGCGGTACGAGCATGAGCAGCCCATAAAGCCATACGAGGAGCAACCATGGCCTGGTCGCCACCTGAGCCAACTCAGACCATGTAGAAAAAATGAAACAGTTGAGGAGAAAGACTGCCGGAAGCAGGAGCGCATCGCGTTTTGCTGACGGTGGCATCTGGATATTGCTTGGCATCCAACCCGGCAGTTTCATCGGGTTTCCTCACTGTACCGGGTGGTCAGCGTGACATGCGAACTCTCCGGCGCTGGCTGCGCCGCCACGATTACGATCTCGGCGCCGACTGATCATTTGATGGCTGCCGGTCGTTTGATTGACGCGCTGGCGTATCTTCACCTGACTGCCCATCTGAGGGACTGGGACAGAAACCAGGTTTGTCTCCCCTGCACGGAGCGGTCGTATGACTGTTCGCCAACGTTGGGGTGGCTGTCGCGGTGGATGCGCCTGCAAAGACGAAGCCAATGGCAAGAAGGAGCGTCGTGATCGCCATGATGATGCGTTTGCGCGATGGCTGCACATGGGCTCCTCTCGGTGCCCCACTCGCGGGCCGCGTCTCAGAGTTGATCATCGTGTCCTTACTCCTCGGCGGCAGCGCACGTCAGGCACGACTGGCCAATTCGTCCTTATTGTTCCACCTACGTCGACCGTAGGCAACCCGTAATAGCATACGGTGGCTCGTTTCCCCAGCGGGTCGACCACCAGTCATCCCACAGATGTAGTGGCTCTCCCGGGCTACTTCATCTGATGTAGCGCGACTGCATGACCCGGGGTACATGGAAGATCGTCCAACTGCTCGGGTGCGGCCCAGCTTCGTCCCATCACCGTCGATCCGCCGGTCACGCGACCGCACCTGGCACCAAGTCGCTGTGGTCGCTGTGGTCACGGAGCGCACCAGGGAGATCCGGTGGGTCATGGAGTTGCGACTCAAGAAGCCGCGGGAAAATACCGGCGTCACGCTGTCCGCGGGAGGTCGGTATGCCGGTAGCATGAACACGGCGAAGCGGCTCACGTGATTCGGCTACAGTGTGACTTTGCTGGCGGGCACTGGAGTGAACTGCTCGTGTCGAAATTCCTCGGACATCCACTGGGTGAGGTACCCGAGGTTTTCCGTGACCTTGCTTGCTACCGCGGGGGCGTGCAGCCGCGCCCTGCTGCCGTAATCAGGGTAATCAGAACGAGCCGTCGACTTCAGTGCGGTGCGCAGCCGATTCAAAGCCCGGTGCTGCGCCACCCGAACCGCACCAGGAGTCGACCCCACGGCGGCGGCAGTCTTCTCCGCGGACAGCCCCACCACAACCCGCAGGACGAGAATGTCTCGCTGCTTGTCCGGCAGCGTGTCCAGCAACCGTGCCATCCGCTCCGCGGACTCGCCCTCCATCACCTGCGCCTCCGGGCTGTCAGTGAATTCCGAGTTCTCGGGTATCTCCGGAACCGGCTCGACACGGTTGCGCGCCGCCGACCGCCGGGCGTCGGCCACCTTGTGTGCGGCGATGCCGTACACGAAGGCGAGAAAGGGCCGGCCTTGGTCACGATAGCTCGGCAGCGCGGTGAGCACTGCGAGACACACCTCTTGGGCTACGTCATCCGCCGAAACGAGAGTCTTGTCTTGGACGCCGAGCCGGGAGCGACAGTACCGCACCACGAGAGGACGGATCCAGCGGAGCACTCCCTCAACGGCATCTCGCTCACCGTTGACGGCGCCACCAACAAGGACGGCGAGGTCGTTCGCGATTGCGCTGTCGGGCTCGCACTCATCAGGAGGAAGCGCGGTGGCGCTTTTGGGGAATTTGGTCTCGATCGCTTGCGCGAGTCGAGTGGCCAGTGATTGGACGTCTGCGACTGCGTCATGCTCATCTGGAACCAACGACGCTTGCAGGTCACATAGTGAAGGCGTAGCCACCGGTGCCCCTTTTACTGATCGACCAGCCACTGTGTCAAGTTTTCGGCGGTATTGCGAGCAACGCCCGACGTGAACGCGTAATACAACGCGAAGACGACCAGGCCCTGCGCAGATGGACCGGCTTCGACACAGCGGCGCTGGCGGCCGAGGCATGGTTCATCGTGCTGTTCTAATATGCCTGACGCCCCGGGCCCGGTCATCCTTTCCACAGAGCATCTTCCCCGTACCTCAGGCCATGCAGTCCCATACATCAGATGAGGTAGCCCGCCGATGGTCGCTACACCTGTGGGGTGATCGTAGATATGGGCTGGTTGCGGATATGCTCGTCAGCGGTGGCAGACAGTGATAACTGTGATCAACTACTGTGGCCGGCTTCGGCCGGCTATCCCCCGGTTCCGTGCAGGCACCGTGGCTTCGACCGGCTCGTCGTGGGCGCCGGCTCACCGCGCGGCGGGTCGTGTGTGGCTGCGGGTAGAACACCCGGTCAGCTGCTACGCGAGTAGGGGATCGGCCGGAATGACCAGATGGCCGAGGCTCTCACGGCAGTCGAGGCTGCCGTGAGAGCACGCCAGGTGCACCGTGTTGCTCAGGCTTCAGGTTCCACGGTAGGTGCCGAAGCTCCAGAGGTTGCCCTCCGGGTCACGGACGGTGAAGGCGCGCGAGCCGTAGTCCTCGTCCTTGAGCCCTCGGACGACCTCGGCACCAGCCGCGGTGGCTCGCTCGAACAGGGCATCAGGCGCCTCGGTGACGACGTAGAGCGCTGCATTGCCGGGTCTCACGCCGAACTCGCCTTCGCCGGACCCGAACATGATCCCGCCGCCTTCGGGCCAGCGCAGTTCGGCGTGCACGATCTCGCCGTCCCGGTCGCCGGGGACGATGAGGGTCTCCTCGAACCCGAAGGCCTCAACGAGAAAGCGGATCGCGGCATGTTCGTCGGAGTAGGACAGGCACGGCCAGACGGTGGGTGCAGGAGTGTTATCAGTCATGTTGTCCAGGGTGGGTCCAGCGGTGTGCCCGTGTCTTGAACGGATGGGAGTTCCTCGGCCAGCCAGTTCGATGGCGTGCAGCCCGCCAGCTCTCGCCACTCCCGGGTCAGGTGGGCCTGGTCAGCGTAGCCACAGCGGGCGGAGACCTCGGCCAGTCCGGGTCGCGCGACGGCTCGGAGCATGCGGTGCGCGACCTCGAACCGCATGACCCGACCTACCACCTTCGGGGTCAGGCCGAATTCGCGCCGGAAGCGCTCACCCAGGTGCCTTCTGCTCCACCCGACCTCCTTGGCCAGCGAGCCGACCTCGACCCGGCCATGGCAGGCGGTCAGCCGCCGCCAGGCCCACCCGAGCTCTGGCGCCGGTCCGTCCCGTTGCCGTTGCCCAGCGATGCTGCTCAGAGTCTGGTCCAGTTCGAGGAAGCGCTCGGTCCAGGTGCACGCGGACCGCAGCCGCTCGACGAGCTCACCGGCGATCGGCCCCAGCAGGGTGTCCAGATCGACAACCGTGGTGGCCAGCTCACCGGCGGGCAGCCCCAGCAGTACCCGGGCGCCCAGCGGGGTGAGGCCCAACTGGATGCCGTACTGGTGGCCGTCATGACGGATCACGGCCGGAGCGGCGTGCAGCCCGCCGGCGAGCGCGACGAACGAGGCCGGTGGCCGGGTGGGATCGGGCATCGTCGCAAGATCCACTGTGCCACTGAGGGTGACAATGAAGGTGAGGTGACGCGACGGCAGGCCGCGGTGCACGCCGGGTTCGGCGCCCTCGATCCGGTAGCCGGTGTAGCCCGCGACCAACGGCCTCAACCGCGGTCGCGGCCGTCCTTCGAGCATCTGTACCAGTGGCTCGCGCACGGGTACGAGGGTACGGCGGGGGTCCGACAGTTCGGCCCACGTAGGCCTATGACCAGCAGTGTTGCCGGCGCCGACCGGTCGGCTACCCGCTTTGCCCGATCGGCGGCCCGCTGTGTAGGCTGTTCACCTGGCGGCCTCGAAGGGCCCCGGGAGGCTTCGCCTAGTCTGGTCTATGGCGCCGCACTGCTAATGCGGTTGGGGGTTACGCCCCCTCCCGGGTTCAAATCCCGGAGCCTCCGCCGATAGTTAGATTTTATGCTGGCCGACAACAAAATAGGCGCCCGTAGCTCAACGGATAGAGCATCTGACTACGGATCAGAAGGTTGGGAGTTCGAATCTCTTCGGGCGCGCATCATCTACACCCCGTCTGAGCAGCAGCGAAGTTAGTGAGTAAGATCGAATCAGGCGTTGCCGACTGGATCTTTGTCCATCGGACTGTCCATTACCCATGTCTGCACTCGTCCACATGACTCGACGGAAGCCGGCTCCGAAGGACCTGACGGGCATCCGGCAGCGGGGCAGCACGTACCAGGTCCGGATCTCCGGCGGGTACGACCCGGTGACGGGTCGGCAACTCTTCCTCACCGGTTCTGCGGACACCGAGGACGCGGCGATCGTGCTCCGCGACCGGCTGCGCCAGCAGGTGCAGGACAACACCGCGGCCAAGACGAATGTCGCGCTTGGCTACCTGCTCGACGAGTGGTCGGCTGGTCATCAGGTCGAGGAGACCACCCGCGCGACGTACCGGCTGCTCATCGATAGCTTCATCCGTCCCGCTCTGGGCGACACGCCAATTAGAGGGCTTAGGCGCTTGGGACTGTCCGATCGACAAAAAGTTGTCGATGTCGCGCCCGTGTGCCACGCTCGGAGGGACCCCCTCCGTAGCTGAGGGAGAACAGTCGGCTCGCCGGCACAACCCAATATCGCTGGC
>JBOHGG010000068.1:0-16471 GCA_050700115.1 Pseudonocardiaceae bacterium
GCCAGCGATATGGGGTTGTACCGGCAAGCCGACTGTCCCCCTCAGCTACGGAGGGGGTGCCGCCGAGCGTGGCACACGGGCGCGACATCGACAACTTTTTGTCGATCGGACGACCCCAAGCGCCTAGGAGCCACCCCTGAGCACCAGGGCTACTTTCGGACACCATGACCTCGATGGCGGTGCTGGCACAGGCTGACTCGGTTGCAACCTGGCTAGGCGTGGCTGGTCAGTGGGCCGGCGCGATCGGAACGGTCGCGGCGGTGGTCGTTGCCCTTCGACTCGCGCGGTGGGAGCGCCGCCGGGACACGGCGGAGCGGCGCGACCGGGAGGCGGCACAGGCCAGGCTCGTCACTATCGTCGTCACCTACCCGGAGTACGACGACCGAAGAGAGCACAACGTGCCGTGGGTGGAGATCACCAACCACAGCCAGCAACCAGTGCATCGACCGTCGATCGAGTCGATCGTAGGCGCTCGGCCATCGGTGCGCTGGGGGCGCGGGCAGACGGACTACATCGAATATTCACTGCGCGAGGTGGTCCCGGCCAGCGAGAACGACAGGGTGCCCTTTGCGCACTTCAACGCTGACGGTGAACCCATCGATACAACCGTTACCCCAGGCAAGATCGAGAAATGGGTCGATGTCGACAACGTGACGATCACGTTCATGGACGCGGCCGGGCTGCGGTGGCGGCGCACCGGGAACGGTGAACCCGGTCCGGGTTGTCCAGCCAGCTCCAACGGACCCGCCCAAGTCATAGTCATAAACCGACTCGGTCTGACCACCTGATCAGCGACGTGCTCCGCGATCTGGAAAACGTCACACTGTTACACAACCCCAGGTCAGGAGACTGAGCAAACGATGGACGCTCACTGGATCACGGTCAGGTTCACCCCGGCCACGACACCGTACTTCGTGCACATGCTGTCCAGTCCGGACGACACCACCACTTGGATACAGGAAGGTCGTCGGATGGCTCCTGCAGCACGAGTACAGCGACACAGGTCCAGCAGTACACACCGACAGTCGTGTCATCGCGAGGATTATCGATCCGGGACTTGCCGAGGTGCAGCCAGTGGTGGAGACCGCCAGGATGCTTGGTGCCTACCCCGAGGGTGGGGGCCCGACCCCGACCATGTTGAACGCACCAGACGCCGCTGGGCCGATCAAGCGGACCCAGACGCAGAAGGGCCCCACCCGGTATGAGCGGGTGGGGCCCTTCTGCGTCTGGCTAGTTAGTCGAACTCGCCGGTGCACACCCCGGCGGCGTGCGGGGAGGGAGACCTTCGCAGCTCAGCGGCGACACGCTGAATCAGGGCCACAGCATCCGGGCCAGTCGCAGCTCGTCGCCACATATGGTCATAGAGACGCCGGTAGAGATCGACCTGGCGCGGGTTTGCGACCGTCTCCGGTCGGTGCACCAGCTCTATCGAGACATACGGCTCGTCACCTTCGTAGATCACGAAGTTGCTCCACGGCACCGCGTCCACCGGCTCACCAAGCGGCAAAACCGCGATATTGACCGCCTTGAGCGGCGCTAGAGCAACGATCCTATTGAGCTGAGCTGCGAGCAGCTCCGGCGCTGCCACCGGCCAGTGCAGCGCGGCCTCACCGATGAGGAACTCGAACTGTCGATCACCGTTGAACAATGACTGTTGCCGTTGCAACCGTGCCGCCGCTGCCTCGCCGCGGTCCATCACGTTCTCGATGTCAGCCCGGGGGATCACATAGTGGGCGTACTCGGGGGTCTGCAACAGTCCGGGCACTACTGTGGGTTGGAAGTTACGTACGGTGTGCGCCACAGTTTCGCGGGCGTGGATCTCGTCTTGCAGGTGTGTTCTGCCCTCACCGAGCTTGCCGCGCCATGAGGCCTCTTCTCTCAACGCGGCGTCGACGAGGGCGAGCAACCGCGCTCGTGTTGGTGTGTCGGCGCCAGCCGCGTCCGCCCAGGCGTCCACTTCATCGCGGGACAGCAGGGTCTTGCCGCTTTCGACCCGGGAGATCGTCGATTGGCTGATCGGGAGCATGCCGGCGAGGGCGCGACCGCTGAGCCCCGCCAGCTTGCGGAGGTGCTCCAGCTCCTGCCCGAGTTGCTCCCGACGGGACTTCGGTGAGCTCATCGCGCCTGGGCTAGGTACTCAGCGAGGCTGACTGATCGCGCTATCGCGGCGTCGCGCTGCCCGCGGCACCAACCGACGTCCGTGGTGCGCTCGGAGCCGAGAACCGCACCGGCCGTGTCGTAACGCATGATGATCGCGAACCCGTCTGGCTCGCTGGCGTCGAACAGCCAGAAGTCCGGGCCCAGCCCGCCCAGCTCGGGGTGTGCGTCGAGGTCCACGACCCGGATCTGCTCACCAGCAGCCTGGGATTCCACGAAGCCGATCAGCTCGTAGCGGGTGTACTCGGTTAGGGGTTGGCGTACAAGACGCACTCGGGTCCACGACTTGCCAGCCACGGTCGTGGCGGCGATCCGCTGTAGCCATGGGCTTGTGCGCACCGATCGCTCAGGGCGGGCCAGTCCTTCACGGAAGGCCCTCAGGCGGGCGTCCTCGGCGCTGACAGCGTAGGTCTGCAAGCACTCCAGGCGGAACGTCGAAACCTGAAACCTATCGAAGGCCGCGTTGAACTCGTCGGGTGTCACCGTCGACCGCCTCTCGCGGTGGGTTCTCTTCGGTGAGGCGCTGCTGCAGCTGCGCGATGAGCGGCAACAGCACGTCGCGGGGGATCATCACGACGTCTTCCTCCGCGGGCAGCCCGGCAGGCTTGTCTCCCTGAGCCACGCGGTAGCCCTGTACGCGGAAGTCCTCGGTGTCTGTCCATTGGTCGATCCCCGGGCAGTTCCCGTCTTCGCAGTTGGCAAGCGTGATCACGTTTCGCATCGTGTCCTCCCGAGACCGATTCACTGCGATGCAGATTAATGCAGCCGGTCACTGAGGGGAAGTCCGGTGGTCACCTGCGGCTCCAAGGGCTGTCCTTGACCTCTGACCCAGTGTGATGCACAATAATTCCATCTGATTCAGGGAGGATCGCGAGTACCGGTACTCGCCACGTCGAAGGGCAACGGAGGCGAGCGCCCGGTGCCAGTTCCTTACGACCGGTGGCGTGACGCCGACGGCACTCACATTCCTGAGGAGTGCCGGGTCGAACAGATCGCGGTAGCGAAAGAGCACGGCGCGCTGCCGTCCCATCTGCGCAAGCAGGGCTGGGTCACCGGCCGGGGCAACGTGCGCCTGACCGTCCTGTTCGACGGTGAGGACAAACCGTCCGGTGTCCGGCCCCACCTGGTGCGCGTGGTCACGACACCGGACGCCCGATGAGTGCGGCTTCACCGCGTCCCGACCCGATGGTGGGCCTGCCAGTCGGCACGCGCGTGCGAAAGCACACCAGCCGTCGCGAACGGCTGGGTGTTGTCATGCCCCACGAGCCGGAACAGTCACAGGGCAGCTTCCCGGTGCGTTTCGATGACGGCATCTGGGAAGTCCTCAACGCCTCCTACGTCACCGTGCTGACACCGCCGGGCGGTGAGCGTGCGGTGGGGACTGAGCGTGCCGGACTGGCGCAGCCAAGCCATGACGAACGCCCCGAGGCCCGTGCCGGCTCGTGGTGATGCCAGCGGTCAACGTCGCGGCGCCACGACCGACGGTCGACCCGGCGCGGTAACAGACGCGATAGGTGCCGATGCGTAGCCGGCGCCAGCCCGAGGACCCGCAGCTCAGGCACTCCGGCGGTCTCCGCGATCCTCGGCGTCCAGGTCCGATAGCACGTCGGCCAGCGGAACACCCAGCTCACCACTAGCAATCGCGTCATCAGCCCCCTGGCGCCCGCGGAGGAACTCGGGTGCATGGGCCAGGACGTTGCTACCGCTGGCCCGTCGCATCGGCGACAGCTCGTCCGATCACGTGTCCTGCGTCGTCGGGTGAGCCTCGAACGTCGACACCGACGATGGCCACATTCCCGAGGTCCCCCGCCGGGCCGCGCACACGCAAGCGCCGGGCCGTGGCGTCCCCGCTCGCGGGGTGGACGAGCAGCGCCGTGGATCCACGTGTTCCGGTGCGGTAGGCGGTCGCGTAGGTGAGGAGTTGGTGGGTGTCCGCGGCGCTGATCGACTCGCGGTCGTAACTCTTGTACTTGGCGTCGACCGGCAGGAGTACCTGCTCGCCGCTCTGGGTGGGCAGCGAGATGAGCGCGTCCAGACGCAACGGACGGCGGGGATGCCCGGTCTCCTCGACCTTGATCGACGACAGACGTCCCGGCTCGACCGGCGATCCGCCCATCTGCGCACTGGCCTCCGCGCTGAGCCGCGAAACCACTGCCTCCCACAACCTGTTCATGTTGATCAGCAGTCCGCGTGCGCTCCACGCGCCGTCGAGGAGGAAGTCGGTGACCCCGCCACCGCCGAGCACGAGCCCAGCCCACGCGTGCGCGGCCCGGTAGCGAGCGTTCATCCGGTGATAGCGGGCGGTCGCCAGCCAGCGCAGCACTGTGGGACGGAGCTCGACACAGGCGGGGAACGCCGCTGCCAGCCTAGCGGCGGCCCGCCGAAGATCGGCGGATCCGGCGAGCGGAGCGGCAGCGCACAGAGCGGCATGGCAGACCAGGTTCGGCCATATCGCGGTGTCGCGGTCGAATCGGTGCAGGTGCAACCGGTCGACCTGGCCGTAGCGCCGGCTGATCTGGCGCGGGATGTCCAGTCGGCCCCGGAGCACGGTGTCAACGGCCTCGCGACGGAGGTAGTCGCGCCGCAGGCCGTCGCGGAGCAGCCGCTCGCACTCGCCGAGAAGAGCGGCGATGACGACGTCACGAATGCCATCGCGTCCCACGGACCACCGGCGGGTCGCCTCGATTGAGACCGGGATCCCGAGTGCATAGCTGATCCAGGACACGACGGTGTGGCCGTCGGGCATGAGTTTGGGACGGATCTCGATCTCACAGCGGTCGAGTTGGACGACTCCGCAGGTCGGGCCGGCCCGCAGCTCCCACCCGTCAAGGACGCGGCCGCAGACCAGCAACTCGTTGCTGATGCCGTCCAGTGTCGCGATGTCGCGAAAGGTGAGCACGGACTCGGGCACCGGGACAGAGCCATACTCGCTCAGCTTCAGCCGTCGCCGGTCATCATCCGACACTGTCGGCATCGGCCGAGAACTCCTTGGCCAGGGTGACCACCAGATCATCGGGATCAAGAGTGGTGATGGCGCCGGTCCGCCCGTCGATCAACTCGGGACCGAGGAGTCGCCCAAGAAGCTCGCCATCGCCGAGGGCGTGGTCCTCCAGTTGTGGGATCACGTCCTGGTAGAACGCGGCATGGAGGGCCTCGGCCGAGTCAACCGGTGCGTCGTCGGCCATCAGGTAGGCATGCCCGAGTTGATGATCCCGGCTGAGGTGCCGGCTGATCCGGTCGTTCAGCTCGATGAGCAGCGCGGCCAGATTCAGTGCGCCAACCATCGCGTCGACAACCGTGGGATCCGGCAGGGCGGGCACGAACCCGAAACGGCGCCGGATCGCGGCGTCCAGGTGCCCGACGCTGCGGTCCGCGGTGTTCATCGTTGCGATGATGGCGATGTTGCGTGGCACCGCGAAGGACCGGCCGCTGATGGGCAGCCGGACCGTGACGTCCTGGCGCTACCGCCCTTGATGCTGCCGAGATAGGGAGTCCGGTACTCCAGCATCACGCAATACGGCACCGGCTCGTCCACCGAGCCCAGTGCGTAGCGCTCGAGCGGGAGCTCCGGCCAGGACGCCACTGGGAATCGAGCAAGCACATCGGCCCGCTCCTCTGCCGCCCGGCTCGCCTGCTCGGCCGAGTCCGGCTTCCCGTACCGGGCGACCGCTTGAGCCAGCTCTGGGCTGCCAGAACTCATCGGACGGATATCCACGATGCAGGTGTGGGCATAGCCTGAAACACTAAACTCTTACGAGACACTGACACGTGGCGTCACCCCGTTGCGGACAATCGGGTGACGCCACACTTACGGGCAGTAACGGTGCTTGTCGTGTACCCCTGCGACGAGCACCGTCGTTGCGCTGAACATGCCCCGACACTCCACACGTTCTCACCGGGTGGCGCCGGCTGAGGAGGCGGTGCTGCGCGGTGCGGAGAAGAGCGCGCTGAGCCGCCGGCTGATCCTCCCCAACGGCACCACCATGAATTCGCCGACCATGAATTCACCCAGTGCAGTGGGCAGGCGCGCCTTCCTCGCGCGCATCGGCCTGCTCGGTGCTGTTTTCGGCGCGGGCGCGCTGCTGCCGCGTTCGGCGCTGGCCTCCGCGGCCCCGGGTGACGCGTTCCCGGACCTTGTGGACACGCTGCGTCCGGTGCTCGCTGAGCTCGCCCGCGACACGATGAACGGCCTGAGCGTGTTCGCCTTGCCGGGGCCCGACGAGTACTCCCGGGCCCAGGGCACCCCACGGTCGGGACCCGGCGGGCTGGAGGCGAGAACCACCGACTTCCTGATCGACTCGCTGGACAACTTCGTGCCCTATCCGGATGAGATCGCCAGGCCGATGGCGCAGGCCTTCGCCACCGCCCTGGTAGACACCGGCAGCCCGCTGCCCGGCCTGGACCGGCTGCCGCTGGAAGCGAAGCGGCTGGACGAGGGGCTTCGGCTGCTGCTCGCCAACGATGGCACGCTGCCGCTCTCGTTCGCGATCGCCGGCCTGCTCAACCTGCTCGCCACGCAGGTGAATCCACTCGCTGTCAACGGGCCGTTCCTGTCGCCGTTCGCTCGGTTGTCCTATGCCGACAAGGCGCGGGCCTTCGCGTTGCTCGAGGGACCCGATGCCGACCTGGTCGCCCGGCTGGACACCGAGTTCCCGGAACCGTTGCGGGAGTCGGTGTCGGGCCTGCTGCGGTTCGTCGGCGGCGCACTGCTCGAGTTCGCCAACTTCGGCGCCTACAGCGAGTACGCGGTGTTCGACCGCGAAACCAAGCAGCTCAGTGGGCAACCGGTCGGTTGGCAGCTCTGCCGATTCCAGCCGGACGGCCCGGTCGAGGGCTGGGACGACCTGATCGGCTACTACCAGGGTCGCACGGAGGTACGTGACTGATGCGTGACGTCATCATCATCGGTGCGGGTGGCGGTGGCCCCGTCGTGGCCAAGGAGCTCGCCGCCAGGGGGCTCGACGTGCTGCTGCTGGAGGCCGGTCCCCGGCACGACAAGCCACGCGAGCAGTGGACCCACCTCGAGAACGACGCCAACAACCCGCTCACCGGTTTCTTCCGGCTCGGCCCCACCGACCGGTCGAAGCCGGCCTGGTTCCGGGAGTGGGCGCAGAACTCGTTCGTCTGGCAGATCTCCGGGGTCGGCGGTACCACGCAGCACTACTACGGCAACTGCCCACGGGCGTATCCGGGGGTGTTCAACGACTACTCGGGCGCGGACCGGGGCGAGTACGACGTCGACCACCGCTTCCCGTTCGGCTACTCGGAGCTGGTCCCCTACTTCGAGTGGGTGGAGGCCACCCTTCCCGTGCAGACGGCGGCGATGGGCACCAAGGAGCAGACCTGGTTGCGCGGATGCGAGACGCTCGGCCTGCCCGTCCAGACGACCAAGACGACCACCCGGCCCTCCTACCGCCCGCAGGAGAACGCGATCCTGCAGCCGGGCGGGACCGCGGGCCGGACCTCGGACCGCAACCTGCTGGTCTATCCCAAGGCCACCGGTTGCACTTTCTGCGGATACTGCTTCCAGGGTTGCATGCAGCCCGTCGCAGCACCCCGCAACCAGTTCGCCAAGCGTTCCACCGACAACAGCTACGTCCCGATGGCGGTGACCGCAGACGTATGGGCGCCGGGCGGCCGCCCGGTGGAGCTGATCACCGATGCCTACGTCACCCGGATCCACACCGAACGGCGCGCCGGGGGGCTCAGTGCCACCGGCGTGACCTGGCGTGACAATGACTCGGGCGACCGGCGCCGAGAGGACGCGAAAGTCGTGGTGATGGCCGGTGGGTGCACGGAGAACCCCCGGCTGTGGTTCAACAGCGGGCTGCCGAACCCGAATGACTGGGTCGGCCGGGGATACACCGACCACTACTTCGACTGGCTGATCGGATCGTTCGACCGCCACACCGGCAACTCCAAGGGCGTCGGCTCGTCGGCCCGGCTGGACTGGCCCGGTTATGGCGGCCTGGAGAACGTCGGTCTGCCGCCGGCCCTGGAGGCGTTCGCCGCGGCGCTGTCCGACAGCGGCATCCGCGGCCAGTACGACAACGGCCACGGCCTGGCGGGTCCCTGGGACGGCCCGGCCGGCCGGGTGTTCGGCCCGGAGCTGCGCGATCTGCTCGAGGGCGGAATCGACAACGTGCTCAACACACTGGTGATCACCGACGACGACGTGGAACCGGACAACAGGGTCACGCTGTCCGCCTTCCCGGCCGATGAGAACGGGCCGGTCCCGAAGGTCAGGTTCCGGCAGTTCAAGCGCAGCGCCCGCACCCAGCGCAACCGGGAGTTCCTGGCCCGCAAGGCCGCCGACCTGCTGCGCGGTGCCGGTGCGCAGAAGGTGTTCCGCCTCAACTGGGCGCCGCTCATCCTGCACGTGCAGTCCTCGATGCGAATGGGCGAGTCGGAGCGCGACTCCGTGCTGGATGCCAACGCGGAGAGCCGCGCGGTCAAGCGGTTGTTCATCGCGGACAACTCGGCACTGCCCAACGGGCTCGGTGGCCCGAACCCAACCCTGACGAGCCAGGCGCTCGCCACCCGCACCGCGGAGAAGATCTTCCAGCTCTACTTCGGAGGCGATCCCTGGGTGCGAACCGAATCGCCCGTGGTTTCGACCGATAAACGTATCAGCGGGCGGCTCACACAGCTCGGCCTGTGACCGCACCAAGATCGCATGGTCAGGCTTTTATCTCTCCCCGTCCGTCCAGTCCCCTCCGGTCAGCCGAATAGCTACGATCCGGTCGTCGCTGTGGTGTTCGGCGAGGGTCGGTTTTGCCGTTGCCGGTAGCTGTCACCGTCGATGACGAGTTGGAAGGCGCGGGCTGGGGACAGTCGATGGCGGATTGGGCCAGCAGTGGGGTCGGCTGGCCGTTATGGTCACCATCTCCGTTGGCTCTTGAGAATCGCGCGGGCCAAGACAACCAGGTCGACCTGGCGCGGCGGGTGATGAGGGGTGGCTGAGGGGGTCTCCGCGCGATGTTCAGTACCGCCCGGAGGGTCTTTTTGGCGACCTTGGCCGTCTCGAGTAGGAGTGGGAGCGGATCGCGGTCTGCGTAGAACGCGCCGGTGGGCGCCCGCCTGGTCCACAACGTGGCAAGCAGCGTACGGCCGTCGAGGCGGCGGCGGCGGGCCGCGACGAGCACCGACCGCGGGAAGGCGGTCTCGTGAATCCAGATCGCCTCCCGGCTGGGTCGGCTCGGTGGCGCTGGCAGCTTGAGTGCATCGCGATAGGCCAGGTCCACCAGGTTCACCCCGGCGGCGGCGGCGAGCGCGGTCTGCAGGTCCGGTCGGCCCACGGTCGGTTCGGTGATGATCATCCGCCCATCTCGAGTGCTGCGCCGAACCTCCAGCGAGCCGAAGCCGACGAGGCCGGCGGTGTCGAGCAGCCGCCGGGTCAGCTGGTGCAACTCCTCGTCCTGATGGGTGACGGCAAGGGCAGTGCTGCCCGTGTCGACGCGCCACTGGGTGATCTTTCGCCCGACCTGTGCTGCTAACTCTTCGCCGTTGCGGTTTCGGTAGGTCAGACAGAAGTAGACATCGCTGTCTCGGCCCGGAATCCACTCCTGCACGACGAAGCGGTCAGCGGCATCGAACGGAGCGAACGGAAGCCGTTCAAAATCGTCCGCGGTGTGGAGTCGGTAGGCGGTGCCCCACCTGCTGAAATCCTGCCATTGTGGTGTCCGCTCGACCGGTTTGAATACCACAGGAAAGGCCATCTCGCGCAGGGCGGCGCGCAACTGGGCAGGGCTGTCGACGATCGCGGTGGGGGGAACCGGGAAGTCGTTGGCCAGAGCCCACTCGTGGAAAACCGACTTGTCCAGCAATCGATCAACCGTCGGCAGGTCGGGCAGCACGAAATCGAACTGCGCGGCCAGCTCATCAGCGTGCTCGGCCACGATACGCACCACAATGTCGTCGGCGGGGAACAGCACCATCGGGCCATACCGCTGGTGAGCCGCACCCAGCGTCCCCAGCCATGCTTCCGTGGTCGGTGCGCTGACCTTCAGGACGCTGTGCCATAACCGTGAGCGGCAGGTTGGCGCCGTCGGAGTGCGGGAGGCACCAACGATGGGAACTCCGGTGTCGCGCAGGCCCCGAGCAATGGCCAGCCCAATGGCGGTCCCGGCACCTGCGATCAGCACCGGCGGCAGCAACGCGTTCAGATACCCTGGGGTGCTTCGGTCGACATCAGTATCCTGCTCGCTGAACAATCGGTATCCCCCCCACACGCAGCACAGCCGCTGTAGCCTCCCTGGCCTTGACTCTAACCCCGCTGATTCACGAAGGCTCCGAGTAAATCTTCAACTGCGGGTGTTGGTTTTTGTATGGTCGTGGGCCGCGGGGCCTCGCTACCGTGAGTACTCATGGACGAAGGCAAGTCGGCGCACCCTTGCCTTGGCCCCACCCCCGACACTGCGGTAGGGCGTCTCGGTCCCGAGGGCAACGGAGCTCGCAAGGCCGACAGCCCAGCCGAGGCGGGCAGCCTCAGCGAGTCGCTCACCGACGATCCTCCCGACTACGCGCTCTCCGGCACCGCGCGGGGCTCGATCACGGTGGCGGCCTGGACCCTGATCAGCCGGATCACCGGGCTACTGCGGGTGGTGGTCATCGGGGCGGTGCTGGGGCCGACCTTCTTCGCCAACGCATTCCTGTCCGCGAACTCGGTGCCCAACCTCACCTACACCGCGCTGGCCGGGCCGGTCCTGGCGCTGGTGCTGGTGCCGGCGCTGGTCCATTCGCTGGCCGAGCGGGGACTGGCCGCATCCGGTCAACTGCTCAGCAGGGTCACCGGCTACCTGCTGTTCTGGGCGTCCGTTGCCGCCGGCGCGGTGGTGCTAGCGTCTCCGCTGGTGGCGCTGGCGGTGACCGCCGGCATTCCGGATGACGCCACGCGCTGGCGGGCCTGGCAGCTGACCATCGTGATCGTGGTGTTCGTGGCGCCGCAGGTGATCTGTTACACGCTGGCGGCCGTCGGCGCCGCGGTGCAGCAGGCCAGGGGTCGGTTCGCGCTGGCCTCCGCCGCACCCGCGCTGGAGAACGTCGGCCTGATCGCCACTGTGGTCGTGTTCGCGCTATGGCACGGGACCGGTGTGGAGGTGCTGGACGTCTCGGGCGGCATGCTGTTAGTGCTCGGGGTGGGCTCCACATTGTCCGTCGCGGCACACGCGGTGGCACAGCTCATCGGGGCCTACCGGCTCGGGCTGCCGGTCCGAGTGCGCGGCGGTTGGCGGACAGACCCGGACGCGCGCGAGGTCACCCACCGGCTGCGCCGTTCGTTGATCGTGACGGCGTTCCCCGCACTTTCCATGTTCTTCATGCTGGCCGTCGCGGCTACGGTGCCCGGCGGGGTGTTCGTGTTCCAGGCCGGCCTGTCGATGTACTTCCTGATCGCCGCGCTCGGCGCCAGGGCCGTAACCGTGGCGGCGCTGCCCGGTATGAGCGCCGCGGCGAAGGACGGCGATGCCGGCCGTTTCGGCGCGGCCTGGCGGCAGGCGCTGACCTACTCGGTGATCGCCAGCTTGCCCGGGCTGTGCCTGCTGCTCGCGTTCGCCGAACCGGTGGCGTCCGCGCTGGCCAACGGCGAGCTGCACGAGCCGACCATCATGCGGTGGCTGACCGCCTGCGTGGCGGTGTTCGCGGTCGCGCAGCTCGCCCACGCGGTGTACGAGGTATCTCGACAGGCGCTGTTCGCCCGGTTGGACACCAGCGGGCCGCGGCGGACCAGCACCGTGGTGATGGTGACACGAACAGTGGTTGCGCTGAGCCTCCTGCTCTTGCCGGCGGACGGCTACCGGCTGGTCGGGCTGTGCTGTGCGGTGCTGCTGGCCGACCTGGTGGCGTCGGTGATGACGCTATCCATGGTCCGTAATGCGATCCGGCCGGAGCGGCTGCTCGACCCGCGCAGGCTGGCCATCGCCGGGGCGGCCACGATGGCCATGCTGCCGGCGTCCGCGGTCGGTTCCTGGTTGGTTCAGCACCAGGTGCACGACCGGCTGCCGCAGCTCGCGGTCGGCTTCGTGATGGGCGTGGTGGCACTGGCCTGCTTCGGGCTGGTGTTGGCACTGCTGACCGGTCAGCTGCCAACCGTGATCGCTAAGGTGCGCGCCCGGTTGAGGGCCTGACGCCGACGGCTAAGGCCACATCGTGCGGCTGAGAACCGTCACGATCCGGACACCCTTGCGAGCAGCGTTCTCCAACGCCGTTTCCGGGGTCTCCGCGCGGTGTTCAGTGCCGCCCGGAGGGTCTTGTTGGCGACCTTGGCCGTCTCGAGTATGAGTGGGAGCGGATCGCGGTCTGAGTAGAACGCGCCGGTGGGCGCCCGTCTGGTCCGCAACGTGGCAAGAAGCGTGCGGCCGTCGAGGCGGCGGCGGCGGGCCGCGACGAGCACCGACCGCGGAAAGGCGGTCTCGTGAATCCAGATCGCTTCTCGGCTGGGTCGGCTTGGTGGCGCTGGCAGCTTGAGTGTGTCGTGATACGCGATATCAACGAGGTTCACCCCGGCGGCGGCGGCGAGTGCAGTCTGCAGGTTCGGTCGGCCCACGGTCGGTTCGGTGATGATCATCCGCCCATCTCGGGTGCTGCGCCGAACCTCCAGCGAGCCGAAGCCGACGTGGCCGGCGGTGTCGAGCAGCCGCCGGGTCAGCTGGTGCAACTCCGCGTCCTGGTGGGTGACGGCAAGGGCAGTGTTTCCCGTGTCGACGCGCCACTGGGTGATCTTTCGCCCGACCTGTGCTGCGAGCTCTTCCCCGTTGCGGTTGCGGTAGGTCAGACAGAAGTAGACGTCGCTGTCTCGGCCCGGAATCCACTCCTGCACGACGAAGCGGTCAGCGGCATCGAACGGAGCGAATGGAAGCCGTTCAAAATCGTCGGCGGTGTCGAATCGGTGGACCTTGTAGTGCTTACTGAGAGCCCGCCATTGTGGCGTGTGCTCAACCGGCTTGAACACCACAGGAAAGGTCATCTCGCGCAGGGCTGCGCGCAACTGGCCAAGGTTGTTGACGATCGCGGTGTGGGGAACCGGGAAGTCGTTGGCCAGGGCCCACTCGTGGAAGACCGACTTGTCCAGCAATCGATCAACGGTCGGCAGATCGGGCAGCACGAAATCGAACTGCGTGGCCAGGTCGTCAGCGTGCTCGGCGACGATGCGCACCACCGTGTCGTCGGCGGGGAGCAGCACCATCGGGCCGTACCGCGCTTGAGCCGCACCCAGCGTCTCCAGCCATGCTTCCGTGGTGGGGGCGCTGACCTTCATGACGCTGTGCCATAGCTTCGAGCGGCAGGTTGGCGCCGTCGGGGTGAGGGAGGCGCCCACGATGGGGACTCCCGTGTCGCGCAGGCCCCGAGCGATAGCCAGCGCAGTGGGGGTTCCGGCACCTGGAATGAGCACCGGCAACCTCTGCCGATCTGCGGGATCACCAACGTTACTGTCAGTCATCTGTGCACGCTAGCCCATGGCGCAATAGGCAAACCGGCGGCCAGCTTCGCCAGTTGCGGCTTCCGGAGATCGCGCACCGAGGCGGTGATCAGGCGGCGAGGCGGTCGGCGAGTGTTGGCCGGCCGGGGCCTGCCAGTTCCTCGATGATTCCGTGACGGCCGGCGATGACCATGAGCAGGGCTTCGGCAGGTCCCTCGACTGCCAGTCCCGTGCCGGCGGTCCAGTCCAGGTCGGTCGCGGACAGTGTCAGCCCACGGATGCGTTTGGCGGCGCCGATGGTGGGGGCGGTGAGCGCGAACTGCAACGCAGTGCGCAGCCGCTCGGCGGGGATGTCGCGGGGCAGGCCGAGCGGACGCCGGATGTCTTGATGATGGATCAAGCCGTCGGTCAGCGCGATCCGACCACCGAACCCGGCGGTGAGCCCGCGCGGCCTGAGATGATCTCGCACGAGCCTCACGAGGTCATCGGTACCGCGGTCGTCATAGGCGGCGACCCCAACGGCATTGACCCGGTCCGGGCGCAGCCCGCCTCTGACGAAGCGGCCGATGAGGCCACCGATGCCGAGTTCGTCGTAGCTGAACATGTGCGCCACGACATCCCGCACTCGCCACCCCGCGCACAGCGACGGCGCCTCCCACTGCGCCGGGGTCAACGTGGTCAGCAGGTCGGCCAGGTCGGCCCGCTCGGCGCGGGCCAAGCTCATCACGTCCATGACGACCTACTCACTGCTGGTTCGCGACGGCCTTGGCGAAGCTCTGCAGCAGCAGCGCCCACCCGCCGCCACCGCGGATCCCGTCGTGCACGGCCCGGCCACCCTCAAGTCGGTCGAAGTGGCGGTGTTCGACCTCGACGATCGTCAGACCGGGCGCGGCAGCGGTGAACCGCACCTCGATCTCGCTGGCATGCGCGGGGTCGGGGTCGAACTCCCACGCCCCGCTGATCTGCCAGGTGAACACCAGCCGGTGCGGCGGCTCCCAGACCAGCACCCGACCCCACTCGCACTCGGTGCCGTCCACGCCGCGCTCGTACCAGCGTCCGCCCTCGTGTGACTCCAGGATCACCTCGGCCACGTCGGCGTTGCCGATGTGGTACTCGTGCGGCCACCAGATGTCGAACGAGCCGGTGAACACCTGGAATGCCTGCTCGGCGGATACGCCGAGGGTGACCGTCCCGGTGATCGGCGGGATCGGGGCCGTAGTGCTCATCGCTGCTCCTGTTCGGGATCGGGAGAAGGGACCGCCGCTTCGGCAGCCTTGTGAAAACCGGCCAGCGCGTCGTTCCAGACACCGTCAAGCCAGGCCCGCAGCGCCGTCACGCCCTCCGGGTTGAGCCGGTAGATCCGGCGGGTTCCCACGGCTTGGCTGACCACAAGGCCGCCGTCCTTGAGCACCTTCAAGTGCTGCGACACCGCAGGCCGGCTGATCGGCAGCTGCTCGGCCAGCTCTCGCACCGAGCCGGGGCGTCGCGCGAGCAGCTCGAAGATGGCGCGCCGAGTCGGGTCGCCGAGTAGACCCAGACCCGCATCTCCGTAAGCCGGCACAAACGGTAAGCGTAGACGCACCGATGCTCCCGGACAAGTCGGTCGCCCGTGGTTGCTGGGTCGCACGCAGGGCACCGGCCAGCGCGGTGGTCTCTGGGCGCAGTCGGGCATCGAGGCAGAGCAGCAGATCCGCGATGCTCGAGCGCAGCATGCCCGCGGGGGCCAGTGCATCCATTTCCCACGGCGCCACCTCTCGGTCCTGCTGGTGCCCGGTGGCGCAGGTCCGCCCCGGTGCCGCGACGGTCGCCGTCATACCCAGCGGACCGCAGACGTGCTCTGCGCCTGGTCAGCATCCAGCCAACTGCGGCGGGCGACCCGGCGAGCCCCGGATACGGGCTTGCCCTGGCCAGGTTTGGCCCGCTCTACGGGCATACAAAGAATGTGTCGCTGCAACGACTGCTATGGATCGTCGGGGGATGGGAGAGCCATGGCCGCCGCATCGAAATCACGGCGATGCACGATTCGTGCGATGACATAAGCGGTGGTCAACTCTCCGTCGCTGGAGACGGTGGGCGCAGAGCGGTAACAGACGCGATATGTGCCGATGCGTAGCCGGCGCCAGCCCGGGGACCCGACGATGGCTTTGATGTCCAGGTTCGACGCGTCCTCGCTGAGCCGGCGGAGCCCGGCCAGGATGCGTGCTCGCTCCGGCCCGGGACCCATCCGGCGGAGGTCCTTCTCTGCTTGGGGTCGCAGATGCAGCTCAGGCACTCCGGCGGTCTCCGCGATCCTCGGCGTCCAGTTCAGCTAGCACGTCGGCCAGCGGAACGCCAAGCTCACCACGGGCGATCGCGTCATCGGCCTCCTGGCGCCCGCGGACGAACTCGGGTGCATGAGCAAGGACGTAGTCGTAGAATTCCTCGGCGTCGATCGCCGAGAGTACGGCGATCGGCTGCCCACGCCGCGTGACGATGATCGGCTGCCCACCTTGCTCCAGCTCATCGAGCAGGGCCGACGCACGGTTGACCAGATCACGCACACCTACCGTCTGCATCCCGCCACCTCCAATGTGGGTGCAAAAGATGTACAACGAAGAATGGTACATCGCTCGGCGTCGAGCCGGGTAGGGCCCACGGCCTTATCGCGCCGCGAGCCGGCGGGGGAACTCAGCATAGGCGGTGGTCATCTCGGCTTCCCGGTCGACGCCGGTGAAGGGCATCTCGTTCCCGCGGTGCGCGGGGCAATGTAACGCCGCCGGGCGTGATCGTCGCTAGTGCAGCGCCGCATAAGTTCGTCGGGGGTTCATGCGGCCTTGAGGAGCTTGGCGTCGTAGGTCCAGCGGAAGGGTTTGGCTGTGCCGTTGTAGATCTCGATGAAGTTGGTGATCTTGTTGATGA
>JBOHGG010000069.1:0-15071 GCA_050700115.1 Pseudonocardiaceae bacterium
TCACAGGACAATTAGACCACAGCAGCCCTCACTCCACCAGTGTTTTAGTGGCTACACATGTGGGTGCGTCGCGGGCTCAGACACTGGTCAGACGGACAGTGCTACTGAGAGTCACAGCAAGTTCGGTTTAGGTGCTGTGCTTGCCGGCGGGGACCTCGGGGTTGGCCGGCTGGCGGTTGCGGCGGCCGACGGGGACCACCAGCGGGGTGCCCGCGACCGGGTCGGTGAGCACCTGTGCATCGAGCTCGAACACCTCGCGCAGCAGGGGCTCGGTGAGTACCTCGGATGGGGCGCCCTGGGCGATGATCTGCCCGGCGCGCATGGCGATCAGCCGCTGCGCGTAGCGGGCGGCCATGTTGAGGTCGTGCAGCACCATCACCACGGTGCGCCCGGCCTCGGTGTGCAGCCGCTCCACCAGGTCGAGCACGTCGACTTGGTGGGCCAGGTCGAGGAACGTGGTGGGTTCGTCGAGCAGCAGCAGGTCGGTGCCCTGGGCCAGCGCCATCGAGATCCACGCCCGTTGCCGCTGGCCGCCGGACAGCTCGTCGACGGTCCGCTCGGCGAACTCGGTGAGGCCGGTCCAGCCCAGCGCCTCGGCGACCGCGGCCTCGTCGTCGGAGGACCATTGCCGGTACCAGGCCTGGTGCGGGTGCCGGCCGCGGGCGATCAGATCGGCGACGGTGAGGCCCTCCGGTGCGATCGGGGCCTGCGGCAGTACGCCCAGTACCTTGGCGACCTCCCGGGTGGGCAGCTTGTCGATCCGTTTGCCGTCCAGCAGCACGTGGCCCCGCTTGGCACGCATGAGCCGGGCCAGCGCGCGCAGCAGGGTCGACTTGCCGCAGCCGTTCGGGCCGATCACGGCGCTCACGGTGCCGTCGAGCACATCGAGGTCCAGGCCGTCGACGACGATGTTGTCGTCGTAAGCCAGCTGCAGGTCGCGGGCCTGCAGGCGGATCCGGTCAGTCATGCGGCGGATACCTTCCGGTTGCGGCGGGCGAGCAGGTACAGCAGGTAGGGGGCGCCGAGCGCGGCGGTGACGATGCCGACTGGCAGTTCGGTGCCGAGCACGGTCCGTGCGATGAGGTCGGCGGTCACGGTGAGCAGCGCGCCGTAGACCGCTGAGGTCAGCAGTGGTGGGCGGGCAGCGCCGATCAGGCGCTGGCAGATCTGCGGCACCACCAGCGCGACGAACACGATCGGGCCCGCGCTCGATGCGGCCACCGCGGCCAGTACGACCGCCACGATGATCAATGCCGTGCGGGCTCGGTCCACTCGAAGCCCGAGCCCGCGGGCGGTGTCGTCGCCGAACTGCAGCGCGCCCAGACCGAAGGCCAGCAGCAGCGCGACCGGTACCAGCACGGCCAACGCCAGCCCGACCGGCACCACGTGCTCCCAGCCGCGACCGTTGAGGCTGCCGATGAGCCATACCGTGGCCTGGGCCGCGGCGTAGATCTGGGCGATGACGAGCATCCAGGAGATGATCGCCCTGGCCACCGCGTCGATCCCGATGCCTACCAGTACCAGCCGGTAGCCTTCGATGCCGCGCCGCCAGGCCAGCGCGTAGACCAGTGCGGCGGTGCCCAGCCCGCCGACCAGCGCCGCGATCGGCACCCCGACCGTGGCCAGCGTCGCGCCGACCGCGCCGTAGCTGCCGCCGAGCACGATCACCATGACGGCGGCGGCGCTGGCGCCTGCCGTGAAGCCAAGGAAGTCCGGACTGGCCAGCGGGTTGCGTGCGATCGCTTGGAGGATCGCGCCGGACAGCCCGAGCGCGGCGCCGACCAGCACCCCGGTCAGCGTGCGCGGCAACCGCAGCTCCAGCACGATGAACTGCTGCGTGCTGTCCCCACTGCCAAAGAGCACCCCGAGCACTTCGCCGATCGAGATCGGGAAGTCGCCGCGGCCGATGTTCGCCGCTGCCACCAGCACCAGCAGACCCAGCCCGACCACCGTGACCGCGATCATCCTCGGTCGCCACACCCCGGAGAACCGGCCGACTCGCAGCGGCGGGCGGCCGGCCACCCGCTCGCGGCGTAGCGTCCCGGCTGTCCCCTCTGTTCTAGCCATCACAGTTTCACCAGCCGGCGACGGCGCACCAGGGCGATGAAGAACGGCGCGCCCACCAGCGCGAGCACGATGCCTACCTGCAGCTCGCCTGGCCGCACCACCACCCGGCCGATCACGTCAGCGGCCAGCAGCAGCACGGCGCCGGCCAGGCCCGCGGCGGGCAGCAGCCAGCGGTGATCCGGCCCGGTCAGGGCCCGCGCCACATGCGGCACGACCAGGCCGACGAACGCGATCGGCCCGCACGCCGCCACTGCAGCGCCGGCCAGCAGCGTGATCGCCACCAGCCCGGTCCAGCGGGTCACCGCGACCCGCTGCCCCAGCGCGCGGGCGACGTCCTCACCCAGGGCCAGCAGGTTCAGACCCGGCGCGTTCAGCATCGCCAGCAGCAGCCCGGCCAGCAGGAACGGCGCGATCTGGGTCGCGATCTCGGCGTCTCGGCCGGCCAGCGATCCGACCGCCCAGAACCGGTAGGCGTCGAGCGTCGCAAGGTCGGCCAGCAACAGCGCCTGGGTCAGCGCGCCGAGTAGGAAGGTCACCGCCACGCCGGCCAACGCGAGCGTGATCGGCGTCGGGCCGCCCCGGCCCAGCGACCCCAGCACGAATACCAGCACGCTGGCTGCAAATGCCCCGGCGAAGGCGAACCACACGTAGCCGAACAGGCTCGTCACGCCCAGCGCGTAGATACCCACCACCACGAAGAAGGCCGCGCCAGCATTCACCCCGAGTATGCCGGGGTCGGCGAGCGGGTTGCGGGTGTGACCCTGCATCAGCGCTCCCGCGAGCCCCAGGGCGATGCCTACCCCGATACCGAGCACGGTGCGCGGCGCCCGCAGCGAGCGGACCACGATGTCGTTCTCGGTGCCGGTCGGCGACCAGATCGCGTCCCACACCTGGTCGATCGGGATCGGCTTGGCTCCGGCCGCCAGGCTGGCCAGCGCCACCAGCACCAGCAGGGTCACCAGCCCGGCGACGACCAGCAGACGGCGTCGCCGCATCGTGCCCGGACTGGTCGTAACGGTCGCCGGCGGCTGGCCAGGCGGTGGCGGCCGGGTGGCGATCGACGTCACGAATACCTCCTCCGGTCCCCCAATCGAGGGTCACCCACATTAGGTGCGCTTACCTTAAGTTAGGTCAGACTCAATACCTAGATCCAGGTGGACTCTCGCGCTCGCACGACCGGCGCAGGCGGGTGCGCCGGTCATCGTGGTTACGAGGCTGCGAACCCCTTCATGTCGTCGAGGACCAGGTCAGCAGCGATCGGCCCGATGCCGAGGTACCACAGGTCGTCCGATACCTCATGGGCCCGGCCACCCGACACCGCGCCGAGACGCTCCCACAGCGGGTTCGCTGTGACCTTGTCCTGCGCGTCCTTGCCGGTGGCGCCGTACGCGGAGTAGAAGAGCACGTCACCGTCGGCTTGCGCGACTTGCTCCGCACTGACCTCGACAAAGGTTTTGTCGACCTGTTGGGACTGCGGACGGGCGAAGCCGGCGTCGCGCAGGATGGTCCCGATGAAGGAGCCCTCCCCGTAGAGCCGGATGGTGGTCGGGTAGAACCGGACCATGCTCACCGATCGGGTGCCCGGGTCACCGAACTGCTGGCCGACCTGTTTCGCCTTCTGTTCGTAGTCGGCCAGGATGCGCTGCGCCTCCTCCCGCTTGCCCAGCGCGTCCCCGGCGAGCAGGAAGTTCTCCTTCCAGGTCACCCCGACCTTCTCAGCGAACACGGTAGGGGCGATCCCGCTGAACGTGTCGTAGAGGGCCTCGTGACGCAACTTGCTGGACAAGATCAGGTCCGGCCGCAGGGCGGCGATCGCCTCCAGATCCGGTTCGTTGTTGGAGCCGACCATCGTCACGTCCTGGACGCGATCCGCCAGGTAGGACTGCAGCCCGGCGGTGGCGTCGGTACGGACCGCCCCCACCGGGGTGATGCCCAGGGCAAGGACCGAGTCCAGCTCACCGGTGTCGAGCACGACCACTCGCGTCGGCGTGCCGGTGATCTCGGTGCTGCCCATCGCGTGCTGCACGACCCGGGCAGCGGTGCCGGCCTCACCGGTGCCCGGTGAGCCCGGATCCGCTCCCGAGCCACCGCAGCCGGTCGCCATCAGGGCAACCAACGCGAACACCACAACCATCAATCGACGGGGTCGTCGCATCCTTACCCCTCCTCAGTCGGCTAGGTCAGGCTTGCCTCACCTAGCCGAAAAATAGCCCAAAGGGGACGAGTCCGCAGCGGGAATGCTCCGGCTTGCGCCACCGGTTGAGCACAGTGCTGCCGTTAGCACTGCTAAGAAGATCAAATAGGGGTGGTGTCGTGGGCGCGGGTCCGCAACCGTCGTCCACCGGCGCTGCACAGGTCCCTGCGCGGCTGCCCCGCGAGGTCTGGGTGCTGGTCGTGGTGAGCTTTGTGATCGCGATCGGTTTCGGCATCGTCGCGCCCGCGTTGCCGACCTTCGCCCGCAGCTTCGACGTCAGCGTGACAGCGGCCTCGATCGTGGTGAGCGCGTTCGCGTTCATGCGCTTGGCGTTCGCGCCGGCCAGCGGCAAGCTGGTCTCGGCGTTCGGTGAACGGCCGGTCTACATCTGGGGCATCATCCTGGTCGGCCTGTCCACCGGCGCCTGCGCGTTCGCCGCGGGCTACTGGCAGTTGCTGGTGCTGCGGGCGCTGGGCGGTATCGGGTCCACCATGTTCACCGTCTCGGCGATCGCCCTGTTGATCAGGCTCACCCCGCCGGAGTTGCGCGGGCGGTCCACCGGCCTGTGGTCGAGCAGCTTCCTGCTCGGCGGCATCACCGGCCCGTTGGTCGGCGGCGGGCTGATCGCCATCTCATTGCGTGCACCGTTCGTGTTCTACGCGGTGGCGCTGTTCGTCGCGGCAGCGGTGGCGTGGCTGTTCCTGCGGCGCTCCACGCTAGCTGCTGCCGCACCGGCCGGGGACGTCCCGGCGCTGACCGTGCGCGAAGCGCTGCGCCACCCGGCGTACCGCGCCGCGCTGATCTCCAACTTCGCCAATGGCTGGGCGTTGTTCGGTGTGCGAGTCTCGCTGGTGCCGCTGTTCGTCGTCGAGGTGCTGCACCGGGGGGCATCGCTGGCCGGGTTGGCGCTGTCGGTCTTCGCCGCCGGAAACGTGGCTGCACTGATGTTCTCCGGCAGGCTCGCGGACTCCCTCGGGCGCCGCCGGCCGATGCTGGTCGGGCTGGTCGTCACCGGTGGCGCGACCATCTGGCTCGGCTTCACCGGCGGGGTACCGGAGTTCCTGGCCGCTGCCGTGATCGCCGGCGCCGGCACCGGGCTGATCACGCCGGCTCAGGGAGCCACGGTAGCCGATGTGATCGGCTCGCAGGCCAAGGGTGGTCCGGTGCTCGCAGCTTTCCAGATGACTGCCGATATCGGTGCGATCCTGGGTCCGATCACCGCAGGGTTGCTCGCAGACCACTTGTCCTACTCCGCGGCCTTCGTCTTGACCGGCGGCATCTCGCTGCTCGCCGCAGTGGCCTGGCTGCGCTCACCGGAGACGCTGCCCCGGCCGCCGGACCACACCGCAACCGACCTCGCTGCCGAGTGCGGCTGCCGTGACGAGGGTCCCGAGTTGCCGACCGGGCAGCGGGTGGCCGGGCGGCCGCGCCAGCCGTAGCCCTGCCACTGCTCAGCCCGTGCTGACCCCGATCAGTGCACCGACCAGGTACGTCGCTACCGCGGCGATCGCACCGAACCCTACCTGGCGCAGCCCGCCCAACCACCACGAGCGGATGGTGAACCGGGACGCGAGCGCCCCGGCCAGGAACAGCCCCGCTGCGCCCGCGGCGAGTCCTGCGGCCAGCGAGTCGAAGCCGAGCAGGTACGGGATCAGCGGGACCAGCGCGCCAATCGCGAAGCACAGAAATGACGAGCCGCCGGCCACCCATGGTGACGGCTGCTCGTCGGGGTTAACTCCGAGCTCCTGGTTGATGTGCACCCGGACCGCCAGTGCCGGGTCGGCGTGCACCTCCTCGGCCACCTGCTGCGCGGTCTTGCGGGTCAGGCCCATCTGCATGAAGGAGGCAACCAGCTCGACCTTCTCTGCGGCCGGGTGCCGGCGCAGCTCGTCGCGTTCCACCGTGACCTCGGCACGCACGGCGTCGTTCTGCGTCTCGACCGACGCGTACTCGCCCAGCGCCATCGAGAACGCGCCCGCCACCAGCCCGGCCATCCCGGTCAGCACGATCAGGTCAGCACTGGCCCCTGCACCACCCACCCCGGCGACCAGCGCGATGTTGGTCACCAAACCGTCCATCGCGCCGAAAACAGCCGGCCGTAGCCACCCTCCGGATACGTCCTGGTGGACGTGCCCGACCTCGTCGCCTGGCTCGACAGCCATCCCGCACCTCCGTGACGCCCGCCCGCTGACCACGGTACGGAGCGCGCCGGGTACATCTGGAACTCAGGTTCGGCTCGCGATGGGCAGCCTCACCTGCGCCTCAGCGACTGGCTACGCTATTCGGGTGCCTCGCCTGTCCCGACCCCTCATCGATGGGCTGGGCACCGTGGCGCGGCTTGGGCTGGCCGCGGTGTTTCTGGTCTCCGGAGCGCTCAAGGTGGTTGATCCGGCCCAGACCCGGGTTGCGGTGCTGGCCTACGAGGTGCTGCCGCCGGTCCTGGTCGGTCCGGTCGCCATCGGTCTGCCGCTGGTGGAACTGGTGTTGGGAACCCTGCTGGTGGCGGGTGCGTTCACTCGCTGGACCGCGCTCGCCTCGGCGGCGCTGCTGGTGGTGCTGATGACCGGGGTGGCGCAGGCCTGGGCCCGCGGACTGTCCATTGACTGCGGCTGCTTCGGCGGTGGCGGGCCGGTAGCCGAGGGCGCTACCCGCTACCCGCAGGAGCTCGCGCGAGATGTCGGTCTGTTGGTGCTGTCGTTGTGGCTGGTGATGCGGCCCCGGACGGCATACAGCGTCGACGGGTGGCTGCACGCGGATCCGGACAGCAAGTGGGAGTCGAGCCGGGCATCCGGCCGGATGAGCTTGGAGGACGTGTCGTGGGCGGGGCGCAACGGGGCGAGGGAAAGCGCAAGCGGCAGGCGGCCGAAGCAGTGACGGCGGCCCGCGAGAGTGGCGGGCCCAGCCGTGGGGTTGTAGTCGGAGTCGCCATCGTCGTCGTGCTCGCCATCGTCGTCGGGGTCGCGCTATGGCTGCAGAACCTCAACAAGCCAGCTGACCTCCCGGCAGCGATCCCCGTCGTCGCCGCCGGGCCGCAGTACCCGGTGGCCGTGCAGGGCGACGTCATCGTGACCGGAAGCCCCCAGGCGCCGGTGACCATCGATGTCTACGAGGACTTCCTGTGCCCGGGCTGCGGGCAGTTCGAGGAGCTCTACCATCAGCAGCTCGCGCAAGCTGCCGCGGACGGCAAGGCCAAGGTGGTGTACCACCCGGTCGCCATCCTCGATGACCTCTCGGTCCCGGCCGGGTACTCCACGCTGGCCGCCGGCGCGACTTTCTGCGCCGCCGAGGCCGATATCTTCCCGCGGTTTCACGCCAGCCTGTTCGCCACCCAGCCGACCGAGGGCGGTCCCGCGTGGACCGGCGCCCAGCTCCAGCAGCTCGGCCGCGATCTGGGTGCCGGTGATGGTTTCGCGAGTTGTGTGCAGGCCGGGGCCGACCGCCGCGTCGCCGCGTCCACCGAGATCGCCAGGCGGTTTATCAGCGGCCTGCGACCCGATGGCCGGTTCGGCACTCCGAGTGCTGTCGTGAACGGCAAGATCGCCGACATCGGCGACGAAGGCTGGTTGGACCAGGCACTGAGCGGCGCCCGCCGCTGACCGGTCCTGTTCGGGAGCCACCACCGGTCTCGTGTACGGTTGCCTACGCGCCGCGGTGGCCTGCGGTGATTGCTTCGGGGCTGTAGCGCAGCTGGTAGCGCACCGCACTGGCAGTGCGGGGGTCACGGGTTCGAATCCCGTCAGCTCCACCACCTCTGAGCAGGAAACATCACACGCCCGACGGCCGTTTGCTTCGAACGAAACTCGCGGTACTGAGCGGATACCGGGCCGAGCATGCCCCTCGTGCAACATCGGGCCGCTAAGAGTGGGCCCCCGGAGACCGTGGCCCAGTTCGACGTCGGCTTCGACCGACCTGCCGTTCCCCCACGCCCCATGATCGCTTTCTCGGAAGAATCAGCCGCGCACAGCGCAGCTGATTCTTCCGAAACCGCGATCATGAGCTGTCCGACAGTGCTGCAATAAGCCCACGAGGAGTGTCACAGGGTTTGACCGACCCGGCGAGAGCTGGGCGAAGCAACGGGCGGGCCAGCCGTAACCGGCAGCCAATGGCGCGGAAACAACATAGGCGCACGTGCCCCTCATCCCGATGGACAAGGCAGCGCTCATGGCCGAGATCCGGCAACGTGAGCTGCGCTGCCGTCGGCGGTGTTCGCTGCGCTCGCGCAGGACGGTGCCGAGCAGGCGGGCAGCAAGATGGCGGTGGCTTCGCTGCTGAAGATGATGTGGGGACAGCAGTACGTCGACGAGCGGGACGCCCGGTTCATCAACGACCGGGTGCACGCGAACATCCAGCGGGACGGGACATTCTCGGTAGTGCCGCAGGTCCCCGGCGGTGTCACCACCCCGGCGCAGCTACGGCGGATCGCTGACGTCGCGGAGCGCTACAACGTCCCGATGCTCAAGATCGCCGGCGGTCAGCGCATCGACCTGCGCAGGGTGCGCAAGGAGGACCTACCTATGGTGTGGGCCGACCTGGACATGCCGTCGGGCCACGCCTACGCCAAGAGCTTCCGGACCGTCAAGACCTGTGTGGGCAGTGACTTCTGCCGCTTCGGTCTGGGGGACTCCACCCATCTGGGCATCGGCATCGAGCAGCGCTACCACGGGCTGGAGAGCCCGGCGAAGATGAAACTCGCCGTGTCCGGCTGCCCCCGCAACTGTGCCGAGTCCTACGTCAAGGATGTGGGCATCGTACGGTCGAGGGCGGCCGGTGGGAGATCTACATTGGTGGTGCAGCCGGCGCGACCGTGCGCAAGGGCGACCTGCTCGCCACCGTGGACAGCCACGACGACGCCGTCATGCTCACCGGGCGGTTCATGCAGTACTACCGGGAGAACGCCAAGTGGCTGGAACGCAGCTACGACTTCGTACCCCGGATCGGGCTGGCCGAGCTGCAGGCGATCGTCGTCGATGACCTGGACGGGATCGCGGGCGGTTCGGTGAGTGGGTCGGGTTTGTGTCGGCTGGGCCCGATAGATCAGATCCCGGTCGGCGAAGGACGCGCCTTCGCCGTCGGCGACGAGCGGTGGCCGTGTTCCGGCCGCGCTTCGGCGGGCTGCACGCGCTTCAGGCGATCTGCCCGCACCGCGGCGGCCCGCTCGCCGACGGGCAGCATGTGATCTGCCCGCTACACAACCACGCATTTCCGGCTGGCCGACGGGCAATGCACCACCGGTGACTGGTCGGTCCAGGCCTACCGGGTAGCCGTGGAGGACGGTGAGGTCGTGGTGCGACTCTAAGCACGAGGCAAAGTGGCTGTAACAACCATCGCCTAGCGTCACGTCCATGGGCGACTTCGCGACCTCGCGGATCGGCGTCGAGGAGGAGTTTCACCTCGTCGACCTGCGGACCAGAAGAGCGGTGCCTGCGGTCGATGCCCTGCTCGCCCAGTTGGACGGCGACTCGTTCGCACCGGAGCTGCAGCGCTCCCTGGTCGAGGCCAATACGTTGCCCTGCGAGAGCCTCGACGAGTTGCGCGCCGATCTCTGCCGGTTGCGCCGCCGGTTGAACGAGGTCGCCGAGCCTCTCAGGCTAGGAGTGGTGGCAGCCGGCACGGTTCCGCTGGTCAACCTGCTCGGCTCTAACATCTCGGCCGGCGCCCGTTACGAGCGGATGCAGCATGATTACCAGCTGCTGGTCCACGAGCAGCACATCTGCGGCGTTCAGGTGCACGTCGACGTGCCCGATCGGGACGTCGCGGTCGCCGTCGTGCAGCACGTGGCGATGCACCTACCGACCTTCCTCGCGCTGTCGGCCAGCTCGCCGTACTGGCGGGGGGTCGACAGTGGTTACGCCAGCTACCGCTGCATGGTCTGGCAGCGCTGGCCCACCGCCGGCCCGCCAGGGCCGATGCGTACCGCCGCCGACTACGACACCATGGTGGCCGACCTGGTCGCCTCCGGAACCATCAGCGACCCCGGCATGGTCTATTTCGACATCCGCCCGTCGGCGCACCTGCCCACCGTCGAACTGCGGATCTGCGATGCCTGCCCCGCGGTGGACGACGTCGTGCTCATCGCCGGTCTGTTCCGGGCGCTGGTGCAGCGCGCCCGCGGGTGGGTCGAGGAGGGAAAACCGTTCCCCCCGACCCGCCACGAGCTGCTTCGGGCGGCAACCTGGCGGGCGGCCCGGTCCGGGCTGGAGGGTGACCTCGTCGACCTTGCCAACCCGTCCGGGCCAACCCTGGTGCCGCCGCCGCTGCTCGTCGAACGGCTGGTCACTGAGTTGCGGTCGGAGCTGGAGGCATCCGGCGACTGGAAGCAGGTGCTCGAGCTGTCGAAGCGGGCGCTTGCGGGGGGCAGCTCCACGGCCCGCCAGCGCCGGATGTTCGGCCGGCGCGGCGAGCTCACCGACGTGGTGGACGGCCTGCTCGCGCAGACCCGCGGCGAGTCGCTGCACCGCGATCCGCCGACCACGGTGCCGACGGCGCCGGCCCTGCTCGACGGCTACCACGGTGCCGGCGATCACGGTGCCGGCTACGACGAGGCGGTGGGGGCCGACGGTCGAGTCCTGCCGCACTATGGCTGGATGTTCCGGGCGCTCGATCGGCTGGGAACCGGCGGCATGACGGCGGCAGTCTCCGCGTTGCGAACCGAGCAGCGGGCGCGGGGTGTGACGTTCCAGGTGGCCGACGACGAGCCGGACCGGCTGTTCCCGCTGGACCTGGTGCCACGCATCGTCACAGCCGAGGAGTGGGCGACGCTGACGGCAGGGCTGATCCAGCGGGTGCGGGCGCTGGAGGCATTCCTGCACGACGTCTACGGCCGGCAGGAGGCCATCGGGGATGGCGTGCTGCCGGCGTCGGTGGTCACCGGCTCGCCCGGCTGGAGCCGCTTCGGGTCGCTGTGCAACCAGCGCACGGTGCGAGCCGCCGTCAGCGGGATCGACCTGGTGCGAGACAGCGCGGAGGGTTGGTTCGTGCTCGAGGACAACCTGCGGGTGCCTTCCGGCATCGGGTACGCGATGATCAGCCGGCGACTGGTGCGCAGCGTGCTGCCCGATCTGGAGTCACCCGCCGGTGTGATACCGCTGGAAGGTGTACCAGAGCTACTGCACAAGACGCTGCTGGCCTCGGTTCCGCCCAGCGACGGTGTCGATGCCGAAGCTGCGATCGCGCTGCTGAGCGCCGGCCCCATCGACGCGGCGTTCTACGAGCATCAGCTACTGGCAGACCAGATGGCTGTGCCGCTGGTCACCCCTGGGGAGCTCACGGTCACCCACAGCGGGGTGTACGCGCGCGGTCAGCGCCTCGGGGTGCTCTACCGGCGGCTCGACGAGCAGACCCTGCTCGACGCGGTCGGGGCTGACGGTCGGCCTGTCGGGCCCGCGATCTGTTCCGCTGTGGCCGGCGGCCGGGTGAGCCTGCTCAACGCGCTGGGTAATGGCGTGGCCGACGACAAACGGGTCTATGCCTACGTGCCGGACATGATCACCTATTACCTGGGCGAGAAGGTGCTGCTCGACAATGTGCCCACCTACCCGTGCGCCGACCCGCACCACCTCGTCGAGGTGCTTGACCGGCTCGACGAGCTGGTGCTCAAGCCGGTGGACGGCTACGGCGGTCACGGCATCGTGATCGGACCGGATGCCGGCCGCTCCGAGCTGGCGCAGCTCGCCGCCACCGTGGCTGCGCACCCCGAGGACTGGGTCGCTCAGGACCTGGTGTCGCTGTCCACCCACCCGACCTTCGCCGGCACCCGGCTGGAGCCGCGGGCCATTGACCTGCGTGCATTCGTCCTGCTCGGCGAGCGGGCCGAGGTGGCACCAGCCGCGCTGACCCGGGTCGCGTCCCACGGAAGCATGATCGTCAACTCCGCGCGTGGCGGCGGCGCCAAGGACACCTGGATCTTGCGTTGAGAGGAGCTTGCTGATGTGCGGCATCGCAGGCGAGATCAGATTCGACGAGACGCCGGCCGACATCGACGCGGTCACCGCCATGACCGCCGCATTGCACCGTCGCGGCCCCGACGGCTGGGGCATCCACGCCGGTGGGGCCACCGCGCTCGGCCACCGCCGGTTGAAGATCATCGACCTGTCGGACCGGGCCGCGCAGCCGATGGTCGATCCCGAGCTGGGCCTGTCCGCCGTGTTCAACGGCTGCATCTACAACTACCGCGAGCTGCGCGGCGAACTGGGTGCCGAGGGCTACCGGTTCTTCTCCGACTCCGACAGCGAGGTGCTGCTCAAGGCCTACCACCGGTGGGGCACCAGCTGCGTCGACCACTTCCTGGGCATGTTCGCCTTCGCCGTGCTCGAGCGCGACAGCGGGACCCTGGTGCTCGGCCGTGACCGGCTCGGGATCAAACCGCTGTACCTCTCGCAGACTCCTCGCCGGCTGCGCTTCGCCTCCACGCTGCCGGCGCTGCTCGCCGGGGGTGACGTGGACACCGAGATCGACCCGGTGGGGTTGCACCACTACCTGAGCTTCCACTCCGTCGTACCGGCTCCGCACACGATCCTGGCCGGGGTGCAGAAGCTGCCACCGGCGACGGTGCGCACCGTGCATCCGGATGGCCGTCGGGAGGATCGGGAGTACTGGCGGCCGGCGTTCTCGCGAGGCGGGCGGGATCCTGGCCTGGCTGACGGGGACTGGCCGGGCGCGGTGCTCGATGCGCTGCGGCTCGCCGTGGAGCGGCGCATGGTCGCGGACGTTCCGGTGGGCGTCCTGCTGTCCGGTGGCATCGACTCCAGCCTGGTGGTGGCGCTGCTGGCCGAGGGCGGCCGGCAGCAGCTTCGCACGTTCAGCGTCGGGTTCGAGGCCGCCGGTGGAGAGTCCGGCGACGAGTTCGTCTACTCCGACCTGGTCGCGGCACACTTCGGCACCGATCACCAGAAGATCATGGTCAAGCCCGACCGGCTGCTTCCGGCGGTGGACGCGGCCATCGACGCGATGAGCGAACCGATGGTCAGCCATGACTGTGTCGCGTTCTACCTGCTCTCTGAGGAGGTTTCCCGCTCGGTGACCGTGGTGCAGTCCGGGCAGGGCGCCGACGAGGTGTTCGCCGGTTACGACTGGTACCCGCCGCTTGCCGGCGTGCCGCGGGACCGGGCCGCAGCGGCCTACGCCAAGGTGTTCGTCGACCGCCCGCACGCCGAGCTGGCCGACCTGCTCGAGCCGGAGTGGCTGGCCGGCTGTGACTTCTTCAAGTCCGACCACAGCCGGGCATTCATCGACACGCACTTCGGTGCGCCTGGCGCCGACACGGCGCTCGATGCGGCGTTGCGCCTGGACACCACGATCATGCTGATCGACGACCCGGTCAAGAGGGTGGACAATATGACGATGGCGTGGGGGGTGGAGGCCCGGGTACCGTTCCTGGACCACGAGCTGGTCGAACTCGCCGCCGCCTGCCCAGCCGAGCTGAAGCTCGCCGCGGGCGGGAAGGGAGTGCTCAAGGCGGCCAGTCGAGGCGTGGTCCCGGACCAGATCATCGATCGGCCCAAGGGTTACTTTCCGGTACCGGCGATCCGGCACCTTTCCGGCTCGTTCCTCGACCGGGTGCGCGACGCGGTGACCGATCCGGTGGCCAAGGACCGCGGGCTCTTTCGTCCGGACTGGCTGCAGCACATGCTCGCCGATCCGAACACCGAGCGGACCACGCTGGGATCCAACGCCTTGTGGCAGGTCGCCCTGCTGGAGATGTGGCTGCAGGAGCGAGGGATCTAGGTGAGCTCGGCGAGCCCCGAAGAGGCTGCAGAGGCCAGCGGCTTCGCTCGACGCCGGCGCGCCCGGCTCGCGGCCGAGCTGTCCGGCCTCGACTGGCTCGCCGCCGAGACCTGTACCTCACCCGCGCTGTCCCCGGGCGGCAGCACCCTGGCCGTGGTCTCCGACCGCGACGGCGCACCCCGGGTCTGGCTGAGCCCGCTGTCGCAACCCCGCCCGCCGGTGCGGCTGGACACCGGCGAGGACTACGTACGGGTGGTCAGCTGGTCGCCCGACGGCGAGTGGCTGTGCCTGACGACGGCGGCCGGTGGCGGCGAGCGCACCCTGGTCCGTGCACTGCGCCCGGACGGCTCCGATGCCCGGGTCGTCGCCGGTACTCCGGCCGGGGTGGCGTCGATCGGCTGCTGGCAGCCCGGCGGGCACATCGTGGGTCTTGCGCAGAGCAGCGTCACGGAACCGGCCACGCTCGAGGCGTACGCGGTGGATGTGTGTTCCGGCCGCCGCCGTTACCTGGCGAGCGGCCCGGCGGCGACGGTATGCAGCTTCAGCCACGACGGGCGCTACGCCGTGGTGCGTGTCGGCTCCCGCGGTGCTCGCCGCTTGCTGCTGGTCGACACCCGGACCGGCAGCAGTAGCGAGCTGCTCGGTGCCGATGCGACTGTCGCCGACGCCCGCTTCGCTCCCGATGATCGGATGATCTACCTGCACACCGACGCTGATCGCGAGTTCGCCGCGCTGCTCGCGCTGCCGAGGGTCGCCGCCGGCTATCCAGAGGCCGCCCAGCTCATCGCAGCGCGCGACGGCGCCGAGCTCGAAAAGTTCGCGCTTGAGCCGACCGGCCGCGCGGTCGTCACGGTGTGGAACGTCGAGGGACGCAGCGAGCTCGAGCTCGTCGATCTGGCTGGAGGCCAGCGTCGAGCGTTGCCGGCGCCACCCGCGGAGGTCGTGACGGGCTGCGCCTTCACCCAGGACGGTGGGTCACTGGTGCTGGCCATGGAATCCAGCGCGGAGCCGCCGCACGTCCTGCGCTACCCGCTCCCGGCGGCCCAAGCTCCCGGTGTGTCCGGTCCCCGTGCACGGTGTACACCGT
>JBOHGG010000070.1:0-3801 GCA_050700115.1 Pseudonocardiaceae bacterium
GACAGGTCGCGTTGCCAGGCGGTGTTCGTCGGGTCCGCCGCCGCCAACCGCTCGGCGATGGTCAGCCCGGCTTGGAACCGTTGCTGGGCACCGGCCAGGTCCCCGGCGGCGACCGCAAGATCCCCCAACTTGATATAGCTGATCGACAGGTCGCGTTGCCAGGCGGTGTTCGTCGGGTCCGCCGCCGCCAACCGCTCGGCGATGGTCAGCCCGGCTTGGAACCGTTGCTGGGCACCGGCCAGGTCCCCGGCGGCGACCGCAAGATCCCCCAACTTGATATAGCTGATCGACAGGTCGCGTTGCCATTCGGTGTTCGTCGGGTCCGCCGCCGCCAACCGCTCGGCGATGGTCAGCCCGGCTTGGAACCGTTGCTGGGCACCGGCCAGGTCCCCGGCGGCGACCGCAAGATCCCCCAACCGCTCGTGGCTGATCGACAGGTCGCGTTGCCAGGCGGTGTTCGTCGGGTCCGCCGCCGCGCGGGTATGAATGTTGTGGTGAAAGGCGTCAGCGAGACGGACCGCGGAGGAAAGGTCGCCGACGGCGAGGAAGTTGGTGAGCTCGAGATCGGCCACCAGAGCCCAGGCACGTTTAGTGGGTGGGATGAGGGGGCGAACTTCGGCCAGGAAAGCGGCCACGGCCAGCGTGCCGGACAACACCTGGTTGACCGCATGCTCCGCGACATCTGCCAGGTCGTCGTACCGGCCCAATGCCGCGAGGTGGCGGGGGACGTCGAGCAGATCGAGATAGTCGGCACTGCCCGTGCTGAACCGGCGCAGTCGCATCGCAAGAGCGCGCTGATGCTGGTCAGTGAGGCTGGTCGCCCGCCTTTCGAGGAGCTCGGCAGTCCACGGGTGCATGGAGATGCCGGGATCGGCGCTGAGCAGCGTCAGATCAGCGAGCCGGTGGACATCGGTTTCGAGGTCTCTTGGGTCAGCGGTCGATGTCGACGGTGGGTCGTCGGCCAGGGCGTAGGCGAGATCGTCCAGGCGCATCGGTGCTCTGCATACGGCGACTTGGTTGAGCAGGGCACGCTGCTGTGAGGTGAGCAGGTCGAGCAGTTCGTCGAGCAGGATGTCGGCGCTGCCCAGTAGCATGGCCTGGTCCAAGGCTTGATCGAGTGGGCGGGGCCGGGTGAGGTCGATGCCCTCGCTGCGAGCGAGGTCGCGGAGTTTGGTTTGGACTTGCTTGAGGTTGGCGCGTCCGCCGCGCAGCAGGGCGTCGACGAACTCGATGAGCCGGGGGTGACCGCCCACCGTGCGGTGCAGCAACCGGCGGTCGGCGGGGTCGAGGTCACGCAGCGCGGGCAGCCGCAGGAACAGCCGCGCGAGCTCGCTGGGCGACAATGGCGGGATGGGGATCTCGACGAGCTGATCCTGCGGCTCGGGCAGCGGGTAACGGCAGGTCACCAGCACAGCACCGGCCTCGGCGCTGTCGCACAGCACGGTGATCGCGTCCTTGACGGTCGGGTCGAGGAAGGTCTCCCCACCTGGGCGGGACAGGTTCTGCTCGAAGTCGTCGAAGACCAGCAGCAGCCGCTGGGTGGCCAGCACCCGGCGGACGAGGTTCAGCTTGTGCAGGTCATCGACGGCTGGGTCGCGCAAGTGCACAGCGACGTCGGCGAGGCCGGGGATCGTGGTGAGGGCACTGGCCGTGGCGGAGATCAACGCGGTGGGGTCCCAGCGTCCTTCGTGTACGGCCACCACCCAGCCGTCGGCGCGTAACCGAGTCATCACCCGTCCAGCGATCGCGGTCTTCCCGATCCCGCCCACCCCCACCAGTTGCACCCCGGCGGTCGCGCCCCACCGGTCGAGGGCGGCCGCCCCACGGCGCAGCACGGCGGTGGCGGTGCGCAGCTGCGGCCGGCGCCCGATCAGGGCACCGACGGCCAGTTCCCGGACCGAGGTACCCGCCGGTAGCACCGTGACCCGGGTGAGGGGTTGTGGTGGTGCGGCGGTGTCGACCAGTGGGGCGTCGACGTGGGCGGTCAGCAGGGTGGGCACCCCGTACTCGGGCGTTGGTGCCTCGGTGTCTCGGCGGGCCGCAGACAGCCGCTGCTCGGCATCCCAGCGCGCGTGTGCCAGGGCCTGGCGCACCGGCTGGCCCGGATCCTCGACCAGCTCCCGGTACAAGGATGCGGCCAGTGCGGTGGCGTAGGGATCGGTGACCGGGGCCTGCATGGCGATGACCCGGTCAGCCCCCCGGCGGATCAGCCCGGCGCCCAGCGCCTCGGCCCCGGACGGTCCGCCGGAGCAGGCCGACAGCAGGATCAGCGGCACCTGTCGGCGTGCGCGGCGCAGTGCGTCGATCAGCGTGGCCGCGTTGACCGGAACCGGGTTGCCGTCCTCGTCTTCAAGTTCGAGCGAATCGGCCGAGCCGTGCGCGGACAGGTGCAGCACGTGATAGGCATCAGCCCGCAATGCGGTGACGATCTGCTGCACCGACGCCACCTCAAGGATCCGTACCTGCGCGCGCGGGTCACCGGCGATGTCGGTCACCGCGTCCAGCACGGCTTGCATCTCGGCCTCGGTGTCCAACGGCGCGTTACCGGTCCGCGACTCATCGGGGGCGGCCACCGCGGCCAGGATCTTCACCGGACCCGGCGTGGCGACGGGTTCGATCCGCGGGGCACCGGCGACGCGCCGGATCACCGTGACCCCGGCGCGCAGGGCCAGCGGGCCCAGATCCTCCCCCGCGGCGGTGGTCAGCCGCAGCAGCTCCACCGGCAGATCCAGCGCCGGCCCATCGGCGACCCAGACGACATCGACCCAGTCCCCGGGCGATAGCCGGTGCAGCACATCGGCCACCAGCTGCCGCGACCGGTTATCGAACATCGCCACCGCCAACTGCCGCCCCGCGGTCAGCATCCGCTCCGCCGCCACCAGCGGACCGGCACGCAGGCCCTCCCACACCGTCCGGAGTTCGTGGGGCAGCGTGCTGTCCCGGCGACACAGCGGGGTTCCGGCCAGCGCGACGTTCGCCACCAACCCGGCGCCGTCGCCGGAGGCGTGGATCAGCAGCTCGGTACGCAGCCCCGGCCGTCGGGCGGATTCAGTGGGGGAGCGGGGAGCCAGGACGGGTTGCTTCCCCAGCGGTGGCTCGGTCTCATACGGCTGATCCGTCAGCAGCCGCAGCAGCCGATCAGCCGCCGCCACCGTGTACTCGGGGACCGCGTAATTCGTCGAGGTGCCCCGGCCCAGCCAGACCGGGATATCCGCTGGGGAACACCCCGACAGCACCACCGGAACAAACCGGTCCAACGCGGCCTCGCGATCGGCATACACCTCTTCCCGGATCAGCGCCGCCTCCCACTGCACCCCCCTCCCCACACTGGGAGGCGCATCACCCTCCGCCCGCTGCCGGTAGGCCGGGGACGCCACCACCAGCACAAACCGCGCCTCGCGCACTTGGCGCAGCATCCACAGCGGCCAGTCCTGCCGCCGCTCGGCCGCCGGCTTGTCCAACCGGGCATCGACACCGTGCACCCGCAGGAAAGTCCAGAACTCCCGCACCCGGTCCTCATGCTCGGCATCGTCATGGGCATAGGAGATGAACACCCGAACCGGACCGACGCCCCCAGCCTCACCCGGCGCAGGACCACCCTTCCCACGCTCTCCCACCGATCTCATACCTCCAGAAACCGCCCAGACATTGACCCACCAAGTGAACATCGCCACCGCGCCGCCCAGTGTGACTCGCAAGCCGCAGACAGCCGACGCGGGCCGATTCGCCCACGACCTGCGACGAGCGGACAACGCTTCTCACACCTCAGGGCAACATCATGGTCACTTGACGTTCAACGGC
>JBOHGG010000070.1:3811-12865 GCA_050700115.1 Pseudonocardiaceae bacterium
GGCGCGCGAGGGCAAGCCGATCCCGGATTGCAGGCAGTTCGCGATCGTCGTGCTGGTCACCCGAGCGCGCAGGGAGCCGATCCTGCGGACCGGGCTAGACAGACCAGCATGAGCGTCCGGCGACGTCGTCCACGTCGCACTGGGTGATCCGGACACACACGGGCCTTGCCACCGGCCTGGTCGTCGCCGAACAGGCGGCCCACCAGCCCTGCGGTGGCGCCGCTACCCCGGTGCATCCTGAGTGGGAACCGGCCGGCCGCCGGGAGCGCAGCACGGGGGATGGGGCTCAACCGACAGCCGGCCGGCGTTCCTCACGGAGCGCGATGCGCTCCGATGCACAGTCCCCCACGCCGCCGTGGTCACTGCCCAGGTGTGCACTGGCGTCGCTGGTCGCCTGCGGTGTGGTTCTCGCGGTGCCTTCCTGTCCGCAGATCCGGCACCGCCATAGGGTCGTATCGACCGTGGCCATCGCGTCGAACTGGACGACCTGGTCCACGACGAAACGGACCGTGACAGGCATAGTGTGCTCCCTTGCCTGAGCGCGTTGGGTGACCTCGCTGCGCAGGACATCGAGCAGGGCGGCCGTGCGCTGCTGTGGTGTGGGGAGCAGGCCCACAACGGACAGGGCGACGCGCAGGGTGGGGTTGACTACCGTCGTGGCCCAGTGCAGGCCGCATGCCGTGCACGTCCACGCGGCGACCGTGGGCGGTGCGGGCTGCGGCTGGACACCGTCGACGGTTTCGCATCCAGGGCAGATGTCGTCGCTGGCGCTGGGGTCGGTGGTCACCGTGGGCGGCAGGTAGCAGCTGCTCATGGTAGGAGCACCTCGGGTAAGGTTTGGTCATGGCGGTGATCATGGACGGTGCCCTGTTGGCCGTCGGTCACAACGGCGCGGTGACGCAGCCTGCGGGCATGACTTCCAGCCCGGTCATGGGCGGTCGATCTGTCGACGTAGCGGTTGGCATATCGACAGTTCTCACACTTCACTGAGTAAATCATCGGGGGGTGTTCCGCGTCGGCCTTCGGTGTTTGCCCTTACTCACACGATCTTCTTCGTTCACGGCCCACTCACCCAGACCCGCACATCGGTGTCCTCCAGATCCTTGATCGTGGAGGTTCGGAAAGGTGACCCCCGAGGGTCTTTCCCGCTCAACGCGTCGTTCGGTCAACTCGGGGTCTCCTGTTCACAGGTGCGCAGTGAGACGGTTTCGGCGAAGATTCGCCGGATCTCGTCGAGGATCTGGATCTGCCCTTGTGTGTGGGCGTCGGCAGGCGTTTCGCTGAGTGGCTGATCGGGCGGAGCAGTGGCCATTCTCGCAATGGCGCGAGTGATGCGGCGGTATTGGCCGGTGGTGATGGGCGGGTCGCCAACGGGGTGGTAGTCGTAGTACTCGTCGGCGTCCAGAGCGGCGAGAATCGCGACGGTGTCGGGAAGGACCGCGCCTTTGACGACGTGCAGGCGTCGCGGGTCCTGTTCGCCGGTGTTCACGGCCGTTACGCAACGTTTAAGCGAATCAGGCAGTCGATGGTGGCGACACAATGGCGGGCGCTCCGAAATAACACGGGCTATTGGCTCCTTACTGCGTATCGCACGCCCCGGAAAGAGCGGCCGATCGGGATACGCAGAAGCGTGATATAGCGCCGGGCAGCCGGTCTTGCACAGCTTGTGCGGATCGAACGCCGCACCGAGTGTTGACCGTGAACGGTCAGAGTGCTACATGGACGCGCTTGGCCAGGCCGGAGAGGCTGTCGCTGCGTCGGCGATCCTGTCGCAGCAGCACGCGCACCGTTTCCCGGGCCATGGGATGGATGCGAGTCTGTTGCGGCGCAAGGCGTTCTGCCTTCAGCAGGGAGCGGAGTGCTTGTTCTCGGTTGCCGTGCCAGAGCCAGGCGCGGGACAGGTCGAGGTAGTGGTGTGCGGAGCGCTCGGCGGGGACGCTGCTGGGCAGGCGGATGGTGGCGGCCTCGGTGACCGCGCGGGTGCCGTCGCCGAGTTCGACGGCGGTGGCGACGCGGTAGATGGCGGTGTTGGAGGGGCCGAAGGCGAGTTGGAAGTGGTCGGTGTCCACCCGCAGCAGGCCAGCGACGTCAGCGGCTTCGGTGAGGTGGGCACGGGTGTTGTCGGGATGACCGGCGCGGGCCTCGACCATCGCGGCTTGCAAGTGCAAGCTGCCGTACATACTGAGTTGGCGCGGCGTCATGCGGCCGGTAGGTAGGTCAAGGGTGCGCCACGCGTTATGCAGGACACCGAGTGCGGGGCGGTAGAAACCCAGCGCTCGTAGGCAGCCCGCGTACATCCAGTCGGCGAGGTTGCCAACGAGCGGGTCTGCGGTGTGGCCTGCGGCCCAGCGGATGCGGTCGACGAGCTGGTTGGACAGGTCTTCGTAGCCCAACTTGTAGGCGACTTGGTTCGCGGCGGCGTACGCCTCGACCAGCAGGGTGAACGCTTCGGCCCGCTGGTCACCGGTGGTCGTGTGGGCGGCGGCGGTCAGCTCGGTGATCAAGCCGGGAATCATCGCACCGAGAGCGGTGAGCCGGGCGTGGTGGCGCAGCCGGTTGGCGCGGCGCACGTCCTCGCGGAGCTGGAACAGCGGCCGCGACTCGGTGTCCAGGTCCGGCGGTAGATCGTGGTGGCTGATGGCCCGGCGGATCTGGCCGACGGTGGCGTGAGCTTGTTCGTCGGTGTGGTTCTCGCCGCGGTAGGGCTGGCCGCTCAGATCGGTGATACCGCAGCCCAGGACGCGGGCGGCGGCTTCGATCAGGGCGGGGGTGGCGGTGCGGGAGCCGTGTTCGACCTTCTCCACCAGGCTCCGGGAGACGTGCAGCCGCTCGGCAAGTTGCTGCTGGCTCAGGCCGCGCGCCTTGCGCACGGTGGCCAGATTGCGCCCGATGCTGCTGGCTTCAGGTGACGTGCTCGCGGCAGGGGTCGGCACGCGGTCCAGTATCACGCATCAACCGGCCGGTCAGACGCGCCGTATGCCGTCCGGCGGCCTACCACGTTCGGCTGTCCCCTTGATGCACGGGGGTCGTGGTCTCGGCGGGTCATGCGCCGCCGGTGAGGTCGGCGAGTCGCCGGTCGAGATCCCGAACGGGGGTGGTGTCGGCCCAGAGGTTCAGGTCGCGGCGGATGCGGTACACATCCTGAAGGTTGGGCTGAACTTGCAGGTCAGCGGCCATGACCAGGGCGTCGCTGGCATGGCGGCAGGCGGTGTCGATGTCACCGCGCTGGATCGCGGAGGACGCGAGTTCGGCCAGCAATCGGGGGCGGATCTTGGTCATGGTGGGGTCGAGGGAAGACATGGCGTCGGTGAGGATCGCCTGGGCGGGCTCGGCCCGGCCGAGCCGAGCCATGGCGACGCCCCGTTCTCCAAGCAACCGGGCGTGGTCGAAGAAGCTGATGCGGGGTCTGCGCTGGATGGGGTCGTCACCGCTGGCGTGCTCAAGGATGCTCTCGGCGCGGTCCAGCGCGGTGAGGGCTGCGCGTTCGTCACCGGCCATGACGTGTGCCTCGGCTTCCAAGCAGGCCATCCAAGAACGCGTGGCCGGGGAGGCATCGGCTTGGGCGTAGCCGAGGGTGCTGCCGTCCAGGTTGCGGAGCCGGTTTCCCGGTTGTTCCCGGTAGCTCGGTTGGATGCACAACCCGCCGACGAGGTAGGCGCCGATGGCACGGTCGCCGGCGTCGTCGGCGGCGTCCAGGCCGGCGCGGAAGTACGCGGCTGCGGTAGCGGGGGTGGTGTCCAGGTCCCACGTCAGCCACCCGGCTAAGGCCGAGGTCTCGGCCGCGACCGAGCAGAGGTGTTGGCGCAGCGGGATTCTCATCGGCACGCGAAGCAGGCGGGCAATGGCGTCGAGGTGCCCGATGACGGCGCCGACCAGGGCGGTCGGGCTCATGTGGGCTTCGAGACGTTCCAGGCCCACAGTGACCCGTTCGAGGTTGATCACGGTGGTGGTGTCGACGTGGGTTGTGCCGCGCAGGGCGGCGGTCAGCCGCTGCCAGGGTTCGTCACCACGGGCGGCGATTGTGGCTCCGGCGGCGGCGGTGGTTCCGGCGAGGATCGTCGCATTGCGCAGGAAGGTGCGGCGGTTCTGTTCGGCGCCGATCAGCGGCTCGAGCGTGTCGGCCGGTGGCGGGGCTGTGGCGGGGTTCCACAGGTCATCGGCGGTGGGTGGTGGTGGTGGTGGCGGCGGCTCTGGTGTGCGGTCCTGGCTGCGGGCGTTGTGGTAACGGCGGTAGAGCTCCATGAGCGCGCCGCCAGTGTGTAGGGCCTCGTCGCAGGCGTGCACGAACCGGGCGGCCGGAACCTCGCGGGCAAGTTCGACCTGCGCGATGTAGGCGCGGGTGTAGCTGATCTTTTTGGCCAGTGCGGCCTGGCTGCTCAGATCGGCCTGGATTCGGCGTCGCCGCAGCTCACGGCCCAGATGCTTGAGCAGCGTGGCGGCCGGGGAAGAGTCCCGCGGCGCTGCCGCTGGCTCGCTCATCACCGGCCCTCACTGTAGGTAGGTGGTAGGTAGATCGTTTTCTACGTCGCCTACATCTCGTCCTACAGGATGCCATTGCTTCCGACCAGCCTAAACCTCCCCCGTTTGACCGGGGGCCGAGTCGGGAGACGAAAAGCGATGAGTAGCAACGATAACGCCGCACAACCGACATTCTACACGGTGCATGAAGAACTGCCGATGCGCCCTATCAAACTCGGTTCTCCTGAGCGTCGCTGTCCGTGCGGCGCGCATCGAGAAAGCGGGATGAAGCGATGCCATAAGTGCCGATCTCGCTCCCGCTGGCGTCGCCGCAAATCGACGCATAAAAGTTCGCAGTTGCCCGATCAATGCCGATTCAGGGCTCATCGTGAAGGGAGGTAAAACAAGCTTGATGGTTTCCGTTCCACTGGTGGCAATCCTTGGCGCCATTGTGTTCGTGGCCTGTCGCTACATGGGTCTGCGCGCCTGGCAGGCGATCTTGTGCCTGCTGTTCGGGTTCTTCATCGCCGCAACCGCAGCCGCACCTCAGATCCGCGATCTAGTGACTGCCATCGTTGAAGCATTTACCAGTTCCCAACCTTGACCCCTCGCCGACCGTGAAGGAGTGATGCCTAGTGACCGACACTTCACGCAACACCAGAATTGACCATCGGGAGATCACCACGAGAAGCGACACCGCGCGCCACATGGTTGCCAGATTGTCAACCGCCATTCCGGCTTTGGCAGATATCTGGCAGTATATCGATACCGCACTTGCCGACGCGCCGAGGCTGTCAGCGGAGGTTACCCGGCTACGCGCTGAACTCGATCACACGCGGCTTGACCGGGCAAATCTGCTGGCCGCCGCACGAGCCACGATCGGTGCCTCTCTCGATGGTGAGTCCGACCCGCTGTGCTACCTGCGTGACGAACTCGCCGCTCGCGGCCAGCTGCCCCCGAACGAGGGGGACTACCGATGACACCCCGGCGGCGACTGCGCCGTCATGCCCGTCGTATGCGTCGCTACGGGCTCCAGCCCGTGATGGTCATCAACAGCACCGACCAACTACCGGACACGATTCCGGTACTGATTTTCTGGTGGGCGTGGCGGTACCGCTCCGAACTCGCTCCACTCTACCTCGCCACCGTCACGGCGTTCCTCGCCCAGATGCTCCATCTCACCTATCCGCAATGGTGGCCCGCGATCCTCGCCGTCGCCGCGCTGGCTGGATGCGGGCTGGCCGTCACCGGACACAGTTTCGGCCTGCCAAGCCGCGTCGATTGCCTCTATGCAGCCGCTGTGGTCACCGTAACCGGAGGATGGGTCGCGGCCGCAACAGCCATTGGCCCCTTGGCCTGGCCGCTTCCACACCTGTTGGTGACCGGAGGTCTGATCCTCGCAGTGCCGTGGTGGGCGCACCGCCGTCGACGTGCCCGGGTCCGGGTGGAACGCAAGCTCGAGGCTTGGCCGGAGATCGCGCGGGTGGTCGGGCTGGCCGGTTCGCAGGTCATGTCGGCCGTGGTCGATGTGTGGGGTTGGCGTGCCCGAATCCGGTTGGCTCGCGGTCAGACCATCGACGAGGTACGTGCCAAGCTCTCCGCGATCGAGTCCGGTCTGGGCACCTTTCGGGGAGCTGCACGTGTCTACCCGACGCTGGATGACCTGGCAAACCGGTTCGAGTTGCGCGTGCTGGACACCGACCCACACGCGGGCGCGATCGGGTGGCCTGGCCCGTCGGTCACCTCGATCACCGAGCCGATCGAACTTGGTCCGTTCGAGGACGCCATCCCGGCTCGGGTGTTGTTCCTCCGCCGCCACGGCCTGCTCGGTGGCGCCACCGGCTCGGGCAAAAGCGGTGGCCTCAACGTCCTCATGGGCAACTTGTCCGCCTGCCGTGACGTGGTGATCTGGGCCATCGATCTGAAAAATGGTATAGAGCTTCAGCCATGGGCATCCTGCATTGACCGGCTGGCTACTAATCCCACGCAAGCCTGCGCTCTGCTGCGCGACGCGGTCGCCATCTTGGAAGCCCGCGCGGCCATGCTCGCCGCCACCGGGCAACGTGTCTGGCAGCCGACAGCAGAAATGCCCGCTCTGATCATCATCATCGACGAGTATGCTGAACTGTCCGACAATTCCTCCGACGCGGCCGGCTACACCGATTCTCTCGCCCGTCGTGGCCGCGCGGTCGCGGTCACGTTGGTCGCCGCGACCCAGCGCCCGACGCAGAAAGCCATGGGGCAAGGTGCGGTGCGGTCGCAGATGGATATCCGCATCTGTTTCCGTGTCCGCGAACGCAAAGACGTCGACCTCATCCTCGGACAGGGGATGCTGTCGGTCGGATGGCACGCGCACACCCTCAACGCGCCAGGAAAATTCCTCATATCCGCACCCGAACACGACACTCCTCGCCGTGCCCGCGCACATCTAATCACCGACGACATGGTCAGCGTCACCGCGAACCAGCACGCGGAAATGAGGCCGTCCCTGGACGAGGTATCACGGCGAGCGGTCGAAGGCACCCGCACGGCCGACGCCCAGCGTCTTCCTCACAGTCGCTCCAACGGCCACAACGGTACCGTCCACCCCGGCCAGGGCAATAACGCTGACGGCGCGCCCATGGGCATCCTGTGGGCTGCGTTGAGCGTCGCCCCGGACGAGGGCGTCTCGGTGCCAGACCTGATGAACGCGACCCGGATGAGCCGCCCATGGGTCTATCAGCGACTCCGTGAGCTGGCCGACCGTGGCCAGGTCACCCAGATCAGCCGTGGCCGATGGCGGGCCGTGATCGAACACCCACAGTAATTGTCTACGTCCACCGTCCCCGCGCGTCTGCACGTAAAACGCGAAGACGTAGACACAGACCGCAGATGGGGGCCATCACCCACTGTGACAGCGAGAGGAGGCGTCAGCCTCACATCCGCTACAGCCGCAACCGGCAACGACGCGCCAAGGGGAAAGGAGGTGAGGCAACATGCAAGCCTACACAGTCGAGCAGGTAGCAGAGATCCTTCACGTAGGCCGAGACAAGGTGTACTCCCTGCTGCGGACCGGCCAGCTCCGCAGTATCAAGATCGGCAAACTACGCCGGATCACCAGCCAGCATTTGGCCGAGTTCGTCGCGTCACTCGAGACCTCAGGTCAGGAGACGAACCGTTGACAACATGTAGCACAATGTGATACATGTTGCTACATGACAGGCGCCACCACCCTTCCACCGGTACGAGTGGAAACCGATTTCAAGGAACGGCTGGTCAGATATGCCGAGCAGCAGGAACGCAGTGTTTCCTGGGTCATCAAGAGGGCTGTCGCGGAATACCTCGACCGACACGAAGGCGAGGAACACGGCCCAATATCAAGAAAGGAGGCTATCGGATGAAGATTAGCATCGGGACCTACGAAGCAACCATCTACCCGGAAGGAGATGGGTTCACCGGCGCCATCAGCCTTGGCTTCGACGCGAAGGGCAAGCGCCAGCGCGTCAAGCGAAAAGGTAAGACCAAGGCGCAGGTCAAGCACAAGCTCCGCGAAGTCGTGGATGATCTGGAAGCAGGCGTGCGGGCCGAAGTCACGTACACGGTGAAAGACGCCGTGAACGACTTCCTCGACAAGGGGCTCAAAGGAAAATCCAAGGCCACAATCGACAACTACCGGTCGCTGGCCACGCACAACCTGATCCCCCAGATCGGAGCGACCAGGCTCCAGCAGCTCACCGCAGACCACCTCGACGAGTGGATGGACGAACGAGCCGAGGAGCTGTCCACCCGCTCACTTCGACTCATCCATCAAATCCTGGAACGTGCCATCCGCCAGGCTCAGGCACGCGACAAGGTCAGACGAAACGTCGCGAGCCTGATCATGGTTCCCGAAGGCAAGGAGGGACACCCGTCCAAGGCGATGACACTGGACCAGGCCACCAGACTCCTGGAAGCGGTGGAGGCGGAGACCGACTTACGGCTCGCCGCGTACGTAGTGCTCTCGCTCTTGACCGGTGTCCGCACCGAGGAAGCGCGAGCGCTGACCTGGGCCGAGGTGGACCTCAAGGCCGGCACCGTGGCCGTGTACCGCTCCGTGCGGACCAAAGGCGACACCAAGACTCGCAAGGGCAGGCGCGTGCTGAAACTCCCGACCAAGGCCGTATATGCGCTGCGCACACACCACACCCACCAAGCCGCCCTACGCCGTGAGGCGGCCGACACCTGGAATGATCACGGCTTGGTGTTCTGCCGCGAGGACGGCACCCCACTCGACCGCTGGCAGGTCCGCCGCGAGTTCCAGAAGATCACCCATACGGCCGGACTCGGGAACGACTGGACCCCCCGAGAGCTGCGCCACAGCTTCGTGTCCATCCTCAGCAACAACGGCGGCGTCCGGATCGAGGACATCAGCGACCTGATGGGCCACAGCGGTACCTCCGTCACCGAGACAGTCTACCGCCACGAGATCCGCCCAGCGCTCACCAAAGGCGCGACGGCCATGAACAGGATCCTGAAAACCAAGCAGACCAAGCCCGTGGCTAGCCACCTCCGCGTAATCTGAACGTCAGTCGGATCCCCGTTTGGCTCCCGAAGATCCACTGATGGTGCACACACCCT
>JBOHGG010000071.1:0-11500 GCA_050700115.1 Pseudonocardiaceae bacterium
CCGTGGGCGGGTTCTCCGTGGGCGGGTTCTCCGTGGGCGGGTTCTCCGTGGGCGGGTTCTCCGTGGGCGGGTTCTCCGTGGGCGGGTTCTCCGTGGGCGGGTTCTGCGTAGGCGGATTCTGCGTAGGCGACGGGACTGGGTTGGTGACGTGCCCGCTTTGGGCACCCGAGCTGACGGCTGCGGGCCGACCAGAGGTGGAGGTAGCTGCTCTCGGCGTGGAAGTGGTGGTCTGGGCCACGTTGGTCGCTTTCTTCCCGCTGCCCGAGGCGTTAGAGGATCCTGCGTCGTCCGTCACGGCGTGGTCACCGGGTTCGCCGGGCGCGACCGCCTCACCCGGTGGGGCGACACTGGCCGGTGCGGCGTTGCTCGCATCCCCGGTGGCAGAGCGAAGGCCATCCCCTGGCGCCGCAACGGCAAGCGCGATCAGGAGCACGCCGGAGAGCACTCCAGCCCCGACGACGTGGCGCAGGCGTCCGGTCAGGATCCTTCGCCGCAGTGACCCGTCATCCTCGGTGGACTCCTGGTCCTCGAGGGACCCGCGCTGAGTGGGAACCATTGGCGGCCGGTCGGGCGCGTGGTTGGGCAGGGGCTCACGGCTCGTGAGGGACTCGGTGTCGAGTGCTGGTGCTGCGATAACCACGGTGGCGATGGGATCCGGTTGGGCCTGCGGAGCAATCGACAGGGCAGCGCCCAGCGCGATCGTGGTCTTGGGGTCGGCGTCCACCACGACCGGGCAGCCCAGCGCAGCGGACACCAACTGGGACACCAGTGGTATCCGGGAGGATCCACCGACCAGCAGCACCGCCCCGAGATCCCCGGTGCTCAGGTCGGCCGAACCGATTGCCCGGGACAGGGAGTCGACGGTGTCCTCGAGGGCCGGACGGATCATCTCCTCGAACTCGCCGCGCACCAAACGGACGTGGGCACTGACCCCCGGTAGCAGCACGGGAATGGACACCTCGGTGTCCGCGGAGAGCGCCTCCTTGGCCTCGACGCATTCCCGGCGCAGCCGCGCCAGCCCGCTGAGCACGCTGGGGTCCTCGACGTCGAGCGCTTCCCACTGTGTTGGATCCGATTGGGCTGTGTGCGCCTGCACGTGAGCGAAGACGGCCTCGTCGAAGTCCGCGCCGCCAAGCTGCTCGAGACCGTCAGCCGCGCCCAGCAGGGCGAAGGAACCCGTGCCGGTCTTGCGAACCATGGCCGCATCGAAGGTACCGCCACCCAGGTCATACACCGCGATCGTGGTACCCGCCTCGACTCGCTCCTGCGCGGCGTAACTGACCGCCGCGGCCGCCGGCTCCGCCAGGAAGGTCAGATCGTCCAGACCGACCGCGTCCAGCGCGCGAGACAACAGATCTTTCTTGTACGGACCCCACCCAGCCGGGTGGGTGATCGCGATCCGATCCGGGGCCCCGCCTTCACGCTCGGTGACCCGATCAACGACCCAACGGACCATCATCGCCGCCAAGTCGTGCGCGGCATAGGGCTGCCCACCCACGAGCAGCGGCGTGTCGTCACCGATCCGGCGCTTGAACTCCCGGACCACGCGGTCGGGGTCGGTCAGGGTGCGCCGCTCGGCGGCCTCACCGACCACCACCGAACCGTCCGCGCCCAGGAAGAGCACCGAGGGCACGGACTGCATCCGGCTACCCAGAGCAATCGCTTCGGCCTTGTCCTGCTCATCCCACCGCCAGATGGCTGCCGCCGTGAAGCTCGTCCCGACATCGACACCCAGTGCGTACCTCACCAGACCACGACCCTTCGATCACGGCTAAGGTCCCCACCGAATAGTGGTGCCCGTGGCTGCTTCATCGCTGCGCGGCAGCCGACTGTTAACTCCGATCACGGCGAGGAAGTCCTATTCACCGCTACGTAACGCGACGCGACCCGGTACCGATGACGCGTTGGTAGTACCTACGAGAGAAGTCTCGCCGAAAGGCCAGGATGGTTCGTCCACAGTCCGCATCGCCCGATCTTGCGGTCCCCGGCATGCCACCATCAGCCGCCTGGATCTTTCGCCAGATCGCCGCCGCTCCTTCGGCTCCGCTCACTGCCGCGATAGTCGGTCCGGGAGGTACCGGGAAGTCGACGCTTCTCGACGCACTGGCCCGCGAGTACCAGAAGGCTGGTGCCGCGGTAGTGCGCGGCGGCTGCGCTGCTGGCCTGCGGCTGGACACGCTCGACCCGAACGGACCCGTTCTGGTGGACGATGCGCACCGGCTGGGCCAGGAGGTGCTCGAAGGGCTGCGCGCATTCGCCGAGACAGAGACCGCCCGGCTGGTCGTCGCCTACCGGCCGTGGCCCCGGTCTCGGGGGCTCTCGGCGCTTGGTGCGAGCCTGGCTCGCCGCCGATCACCAGTGGTCGTGGGACATCTGGCTCGTACGGCGGTAGGGGCCCGGATCACGGGGCGGGTCGGATGCTCTCCCCCTGACCCGCTGGTCGATCTGGTACTCGAGCAGACCGGCGGGCTGGGTTCGCTCGTCGACCTCGTCACCCAGGCGCTCCAGGACACCGGCCGGTTCGATCCCCGGCGCCCGGAACAGTTTCGGCGCCCTGATCGGGTCAACGTCTCCGCGGGCTTGGCTGAACGGCTCCGCTACCAGTTGGAGGCACTCGATCCTGAGATCTACCAGCTGCTGCAGGCGATGGCCGTCGGCGCGGCCCTGGACGCCGAGTTACTGGGCCCGTTGCTCGACGCCGATCCGACCGCCCTGACCGACACGGTGGAAGCGGCGCTGGCAACCGGTCTGATCACCGGCGGAGGAGAACTGATCCCCTTCATCCGCAACATCGTGCTGCGCTTGATGCCGATGCTGCGAAGCCGGGAGATGCAGCAGCGGTTGGCCACCATCCAGCTCGACCGGGGCGGGTCCGTGCTCGCCGCCGGGCGGCAGCTGCTGGGCACCGGCGCAAGCGGTAGCCGGGTGGCTGCCGTCCTGGAGCAGGCCGGCGACGAGGCACTGCGGCAGTCCCCCGTGCTGGCCGCCGAGCTCTACGCGGGAACCATCGATGCTGGGGCCTCGCCGAGGGCGCTGGCGGCCCGCCACGCCCAGGCGGTCGCGCTTGCCGGCGATCTCGATCAGGCGCTGCGGCTGGCCGACCAGGTCGTTTCGGATCCGTCCGCGCCGGATCGGGAGCGGGCGGTCTCGGTGGTCGCCGCAGTCCTGGCACATCGCGGGCTACCGGCGCACAGTGCGCAGCTGTACTGCAGCCTGCCTGCCGATGCGGCGGGCGGTGCCGCGCTTGCGGTGCCCGCACTGATCGGCACCGGGGAGCTGGCCCAAGCCCGTGCAGTGCTCGACGCGGCGGATGCCGCCCGGGGCGCCACCCTGATGGCCGGCGCGGAGCTCCTGATGGCGCGCGGAATGCTGACCACCGTCACCGGGACAGCCACTGCCGCGCTCTCGCAGCTGGCCAGGGCTACGGTGCTGCTGGAACCGGCAGGCGAGACCGTGCTGCTGCCCGACACGCCGGCGGCGCTGACCGCCGTGGTCGCACTGCAATGTGGTGAGCTGACGGTCGCCGACTCCACGTTGCGGCGCGCCGTCGCCGCCAAGCTCGGCGGCCGTCCAGCGCATCCCCGGCACCTGCTGCTGCACGGGTGGATGGCGATGGTACGCGGCAAGCTGGACATCGCGCACCGCACGCTGGATCGGGCAGCTCGCCCGGGCGCACTCGAACCGCGCGACGAGGTGGTCGCTGCTGCCCTGGCGGTGGGCCTGGCTCGTCGAGACGGTGATGCGGTTGCGCTGGGTTCGGCGTGGCGACGGGCTCGCTGCGCCCTGGTCCGTTACCCGATCGATCTCTACACTCTGCAGCCGCTGGGCGAGCTCGCCGTCGCCGCCGCGCGGTGCGGGGAGCTGGAGTCGGTCGCGCCGCACCTCAAGGAGGCCGAGAACCTGCTCGACAAGCTGGGCAACCCAGTGCTGTGGGCGGCGCCGCTGCACTGGTATGAGTTGCAGGCCGCCATCGTCGCCCAGCAACCCTCAGAAGCCCAGCAGCTCACGCAGGCCCAACTCTCGGAAGCCACGCGGCACGCGGCCAAACTCACCGACGCCGCATCGGGCAGTCCCTACGCCGCCGTACTGGTGGCGGCGGCGGACAGCTGGCTGCAGGTGCTGTCCGGTGAGATCGACCCGGAGGCGGTGCAGGCTGCGGCCCGGCGACTGCACGGCGTCGGCCTGGCGTGGGACGCAGCGCAGCTCGTCAGTCAGGCTGCGACGCGGACCACCGATCGCCGGGTGATGGCGACGTTGCTCACCTGCGCTCGTGCCCTGCACGGCAGCCTGCCCAGTAGCTCGAACAGCTCCCCTGGGGCGGGAGAGGAGTTGGACGCAGCACCTGCCCAGACCGAGACCCCGCGCCCGGTGACTGGCGCGGCCGGCGGCAGCGGGCCGGTGGAGGCTCGATCGATCCTGAGCGAGCGGGAACTCGAGGTGGGCCAGCTCATCCTCGCCGGCCTGACCCACAAACAGATCGGGGAGCGATTGTTCATCTCGGCCAAGACGGTCGAGCATCACATGGCGAGGATTCGTCAGCGGCTCGGCGTCGCCAGCCGCAAGGAGCTGTTCGACCAGCTACGGTCACTGATCGAAGCTTCCTGACAGCGGGCTGGCCTTAAGATTGTCGGCCTCTTCATGCACACTTCGAATGTCATCTGATATGCCCATCAAGGCGCGCACCACCCCATCCAGCTCTTCGAGCTGGCCAGGCGCGGCGTCAGTACCTGACTCCGTGATGTGCGATGCGATCTCTGCAAGACGGACATGTTCACGCCGCGACTCATCGTATGAAGGAATAAGGAGATACTCAACAACGCTCGCGCCCAGGCTAAGCTGTGCGGCGTACGCCGATACCGCTCCTGCCACCACAGGCGCGTTCAGGAAGCCAGTCAAATACGCCGCCTCTTCGTGGCTGACACATGGTACGAAATATAGCTTGTGGTCGGGGATCATTACCTTGCGCCCCAGAAGCGGGTCGGCAAAATAACTCATATACGCCGCAGCGAACTTGCCGCCTCCGAGCTCCCGCCAGGCAACCTTATACGGCGAGAACGTGTACTCGCCCGTGCTCCACAATGACCAATACGGCGCACCTGTTCGCATCTGAAACCGCCTATAGCTGGACCGAGTCTCAAGAATTTCCTCAAAACGCGCGAGGAATCGGTAGGTTCGGGGTGCATGTGACGGCAGGTCCGGGTCGCCGTGCATTCCACGCTGCGGCACGAGGATTCGATACTCAGGATCGGGTGCCGCTCTAAATGCGCTGACCCCTTCGCCCCGTACAAGCGGGAACACATGCTCCGACTCTATGATCGCTCGCACTTCAGAAACATCTCGCCGTCGGCCACGCGAGGGATCATTCGTGATCGCTACCGTCTTCGCGACTCGACTGGCCCCTGCCCTGACAAAAAGATACCATTCGCGTCCGTGGTTACCCCCTTTCGGGCACGGTACGAGGCTTCTTGCTGCCCGAATAGGCGTGCCCATACGTCGTGTAAAGCACGAGTCCCCTTGAGCCACGGGCCAGCGTCACTCCCAGGAACCGGCCTCGCCTGGAGGTCAACGCACGTCGACTCGGCTCGAAACGATGCCGAATCCTTGAACGACCGCTTCACGAATCTCCGGCTCTTCGAATTACGCGGCGGGGTCCAGACACGATACGCGACGGGGTACCTCGTCTCCGCCCCCCGAGTAATCGCTAGAAGAGTCGCGTAATTACTCACTCCCTCGAACGGCGCAACCGCTGCGAAATCTTCGACGAAGTCGACTCGCATGTCTACTTCTGCCGCATCAAGACGCCACCGGCGAAAGCCTTGACTTGACTCGTTCGCGAATACTGTGCCGGTAATGAAGAAGGCCAAGCGGCCAGACTCCGCCAGGTACTTGTCAACCGCTTCGTAAGTAATGACCGTCGAAATATCTGACTCGATTCCACCAACCCATCGGTCAACGCTGAAAACGCCCAACTCCAGGCAGCGCGCTTTGATGAAGTTTGCGTACTCAGGCGGCAGATGGCTCCACTTGACCCACGGCGGGTTGCCCACTACGAACTTGCATCGCGGAATTGATCCGGCCGCGAAGCGATCGCCCAGGACGGCGCACCATATACCGTTCCAACCCTGCACGTGCAGTGTGGAAAGAGTCTCGAAGAACTCGGCTATGTCCGCACGGGAAGCATCGGGGAGGGTCTCCAGTTCGAACTCAGCTGAAATTGATTCCATAATTCTGCCACTGCCATAGTCGGCGTCGATAAGCTCTCTGGCGCGACCGAGTAGCGGAAATAACTTGTCGTCGTTTACGATGTCTGAGGGCAACCGGAACTTCATCAAGCCCATCTCAGTCTGAAGTTCATGCTCATAGACCCCGTCTTCGGTCGCCCGTGCCGGGTTTATCGCGTCAGCCAGAAACACTGGAAGACGAATTGGATCGGCAGCGTCGAGCCTGTCGGACAAAAAGACCACAAGCGACGCGCGCGCTGCTAGCACCGCCAGCGGATTGAGGTCCAAGCCCCACAACCCGTCGAGCAGCAGCCGTGCTGAGGCATGCGGCTTGGCCGCAAGCCGGCGCTTCAGGGCTTCAAGTATGAAAGTGCCGGACCCTGCTGTGGGGTCCAGAAGCGTCTCCTCCGGAGACCAAGCAACTTGATCGAGGGCGTGTTCCGCTAACCAGTCCGGTGTGTAGTACTCGCCAAGCGCGTGACGTAACGCTCTCGGGACAAAACTCATGTAGAGACCCTTGAAGAGGTCGCGAGTAGACCCGGCGCTCTTTCTGCTTACATCGAAGTTGATGACGTTGAGAGTATCTATCAGCGACGACAAGTCGTCGGAGTAGGTCGGCCAAGCCTGATCGTCTTGATACCAGGCGAAGAAGTCACCGTTCAGCATGTTCAGAATTCCTGCATCTGCGAACAACTGCCCCGATTCGAGCAGAGCGATGCGGTTTTTTATCGACAAGTTGCCATCGGCAATGTCTTGACTGAATTTCCGGAGCGACATTGCAGCGACCATCTTGGCAACAACTGCAATATACGTATTCAAGGCGTAGAGGTAAGCAGCGGGGTCTTCCTCGTAATTCTGCCCGTGGGCCCGCCCCCGCGTGACCAGGAGACTCTTAAGCCGGTCGGATGGGATTCCCACGACCTGCCCGAAGAGCCGACGCCATTCGATATAGAGCAGCGCGGTCTTCGCGGTCTTCGACTTCATGGAAGCTCGCACAGCAGTATACAACTTCGGAAGTAGGCGGCTCCCGACGTCAGAATCCGGACCCGCCAGTTGCGAAAGAATACGTGGATGCACTAACGGCGCACCGCCGTCTTTCAGCATCTGGAGAAGACGGGTGGCGCTTGTTTCGACAAAGGGGCCAATAGGCTCCCAGGCGAACTCCGAGCCATCATGCCGCCCGAACGATATATGAGCCCCGTCCCACACAATTAACGAGTACTCGTCGAGCGGACGGCCTTCCTCTTCGGCCAGCATCTCAGCGTACTCGTTGGCTTGATCTCGGGCGTGGGCGATCACCCTCAACGCCGTGCCGGCAGAAAAGCTCCGTGGCGGCTCGTACTCAATGACCACGCCGCCATGAGCGACGCCGGTAAACTGGGTCTTCGCCGCGCCGCGTAAGGTCCGCTCCAACTGATAGGCAGTCCAGACGATGCCGGCGCGCCGGCATGCGGATTCAAGGGCTTTCTCAAGCTCGTGCCGGAGATTTTCCTCATGAGGAGACCCTGCGGTAGCGGTTGCAGCCACAGTAACGAGCCCCGAGGCTTCCATTCCAATGCCGGTGCTCATCTAGCTCCTCAGCAGTCCCACCGCGTCTGCGTTGTCGCTCCCCACGCGGGCCGGCGGCGACCCTATCCGTACCAGACGGGGCCGACAGCTTTGTGGTCGTCGCGCCATGCTGGCTCACCTACTCAGTGGGGCGGCGCCAGCTCACCGCCCGCGGATGCTGACGGGTCGCTCGCCGTGGTGCGTAGCGCGGCGATGAGGTCGATTTCCCGGGACAGCCGCAACGCGTCCGGGCGGGGCCCGGGTGCACCCAGGTGACCGGGCCCCGCGCGGTGAGAGTGGGCGGCAGCAGCACGTTTCCGGTGATCCGGCACACCCCGGGAGGCCAGGGCAGCGCGACCCCGTATCGCTCGCCCGCGAGGAGCACCCGGTGTTCGGGGACGTAGGGATGAGCCAGCACCAGGGGCGGGCAGCGCCGCTTCGACAGGATCGCCGCCACGTCGACGGCCAACAGCGCCGGGACGACCAGCGCCACCACATCGTGGTCCAGAGCCAGCCAGATCTGATCGCGGCGCAGGGTCACCGGCCAACTCCAGCTCTGGTAGCTGACCGCTGCCGCCAGCGGACCGGCCTCGAGGCTGATCTCCTCGGCCCCGGTCGGTGGTGGCGGGGGGCTGGCCGCGACGTGGCTCAGGGTGCGCAGCGAACACGGCATCCCCTGGCCGGGCCGGACGCGCTCGATCTCCTCCGGGCGTAGCAGCGCGCCACACAACGCGCTAGCCGCTCCTGTCTCGCCACCGACGGGCAGCGGCACCAGGTGCACCGCCCGGACGGTCTGCCCTGTGTGGCCGGGCCGGTAGCGGATCAGCACTACCGGTCGAGCAGCGGCCACCGCTGAGACGCCGTGACCGCGCCCGGTGTCGTCACCGTTCGTGGGGCCCATCGGGGTGTCCCACGGTGCACCGGAGGCGGAACCACAACCCCGGGGCTCGCAGTCGCTGATCTGGTGGCTGCCGGATCGGGGATCGGCAGCACACACCCCAGGCAACGCCGGGCCATGGCCCTGACTCCGAGCGCAGCGGGCGGGGCTGTGTGCGTGCACACCGCCCGCGGCCAGCGGTCACGCTCGCTGTCCTCAACAGGAACGCGTGCACCAGCCCATCCCGGGCCGAGTGCGCCCACTGCACCCAGGCCCCCTTCAGTGAGAACCAGCGAGCGGTCGTGTTCGGGTGGTGGATCAGGTCGTCGCGCGGGCTCGGTTGCGGGCGAGCGCTCGGTGCACCGTTGACCGCGTGATGGAGAACAGCTCCTCGAGCTCGCTGATGGTGTGCCCGCCGGCGGCGTGCAGTGCCACCAGGTGGGCTTCCTGCCGGGCGGAGAGCGACTTTCATGCCCTCCCGAGTCCTCATCTTGATCAGGTCTGATTCGAACTCGGCGACCATGGCCAGCACGTTGAACAGCAGCCGTGCGACCGGGTTCGGTGGGGTCGTGCACCGACCCGGCGAGGCTGAGCGACACCTCACGGGCGGTGAGTTCGGCGACGATGTCGCGGGCATCCGGGAGCGAGCGGGCGAGCCGGTCGAGTTTGGTCACGACCAGGACGTCGCCGGCGCGGCAGGCGGCCATCGCCTCGCGCAGCCCGGGCCGGTCCCGGTTCGTCTTGCGGGAGTGGTTGACCAACAGACTCACCCACGCAGCGCTTGACTGATCCGCGCTGCCTGCCGGGTGAGGTGGTGACGTTCGGCGAGGTTGGGGGCGGACCGGGCGGCGTCGGCATACAACCGTGCCGCGGTCAGAAGGTCGCCCGCTTTCTCGTGGAGGTACGCCGAGGCGGCGGTGTGGCGGGGCAGGCCAGGGTCCACCGTGGCCAAGGCCGCGAGGCCGGCCACGGGGCCATCGGCCTCGCCGATCGCGATGGCCCGGTTGAGCTGCACGACCGGACTCTCGGTGAGCCGGAGCAGCTCGTCGTACCAGCCGACGATCTGCACCCAGTCGGTCTCCTCGGCGCGCGGCGCGTCGGCGTGCAGGGCGGCGATAGCGGCCTGTGCTTGGAACTCACCGAGCCGGTCGCGACCCAGCGCTGTCTGCAGGACTGCAACACCCTCGGCGATGAGCGAGGTGTTCCAGCGGGAGCGGTCCTGCTCGGCCAGGGGGACCAGGCTGCCGTCGCGCCGGGTCCGCGCCGGTCGCCGAGCGTGGTGCAGCAGCATCAAGGCCAGCAGCCCCGCGGTCTCCTCGTCATCGGTCATCGACGCCAACTGCCGGGTGAGCCGGATCGCCTCGGCGGCTAGGTCGACGTCGCCGGTGTAGCCCTCGTTGAAGACCAGGTAGAGCACCCGTAGCACCGTCGCCAGGTCGCCTGGCTCCTCGAACCGCACGTCACCGACCGTGCGTTTGGCCCGGCTGATCCGCTGCGCCATTGTCGCCTCCGGCACGAGATAGGCCTGGGCGATTAGCCGGGTGGTCAAGCCACCGACGGCGCGCAGCGTGAGGGCCACTGCGGACGCCGGGGTCAGCGACGGATGGGCGCACAGGAAGAAGAGCTGCAACGTGTCGTCTGCGGTCTCGGTCGGTCCGGGCGGCGGCTCGGCCTCGACCCGCTGCTCCCGGTCGCGACGCGAGACCTCGGAGCGGCGGGCGTCGAGGAACTTGCGCCAGGCAACCGTGACCAGCCAACCCTTCGGGTCGGCGGGCTGCCGGTCCGGCCAGGTCAGCGCGGCCTGGATGAGTGCTTCCTGCACGGCGTCCTCGGCCGTCGCGAAGTCAACTCCGCGATGTACGAGGACGCCGATCACTGCGGGAGTCAGCTCCCGCAGCAGCAGTTCGTCCATCACGTGATCTGCCTGGCCGGTCCGGTCACTCGGTGACCGTCGGCGGTGCGCTCAGGAACGGGCGCACCTCGAGCCACTCGTGGATCGGCTTGCCGCCGGCTCCGGGGGCTGCCGACAACTCGCCGGCGAGCGCGAGCGCGCGCTCGTAGGTGTGGACGTCGATCACCATCCAGCCGGCGATCAGGTCCTTGGTCTCCGCGAAGGGCCCGTCGGTGACCGGCGGTCGGCCCTCCCCGTCGTACCGGACGAACGTGCCCTCGGGCGAGAGAGCCTGGCCGTCGACGTACTCACCGGTGCTCTCGAGCCGGGCGGCGAAGTCGGCCATGTACTGCAGGTGGTCTTCGACCTCCTCCGGGGTCCATTGGTCCATCGGGGCGGCGTTTACGGCCTCGGGGGCGCCGCGGTAGTGCTTGAGAAGCAGGTACTTCGTCATGCTGGGTCTCCTTGGTGCGGTGCGGCCACGGTGGCCGCATCTGGCCCTGGGACGGAGCCGCCAGGCCTGTCTCGACATCCTCGCCACATCTTCTTCGAGAACTTCCTGACGCAGCACAGTCCGAGTCACACATCGATCCCCCTTACAGGGCGGTGAGGCCGAGGCGGGTGGCCATGTCAAGCCGGAACCGGCCGTAGGGTTGATGTGAGTCCAGAACAGCGGACTCAGCCCGCGCCGCTCGTCGGCGCCCATCCGGTCATGGCCTGCTACTCCTAGAGCTACCTGTTCGAGCATGTGGTGCAGAGGAAGGGCGTAGTCACGCCGTTGTGCGGACATTCCGTTCCCGGCAGCTCCCTACATCCTTGTGTCCGTCGAGCAAGTCGCCTACGTCCCGTCCGAGACTGCGCTCGGAAGGGATGGCCCCTGACGGGGCAGCGCTGGTCACGGGCGCGCGGCGCCTACCTGGCATTGCTGGCAGGTAGGCGCACAGCCCTCACCTCACCCACGCA
>JBOHGG010000072.1:0-11415 GCA_050700115.1 Pseudonocardiaceae bacterium
TGTGGGTGACTCATGCGAATGAGCAGAGCCGGTCGATGCTGGCGGATCGGGACGTGGAGTTCGTGCCCTACGTGGGGGTGCGCAGCGTGCCCGATGTGCTTCGGTGTATCCCCGATGCGCGCCGGTTGATGGAGCGCCGGAAGTTGACCAGGGCGGTGTCGACGGGGTCGGGGATCGCGCTGGGGTACTTGCCGTATCTGGCGGCGCGGGGTGTGGAGTGTCATTACATCGAGAGCGCGACGCGGGTGAGCGCGCCGTCGGTGACGGGGCGGGTTCTGCAGTGGGTGCCGGGGGTGCGGACCTATACCCAGTACCCGAGTTGGGCGGACCGGTGGTGGGGTTACGCCGGCAGTGTGTTCGATGGGTATGAGCCGGTTGAGCTGCCGCGGGCGCCTGAGGGGGTGGTTCGGGTGGTGGTGACGGTGGGTGCGGCCACCCAGTACCCGTTCCGGCGGTTGTTCGAGCACCTGGCGCCGTTGCTGGCACCACAGGGTGCGCTGGTGCAGGCGACCGGGCTTGGTGTGGACGTGTTGTGGCAGACCGGGGACACCCCGGTGGACGACCTGGCGATCCAGGCCACCTCGGTGCTGCCGGCGGCGGAGTTGTCTGCGGCGCTGGGCACCGCGGACGTGGTGATCAGCCACGCCGGTAGCGGGTCTGCGCTGGCCTCTCTGGGTGCTGGGCGGTACCCGATCCTGGCGACCCGCGACAGCGCGCGGGGTGAGCAGGTCGATGACCATCAGCTCGGGCTCGCCACCGAACTCGCCCGCCGGGGTCTGGCGATGCACCGTGACGCGGACTCGATCACCGTCAACGACATGCTGACCACCCTGCAAACCTCGATCCGGCGCACCAGCACGCCGCCCCCCTACCTGCTCCGCTGGTAATCGCGAATCGGTACCGTCGCCTCCGTGAACTCCGACGTTGTGCTCGTCGACCCACGCAGCGATCCCCGCTGGCGCCGGCTCGCGCTGGGCCCTCGCGGCAGCGTGTTCACGTCGCCGCCGTGGATCGACGCGGTGTGCGCCACCTACGGCTTCACCCCGAACGCCAGCATGCTCCTCGGCTGTGACGACGTAACCCGCGACGGAGAACCACGCGCGGGACTGGCTTGGGTCCCGATCAGCGACATTCGCGGCGACCGGTTGTCCAGCCTGCCGTTCTCCGACCGCGCTGACCCCTTGATCGATGACCAGGTCGATTGGAAAGCCCTGGTGGACGGGGTCATCACCACCGCTGCTCCGTTCACGCTGCGGTGCTTCGACACCGCCGTACCCGTCGGCGACCCCCGCTTCGACCAGGTCGCGATGGCGGCGTGGCACGGTACGCCGCTGGACGGCAGCGTCGAGGAGATCCGGCAGCGGCTGTCCCAGCATGCTCGCCGCAACATCGCGATCTCCGAACGCGCCGGCGTCCGGGTCGAGGCGCACACCGGCCTGGACGCCGTGCGCCGGTTTCACGGGCTACATGTCCTGCTACGCAAGCGCAAGTACCGGCTGCTGGCCCAGCCCTGCGAGCTGTTCGACCACATCTGGGAGGCCTTCTCGCCCGGTGACGCGATCGTGACGATGCTCGCGCACGCCGGCGAGGAGCTGATCGCCGGCGCGGTCTTCCTCACCTGGGGCGACCTGCTCTACTACAAGTTCGGCGCGTCGCACCACGAACACCTGGCGCTGCGCCCGAACGACGCGATCTTTTGGGCCGGGATCCGCTGGGGGGTCGAGCGGGGTGCCCGGCTCGTCGACTGGGGGCTCAGCGACCTCGACCAGCCAGGATTGATCGCGTACAAGCGCAAGTGGGCTACCGAGCAACGCACCATCGTGACGCTGCGCGCCGGCGGCGAGCAGGCCCGCAGCAGCGCTGCGGCCGGGCCGATGCTCGCCGAACTCACCCGGCTGCTCACCGACGATGCGGTACCCGACGAGGTGACCAGGCAGGCCGGGGCACTGCTGTACCGCTACTTCTGCTGAACCAGCTGATCCGGCCGTTTCACAGGTCGCTTGCCGACCGCATGTGCCGCCCGACCGTGCGGTGTCTTGCCCCATGGCTTGACCACCGAGATCCCCGTCGCCGCGAGCAGCAGCAGCAGCGCGATCGACCTCGCGAGTAGCGTCTGCATCTGAACCGGTTCACCTTCTCCGGCGGCGATCTGATGCAGCCGAGGCAGCATCAACAGCAGCCCGGTCGTGGTCAACACGATGGCGATCCCGCACTTGGAGAGCACCCACCAGTGCCGCACCAGCCCCCACGGGGTGGACAGCGCGAGCACCACCCCAGTGACCAGCGAGGTGGCCACCACCGGGATCAGCACCCACGAAGCGAGCGCGCCCATCGCGGCGGCGATGCCCCCCTGCACTACCGGGTCACCGGCGGACAGGCCGGTCACCTCCAGCGCCACCAGAGCACCGTCGAGTCCGAGCCACCCCACGGAGACCGCGATATGGACCGTGAGCAGGGCAGCCCGGGCCCGGCGCGGTAGCCGCGGGATTGCGAAAGTCGAGGTAGCGACGGCCGTCAAGGCTTCCCCCAGTTGCCGGCAGACGATCCTGGTCAGCGTGCGCCATGCCCCCGCAGCAGCGTCGGGACAGTTCGCACCAGGATCGAGAGATCGGTCCAGAAACTCCAGCTACGTACATAGGTCAGATCGAGTTCCAACATCTCCAGCGTGCCCATAGTGCTGCGCCCGCTGACCTGCCAGAGCCCGGTGAGACCGGGCGGGACGTCGAAGCGCCCCGCGTACCTGGGCGGGAACATCTCTGCTTCCCACTGCAGGCACGGGCGGGGGCCGACCAGCGCCATCTGGCCCCGCAGGACGTTGATGAGCTGGGGAAGCTCGTCGGCGCTCGTGCGCCGCAGGATCGAGCCGAGCCGGGTCACCCGTGGGTCACTGTCGATCTTCCAGCTGCCGCCGACCGAGGTGTCCTCACCCCGCAGTTCACGAGCGATGAGCTCCCGGTGCTGCGCGTCGGAGCCGCCCCCCCGCATGGTGCGGAACTTGTACATCGTGAACGGCCGGCCCCCCCGGCCTACCCGCTGCTGGCGGTACAACGCCGGGCCCGGAGTTCCCAATTTGATCGCCAGGGCGACGAGCAGCATCGGGATCACGAGCACTAGCAGCGCGATCGACACCACCGCGAGATCGACCGCGCGCCGGGCAGTCGATTCCCAACGAGCGGGTAAGCGTATTTGTTCAACGCCGCTGGACACTGAGCCTCCCCGTGGTGATTCCCATCAGCATGAAAAGCACGTCCCCGGTGCCGCGGAGCGTCAGGTGCGGATCGATGACGGTGAGGATGAGCACGAACCACCAGCAGACCCACAGCGCCGAGGCCGCCGAGCCGATGGCTCCCGGCCGCTCCATGAGCTCCCCGGTCCTGCGCAGCACCGCGACCGCCAGCCAGATGAAAGCGACCAGCAGCGGAATGCCACCGATCCAGAGCAGCTGCAGGTAGCCGCCCTCCAGGTAGATGACCTCGCGCCACCGCTCGGGTGCCGGCAGCACCGAGTTGGGCGATACCCCGAGCAGGACGTTGATGAAGTCGAACCGGGGTAGGTAGAAGTCGGACAGGTTGTTCCAGCGCCCGATCCAGCTACGTGGCACTCCGTACTCGCCGAACCCCTCCAGCCGGCCGATCAACGCCGGCGCGCCGAACGCGAACGCGAGCGGGACGAGCCACAGGAACCGCAGCGAGCTGCGTCGCACCATGCTGAAGCGCCACATGATGAGACCGGCCACCACGGCCGCGGAGATCCAGGTGGAGAACTGGCCTGCGGCCAGCACCCCCGCGCCGAGTACGGCGCCCAGCACCAGCCGCTCCCGGTAGTCCAGCAGCCCGCGGGCCGCGCAGCAGACCACCAGAGTCAGGCAGATGATGATGTAGTCGCCGGTGGCCAGTGGCGAGCCGAGCGTCGTGGTACCCCGCTCGGCGAGCGCCGCCAGGTTGGTGTTCGGGGTCCAGATGGCCTGCAGCATCGCCACGACCGGGCCGAAATTCAGGGTCTGCAGGATTGCGATCACCGCGACCACGGCACCCGGCCAGATGATCAGCCGGAAGCACCGCACCAGCTGGGCCTCGGTGCTGACAGACAAGCGCACCAGCAGGTAGATGGCGACGAGTTTGCAGACCGGCAGCACGGCGGCCAGGTCAGACATCACAGGCGGCTGACCGCGCACGATCATGGACAGCAGCGGCCATGCCGTCGACATCAGCAGGAAGACACCGATCGGGATGTCGAGTTGATGCAGCCGTATCGGCACCCGATCGCCCCGGCACCATCGGAGGTAACCGCCGACCACCGCCCCAGCCAGCAGCACGGCCAGCAACGCCTCGTTGGGACGCACCAGCGGGATCAGGTTGCCGCGGTCGATGCCGGCGATGATGGGCAGGGTGCCCAGGTAGGCATACGTCGCGAAGATCGGCCGGTAGGCCGCCGCGGCGAACAGCCCGACCACGGCCAGCACCCCGATGACGGCGAGGACGAGCAGCGGCCCGGCCGCGACCGCGAGAACCCCACCAACCAGGGCGCAGCCGGCGGCTCCCAGACCGAGCCAGCGGCTGATCACCGGGATTGGCCGGCTCTCCCCAGCGGCAGGGACCAGGTCACTCCCGCCGGAGACGGGGAGTGGGCCGGACCCGCCGGAGGCGGGACTTGGTCCAGGGCCGGGCGGAAGCGTTCGGGTCATGACCCACCACCGATCCTTCGCGGCACCGCGACACGGATTACCAGGACATAAACCCCGAGTGCGAGGACACCACCCAGGATGAGAAGTGCGAGATCACCGAGCCGGCCGATGTTCGTGACGTGCTGCAACCACCACGCCGTTGCGGCCACCGGCACCATCGCGACCGTGGCCACCAGGGCGCCGGCAAGGGGCCGAGAATCGATGAACCGCTCGGGCTGGATCACCCGGCGCAACGCAACCAGCACCATCCCGGCGGCGGCGAGCTCACCGGCCAGGATGGCCCCGACCAGCCAGACCAGGCGCGACCCATCGGCGGGCACCAGCAACGTCGCGGCGGCGATCACCAGAATCACGCCGAAAGCCACCTCGCTGGCCCGCCGCGGGACGCGGTCGTCAAGGCGCGCGAACAGCGCCTGGCGCCCGATGTCGTGCACCCCGCCGACCAACTGGGCCACCGCCACCACCCCCAGGCAGGTGGCGAGTACCCCGATCAGAGCCGCATCCCGCAACTCACCGTTGGCGAGAATGTCCGCGGTGGGCCCGGACAGCACCGCGAGCAACACCAGCAGCGGCAGGCTGGCGATGAGGGCGTAGGTCAGGCCTTGGCGCCACGCCGAGCCGAAGGTGGCACCGTCGGCGCGATTGGCGGCGTGGGACAGCCCGGGCAGCGCGGCCATCGACACCGCACGGGCGCTGACGTAGGACAGCGCATAGAAGACGGAGTAGGACAGCTGCACGACGAAAACGCCACCCGGCACCGTGCCGGCCAGTGCGAACAGCACGAACATCGCCGCGGTCGGCCATGCCGCGACGCCGACGGAGCGCATCAACCTGCGGGTGACGGCACGGACCTCGGGGTCATGGCGCCACCCCATCGACGGGCGGGTCAGCATGCCCGCCCGCGCGGTACCGAAGAGCTGCACCGCCGCGTGCACCGCGACGGCTGCAGTGCTGCCCAGCCCGAGCACGATCACCAGCTCGGCCGACACGTTGTCGACGTCGAGGCCCGTCCCGTAGTACCAGCCGGCCAGCATCACCGTCAGGATCAGGATGATGTTCTCGACGGCCGGTGCCCCCGCTGCGAGCGCGAAGCGCCCACGGGCCTGCTGGGCGGCCATGCCCAGGTGCAACAGCGTGTACAGCAGCACCTGCGGTGCGACGAGCAGGACCAGCAACGTGGTGAGCCACAGGCCCCGAGCCCGCTGCGCGGGATCCGGGATCCCGAAGGTCAGCGCCCAGGCCACCGCCGGAGCAAGGACCATCAGTACCGCGACGATCCCGGCCGAGACGGCGAGCAGCCACCCGCTCACCCGTCCGAAGACCTCACGAGCCCGGAACAAGCCTCCGGCACCCACGGCGCGGACCACGCCGGGCACCAGCACCATCGCGAGCACCGGTCCGGCGATCAACGTGAACACCAGGTTCGGAACGACGTAGCCGGCCTGGAAAGCGTTGGCGAAGTAGGTGGGGCCCAGCACCGCGCCGATCACCACCACCCGGAGCAACCCAGTGGCCCTGCTGAGCAGCGTCCAGCCGGCAACGGTCGCCGAGTCGCGCGCTGTGGTGGTGGAGGTCTCGTCCTCGAGTGCTGTCACCGGCAGGGCCACAGCCCGGCCCTCACGGCCTCGTCCGGCGCCGGGCACCCACCGCCACGACCCCACCGGCAACGAGCAGTCCTACCAGCGCCCCGGTACCGGCCGCGATCAGCGGCTGCGGGTTCACCGGGTCGGGCAGCACGTAAGGCGCTGTCAGCAGCTGGGCGTTCGGTCCCGACCTACCGGTGAGGTTGATCTCGTCGATGCGGGCCTGGATCGCCTTCTCCCGGGTCACGGATTCGGTGAGCTGCGTCCGGGCGTCGTTGAGGGAAACCTGGGTGGCGGTTCCGGCCAACACCGCAGCCGTGAGCTGATCTACCTGCGTTTGGATACGAGCGGCGTTCGCACGGGTGTCAGCGAGCTGGAGGTCGAGGTTGCGGGTCACGCCGGTGGGCTGGCCGGCGAGCGCCAGGTACCCGTCCATGACGGCCTGCAGCGTCTGCCTCGCGGCCTCCTTGGTGCTCCCGCGAGCCTCCACCTGGATGACCTCGCTGGTCTGCAGGACCTCCACGCTCAGGTTCTCGTCCAGGTCCTTGAACGGCAGCCCCTGCTTCTGCGCGATCGGGCCGAGCACGGCCCGGCTCTTCAGATACACCAGCTGGGTGCTGAGGTTGCGATCCTGCCGGAGCGGGTCGCCGCCCTGCTGGTCCTGGCCGATCGGGTAGAGGATCTCCGCACGCGCTCCGTAGGTCTTCGGCAAGGCCAGCGCGCCGACCAGCCCGGCCGCTGTGCCGAGCAGGATCAGTATCAGCGCCACCAACACCAGGCGCCCGGTCACCCCGCCGCCATCGCCGGGAGCCGAGACAGGCTCGGTCCGGCTCACCGAGCGCTGCGGCGGCACCGTCGCCACCACGTCGCCAGACCCCGCGGACTGCTGCGGTTTCTCCTCGGAAGCGGTCGAGTGTCCGTTGGACTCACTCGCTCCGTAGCGGAAGACATTTTCAACGTTTGTCACAGCGCACCTCCGAGCACATCGCAGACCCGGGCAACCTGCTCGACGGTCAGGGTCGGGGACATCGGGACGGAGAGGATCCGGCTAGCCGCAGCCTCCGCCACCGGTAATTTCTGGGCCGGGTGGAATGTGGCCAGGGCCGGCTGCTGATGGCAGGGGATCGGGTAGTGCACACCCCACCCGATGCCGGCCGCGGTGAGCGCCTCGCCCACCTGGCGCCGATCATCGACCTGGATGATCGCTAAGTGGTACACGGGTTCGGCGCCCGGCGCTACCGTCACCGGCGTGCAGCGCTGCGGCAGCATCTCGCGGTAGGCCGCCATCGCGGCTGCGCGCCGGGCATTGGCGGCGTCCAGCTGGGCCAGCTTGGCCGACAACAGCGCCGCCTGCAGCGTGTCGAGTCTGCTGTTTCGCCCGACAAGGTCGTGCAGGTGGCGATCGGCTGCGGACCGCCCGTGGTTGGCGATGCTGCGGATCTTCTCGGCCAGCGCGAGATCGCTGGTGACCACCGCGCCGCCGTCGCCCAGGGCTCCGAGGTTCTTGCCGGGATAGAAGCTGAACCCGGCTGCGACGCCTACACTGCCGGCGGTAGCCCCCCGGTGCCGGGCGCCGTGCGCTTGCGCGGCATCCTCGATGAAGGCCAGCCCGTGTGCGGCGGCAATCGCCGAGATCCGCTCGGGGTCCACCATCTGGCCGTACAGATGCACGGCGATGATCGCGGCCGTCGAGGGGTTGATCGCCGCTTCCACCGCGTCTGGGTCGATCAGCAGGGTGTCGGGACACACATCCACGAACCGAGGCCGGGCGCCGGTCGCACAGACCGCCTCGGCCGTGGCGATGAACGTGTTCGCCGGGACGATGACCTCGTCACCGCGCCCGATTCCGAGGCCGGTGAGGATGAGTTCCAGTGCATCGGTCCCGTTGGCCACCCCGACGCAGGCCTGCGTCGCGCAGTAGGCCGCGAACTCGCGCTCGAAGCGCTCAACCTCGGGTCCGCCGATATATCCGCTGTGATCCAGCACGGTCTTCCACGCGAGCTCGAACTCCTCGCGCAGCCCGTTGTTGACGCCGTGGAGGTCGAGAAAGGGAACCCTGTCACTGGTCATCACGCCACCCCCCGCGCGAACGCCGCCCCGGCCGGGTCGGCGCTGCCGCCGATGAGTGCCGAGCGCCCACTGGCCTCGGCAACGTCGGTGGCGGTCAGGACCCGCACGATGTCCAGCCCCCGCTCGCCGGATGTGTTCGGCTTGGCGCCGGTACGAATGCACTCGATGAAGTGGCTGTCCTGCACCAGGAGCGGCTCACTGAACTGGACATATGGTGAGACGATGTCTCCGGTGCGATAGGACACCGGCATAGCGTGCGACTCACCATGGTCATCCGGATCCGCTGGATCGACGCCGATGTCGTACACCCGGATACGCTCATTGTCGGACATGTCGTCGTATACGGCCATCTTTCTTTCGCCGACCACGGTGACCCGCCGGACCTTGCACGGGTCCAACCAGCTGACGTGCACGAACGCGTGGGTGGCCGCCTGCTCGAAGTCCAGTCGCAAGTACGCGACGTCGGCATGGCGGTGCCCGACATGGCGTTTGGCCCATACCCAGGCAGTCCTGGGAAGCTCGTCGAGTAGATACGACGCGATCGAGATGTCGTGCGGGGCGAGGTCCCAGATGACGTTGCAATCGCGCTGGTATTTGCCCAGGGACAGCCGGGCGGCATCGATGTAGAGGATCCTGCCGAGCTCTCCGGAGTCGATGATCTCCTTCAGCTTCCAGACGGCCGCGTTGTACTCGAAGGTGTGTCCGACCATCAGATGAACGCCGGCTGCCGCCGCCGAGTCGACCATCTTCTGCCCGTCGTCGACTGTCGTGGCCAGCGGCTTTTCCACCAGCGTGTGCCGACCGTGGCGCAGCGCCTGCAAGGCGACCTCGGCGTGCGTCGAAGGCGGGGTCGCGACGACGACTGCGTCCACCCTCTGCAACACATCATCGAGACACTGTGCCGATTCCGCCGCCGGGTAACTCCGCCTCGCCTCCGCGAGCCGCTCCGGATCCTGCTCGACGATGGTCACATGTACGCCCGGCATGCTGCTGAGCACCCGCATATGCTTGGAACCCCAGTAGCCATAGCCCACTACGGCCACGCGGACATCGGGATCGAACGTCGTGACACCTCCCGATCCCGAACGGCAAGCCAGGGTTGCTGCCGATTGGGTGGTACCTGCAACGAACTGCATCGAGACGGGCCCCCTGCCGTGGCTCAACGGAATGATGTGGAACGCGCACGGCAAGTACCCTCGGCCAACGACCGAGCGTCCCCCCGCGAGCGGATGTCTCCCCGTACGTGGGATCGCCCCCTCCCACACTGCGTATATCTACCACGCAACGCCACACGTTACCTGCTCTGCGTAACCCTTTCGAGTGATCACTCAGATGGCGCAACCACTTTCCCGATGCGCCGAATGCGGAAAGTCACCAAACACTCACAGACGGTTGATCCGCAACGGCGCGCCACGGCTCCGGACCTGGTCATGGGCCCGCGCGCCCCAATCGACCCGGTAGTAGCGCGCCGGTCGGAGAAAATACAGCAGTATGCGATATCGTGGTATGCATGCAGGTGGACCGCTTCTCGGTGACGATGGAGCCCGAGCTGGGGGCAGCCGTTCGGGACGCGGCACAGCGGGCGGGGATGAGCGTCTCGGGCTGGCTTGCGCAGGCGGCGGCAGACCGGTTGCGCAACGACCTGCTCGGCGCGGCCCTGGACGTGTGGGAAACCGAGGACGGGCCGTTCGGTGATAAGGAACTCGACGCGGCAGCCGCCACCCTGGGCATCGCTCGGCGATCGCGGGGACACCCACCTGAAGGCGGCAGCAGTCCAAGTTAGCGGGCTTCTCAGGTCCTTGCGGCGAGCTTGGCCAGCCGTTGCGGCGTCGGCCAGCGCACGTTCCACACCCAGCCGAGCTTCTCGAACAACCAGATCACCCGTGCCGATATGTCGATCTGCCCCCGGAGCACGCCGTGCCGGGCCGACGTCGGGTCAGCGTGGTGCAGGTTGTGCCAGGACTCCCCGGCGGACAGGATCGCCATCGGCCAGAAGTTCGCCGCCTTGTCGCGCGAGGCGAACGGCCGGTTACCGATCATGTGGCACACCGAGTTCACCGCCCAGGTGACGTGGTGCAGCAACGAGACCCGAACCAGCCCAGCCCAGAACAGCCCGGTCGCCGCGCCCCACCACGACCAGGTGAGCAGCCCGCCGATGATCCCAGGCAGCACGAGAAAGATCGCGGTCCACAGCCAGAACAACCTGCTGACCCGCACCATCGTCCGGTCGGCCAGCAGATCCGGAACGAACCGGCGCGGGTTGGACATGTCCCGGTTGAACAACCAGCCCATGTGGGCATGCCAGAAGCCCTTGGTCACCGCGAGCGGGGAGGTTCCGAACAGCCACGGTGAATGCGGGTCGCCCTCCCTGTCGGAGTACGCATGGTGGCGCCGGTGGTCGGCCACCCAATGCAGCAGCGGCCCCTGCATGGCCGTGCTGCCCAACACCGCCAAACCCACCCGCAACCACCGCTTGGCCTTGAACGAGCCGTGGGTGAAGTGACGGTGGTACCCGACGGTCACTCCGAGGCAGCTGATGTAGTAAGTCGCCACGAAGAGCCCGACGTCGACCCAACCCAGCAGCCCCCACCCCCAGGCAGCCGGCACCGCCGCCATCAGGGCCGCCAACGGGGCGAGCACGAACACGTACACGAGAATCTGGGGTCCCAGCGTCCGCCTACCGGAGAGGATGGGCTCGGGGTTCGTTGTCTGGTGGCTGTCTCCGGCGACCAGCGTCATCGACGTGCTCCTCGTAGCGTCAAGGGCGCGGCGACCACCCGCGAGAGCGGGAGTGCCACCATGCTCACGCCGGTGGCGGAACCGCAGGTAACGGTTCGTGGTAACCCACGAAACCGCAGGTTTAACCTCACCGTAGTTTATCTACCCGCGCCCGTCACGACACGCCGTCCCACAGTTGGCGTGTCTGGCGTGTCGCCACCGTCGCGGTAGCTGCGTTCTGGATGCAGTCTCCATGCGCGGCTGCGCCGCGCACCCTGATGGATGAAAATGGGGGCTGGTCGCTTGTGGTACCCGTCGGTTCTTTCTGTGGTGCCCAGAGCCCGTGATGCAGTCTGACGT
>JBOHGG010000073.1:0-10844 GCA_050700115.1 Pseudonocardiaceae bacterium
GCACCACCACACCCTCGCCCATGATCGCCGACCGTGCCAGCCTCCCCACCCGAAACGATCACGCCACGCCGAACCAAACAAGAAGTACCAGACCAGCAGCATGATCAACTTAAGCTACGCGGCATTGCCCCTGGACCGGGCGTTCGCCAACGCGATGCGCGATGTCGCCCGGCAGTACCCAGACGATCTGGACACGTCCGCGCTGTTCGCCGAGGCGCTGATGGACCTGGCGCCGTGGAACTACTACGACAAAGGCGGCAAACCGCTACGACCGGAATCCACGGAGATCGTCACGACGCTGGAATCCGTGCTCCGGCGCAATCCGGAGCACCCGTGGGCGATCCACCTGTACATCCACGCGACCGAGGCGTCGGACAACCCAGCGCGAGCCGAAAGCTACGCCGATACGCTGGGTTCGTTGGTACCCGGAGCGGGCCATCTCGTGCATATGCCCGCACACACCTACCTGCGCATCGGCCGCTACCACGACGCCGTACTCGCCAACGAGCGAGCGACCGCCGCCGACAACTCCTACATCTCGCAGTGCCACGCCCAGGGCTCCTACGCGGTGGGCTATGTGCCGCACAACCACCACTTCCTGTATTCGGCCGCGTCGATGGCCGGCAGAGGCCATGAGAGGTGCAGCGGGTACCGCCGAAATGACGGTCCACAACCCGAACTCCACCAACGCTACGCAGCATTTCGCCGTGCAGCCGCTGTTCGCGTCCGTGCGCTTCGGCAAGTGGCAGGAGATCCTGGACACGAAGGCGCCGCACGAGGGACTGGACTACCACGCCGGGGCCTGGCACTACGCCCGCGGCCGTGCGTTCGTTGGCACCGGCGCCCTCGACAGGGCGCAAGCCGAGCTCGCGGCCCTGAACAAGATTGCCGGCAAGCAGGACGTGAGCGCCAACAAGACCGCAGCGGACGTTCTGAACATAGCTGTGCAAGTCCTCGCCGGGGAGGTTGCGGCCAGGCAGGGTAATGCCGCGGAAGCCGTCGCCCATCTGGAGAAAGGCGTCGCGCTGGAAGACGCGATGCCCTACCGGGAACCCGCTGACTGGCTGTATCCCGTCCGGCACTCGCTCGGTGCCGTGCTGCTGGCCGCGGGACAGGCGCCGAAGGCGGAAGCGGTCTACCGCGAGGATCTGCGCCGTAATCCCGAAAACGGGTGGGCCCTTTACGGGTTGATGCAGGCGCTGGACGCCCAGGCCAAGACGGCCGAATCCCGGGAGGTGAAGAAGCGCTTCGACAAGGCCTGGGCGCATGCGGACATCACCCTGACGGCGTCGCGCATCTAGCCGGGCGGGCTCACCGGCCGGTATCGCCGCGCCACCGCGCCATTCGCCCGCTGCGGTGCACGGCCCGGATCCGCTGCTCGGTGGCGAGGCGTTTCTCGGGAGCGGTGAACACCAGCAGGACGTCGCCCTCCTGGAGCCGGGTGGTGGGCTGCGGGGCGGCGGTGGCGCCGTCGCGGACCACCAGGCCGAGCGTCGACCCCGCTGGCAGCCGCAGCTCGGATACGTACACCCCGTGCAGCTTCGAGCCCGGCGCGATGTGAACCTGCAGCAGATCCGTGCCGACCTGGTACAGCGACGACGTGCCCACGTCCATCGCCAGGGCCGTCGCCGCGGGTTGTAGCTCGGCGGTGCCAGGGAGCAGCCGCGACGGCAGCAACCGCGCGAGCCGTTCCGATGAGGACACCGCGAGGGGCCCGATGACCGCCAGCACCAGCACGTAGCCCGCGGTGAATGAACCGATCCTCGGGTCAAGACCCGCGGCCAGCGCGAGCGAGGCGAGGATCAGCGAGAACTCCCCGCGGGTAAGCACGGTGAGACCGATGTTCGCGGCGCCGACCCGGCCATAGCCGTGCAGCCGCGCCGCGATCGCCCCCGCGGTGAGCGCAAGCACGATGGTGGCCAGGACAGCGATCCCGACCTGGGGTGCGACGCCCAGCACGTCGCCCGGGTCGATGCTGAGGCCGAAGTTGAAGAAGAAGATCGCACCGAACGCGTCGCGCAGCGGGTGGGTCAGCGTCCGCAGCCGCTGCGCCTTCGCAGTCGCGCCGAGAATGAGCCCGATCATGAAGGCGCCGATCGCGTCGGATACGCCGAGCTCTTCGGCCACCCCCGCGGTCAGGATCGCCAGCCCCACGAACACCACGATGACGATCTCTTCGTCCTTGGTATTGATCAGCTTGCCGGCGAGCCGCGCGCCGTAGCGGGCCACGAGCGCGAGACCGAGTAGGAAGGCGAACGCCGTGGCAATGCCCACCGCCGCCTCGACCGGCCCCTGCGCCGCACCCAGCACCGGTTGCAGCAGCGCCAGATACAGCGCGAGGAAGACGTCCTCGATCACGATGATCCCGAGGATTACCCGCGTCTCCCGGTTCCCCAACCGGCGCAGTTCGACGAGCAACTTGGTCACGATCGCCGAGGACGAGATGCCGACCACACCGGCGATCACCAGGGCCTCTCGGGTGCCCCAGCCGAGAGCGAAGCCGAACACCAGGCCGCCGCCGACGTTGAGCGCGAGGTAGATGCCGGCCGCGGTGGCCAGCCGGGCGCCGCCGGAGGTGAGTTGGTTGAGGGAGAACTCCAGACCGAGGTAGAACAACAGGAAGATCAGGCCGAGCCGGGCGACGAGTTCCAGCTCGGCGGGATCCTCCACCAGCGCGATGCCAGGGGTGTTTGGCCCGAAGATCACCCCGGCGATCATGAACAGCGGGATGGTGGGCAGGCCGATCCGGACGCCCGCTCGGGCGATCAGGCCGCAGACGAGAAACGCCCCGCCGAGGGCGATGAGCGCTTCGGCGATGTGCATGGGCCTTTCCTCTCCGGGGTCGGCGGGGTCGGCGGGCTCGGGCGACGGCGCAGCGCGGCGCAACCCGGATCAGACGACGGCGCCGGAAACATCGGTCCCGGTGAGCCTTCGGGGCGGAGCGCGTGGGATCGCGCGGCACGGACGCCGCGTGCGGGCTCAGTTCAGCGAGCGGTCGTGGGAGGTGCCCTGCCCTGGACCAGGATGGTGGCGCGGCGACCGAGGTCGTCGCCCGCTGTGGTCGCGGGCCCGGTAGCTCCGATTCGCAAGAGGCGCGGGTGGTCGCCGCCCGGATCGGTGGCGAGCAGGAGCCGGACCGGGTGCGCGGGCGAGGCGCCGCTCCGATGCACGGCGTCGTCGTGCACGGTGACGTCGTGCGCAGCGGCCGGCGCCTGCGGTGAGGTCGCGGCGGTCTCGGATTTCGCTGCCTGCGGCCCGGCGGTGGTCTCTGCCGTTACGCCGGTCACGGGGACGGCAAACAACGACAAGGCTGCTAAGAAGACAACCAGCAGGAGCGCGGGCAACACAGGATGCGTCGGGGCGTGTCGGCGCACGTCTCGACCTCCGTCCGGCGGCTTGACCCTCTCTTGACCCTACCTGCCGGTCGGGAGCCGTTTCTTGACGCGAACTGACTGGCGTCGCCGCTGCGCGAAGCCTCGGACCGTGCGCGATAGGCTGCCCGGCATGGCCAGCCCGGAGGTCGCCAGGTTCACGCGCCGTCTCGACGAGCAGGACGACACCATCCGCGCCCTCAGCGACACCGTGCTCGACATCAAGGAAACCGTCGACCAGCACACCAAGATCCTCGCCGCGATCCAGCATGAGCAGACCGCGATGCGGCATGAGCAGACCGCGATGCGGCATGAGCAGACCGCGATGCGGCATGAGCAGACCGCGATGCAGCATGAGCAGACCGCGATGCAGCATGAGCAGACCGCGATGCAGCATGAGCAGACCGCGATGCGGCAAGAACAGACCGCGATGCGGCAAGAACAGACCACGATGCGGCATGAGCAGACCGCGATGCGGCAAGAACAGACCACGATGCAGCAAGAACAGACCACGATGCGGCATGAGCAGACCGCGATGCGGCAAGAACAGACCACGATGCAGCAAGAACAGACCACGATGCGGCAAGAACAGACCACGATGCGGCAAGAACAGACCACGATGCGGCAGACGCAGACCGAGCACGGCGAACTCCTGGCCGAGATTCTTCGTCGGCTCAGCAGCAGTACCGTCGACTGACCAGCGGCCCGACAAGCAGTCAGCCGGTGGCTTACGGAGCTAGGCGGCGAGCGTCCCAAGTCTGTCGTGGCTGTACGGCAGACTGCGCCGGGTGACCGTCCACCTCACCTCCGACACCGCGGAAGCGAGGAAGGCGCGTGGGGCCTTCTACACCCCGCCCGAGTTGTGCCGCTACGTAGCGGATTGGGCGATCCGCTCGGCGTCGGATGAGGTTCTGGAGCCCTCATGTGGGCAGGCCGCGTTCCTGCTCGCAGCTGGCGAGCGGCTCGGCGCGCTAGCCTCACTGGCGGGCAACAAGCGGAGCGGCCCGGACGGGATCGAGCTACACGGCATCGAGCTACACCCTGACAGTGCCCGGCAGGCGGAAACGTTCATGCGGGCTGCTGGCCATCAGGCGCGAGTGATCGCTGGGGACTTCTTCCTCGTCTCACCGATCGGCCGCTACGACGCGGTAATCGGCAACCCCCCCTATGTCCGGTATCAGGATTTCACCGGGGAGGCCCGGGCCCGTAGCCGCGATGCAGCGCTTCGGGCCGGCGTACCACTGACCCGGCTTGCTTCCTCGTGGGCTGCGTTCACGGTGCACAGCGCGCTCTTCCTGAAGGCCGGCGGCCGGCTCGGGCTCGTGCTACCGGCGGAGTTGCTGTCCGTGAACTACGCCGCTGAGGTGCGCAGGTTCCTCATGCAGCGATTCGCTCGGGTCCGCCTGGTGCTGTTCACCGAACGGGTCTTTCCGGGCGTGCAGGAAGAAGTCGTTCTGCTGCTCGCAGACGGTTATGACCAGGGGCCGGCCGACCATTGCGAACTCCAGCAGCTCCGCGCCGCTGCAGACCTGGCGGGAGCAGCTCCGCTGATCCGGACGTGGAAACCGGACCCGTTCGAGGGCAAGTGGACCCCTTCCTTGCTTTCCACCGCTGCACTGGAAGCGCACCTGGCCCTCGAACGAAGTGGGCAGTTCACCACGCTGCAGTCCTGGGGTGAGACCACGCTGGGCATGGTCACAGGAAACAACAAGTACTTCGCGCTGCCCGCGGACCGCGCCGGTGAACTGGGCCTGCGCAGCGATGAGCTGCTGTCGGTGTCTCCGCCCGGGTCGCGTCATCTGCGCGGTCTGGCCTTCACGGTGGCCGCCCACCAGCAGCTGGCCGGGACCGGGTCGTCGACTTTGCTGTTCCGGCCGGCAGGCCAGCCGTCGCCAGCTGCCAAGCGCTACATCCGGGCCGGCGAGCAACTCGGGGTGCACACCGCCTACAAGTGCCGGGTTCGCTCGCCCTGGTGGCGGGTGCCACTCGTGCCACCATCCGATGTGTTGCTGACCTACATGAACGCTGACAGCCCGCGCCTGTGCGCCAACCATGCGCGAACCCACCACCTCAATTCGGTGCACGGGGTGTACCTGCGGCCTGAGCTGCGGAGGCTGGGGATCGACCTACTGCCGCTGGGCGCGCTGACCTCGATGACGTTGCTTGGCGCTGAGACGGTTGGCCGCGCCTACGGCGGCGGCATGCTCAAACTGGAGCCAAAGGAGGCTGACCGGCTGCCGGTTCCCGAGCCGGGTGTACTGCAGCAGGCCCAGACCGCGCTGGCGGCGATACGCCCGCAGGTTGCGGCTCTGCTGGGCAGACCCGGGGGGCTGACTGAGGCAGTCAAGCTCGTCGACGACATTCTCCTCGTCGGTGAGCTCGGTATCGCGGTCTCGGAGGTGAATTCGCTGCGGGACGCGCGCGCCGAGCTGGCCGCCCGCCGCGCCGCGCGAGGAGGAGCTGGCCGTGGCCTTCCCCGCCCCTGACAGCACGCGGTTAGCGGGAGTGCGATCCTAATGCTGGGACAGGATGAACCCTCAGACCTGTACGCATTGCTCGAGCCGCTCGTCGCGCAACGTCCGGAAATGAATCCGTGGGTACTCATTTCGCCAGGCGGCATGCAGTACTTCCCGGACTACCAGCTACTGGAAGCCATGCTCGCTGTTCCCATCGGGGAAGGCGCCGGCTCGCAGTCCGGCCGGCTGGCGAAAGCGACCGATGCCTGGGTGTCACACGAGCTTCGGCGCGCCGGCTTTGGAGCAGACGAAGTCTGGCCGCGGCTGACAGCACCGAGAGTTTTGCCCCGAGAGGTCAACCTCTTCGTCAAGTCATTGCCTGCAGCGATTCGGAGCACCGCGGAGGCCAGCCTCGCACGCAACCGGGCAGTCGCCCCATCGGACGCCCGGATCCTTGGGCGAGCGTACGTCAAGCAGGTCGACGTTTTGATTGCGCAATGGTCACGCGGGGCGGAATTACTTGTGTCGACGAAGACAATGGTCGCATCATTCCGCAAGAATCTCGCCAACCGGTTTGAAGAGGCCTATGGGGACGCCAAGAACCTCAGGGGGCGTTACCCGCTGGTGGCGATGGGCTTCCTGTTCGTTCTGCGTTCGACCGCGCTGGCGGAGCCCGGCACGCTAGAGCGCGCGATAGACATGCTGCGAAAGCTCAGGGCGGAAGCCGACGTCTACGACGGAACCTGTCTCCTCGTCGCGGAGTGGAGCGACGTCAATCCAACGGCTGGCGTCCGCATACGTCATGACGCCGTGCCAGATGATGTGAGTGCGGCAAGATTCCTGGCGACGCTCGTTGATGCCGTACTGCAGCGAACTCCGGTCGGGATGCACGTGGAGGTGCGGCAGCGCCGGGAGCACCGCGACCTACCGCTCGACGAGGGGGACCCCCCGTAGCTCTTCGCCCCCCCGAGCAGGAGGGCTGTATCCCCGGTGCCCGCCGGACGCCCCTCCCCCAGACGAGCCACATTCGGTTCGCCGACCAGCCGAACTCAGACCGCACAGTCGACTCGACCATGAAGGCGGTGCCGTCTGAGCCCTCTAACGGGTGTCTAGCGGCCCCGTCGTGGCCGAGCGCCCTTACTGCCGCGAGGGCGGTTAAGAGGCGGCGAGCCCAGCGGCGGGGTCGCTCGGGCCGGTGATCTCCGTGTCCTCGGAACAGATCGCTTGGCAGGCGGCAAGCAGCGTGGCGGTGAACCGACCCGGGGCGGTGAGGAACACCCCATGATCGCCGTCGATGTCCTAGGCCAGCGCTCCGGGCACGGCGGCGGCTAGATGCCGAGTTCTGCAGCCCGATACTGCTGTTAGTGGGCGGCATGTCTTGGTCCCTGCCCGGGGCCACAGCTACGGCCCCGGGCAGGGCGGAGGGCCGGTGCGACGACTGTGAGGAGGCTCCATCGCCGGACCGGCCCAGCTCAGGCGGCACCTCATAGCGCCGCAAGGGTTGTGTTCGACCAACACTTCGACCAACATGACGCTCCCACGGCCACCCGCGTCCGCACCCTGCGCACAATCCAGCGTCGTTGACGTGCACGTTGCGCACCCGCGTCGCGGTGATAGGCAGCAGGTCCAGCAGGAGCGGGAGTTCAGTCGCGGCAGCGATGGCTGATGACGGTCCCTCGGCTGGTCATGGCTGGCACCTCCGTTGCTGTGCGTAAGGTGTGGAGCCGTAACCTGAAGACAACCGTGAGTGAGGGGTCGCGACCAGAGCACGACAGCCGCGTCACTGATGCATCAGGGACGCACCAGATGCCCTCAACTGCGGAAACGCTCTCAGCGAGAGGTGATGACATGGCGCCTAGACGGCAGGGCCTATCCCAGCGCCGCAAAGCGGTCGGGTTGACTCAAGAGTCACTCGCTGAACGCCTGGGAGTAGAACGCTCCACCGTGGTCCGGTGGGAGGCCGGAGACACCGAGCCACTCCCGTCGATGCGACCAAACCTGGCCCGCGTCCTTCAAGTGTCGATAGATCAGCTCGCCGAGCTACTCACCGAGTCCGAGACTACCGATGCGGCGCGAGCCCCCTCAGCCGACGCCGAGGTGACGATCCCGATGCTGCTGCCGGAGGTTCAGTCGAAGGTGCGGCCGGGCCGGGTCGACTTGGAGGACCTGATCCCACAGGTCGCCGGAACCGTCGAAGCGCTGCGCCGGGCGCTGCGACCCACCGGTGTCATACCGGAGGACCGCCATGCGGTGCTGCTGGCCCAGACCGAGGTCCCACACCGGCCATCCCCGACCGCCATCCCGCTGGGCGTCGAACCTGCCGACGTCCAGCGGCGCCGGACCAGGTCGCGGCGGTTCAATCGGTTTGCGGCAGCGGGCGCTCTCGCTCTCGCCTTCGCCGGGGGCGCAGCGTCCATGCCGTTAATCACGTCCCACAGCAGCCCCAGCGCCCCGGCTGCCGGCGGGACCCCGAAGCCCAACCCGGGCAGTAGCAGCAGCAACAACTTCCGCAGCAATGACACCACCGCAGCCGGCAGTTCGGCACCGGTCGCCGCACCCATCAAACCGGCCGACGGCCCCGCCACGCCAGGGACTGCCGCGGTACTTGCACCTCAAGCCAACCGGAGCGACAATCGGACCACCAGTCGATCCAAACCCCGTGGGTCCACGACGACCCCCGCTCGGCCGCGCACCCCTGCAATCCCGGCTGAGGCCGCTGCGTGGTCTCACAAGGCCGCGCTCAGCGCGAATGATCAGCGCATCACACGCCTTGCTCCACCGCGCCCATGACGAAACCGGCCGAGCGTCTTACCGCCAGCCTGGCGGTAAGACGCTCGGTGGTGCGGGTGCCGGAAACGACAGCCTTCGCTATCTGGCGAGTACGGCCCGCAAGGCGTCGTCCACACCGGCAAGGTCTCTGTTGATCTCCCCAACGATCGAGCCGACTGGCTCGGTCCTCTCGGCAACCAAGTGGAGGCCCCCGATAACTGCGTGGAGCTTGGCGTCGACGCGCCGGAGAACGAGCGCGATACCGATCAGGTAGGCAGCGAGCACCAGCACGGTGAGCGCTGCGAGGATGATCGTGAATACAGCGGCTATCGGCATGGTAATTCGCTCCTCACAGGATGCGGGCAACCGCCTTCACATATCGGGTGAGGCCAGCCCCCACTCGTTTCACGGCGTCACGGGTGGGTATCAGCGCCTTCACGTCGTCGACTGCGACGACAATACCCCCGGCCTGATCGTGAATGGTGTCAATTTGCCTCCCGACGTCACCAGCGGACCTCGCCAGGCGGCTCAGGAGCACCACCACGACGGGTATGACCACGAAGAGGAAGATCGCGTTGCCGACCCACCACAGTGCCATCGTCGCCTCCTTCTCCTACGCTCGCCTTATCGCGGGGTCATGACCTACTGCGGCTTGCCAGCCAGTTCCGGAGGCCGGGGCGGCCTGCGGCTGCTGCGAGGTACGGGCCTGCGGCTGCTGAGACATCGACTCGGCCTTCTCCGCGATGGCCGGCAGCACGCCGGCGATCGCGTTCAGCTTCCGGTTCAGGAGCGCGGCGCCCGCGCCGATCAGAAACACGTCCCCTTGGATCGCCCTGATGGTCGTCCCACTCACCTGTCCGAGGGTGTTGGCGAGGGAGCGCAGCCGGCGAGTGATCAATATAACGAACAGCGCCAACACCGCTACCAGGGCCACGATCTCGATGACCGTGAGGGTCACGAGCAGTCCCGTGCTCATCGCGCCCCCACCCCCAGCAGTTGAGCGTGACGGCCCGCTTCGTCCGCGACCTCATCCAGGCTGTCTATGACAGCGAGCGCGACCTTGATGTTGGCCGTGTTGCCGCCAACCCCCTGCGCCACGTCCCACAATCCACGCACGCTGGTTTCGATGGAGCCGACGAGGTAGAGGAGCAGGCTGAGCAGCGCGATCACGGCAATCAGCACGACAGCCCCGAGAACCAGGATAACCTGCCAGAACGTGATCTCCTCGGCGGCGAGAGCTAATACCATTGTCTATCCCCCCAATGCTTGTCGGGCGGTCCGAGCGCCCCGCAGGATGCTCTGGAGCGTGTCGTTCGTGCGGCGCAGCTCCACGAGCGGCTGCGTGGTCGACCGTGTCGCCTCGAGCTCACGAGCCGCTGCGCGCGCCTTCGCGTTGATCCGGGCTGCAAGCACCAGGAGCACGCTTACAACGATCACCACCACGACCACCACGACCAAACCGATGATCAGGCCCGCCCACCAGCCACCGAGCTGCGTCTCCCCAAACTCATTCAATGCAACCTCCAACCCTGCGAGGGAATATTCTGGCACTCGATCAGGCTCGGAACGCGGCCGTTTCACTATTCGGGTTCTTAACCAGGAGTTTACACTCGATCACGCGCTGAGGGAAGTGGCAGTATGAGAAGTGCGGCACCGCGCGGCATCCGGAGTCGCAGACATGCGGAAGGGTTACGGCGACTCTTGAATATTGATCATGGCGCGGTGATGGGGCGGGGTCGCCAGAGATGGTGTTGAGTTGGTCGGTGAGCCGGGCGAGTGGCTCGGGTGATCTTGGGGTGGTGGGTCGGCCGAGGCGCACGATGATGTTGCGGGGGTGTAGGTGATGGTGTCGCCTGGTTGTAGCCGGTTGGCGATGGTGGCCCGTATTCGTTGGGATCTTGTAGGTAGCCGTTGAGTTGGTGGGCGAGCCAGCGCTCGGCGCGTTGACGGCGAGCAGGCGCAGCGCCATTCGCAGGGCGCGGATGCGAGCGGCGCCGGACGGTCTTGGCGTCTCGGTTGATCTGGTTGGCGGGGAGTTTCGCGGGGATGGTCTTGAGTTCGTCCTCGGCCCGGTTGGTCTTCATTTTCCAGCGCTAGAACTTGTTTCGGGTGCTGGCCGGGGCTGCGGTCGGTGGCGGGGCGGGCGAGCAGGTCGGGGCAGTCCGAGGGTGGCACTGAGCCGACGAAACCCAGCCCGGCGGCGGCCAGGTGGGCGAAGTTGGCGACCGAGTTCTGGCCGGCGTCGAAG
>JBOHGG010000074.1:0-10459 GCA_050700115.1 Pseudonocardiaceae bacterium
CCGAAAAGTGGGCCGGTGCGCGCCCGGCAGCGGCCCACTTCTGGTTGAAGGAGATCAGCAGGTTTTGCCGGTATTGATGCAGTCTGCCATTTCCGCCAGCAGTGCTTCAGGCATGATTGCCATGAAATCGGCATGGTCGGTGGCCGGGTTGTGCCGCTGGTCGGGGAAGGAGTCCAAAGCGAAATTCCGGCCGGCCGGCTGATCGTAGGTCAGCGTGATCCGCAGTTGTGGGACGGCCACCGTCCCGCTACTGCATGATCCGTCGCGCCGTGGGAAGGCGATATGGTCTCGGTGGTTGGCCGAGTCGAGGTTCTGGCCGTCCCAGCAGCTGGGGAAGTCCAGAATGCGCACCAGTTGGCTGCCCTGTGGGCACAGTGGGTACTTGGTGGTGGTGCGGTCCTCGAAACCGGTGCAGGTCCACGCCGCGTCGGCATTGGCATCGCCGTTGGTCACGGCCTTGGCGTCGCCCATAATGATCGTGAGGTCGTCTGGCATCGGGGTCACCGTGCCGGTTGGGTTGCCCCGGAACTGTAGTTGCGCCGTGACGGGCCGCAGGATCTCGCCGAAGTTGCCGTCCAGGCCGCCGCCGTCGACCAGGGCGTCGTCGCCTCGCTTGTCGGTGTCGCGCAGCACGGGCCAGAAGTAGGTCGAGAGGTCGTCCTGGTTGGTGCAGGTAGTGCCGGCGGCGTGGAGGCTCTCGTCGGTGGAGAACGCGTTGGCCGACAGGTTGCCGACGTAGTCGTGCACGTGCTGGGCTCCGTTGACCTTGCCCGGGGCGACCATGAAGTTGTCGGAGTTGTGGTGTCCCTCGGCGTTGGTGCCACAGGGGCTGGTGAAGGTGCCGGTGGACGCGTTAGACCCCGGTTCGACCTGCCCGACGTTGGGCCGCACCTGCTGGATGCGGACGAAGTCCCTCCGGGCGGGCCCACCGGCTTTCTCCCGGCCAGGGAACTCCACGGCGACGGCGTCTTTCTGAGCGGCCTGCTGCTGAGCGGCCTTTTTCCGGGCGGGCTTTTTCTTGCCGCGATCCTTCCTGCCCTTCCACTTGCCGTGCCGGTCGCCACCAGGGTGTTTGTTACCGTTGAAGGCGAACTGCGAAGCCGACGAGTTCGCACCTGCGCGGGTCCCCGGCTTGGCGTCAGCGCTGCTGGTGGCCACCACGATCCCGCTGGCGACGAGCAGGGTCACGGCGGCTGCCATCAGGGCCACGGGGGCTCTGCTCCTGTGCTTTCCACGTGCCATCTTCACTCACTCCAGGTTGTGCGGGGAACGGAATCAAGGGTCACCAGCGATGGGCGGCGTGCCGTGGCCGGCCGGGCTGGTCGAACGAGCGATGGAGGCCGGGACGGGCCCGCCGCGCCCGCAGGCCGGCGGTCCCCAGCAGCCACAACAGGCCGACGATGGCCAGCGGCGCGGCGAGATAGACCAGGGCGACGATCATGACCGGCGCGCCGGTGACCGGGGTGACGCGGGCCACCTCGTTGAGGTGCGGGCCATGTTTGGCAACCGCGGGTGCTACCGCTGCCGCGGGTGGTAGGGCTGCCGCTTGGGGGGCGGTCGCGGGGGCTGGGGGCTCGGGGAGTGCGGCGTAGTCGACGAGTCCGGTGCGTTCCAGGTATTCGTGGTGGCGGGTGACGAACTGGGCGGCGGTGGTGGCGAACTGCCGGACCAGGTCGTTGCGGGTGCCGGCGCGTACCTGGGAGATGATCGGCAGCACGTTGCCGTGCGCGGTGCGCAGCCGTTGCACGAAGGCGCGGTCGAAGTCTGGTCCCGATTGGTTGGTCAGCTCGGTGATCCAGCCCCGCTGCTGGTCGCTGGGCTGGTTGGGCAGCGCCACCTCGAGCCGTGCTGCGACCTCGCGGACCCGCGCGTCGAGGTCGGCGTGCTCGGTGGCGATGAGCCGGCCGGCTTCGCGCACCCGCACGCTGGTGGCCCGCTGCTGGGCGTCCTGCCCGGTGGGCCCCTCCCACAGGCCGGCCTGCCGGACCTTGATCAGCAGATCCCGGTCGGCGGGACCGAGCGGACCCCACTGGGTTTGCGTCCAGCCGTTGCCCTGCGCGGCGGTGGTCCGGTACTGAGACCCGCCCCAGTACTGGAACACGGCAACCGACAGCGCGGTGATCATGGCCAGCGCGACGGTCCAGAGGACGAAGCGAGGTATCGGGGGGCGCACAGGGCAGCCTTTCTGCATCAGTCGTTCAGACGAGGTCGAATTGTTCGGTGTGGATTCGTGGGCGGGGGATGGCGAGTTGGTCGAGGACGGTGAGGACGTCGTGGACGAGGGTGGGTGGTCCGCAGAGGAAGTAGTCGAGTTGGTTGCGGCGGAATTTGCCGGGGAGCAGGGTGGTGAGGAGGGGTTCGTCGATGGTGCCGGTGGCGCCGGTCCAGTCCTGCGGTGGTTGGCGGACGAGTTCGACGATGGTGAGGTCGAGGTGTTGTTGGAGGGTGTGGAGTTCGGCGCGGAAGAGCAGTTCGTCGGGGGTGGTTGCGGCGACGATGAGTCGGTGTGGGCGTTGGTCGTGGCGGTGCGCCAGGGTGCGCAGCATGCTCATCATGGGGGTGATGCCGACTCCGCCGGCGATCATCACCAGGCCGGTGGCGGGTTTGAGGTCGACGCTGAAGGCGCCGTGTGGGCCGTCGACCCAGACCGGGCTGCCTGGGCGTAGTCGGCGCAGGGTGTGGGTGAAGTCACCGCGGTGGCGGATGGTGAATTCGGTCCAGGCTCCGGAGTCGGCGCTGGAGGCGATGGTGAAGGGGTGTTCTTGGGCTCGGATCGAGGGGTTGAGGCGGAGCCAGGCGAACTGGCCGGGGGCGAACTGGATGGTGCGGCGTCCCAGTCCGTGGCGGTCGCGGCGGGGTTCGAGGACCAGGGTGCTGACGGTGTCGGTTTCTGGGCGGATCTCGCGGACCAGGTATTGGCTGTGGGCGCCGAAGACGGGTCGCCACAGCCATCGGTATGCCAGGACGCCCAGCACGCCCAGCACGAGAACGCCCAGCCAGGTTCGCATCGCGGTGTTGTGGATGAGGTGGTCGAGCCACCAGATGTGCAGTGTGGTGAGGATCAGCACCGTCGCGGCCAGTGCCAGGTGCACCCAGCGCCACACCTCGTAGCGGTGGCGTAGTCGTCGGCGGGCCACCGCGAGTCCGATCAGGCCACCCAGGGCCAGGGTGGCGACGACCGCGGCTCGGGCGCTTCTGGGTGCATGCACGATGTCGAGCAGGCCGGTGTTGGCCGGGTTGGCCGCCACCACCAACACGATGTGCAACGCCACGAGCACCGCGACGAACAACCCGACGAAGCGGTGCATGCCCAGCACCCCGTCGATGCCGAAGGTGCGGGTCAGCGACCGCAACCTCGACGGCAGCACCACCGCGCAGGCCAGAAACGAGACCGCGAGCAGTCCCATCCCCACCGACAGCTCCGACAGCAGCGACGACCCACCACCAGTGCCCAGACCCAGCAGCACCGGCGTCAGCAGCACAGCCAAAAAGGCCGCACCCCACAGCGTTCGCTCCAGCCGCCATCGCATGCCGCGAACCGTAGGGAGAAGAAGGGCCCAAACCCGACCAAACCGGGATGATTTACCGGCCCGTTGTCGCCCATCCACTCATGCGAGGCAACCAGCGCCCGCCGGCTACTCCGAACGGCCCACCCACTACTCCGATTGCCGGGTGACCCGGCCGGTCCCTTGACTTCTGGTGCTGGCGATCAGCAGGTTTTGCCGGTGTTGATGCAGTCCGCCATCTGCGCCAACAGCGCTTCAGGCATGATGGCCATGAAATCACCATGGTCGGTGACCGCCTGGTGTCGCTGTTCGGGGAAGGAATCCAGGGCGAAGTTGCGGCTGGCCGGCTGATCGTAAATCAGGGTCATCCTTAGTTGTGGTATTGCCACTCTCCCGCGACTGCATGACCCGTCCCGTCGTGGGAACGCGATGTGGTCTCGGTGGTTGGCCGAGTCGAGGTTCTGGCCGTCCCAGCAGCTGGGGAAGTCCAGGATGCGCACCAGTTGGCTGCCCTGTGGGCACAGTGGGTACTTGGTGGTGGTGCGGTCCTCGAAACCGGTGCAGGTCCACGCCGCGTTGGCATCGTCACCGTCATTGGTCGCGGCCTTGGCGTCGCCGGTGATGATCGCCAGGTCGTCTGGCATCGGGGTCACCGGGCCGGTTGGGTTGCCCCGGAACTGTAGTTGCGCCGTGACGGGCCGCAGGATCTCGCCGAAGTTGCCGTCCAGGCCGCCGCCGTCGACCAGGGCATCGGGGCCCCGCCCAGCGGTGTCGCGCAGCACGGGCCAGAAGTAGGTGGACTGGTCGTCGTTGGCGCAGGTGGTGCCGGCGGCGTGGAGGCTCTCATCGGTGGAGAACGCGTTGGCCGACAGGTTGCCGACGTAGTCGTGCACGTGCTGGGCGCCGTTGACCTTGCCCGGCGCCACCATGAAGTTGTCGGAGTTGCGGTGTCCCTCGTCGTTGGTGCCACAGGGGCTGACGAAGGTGCCAGTGGACGCGTTAGACCTCGGCTCGACCTGCCTGACGTTGGGCCGCACCTGCTGGATGGAGACGAAGTCCCTCCGGGCAGGCCCACCGGCTTTCTCCCGGCCAGGGAACTCCACGGCGACGGCGTCCTTCTTTGCTTCCTTCTTCTTGCCGCCCTCCTTCTTGCCCTTGCCGTCCTTCTTGCCCTCCTGCTTGCCGCGCTCCTTCTTGCCGTTTCTCTTGCCGTCGGAGTCGCCACGAGGGTCTTGGTTGAAGGCGAGTTGCCCGGCCGAGTTCGCACCTGCGCGGGTCCCTGGTTTGGCGTCAGCGCTGCTGGTGGCTGCCACGATCCCGCCCGCGGCGAGCAGGGTCACCGCCGCTGCCATCAGGGCCACGGGGGCCCTGCTCCTGTGCTTTCCACGTGCCATCTTCACTCACTCCAGGTTGTGCGGGGAACGGAATCAAGGGTCACCAGCGATGGGCGGCGTGCCGTGGCCGGCTGGGCTGGTCGAACGAGCCGCGCTGGGGGCCGGGACGGGCCCGGCGCGCCCGCAGGCCGGCGGTCCCCAGCAGGGACAGCAGGCCGACGATGGCCAGCAGCGCGGCGATATAGACCATGGCGGCGATCATGACCGGCGCGCCGTTGACCGGGGTGACGCTGGCCACCTGGGCGAGGTGCTGGCCATGCTCGGCAGCCGCGGGAGCTACCGGCGCCGGTGGCGACGTGGCTGCCGCTGGGGGTGCGGCTGGCCGTAGTGGTGCCGCGGCTGCTGGGGGCGCGGCTGCCGCGGGTGGTGCGGCTGCGGGTGGTAGTGCTGCCGCTTGGGGGGCGGTCGCGGGGGCTGGGGGCTCGGGGAGTGCGGCGTAGTCGACGAGTCCGGTGCGTTCGAGGTATTCGTGGTGGCGGGTGACGAACTGGGCGGCGGTGGTGGCGAACTGCCGGACCAGGTCGTTGCGGGTGCCGGCGCGTACCTGGGAGATGATCGGCAGCACGTTGCCGTGCGCGGTGCGCAGCCGTTGCACGAAGGCGCGGTCGAAGTCTGGTCCCGATTGGTTGGTCAGCTCGGTGATCCAGCCCCGCTGCTGGTCGCTGGGCTGGTTGGGCAGCGCCACCTCGAGCCGTGCTGCGACCTCGCGGACCCGCGCGTCGAGGTCGGCGTGCTCGGTGGCGATGAGCCGGCCGGCTTCGCGCACCCGCACGCTGGTGGCCCGCTGCTGGGCGTCCTGCCCGGTGGGCCCCTCCCACAGGCCGGCCTGCCGGACCTTGATCAGCAGATCCCGGTCGGCGGGACCGAGCGGACCCCACTGGGTTTGCGTCCAGCCGTTGCCCTGCGCGGCGGTGGTCCGGTACTGAGACCCGCCCCAGTACTGGAACACGGCAACCGACAGCGCGGTGATCATGGCCAGCGCGACGGTCCAGAGGACGAAGCGAGGTATCGGGGGGCGCACAGGGCAGCCTTTCTGCATCAGTCGTTCAGACGAGGTCGAATTGTTCGGTGTGGATTCGTGGGCGGGGGATGGCGAGTTGGTCGAGGACGGTGAGGACGTCGTGGACGAGGGTGGGTGGTCCGCAGAGGAAGTAGTCGAGTTGGTTGCGGCGGAATTTGCCGGGGAGCAGGGTGGTGAGGAGGGGTTCGTCGATGGTGCCGGTGGCGCCGGTCCAGTCCTGCGGTGGTTGGCGGACGAGTTCGACGATGGTGAGGTCGAGGTGTTGTTGGAGGGTGTGGAGTTCGGCGCGGAAGAGCAGTTCGTCGGGGGTGGTTGCGGCGACGATGAGTCGGTGTGGGCGTTGGTCGTGGCGGTGCGCCAGGGTGCGCAGCATGCTCATCATGGGGGTGATGCCGACTCCGCCGGCGATCATCACCAGGCCGGTGGCGGGTTTGAGGTCGACGCTGAAGGCGCCGTGTGGGCCGTCGACCCAGACCGGGCTGCCTGGGCGTAGTCGGCGCAGGGTGTGGGTGAAGTCACCGCGGTGGCGGATGGTGAATTCGGTCCAGGCTCCGGAGTCGGCGCTGGAGGCGATGGTGAAGGGGTGTTCTTGGGCTCGGATCGAGGGGTTGAGGCGGAGCCAGGCGAACTGGCCGGGGGCGAACTGGATGGTGCGGCGTCCCAGTCCGTGGCGGTCGCGGCGGGGTTCGAGGACCAGGGTGCTGACGGTGTCGGTTTCTGGGCGGATCTCGCGGACCAGGTATTGGCTGTGGGCGCCGAAGACGGGTCGCCACAGCCATCGGTATGCCAGGACGCCCAGCACGCCCAGCACGAGAACGCCCAGCCAGGTTCGCATCGCGGTGTTGTGGATGAGGTGGTCGAGCCACCAGATGTGCAGTGTGGTGAGGATCAGCACCGTCGCGGCCAGTGCCAGGTGCACCCAGCGCCACACCTCGTAGCGGTGGCGTAGTCGTCGGCGGGCCACCGCGAGTCCGATCAGGCCACCCAGGGCCAGGGTGGCGACGACCGCGGCTCGGGCGCTTCTGGGTGCATGCACGATGTCGAGCAGGCCGGTGTTGGCCGGGTTGGCCGCCACCACCAACACGATGTGCAACGCCACGAGCACCGCGACGAACAACCCGACGAAGCGGTGCATGCCCAGCACCCCGTCGATGCCGAAGGTGCGGGTCAGCGACCGCAACCTCGACGGCAGCACCACCGCGCAGGCCAGAAACGAGACCGCGAGCAGTCCCATCCCCACCGACAGCTCCGACAGCAGCGACGACCCACCACCAGTGCCCAGACCCAGCAGCACCGGCGTCAGCAGCACAGCCAAAAAGGCCGCACCCCACAGCGTTCGCTCCAGCCGCCATCGCATGCCGCGAGACCGTAGGGAGAAGGGACGTCCCGCCAAACCAACATGAGAGTGTTATCGGCCCGTTGTCGCCCACCCAGCCGTGAGACGCGACGAGCGCACGCCGATTACTCCGAACGGCCTACCGATTACTCCGATTGCCGGGCCATGCACTCAACGACAATCCGTGACACGTTGGACCGCCCGGGTAATCTTGCCGCTCAGCGATTGTCCAACGCCGCACGGCGCGGAACTCTTGTCGCCGATGCAGCCCGATCAGTTTCTGACAGTCCTCCGGCACCCAGTTCTGCTCATGGTGCCTCTGCATCACACAACGAGCCGGGTGCTTCAGGCGTTACGGTCCATGGGGTTCAAGACCCGGATCCTGGACGCCGTTCCGGAGGTGCTGGAAGCGGTCCGCGCCCATACCCTCGCCGCGATCGTGCTCGACGTCTCGCTGGCCGGGTCGGACCCCCGGGCCTTTTTCGACGAGCTGCGCGCGGTCGCCCCGCAGCTGCCTGTCATCGCCCTGACTTCCCGCGAGCAACGGGAGCAGACCGTCTCGATGCTGCGAGGCGGTCTGGACGACTACCTGACCACCCCGTTCCCGGTGGAGGAGCTGGTCAGCCGGCTGCGGCTGCGGGTCCACGACCAGCTGTCCGCGGACCGGGCCGTGCTGCGCGCCGGGGTGGTCATGGTTGACACCACTCTCGGGCTGGTCAGCGTCGCGGGCCGGCTGGTGACGCTGTCACCCACCGAATACGCCCTGCTGGTCGCGTTGGCCGACCAGCCCGGCCAGCTGGTGTCGCAGGATCGGCTCGCCGCGGCGGTCTGGGGTCAGCCGAAATCGCCCAGCGTGGTGGCGGTCTATGTCGGGTACCTGCGACGCAAGCTGGGTGCCGACCGGATCCGCACGGTGCGCGGCGCCGGCTACGCGCTCGACGGGTGATCCCAGGAGCAGTGGGTGCGACAACCCACCCGGCACAGCTGGGTTACCCACTCTGGCCGGCCATCGCTGTCCTGGCTGTCAAGGGTCAGGGGTTCGAATCTCGCCACAGCGTTGTGTGGATACTGCGATGTCGAGGGCTGAGCGTGGTCCTGTGGCCCGGCTGGGGCGCTTGCGGGGGTGGTGTCGGTGTCTGAGACGTAACTATGGTGACCAGGCACGTTCTGGACGCAGGGGTCGGTGACCCAGCACGCAGATCGGGTTGGTCGGTGATCAATATGGTGACCGGCCACGCGGCGGCGGGTTCGATGGTGACCTTGTGCCCGAGTGCTTCGAGTTCGCGAATGAGCCGCCGTTTGCGAGCGTCCGGGTTATCGGTGCGGCCTACCCGAGCGGTGCTTGCCGGCGGATTCGTTGTTGCCCGGGCACAATCCAGCCCACGAGGCCAGGTGCGCCGCGGTGGGAAACCGAGACATCTCCACACCGATCTCGGAGATGATGACCTGGGCGGAGCGCTCACCGATGCCCGGGATCGTGGCCAGCAGATCAGTCTGCCCAACGAAAGGGAGGCTGGCCTCATCGATACGGGTGTCCAGCCGGGCGATCATGTCGGCGAGGTGATCGATGTGTTCCAGGTGCAGGGTGCACATCAGCGCGTGCTGAGCCCCGAAACGGCCCGCGCAGGCTGATCTCAGATTGGGGATCTTGCTGCGCATCCTGCCGCGCGCCAGGTTCGCCAGCGCGGCAGGATCGCGTTCCCCGGCGATCAATGCCTCGATCATGTCCCGGGCCGAGAGGGTGGTCAGCTTCGCGGCCACCGAGTCAATCTTGATTCCGCTGTCCTCAAGCACCTTGGCCAGGCGCTGCAGCTCACTGGTGCGCGCCTCGATGAGCTTTTTGCGGTAGCGGGTCAACTTCCGGATCGCCGCGATCTCCCGCGGCGGGATGAAACTGCCCCGCAGCAACCCGCACTCGGTCAACTCCGCCAGCCACACAGCATCAAGCGCATCGCTCTTGCGACCCGGGACGTTCTTGACGTGCCGGGCGTTGACCAACAACACCTCCAGTGGCCGCTCGGCCGCGCACAAAGCGTGGAAGATCGGCTTCCAATAGATCCCGGTGGCTTCCATCGTCACATGCGTGACACCCTCGGCAACCAGCCAGGCCACCATCTCGGTCAGCGTCTGGTAGAAGGTGTTGTACTTGCGTACCTGCCCGCGACGCTTCCCGGGACGCTCGCCCGGAGTACGCACTGCCACCGCGATGATCTTTTTACCCACATCGATCGCAGCGACCCGTTCATACACGATCTCCATACCTGGCTCCCTTCCAACGGCCCGACCGGCGCGCCGACCGCGGAACCCGCATGAACATCAAAAGTCTGAGACTCGCGCTCGAACAGGCGGCAACCCGGAGTACCCAACCGGGACGGGCTCCAGCGTCAATCTTTGGGACGGGCTCAACCCCGCACCAAGGCACCACGACGTCAGCGGGCGACGCACCCCCAGTTTCATCGACCCGCGAGCGCCGCGCCAGCGGCATCAAAATCTTTGGGGTAGCCCTGCCACACGCTGTCCGCCTCGCCGGGGACGTTGAACGGCTCTTGTAGCTCGTGGCCGGTGATGGTGTCACCGTCTACGAAGACAGCCTCGACGAAGCCGTAGACGAGGGCCTCATCACCGCCACGGAAGCCGCCCCCTACTCATCGCAGCGCAGGTTTCGCCGTATGGAAGGTGTTGACTGTGGACTGGCCCCGGACCTGATTTGAGCAGGCCCGCTTTCGCGTTTGCGTTTCGCGCCTTAGTGGTCGCGGCCGAGGAGGATGTGGGGGTAGCCGCGGTTGATGGTCTCGCCCAGTTCCACGCCCAGTGATGAGATGAAGGTTTCGAGTTGGTTGGTGGCGTCGGCTACGTCGGCGGCGTCGCCTTTGAACTCGAATTCCACGAAATCCCCGGCACCTTCGACGTGATCGAACACGATTTCCACGTCGGGGAGTTTCCATTCTTCGCGGGTCTTGTCGACGGTCACCAGTGGCGTGAAGTTGAGGGCTTCGAGGATGCGGCGGATGGCTTCGACGTCTTCGACTGTGGTTTCGTATTCGTCGGCATGGTTTTTCACTAGTGCGTCTACCGGGAGGGTTATTCACGAGCCCTGATAAATTATAGATGAGTCGTCCGCGGCGCGCCTATTTGGACGACGGCCCGCTTCTCGAAAGAATTGGGTTGCCAGACTCAATTCGAAAGAAACGGACCGTCGAGA
>JBOHGG010000075.1:0-9164 GCA_050700115.1 Pseudonocardiaceae bacterium
ACCCCTGGCCCTACGACAAGCCCTCCGAGTGATCAACCACCACGTCGAAAACTACATCCACGAGGCCCGAATGACCGCCTGAAAACTTGGCTCAAGTATCAACGTCCTAGCGCCCAAGCGGCGCTAGGAGTCCGCGCACCGCCACGCTGATACATGACGAATGGCCAATCACCCGGTCGGCCGCAGCCACGTATTGACGCGAGCGACCCGGCGTCAGACAGCGCACAACCCCTCCAGCGGGGGCAGCGGTCGTCATCGCCAGACCGCCGGTCCCAGCCCGTACTCGTCGAGCATCGTCCTCAGGTGCCGCAAGGCTCGCGCCCGGGTGGGCCCGATCGCGCCAGGCGGGATACCGGCGGTGTGAGCGACCTCGGCGTAGGGCCGAGGGTGATCGTTGAACAGCGCCCGCACCAGAGTCCGCTGGCGGGCCGGCAACTTCTCGACGAGGTTCCACAGCGTCCGCGCGGCGTCGCCCTCAATGGCCCGCTGTTCGGGGCCCACCGCGGGATCGGCGACCGTTTCGGCGACCGTGTCAATGGGGTCTGGGCTTGGCTTGATTTGGCGCAGGATGCGCAGGCATTCGTGGCGGGCGGTGGTGGCCAGCCACCCGCCCAGCTGTTCTGACCGCAACACGCCATGCGCGTTTTCGGCCAGCCGCAGCCATGTCGTCTGTACCGCGTCGAGTGCGTCAGCGTCTTGCAGCCGAAACGACCGCACGGTCGCGGACACGAGCTTCTCGTACCGCCGCACCACTTCTTGCCAGGCCGCCGGGTCGCCCACGCGCACGCGCGGTAGAAGGTCGGCGACGCTGTCCTCCGTGGCGCCAGCGGCGGCGCAGCTGCTCGTGGCAATTGCCATCGGCATCGTGGCCACCCTGTCACCGCCGCTACCCCGGCTACGCCGAGCCGGTCGGACAGGGAAGCTCGTCGCGACCTCGGACACAGCACGCGCTGCGGGTGCTGCTGCTCGGGCAACGGCACGGTGTATGTGCTGCCTGGTGGTCATGTTCAGTGCGACCACACTGCCCGGTTCAGCACCACTCATGCGCTCAGCGATAAACAATCCAGTGTCACGCCCGTTTAGTGCCCAAAGGTCCATCTTCATGACGCCGGCCTCCGTTGGTCGCCATTGCCATGTCGGCTGACATGCCCTCTTCGTTACGAACCCCGCCCGAAAGAGTGACGGGACAATACTGTGCGCAACCAAGGGTTGCCTTTCCTCAATAAGGGCGGGCAACCTCACGGCATCGATGGCCTGGGCTCCCGCTGAACACGTCTTCACGATGAAGCCGTACGCACCGGCACCCCGTAATGCCCGGACGAGTGAAGAACGGGCGAATGCCGGGACGATTTGTCACGGTTACTCTGTATGACGATTTCTGCGATTAAAGGCTGACCGGGTCCCGGGGCTCGCGGCGGCACGGCGGGGCACCCGGAGCGCCCGCTCACCAGCGGCACACGGGTCGCCACCTACCCTGGCCGACCGTGCGATCCCCCGTGCCGGGCCCCAACGGTGCCCGCCGCCGCGCCCTCGCCGTGCTCCTCGCGGCGGCGGCGCTGCTGGTGGGATGCGCAGTGACGCCGAGCTTCCCGGAACGGGGTGCCGGACCGTTCCGCCCCAAACCGGAGATCGGGCTGCAGGCCGAACCGAGGCCCGAGATCCCGAGGCCACCCGGGTCGCCCGGTCCAGGCCCGCGTGGCCAGCCATCGCCGGGGCCACCGCAGGGCTGCACCGACCCCGACCCGCAAGTGGTCGCGACGTGCTTGGAACCGATCTCCGCGCTGGTCGTGCTGCCGGGCTCGACGCTGGTGGGTCTGGCCGCGGAGCGGACCACGGGTCGGATCCTGCGGGTGCAGCGGGAGCGGCCGAGCCGGGAGGTGAGCAGTCTGGCGGTGGACCCGGCGGGTGACGGCGGCCTCACCGGGCTCGCACTGTCCCCCAGCTACGCCGAAGACGAGCTGATCTACGCCTATATCACCACCCCCATCGACAACCGGGTAGTCCGGATCGCCCCCGGCGACGTGCCCAAGCCGGTGCTGGTCGGCATCCCGCGCGGCTTGACCGGAAACGCAGGCGCACTGGCGATCGACTCGCACGGGATGCTCCTGGTGGCCACCGGGGACGCCGGTAACCCCGCTGCGGCCGGCGACCCGCAGTCGCTGGCCGGCAAGGTGTTGCGGATTGACACCTTCGGCCGACCCGACCCGCGCAACTCTGGCGGGTCCAAGGTGCTGGTCAGCGGGTTGCACGCGCCGGGCGGGCTGTGCGTCGACCCACTCGTCGGCGAGCTGTGGATCACAGATCGGGTACCCGCGCACGACCTGCTGCACCGGGTGCAGCCGGGGCGCCCGTTGGACCTGGCCTCCTGGACCTGGCCGGCTCGCACCGGCGCTGCGGGGTGCGTGGTCATGCTGGGCCGAATCCAGGTCGCGTTCACCAGTGGGGCGCCGATGTTCGCGGTGGGCATCGGGCCGGGCCGCACGTTCATCGGGGCGCCCCTGGAGATCCCGCTGGAGCGCTACGGCCGGGTGTCCGCAGCCGCGCTGAGCCCTGACGGGCAATCGATGTGGCTGGGCACCGTCAACAAGACTGGCGAGACGCCGATCACCAGCGATGAGCGGGTGTTCGTGCTACCCGACCCGGTCGGACCCGGCGGCGGCCACGATTAGCTACGGGGCGCAGCGCGCCAATACCAGCTCACGTACCCGCGCAGCGTCTGCCTGACCCTTGGTGGCCTTCATGACCGCGCCGACGATGGCGCCAGCGGCTGCCACCTTGCCACCGCGGATCTTCTCGGCGATGTCGGGCTGCGCCGCAAGGGCCTGCTCGACGGCAGCGGTCAGCGCGGCGTCGTCGGACACCACGGCCAGGCCACGAGCGGCGACGACATCATCGGGTCCACCCTCGCCGGCGAGCACCCCGTCGACGACCTGGCGGGCCAGTGTGGTGGTCAGCGCACCGTCGGCGACCAGCGCGACCACCCGCGCCACCTGCTCCGGGGTGATGGCCAGCTCGGCGAGCTCCACACCGCGCGAGTTGGCCTGCTGGGACAGGTAGGACACCCACCAGGACCGCGCCTCGGCGGGCGGTGCCCCCGCGTCGACGGTGGCCGCAATGAGGTCCAGCGCACCGGCGTTGACCAGGTCACGCAACTCCAGGTCAGACAGACCCCATTGCACCTGCACCCGGGCCCGGCGCTGCCAGGGCAGCTCGGGAAGCGTGGCGCGCAGCCGCGCCACCCAGTCCTGCGCGGGGGCGATCGGCACCAGGTCGGGTTCGGGAAAGTACCGGTAGTCCTCCGAGGTCTCCTTGCGCCGGCCAGCCGACGTGGTGCCGGTGGCCTCGTCGAAATGCCGGGTCTCTTGCAGGATCCGGCCACCGGAGGCCAGCACCATGGCCTGCCTGCGCATCTCGTGGCGCACCGCGCGCTCCACCGACCGCAGCGAGTTGACGTTCTTGGTCTCGGTTCGGGTGCCGAAGGTCGACGAACCGCGCGGCATCAGCGAGACGTTGGCGTCGCAGCGCAGCGACCCCTGGTCCATCCGCACGTCCGAGACGCCCAGTGCCCGCAGCAGGTCGCGCAGCGCGGTGACGTAGGAACGGGCGATCTCCGGCGCCCGGATGCCGGTGCCGACGATCGGCTTGGTGACGATCTCGATCAGCGGGACGCCGGCCCGGTTGTAGTCCAACAATGAGTGGCTCGCACCGTGAATACGACCGGTCGCACCGCCGACGTGCAGCGACTTGCCGGTGTCCTCCTCCATGTGCGCACGCTCGATGGCGACGGTGAACGTCGAGCCGTCGTCGAGCTGCACGTCCAGCGAGCCGTTGACCGCGATCGGCTCGTCGTACTGGGAGATCTGGAAGTTCTTCGGCATGTCCGGGTAGAAGTAGTTCTTCCGGTGAAACCGGCACCACGGGGCGATCGAGCAGTTCAACGCCAGCCCGATCCGGATGACCGACTCCACAGCAGCCCCATTGAGTACCGGAAGCGACCCGGGCAGCCCCAGGCAGGTCGGGCAGACGTGGGTGTTGGGCTCGGCACCGAACACGTTGGCGCAGCCGCAGAACATCTTCGTCGCAGTGGACAGCTCGACGTGCACCTCGAGCCCGAGCACCGGCTCTAAGTGCTCCAGCACCTCGTCGTAGTCCATCAGCGCAGCGGTCATCGGGCCGCAACCCTATCCATGCTCGGACCCGGCAAGCGGTCCTCGGTCAGATCGGGTACCCGGTGCGCCAGCGGGCCACCATCGGCCGCGTCCCGGGCCGCCTCGTACGCGGCCGCCACCCGGTAGGCGCGGTCGTCAGCCAGCGCGGGCGCCATCACCTGCAGGCCCACCGGTAACCCGTCCTCATCGGACAGCCCGGCCGGGACGGACAGGGCGGCATTACCCGCCAGGTTGGCCGGGATCGTGCACAGGTCCGACAGGTACATCGCCAACGGGTCGTCCACCCGCTCACCGAGCCGGAACGCCGTGGTCGGCGTGGTCGGCGAGACCAGCACGTCCACCCGCTCGAAGGCTGCGGCGAAGTCCCGGATAATCAAGGTGCGAACCTTCTGCGCCTGACCGTAGTAGGCGTCGTAGTACCCAGCGGACAATGCGTAGGTGCCGAGCATGATGCGGCGCTTGACCTCAGGCCCGAAACCGGCCTCCCGGGTCAGCGACATGACCTCCTCGGCGCTGCGGGTGCCGTCGTCGCCGACCCGCAGCCCGTAGCGCATCCCGTCGAAGCGAGCCAGGTTCGACGAACACTCGCTGGGCGCAATCAGGTAGTAGGCGGGCAGCGCATGGTCGAACGAGGGGCAGGACACCTCGACGATCTGAGCACCGAGCTCGCGCAGCCGGCTCACCGCGAGCTCGAACGCGCGCAACACACCCGCCTGGTAGCCCTCCCCGCGGAACTGGCTGACCACCCCGACCCGAACTCCGGTCAGGTCACCGCTGGCACCCGCTCGGGCTGCCTGCACCACCGGCGGTACCGGTGCGTTGATCGAGGTGGAGTCCAGCGGGTCATGCCCGCCGATCACCTCGTGCAGCAGCGCAGCGTCGAGCACGGTGCGGGCCACCGGGCCGCCCTGGTCCAGGCTGGAAGAGAACGCCACCAGGCCGTACCGCGAGACACCACCGTAGGTGGGCTTGACCCCGACGGTGCCGGTCACCGCGCTGGGCTGGCGGATCGAGCCGCCGGTGTCAGTACCGATCGCCAGCGGTGCCTCGAAAGCGGCCACCGCCGCCGCCGACCCACCGCCGGACCCGCCAGGGACGCGGTCGAGATCCCACGGGTTTCGGGTGGGTCCGTAGGCGGAGTTCTCCGTAGAGGAACCCATCGCGAACTCGTCCATGTTGGTCTTGCCCAGGATCACCATGCCGGCCCCACGCAGGGCGCGGGTGACCGTGGCGTCATACGGCGGGCGCCAGCCCTGCAGGATCCGTGAGCCGCAGGTGGTCGGCATGTCGGCGGTGGTGAACACGTCCTTGAGCGCCAGCGGCACGCCGGCCAGTGGCGAGGCCGGCGGATCCCCGCGCTGCAGACGTTCATCCACGGCGGCGGCGGCGGCGAGCGCGCCCTCGGCGTCGAGATGCAGGAAGGCGTGCAGCACGGGGTCCATTGCGGTGATCCGGTCCAGATGCGCTCTGGTCACCTCGACTGCGGTGATCTCCCGCGCATGGATCCGGCCGGCCAGGTCGGCGGCGGAAAGCCGGGTCAGCTGCGTCATGACTCGTCCAGGATGCGCGGCACCCGGAACCGGCCGCCCTCAGCGGCATAGGCACCGGACAGCGCCTGGTGCTGAGTCAGCTCAGGGCACGGCACGTCCTCGCGGAACACGTTGGTCAGCCCGACGGCATGCGAGGTGGGCGGGATGTCCGCGGCAGCGACCTCGCTGACCCGGGCGACCGAGCTCAGGATCACCTCGAGCTGGCCGGCGAACAGGTCCAACTCCTGCTCGGTGACGGCCAACCGGGCGAGCCGCGCGAGATGCGCGACCTCGTCACGGGAGATGGTGGGCACGCAGTCTCCTGTATCACTTGTGGGGGTGCTGACCCGCGAGTCTAGGCCGCGGCGGGCACCCCGCCCGCAGGCTGGGGCGCAGTCCCCGGTGCGCTCTGTCACAATCGGCGGCCGGCAATCGTACTGGCGGTCAGGGTTTCGTGGGGTCAGAATGGGGAGAACCTGGATGAACCGGACGAACAGGAACGGCGGCGGATGTCCTTTCTGATCCGGATCCAGCTGCCGGATCGACCCGGAGCGCTCGGCGCGGTAGCCACTGCGCTGGGCGGCGTGGGCTGCGACATCCTCAGCCTCGACGTCGTCGAGCGAGGATCCGGCATCGCCATCGACGACCTTGTCGTGGAGCTCCCCTCCGGCCTGCTACCCGACGTGTTGATCACTGCCGCGGAATCGGTCGAGGGGGTCGAGGTCGACGCCGTCCGCCCTTGGGCGGGGGTCCTGGACACCCACCGCGAGCTGGAGCTGGTGGAGCAAGTCGCCGCTGATCCCGACGGTGGCCTGCAGACCTTCACCGACGGGGTGCCTAAGATCATCCGAGCAGGGTGGGCGGTCGTGCTCACTGCCATGGACGGGCGGCCGCACCGGCTCACCAACTCCTTTGCCGCGCCGGAGACGCTGGCGGCGCAGCTGCCGTGGTGGCCGCTGCGCCGGGCGACGATCCTGGACGGTGAGGATGCCTGGGTCCCGCTGCCCTGGCGGGAACTGGGCACCGAACTGGCCGCGACCCCGCTGGGAGGTTCGGAACGCGTCCTGCTGGTAGGTCGCCCCGGCGGGCCGATGTTCCGCGCCGCCGAGGTGGCCCGCTTGGAGCACCTGGCCGGGATCGTCGCGGTCGTGCTTCGCAACAACCACTGAGCGATCACCCGGTGGTCATGGTCGCGGCGAAGGCCAGCAGCGTGACACCCGGCACCGGTTGCCAGTCACGTTCGGGTAGTCGACGGAACCCAAGCCGGGCGTAGAGCCGGTGCGCGACGCACATCTCCTCAGCGCTGGACAGCACCACCCGGTGCGCGCCGATCTCGGTCGCCCGCTGGAGTACAGCGGTCACCAGCGCCTCCCCGACACCGCGGCGGCGCGCATCAAGGGCCACCGCCAGCATCCGGAACTCCAGCTCACCGGGTCGGGACAGATGGCCCAGCGGACTGCCCGGCGGGCACACCGTGATGGTGCCCAGCAACGTGCCGTCAGGGTCCACCGCCACCAGCAGCTCGGCGTCCCTGGCCCGGCGCGCCGCGTCGGCCAGCTCGGCGGCGTAGGAGCCCGCGGGGTTGGCGTGTCCGTCGACGACGTACGCCTCAAGGGTGAGTCGACCTACTTCGTCGAACTCGTCGGGACGGGCCGGGCGCACGGTCAAGCGATCGCTCACGCCTGCGGTGATATCACGGGCTGGTTGCGGTCACCGGCGCGCTGGTCGGCGGGGCGATCAGCTGAAAAGGTGCAGAAGGGTGTGCTTTATCTCGGGGCGGCCGGCCGTGACGAGCGTGAAGGTGGCTTCCCGGACCAGCCGCTGAGCGTGCTGGCGCTGCAGGATCCCGGAGCTGCCCACGGCAGTCACGAGTGCACCAGCAGCGCGGTAGGCGAGTTCGGATGCGGCGGCGCGCGCGGCTGGCATGGCCGGCGGATCGGCCAACCCCTCATCGAGGCGATCGAGGATCTCATCCCGCGCGGTGTGCAGCCGGGCCGCGACCTCGGGCTGGCCGGCGTCGCCGATCATCCGGATGCACCGCCCCGCGACCCCCATCGCCAGGCATCCGTTCAGCCGCGAACCGATGTGCGCCTTGGCCGCGAAGCCGGTATCCGAGATCTCGGCGAGGACCTTGTCGGCGGGTAGGTAGTAGTCCTTGAAGCGTAGCCAGACGGTGTTGCTGCCCTGGGCGGCGCTCAACCGCAACTTCTCGGCGGTGATGCCACCACCAGCTGCGGCTTCGACCAGGCCGCTGACGATCGTGCCCTGGGGACCCCCAGCGGTGTCTCGCGCCGCGATCAACAGCACGTCGATGATGCCCCATCCGCTGACGAACGGCGCCTCGCCGTTGAGCAGCCAGCCGCCGCCGATCATGGTCGCCCACAGCCGCGGTGGCCGCGGGATCGCACCCGCGAACGCCACCCCGCCCCGCACCTCGCCCCGGATCGCGGCGCCGAGGTACTTCTCCTGCAAATCCACATTCCCCGTGCCGATCAGGCCCCGCACCACGCTGTGGTGCTGTTTCCAGGTGAACGTAGTGGTGAGGCACCCACCGCACAGCGTCTCGATAATGCTGGCGAACGACGGGAAGTCGACCTCGATCCCGCTGTGCTCGGGCCGGGCCGCCAGCCCGTAGAAACCCTCCTCGGCGAGTAGATCGAAGTGGCTGCGCGGGATCACCCCCTCGGCATCCACGTCCAGGGCCGCCGGGAACAGCACATCATCCGCGATCGCGCCGGCCCGTTCCAGCATGCTCGCCATGCGAGCCAAGCTACCGTCACCACAGTCAACGTCTCGGGCCGTCCACCGCGGCCGTAGACCAGGTTCCCGTTCGGTAGAGACGAGGAGACGACTGAACATGCCACCGAAGAAGCACCGCAACCCCTTCCGTGGGGTCACGGACATCGTCAGCGAGATGCACCGGATGTCGGACCGGATGATGGGCGCCGACCCGGGCCCGGTGACGCAGGAACGTGGGCACCCTGATGCCTGGAGCCCGACGACAGACATCCTGGCCCGCGGCTCGGACCTGGTGATCCGCTGCGAGCTGCCCGGTGTCCGGGCGAGTGACGTGGAGATCCATCTCTCCGGCGGTGTACTCACCGTAGCGGGCCATCGAGCTTCGGAACCGGACGGGGACTTCTACGTGCGAGAGCGGTATTCGGGCCAGTTCCGGCGAGAGATCTCGTTGCCTGAGGGCGTGCGCGAGGAGGACATCGAAGCCGGGTTCGACGATGGCGTTCTGGAGATCATTGTGCGCAACTGCGCGGAGGCGGCGGGGCCCAAACAGATCCGGATCAAGAGCAAGTCCTCGTAGCGCGATCCTAGGGCTCCTTGATCTCTAGTGCAGCACCGCATTAGTCCTTCGGGGGGTTGATCCAGGCGCTGGGATCGGCGAGGTAGAGGCCGAGGGCGCAGTCGAGGGCCTGTTCGGGGGTGCCGGATGGGTTGCCGTTGGGTAGCAGGG
>JBOHGG010000076.1:0-8949 GCA_050700115.1 Pseudonocardiaceae bacterium
CATACCCAGCGGCGCGCCGAGAGTCGTGTGCCTACAGAACTTCCGCTTTCGCGGGCCACTGAACCGCGGTGACCAGCCAAATGCTACCGATCAAGCCCGAATCTGCCTACGAACTGCGGAAGTCCGGGCTGTGGTATGTGGGGCTTGCCCGGCGCGCATTGGTCGACCCGGTCATGGCGACCCCGAGGGCTCGACTGGTCCAGACGCTTCGGCTGCGACTCATCGGCAGGGCCCTTCGAGGTGGCGGGCTGGATCCCGAACTGCAGGCTGGGCTCGAGTCTTCCGGGGCACGACGTCCCTGGATCGCCGAGCTGGCTGCGGAGACGGTGACGGGCCCGTGCCCGGACGTGCCGGTGCCCTCGAGTCGACGCCCGGAGCTGTTGAAAAGGGGATCGGTGCCGCAAAGCGTGATCCGGGAGGTCCAGCGCAAGCTGAACGCGTTCCACGCCTACCGGGTGGCCGCGGGTCTGCCGGGACTGGCCGACACCCCGCTGGGTGAGGACTGCTTGTTCGGTCCCCACACCTACAACGCGGTCGAGTCCTTCCAGAAGTTGGTGTTTCCCGGTGTGCCCACGGAGCATGACGGCATGGTCGGTCACCGAACCTGGGCCCAGCTCGATGCCATCACAGTGGGACCAAGCGGGACAGCCCAGCTGACCGTGGAGCAGGTGTCGTTCGTCGGGAGCTCCGGACCACTCCGCTGGGACCAGGTCATCGGCCTCGACACACCGACGGTCGACGTCGAGCTCTTCGCATCGGGGCTGCCCGCGGCGACCATGCCTGTGAGCATCGAGGTGAGGCTCGCCAGTCGACCGCCGAACCTCACGAGCGGTGCTGCGACTTTGGCCACGCCCGTGAGCTGGGCTGTCACTCGCATTGGAGCCGGCCCCGACAACCCTGCCCGTCAGCTATACCAGGCGAGCCGCCCCCTCGGCGCCGTGGGTGATTTCCTGGGCGCTCAGCGGGGCGTTGCCGAGGTGGCCACCGTGGTCCGGCGGAAAGGCACGAGCGACTCGGAGTTCCGCAAAGCCCTTCGCGCAACCTGCCGGGGCATCGCGACTTAGCCGAGCAGCATTGGGGCGTCCACTGGTTGGCAGGCCCGCGAGATCCCCGACGCAAAAGTCCTCTTCCGGGCCGGAGGCGTTGAGGTGCTGGAGCTGTCCGTCCCGGCGCAGCCCAACTGGCGCATCGCGAGCGTCGCGAGCAAAATCAAGCAGCTGGTCCGCAGTCCCGCCGACGTCCTGTACTACTCCGGCCATGGCCTGTTGGGTAGCGGCAAGCTGGTAATCGATACTCAGGGACTTCCGTGCCCAACACCGACCCTAGGAACGTACCAAGACTGGCTCGGACCAGCCGATCTCACGCCGGTGTGGCGCTCCCCAATGGACCTCGACGTGCTGATCCTGGCGGGCTGTTCGGTACTCAGGATTGACTTCTCATCCTCGCCTCCGACCGGGCCTGGACTGGCCTGGACAAGCCTGCTCACCGCCAAGGGCGGCCCGCTGGTCGCCTTGCTCGGTTACCAGCGATCTGCGCCCTGCGACAGTCCGAACGGCAATGCCATCGCCAAGGCGATGGCATTGCGCATGGCCGCTGGGTCGACCAACTACGCTCGCGACTGGCTCACTGCCAACGGGGACAACAACGCGATCAACGCCGTCGCGATGGACGCGAAGGGCTACTGGTGGATCGAACCCTTGATCGACATACCCATCTTTGGCAAGGTGTCCTACGGCATCAAGGGGCCGATGACGCTTCCGTGAGATGAGCCATGATTTGGATGCCGTGAGTCAGCTCGTTGCTGGCGTGACGCCGTTCGCGTGCCATTTTTGCACCATGCGGTCGGTCACCCCGAGCTGGCGTGCGGCCTCCTGCAGGTTGTTGTCGGCGTGGCGAACCGCCAGTCGCACTGCGGCGTCCGCGGCCGCGTCCCGGATTTGCCGATAGCTGCGCCCCGCCTGCAGGGCGGCTTCCACCGCATCTTCCAGCAGATCATCGATGCGCCGCTCGGCGGCGAACGTGCCGTCGGTGGGGCGCTCTTCATCCGGAACAACGCCCGGGGTGACCGGCCCCGGTTCGACGTGCCGCGCCGCGATCCGAAGTGCCAACTGCCGCAGGTCGCGCACATTGCCGGGGTAGTCGCGCTGTTCGATCAGGGCGACTACCGAGGGGTCGAGCTGTAGGTCGGCCGCACCCGTCGCCTCGGCGAGGAAGTGCCGGAACAGCGGCATGACGTCGCCGCGGCGCTCCCGCAGCGGCGGTAGCGCAACAATGTTTGCGGCCAGCCGGTGGTACAGGTCGAGCCGGAAGTGGCCGGCTTCCACCTCAGACCGCAGGTTCCGGTTCGTGGCGCACACCAGCCGGAAGTTGGTCGACCGCCAGGTGTCCCCGCCGACCCGCTTATAGCTGCCCTCTTGCACCACCCGCAGTAACTCGGGCTGCAAGCCGATCGGCAGCTCGCCCACCTCGTCGAGGAACAGCGTCCCTTTGTCCGCCGCGGCGAACGCACCGTCCCGGGTGGTCATCGCCCCGGTGAAGGCGCCCCGCTCGTGGCCGAAGAATTCGCTGCCAGACAGCGTCGGCACGATCGTGGTGCAGTCCACCACGATCAGGTCACGCTTGCCGGTTCGCTGGTCAAGGTGATGGAACAGCCGTGCCACCAGCTCCTTACCGGTTCCGCTCTCCCCGGTGACCAGTAGCGCCGCCCCGGTGAACCGAGCCACCTCAACCACCCGCCGCAGCGCCGCCGTCCAGGTGCTGCTCCGCCCGATCAGCTGCCGCCGCACCAATGGTGAGTCGACGACGGCGTCCACTTCGTTCCACCGGCGCAGCCGGGCCAGCACCGCGGCTCCCGGGTCATCGGTGGACGACCAGCACAGCACGTCGGACGCCCCGCGGGACAGCAGCGGCCACACCAGTCTGTCGGCGTAACCGCCCGCGCCGACCACGACGAGCACCCGGCCGCCACCGCACTGGACCTCACCGCTGAGGGCTGTGACGACGTCCAGCAGGGAGTGGTCGGGCACGTCGCAGACACACAGCCTCGTCAGCCTGGTGCGGTCCGTGACGTGGCCCGCATGGGCGGCCGGCTTCCCGTCCAGGATGAGCCCGTCGAGGACAACCCCGCGCGCGACGAGGTCGGCGCGCACCGCGGCAGACAGCACGGCGTCGCGGTGCCCGACCTGGTGGATGGCGCAGGTGATATCTGAACCGCCCACGTCCCGAACTCTCCAACTCCCCAACTGCCCCAAACTGCAAGGTAACGGTGGCGTTACGAGTACACATCTCCCAACCGGGCACGGACTATTACCCAAATCGGGGACTTGCAACCTGCCGGCCATCGGAGTAATACTTGGATTCCAAGACGCGGGAGGCCGGATTGATGTCGGTGCGCGTCTAGTACAGGCCCACTGTCTGATGCAAATAGGTATACGCAATAGGTCAGTACTGCGACGCGAGGCTTCGAGTGCCCGAGCGGTAGCCACGACCGGCGTAACACTCACTGGTAGCAGTCGAGCCGCACCTCATCTTCCCCATCGCCGCAGGCTCTCGCCTGCCCCCGTCTTGGAGACCCGCTATGTCCACACCCATATCGCCCACCCCGTCACCCCGGCACATCGATCCGGTCGATCCGTGCGAGGTCGCCAGCGTGCGCTTCGACCTACGCAGGTTCCCCCCACCGACGAAGGCGCTGATCAGCCGGCAACGCGTGCTCGGCGCCGGTTCGCTCCTGCAATCTCACCGCTACGGCGACCTGCTGCGGGTCTTCGACGCGGTGGACCGGGCCCGCGAGCTGATGGACAGAGACCAGTTGTGCCTCGACGAGTCCACAGACTCCGTGCGTGGGGGGCTCCCCGACCGGCTCTATTGCTATCCGGAGCGTGACTATCGGGTGAGCGCTGCCACTCGCCGCGAGCTGATGGCCAAGGTGTTCGGGATCCGGAATCCCGACGGGCCCGAAAGCGACCGCGACACTAAGATCCAGCCGATGCTGGTGAACCTGCTCGATGCCATCAACGCGGTATGCGACCCGGCTCCACTCCGCAACAAGCCGACCGACGCCCACCAGCAGCGAGTGAAGTTCGCCGCCTACGCCGTGCAGGCCCAGCTGTCGTCGTCGATGGAAGGGTTGACCATGACGGTGCGAAGCCTGCAGCGTCAGTTCACCACCGCGACGGAAATCTTGATCGAGCTCGCGTCCCGCCTGCAGCTGCCCTGCCGGCCTAGCAGCACCGGTCGAGACCCGGCCACCCTTCATGACCTGTGGGGCCCGCTCGAAGTGTTGGTCGGCAGCCGGCTCCAAGCGGATGGCGTGAATATGTTCGAGGAGGCGTACACGGCGGATGCCTGGCGCGTGGTTTTCGAGTTCCTGGCCGCCCCGGACCGCGCCGACGTATCCGATGAGCTGTGCTCTCCCGAACTGTGCCAGGCCGTCGCCGTGCTGCGGCCACCGGCCGCGTACGTTCGCGCCCCGGATTCCTTACCGCGCATAGACCAACCGCAATGATGCGGCTTGAGCTGCGGTGCACGCCGCGGACCGGACCGCCGGACCTCGCCTGGCTCGCCGATCTGACCAGCTCGCTAGACGAAATCTGCGACTTCCTGCTCCGCGCGGAGATCACCGCTGCAGTGCAGGAAGAGACACCCACAGCGCTCCCGAGTGAGCAGATGCAGCAGATCGTGGACGGCCGAGCGATCCAAATCGGCAGCCCGATAGTGCATGTCCGGGACGACTCGACAATCGTGGAGCTGGCCGCACTGTTCGTTAACGGCACGATTTTGGTCCAGGTGCTGGTGTCGCTGGCACTGCTGTTCAAAAAGGGCCCGGAGATCGCCTCGTGGCCCGACCATCTCAAGGTGGCCTGGTACGCCGCTTGCACTGAATCCGAGCAGGCACGGCAGTCCTACGAGCGGACCAGGAAAGGGTCCATCGTGGAGGTGATCGAAAACCTCGAAGGATCTGGGCGAAAGGAGGCCAACGCACCGGAACCGGAACCAATGCTGCCCCGGGGTGTCCGGCGTGCACCACCCTTGAACAGCTAGCCAGCTCATTCGCCGGTTCCGAATCTGCGGACGCGTGCCAGAAGCACAGCTGTCACGTTCAATAGTAGACCTGCTATCATCCGATCGAGGGATCGTATGGAGAAGGGCGCGCGGATGGCAGTGGTGGACGAGCTCGGCGGGCTGGCTCAGAATCCCGAGCCGGGGGGTGAGCCCGAGGTGATCAACGTTCGTGACCTGCGGATGCGGTACGGATCGGTGGACGTGCTCGAGGGGATCGACTTCACCGCGACCCGCGGCGAGGTACTCGTCCTACTCGGACCCAACGGGGCCGGCAAGACCACCACCATCGAGATCCTGGAAGGCTTCCGGATGCGCTCAGGCGGGGACGTCAGCGTGCTCGGGGTGGACCCGGCCCGGGCCGGGGAGCATTGGCGGGCAGGTGTCGGGATCGTGCTGCAGTCCTGGCGCGACCACGGCAAGTGGAAGATCCGCGAACTACTGCACCACCTGGGCCGCTACTACGCACCGTTTTCGACCCCGCAGCGCCCACGCCCCCGCGACGTAGACGAGCTGATCGAGACGGTCGGGCTCGGTGACCGCGCGTCAGCGAGGATCGCCAGCCTGTCCGGCGGCGAACGCCGGCGGCTGGACGTCGCGATCGGCATCATCGGCCGCCCACAGGTGCTGTTCCTCGACGAACCGACCGCGGGCCTGGACCCGGTGGCACGGCGCGGCTTCCATGATCTGGTGCACCGTCTGTCCGACCTGGAGGACACCACGATCCTGCTGACGACGCACGACCTCGACGAGGCCGAGAAGCTGGCCGACCGGATCCTGATCCTCGACCGCGGCCGGATCGTCGCAGACGGCAGCGCCGAGGCGCTGTCCCGTCGGGTGTCCGGCCAGGCCGAGGTGCGCTGGAGCCGCGGTGGCGAGCACTTCGTGCACGCCACGTCCGATGCCACCGGGTTCGTCCGCGAGCTGTTCGCGCAGCACGGCGACGAGATCGCGGACTTGGAGGTGCGCCGCGCCTCCCTGGAGGACACCTACATGGCCATGATCTACCGCCAGGAGTCAGGCGACCAGCCGGCGACCGCCGTCACGTTCGAGGAGGTGGCCCGATGAACCCGACCCTGTCCGCAGTCCGCATCGGCCTGGGCCGCGGCTGGACCGAGTTCCGGCACTCCCTGACCCGAGCCGACGAGCACGTGTACAACGTGATTACCGCTGGGGTCATCCTGATCATCTTGTACTTCCAGCGCGACAACGCGGTCGCCGGGACATCGCTGTCGCTGGCGACGCTGGTGCTGCCGGGCGTAATCGGCATGCTGGTCGCTTACAACACCGCCCTCAGCGGCGCGTTCGTGGTCGCTTTCGAGCGCGAGGACGGAACGCTGCTGCGGGCCAAGGCCGCACCGTTCGGTGTGGTCGGGTACATCACCGGCCAGGTGGTGCGACTCCCCCTGAACACGGTCCTGAGCCTGCTGTGGGTGCTCGTCCCCGGGCTGTTCCTCTTCGACGGGCTGGCCGGTGCGGGGATCAGTGGATGGGTGACATTGCTGTGGGTGCTCGCCCTCGGGCTGCTGGCCACCCTGCCCATGGGGATGGTCCTCGGCTCGCTCGCCAGCAATCCCCGCATCGTCGCGCAGTGGATTGGCCTGGCCAGCGCGGGTCTGATCGCGATCTCCGGGATCTTCTACCCGATCTCGGCCCTGCCGGACTGGCTGCATCCGATCGCCCAGGTGTTCCCGTTCTACTGGCTGGGGTTGGGCATGCGCTCGGCGTTGCTGCCCGACGCCGCAGCGGCGGTCGAGCTCTCCGGGTCCTGGCAGCACCTGGAGACGGTCGGCGTGCTCGGCGCTTGGGCGGTGGCCGGCCTCGTTCTCGCGCCCATAGTGCTGCGCCGGATGGCTCGCCGCGAGTCCGGAGCCAGTGTGGAGGCGGGCCGGCTCAAGGCGGCCCAAAGGATCGGCTGAGGGGGTCGGCGCGGCGATGAGCGAGATCGTGCACAACCGCATTGCGATGCTGCGCGCCGAACGGGGGATCTCGCGGCGCCAGCTCGCCGAGGCACTCGGGGTCCACTACCAGACCGTCGGCTACCTGGAGCGGGGCGAGTACAGCCCCAGCTTGTACCTGGCGCTGCGGATCGCGGAGTACTTCGAGGTGCCGGTAGAGGTGATCTTCTCCACCACCCCGTTCCCCCGGATCGGGAGCGCCGAGCGTTCAGCGTGACGACGCGACCGTTCAAGCCCAGATCGTGCAGATCGGCGCCGCCACGATCCTCTCGTCGAGGCGGTAGACGTGCCGGCCAGTGTGCAGGACGACGCCGCCGACGAAGGTGTCACCGAGTTGGTCCCGTAGCCACACCAGGTGCCTGGCGGACTCCGCCGACGGCGCGGACCGGGCCTTGATCTCCAGCCCGATGACACGACGGAGACCAAGCTCGGCGATCAGGTCGATCTCACGTGCCCCGCCTTCCTGACGCAGGTGGTACAGGCGCGGTGGCTGGTCATCGAGCGGAAGCTCGGCGCGCAGCTGGGCGAGCACAAAAGTCTCGATCATCCTGCCGAGAATGTCGCCGTTGCGCAGCACATCGTCGGTATCGACGTCGAGTACGGCGGCTGCTAGTCCGGGGTCGCGCAGGTACCGCTTCGGTGCTCGGACGAGCCTCTTAAGCAGGTTGGTGCTCCAGGCCGGCACGACGTCAACCAGGAACAACGCCTGGAGCAGCCGCTCGTATGCCTCGGCGGTCCTCCGGTTGATGCCCGCCGCCTCGTAAAGCGTGCGGTCAGTCACCTCGCCCGCGGTGTTGAGGGTGTAGGCCTGGAAGAAGCGTAGGAGGCGCGCGGGGTCGCGAGCGGTGTCGACATCGGCGGCGTCGCGGGTGAGTAACCGATCGAGGTAGCTGAGCTGCCATCGCGCCCGGCGGGAAACGGTCATACCGAGTACCGGATCGGGATACCCGCCGACCATCGCGTGCTCGACGTAGCCCCGCAGGTCGGGCGGATCGGGCGGTACCACCAAACTCTCGACGCCCTGCTCGGCGATCCGCCGGAAGAACGGCGCCGTGGCCAGGTCGCCGCGCTGCGTTTCGCGCACGGTCAGCCCCGTCATCTCCACCCGCACCAGACGTCCGGTGACCGGCCAGCTGGACCGCAGAAGATCGTCACGGGCTGATCCCGTGACGATGAAACGGCCGCGCCGCGGCGAGCTGTCGATGGCACGTTTGACCGCGCCCAGCACGCCCGGCACCGCCTGCCACTCGTCCAGCAGCACCGGCTCGGGCAGACCGGCGAGTGCCACGTCGGGATCAGCCCGGAACTGCTCAGCTTCGACGTCCTGGTCGAGGTGGACGATGCTCCTGGCGTGCCGCCGCGCGGTCGTCGTCTTTCCGGTGGCCCTCGGTCCGACGATCAGGAGGCCGGGAAGGTCGACGAGGAGATCCGAGATCAGCCCGTCCACCAGCCTCGGCAGGTACGATTCGGCCACGCCAGCCACAGTACCCTTTTCCTGACCTGTTCAGTGCACATTTCCTCATGTGCTCGATACCGCTTCCATCATCGGTCGTCGATCACCGGCTGGCACCGGAACCCGTCGGGTCACTGATCGCCGTCGAGCAGCGCTGAGCGGCAGAACCCGGGACGGCGACAACCTCCGCCATTGGCGAACCGTGTCCGGCGCAACCGTTTCAGCGGGCTGAGCGTGGCTATCGCGGTGCTGATAACCCCGCTCAGCCCGCTGAATGCCTCGCCTATGCCGTTGCTTGCGTGGGCGGGTTCTCGGTGGGCGGGTTCTCGGTGGGCGGGTTCTCGGTGGGCGGGTTCTCGGTGGGCGGGTTCTCCGTGGGCGGGTTCTCCGTGGGCGGGTTCTCCGTGGGCGGGTTCTCCGTGGGCGGGTTCTCCGTGGGCGGGTTCTCCGTGGGCGGGTTCTCCGTGGGCGGGTTCT
>JBOHGG010000077.1:0-8667 GCA_050700115.1 Pseudonocardiaceae bacterium
GAGGAGACGAGCGCCGGGGCGACGACCAGACCGTTTTGCTACCGCGTGTGCCACGCCACACCACGTAGCCGGCGACGTCGCCGAGGCTCCGCGCCTGGCTGCCCGCGCGCGAGGAGGGAGATGCAACACGACCTGAGGTGGTGCGGGCGACGCACCGACTGCTCCAGGCTGGGCTGCTCGTGCTCGGAATCGGGTACGCGCTGCTCTGGTTCGTGCTGCCAGCCTGGTCGCGGACCGGTGCGATCAATCGTGGCCCGCAGGTACGGGGTTACTCTGGACATCGATCCGCTGATACTGAATAGTATCGCGGAAATATCCGCAGTTGAGGTAAACTGATCGTTTGAGTGAAGCCCGATGAGGTGGGAAGGCGTGGATCATGCGGGCAGCGTTCCACGCCGAGCTGGACGAACTGATCGGCGACCTCGCCAGGATGGGTCGGCTGGCCACTCAGATCATGATCAATGCGTCGGCGGCACTGCTCCAGGCTGATCGGGCGCTCGCCGACCTGGTAATCGCTCGTGCTGACGAGATGGACCGCCAGCACCACGATGTGGAGCAGCGCTGCACCACACTGCTAGCGCTGCAAGCCCCGGTCGCCATGGATCGGCGGACGGTGGTCGCGTCGTTGCATGCATTGGGTGACCTTCAGCGAATGGTCAAACTGGCCCAGCACACCGCCCAGATGGCTCGGCGGGCACACCCGCACCTGGCCGTCCCGGACGAGGTCCGTCCGATGATCGCCCGGCTGAGCCTGCTCGCCTGTGGGCTTGCTCAGCACGCCGCCACGGCGATCGAGACACTGGATCCGCTGCCCGGTGACCGGCTGGCACAGGCCGACGATGTGCTTGATGCACTGCTCCGCGAGCTGTTGCGCACCTTGTTCGCCGAGAACTGGTCACATGGGGTAGTACCGGCGATCCACGTCGCGCTCGTCGGCCGCTACTACGAGCGCTTCGCCGACCACGCGGTGGCAGTCGCTAGGCAGGCCGGCACGCTGGCCACCGAGCGGATGCAGAGCCGCAGTCCGGTGACACCGCGCAAGACCGCGTCAGTGGTCTAGAGTCGCGAGCTCGGCGGAACTGCCACACCCATCCCGCCAGAATCGGAGATCAACAGCTGGCTCCCCCGACCGGGTGATCACCGCTGGCCCGCCCGCGAAAGATCCGGGTTAGTCTGCTTACACCGGCTCTGAAGGACGCCATGCTCACTGACCGTACGACGCTCACCCAGTTCCTGATCGAGGAGCGGCGCCGCTATCCGGGCGCGAGCGGGGAGCTGAACTCGCTCATCCTCGACGTTGCGCTCGCGTGCAAGGCGATCGCCAAGCGGGTGGCATACGGCGCGCTCGGCGGTGTGCTCGGGGCCGCGACGACGACCAACGTCCAGGGCGAGACACAGCAGAAACTCGACCTGGTCGCGAACGACATGTTCCTGCGCGCCAACGAATGGGGCGGCCTGGTCTCCGGGATGGTGTCCGAGGAGCTGGAGGCACCGCATCCCATCCCGGAGGGCTACCCACGGGGCAAGTATCTCCTGGCTTTCGACCCGCTCGACGGTTCATCGAACATAGACGTGAACCTCTCGGTCGGCAGCATCTTCTCGATCCTGCGGGCCACGAATCCGGGCGCGAATGCAGCCGCCGAAGACTTCCTGCAGCCCGGGTCGGAGCAGGTCTGCGCCGGATACGCGATTTACGGCCCTTCGACGATGATCGTCTTGACCGTCGGCACGGGTGTGCACGGCTTCACGCTCGAGCCGCAGCTCGGCGAGTTCATCCTGACCCATCCGGCGATCCAGGTCCCGGCCGCCGCGAGCGAGTTCGCGATCAACGCCTCGAACAGCCGATTCTGGGAGCCGGCGGTGACGCGCTACGTCGACGAGTGCCTCGCCGGCAGTACGGGCCCTCGCCGCAAGGACTTCAACATGCGATGGGTCGCGTCGCTTGTCGCGGAGACGCACCGCATCCTTACCCGCGGCGGCGTGTTCCTCTACCCGCGCGACACGAAAGACCCGACGAAAGCGGGTCGGCTGCGCTTGCTTTATGAGGCCAATCCGGTGGCCTTCATCGTCGAGCAGGCGGGTGGCCTCGCGAGCACCGGGCGCGAGCGGATTCTCGACGTCGCGCCGGAGGACCTGCACCAGCGCATCTCGTTCATCTTCGGCGCGCGCGATGAAGTCGAGCGCATCGAGCAATACTACCGCGACCACAACGTGGCCGAATACGACACGCCGCTCTTCAGTACGCGCGGCCTGTTCCGCAGCAACGATTGAGCGAAAGGGGGGAGGCCATGTCGGCCAAGCATCCGATCATCGTCATCACCGGCTCTTCGGGCGCCGGGACAACGTCGGTGATGCGTACCTTCGAGCAGATCTTCCGGCGCGAGCAGGTGAACGCAGCGCTCATCGAGGGCGACAGCTTCCATCGATACGACCGCACTGAGATGAAGGCCAAGGTGGCCGAGGCGGTTGAGCGCGGTGACCACAGCCTCAGCCACTTCGGCCCGGAGGCGAACCTGTTCGAGGAGCTCGAGGAGCTGTTTCGGCAGTACGGCGAGAACGGTCGCGGCCGCGTGCGCAAGTACCTGCACGACGAGGAGGAGGCGGCGCCCTACGGGCAGCCCACCGGTACGTTCACGCCCTGGGACGATCTGCCCGCCGACACAGATCTGCTGTACTACGAAGGACTACACGGAGCGGTTGCGACCGGCAAGGTAGACGTCGCCCAGCACGTTGACCTGTTGATCGGCGTCGTTCCGGTGATCAACCTGGAGTGGATCCAGAAACTGCATCGCGACAAGGCTACTCGGGGCTACTCCACCGAAGCAGTGACCGAAACGATTCTGGGCCGCATGCCCGACTACGTGAACTACATCTGCCCGCAGTTCTCGCGCACTCACGTCAACTTCCAACGCGTGCCCATGGTCGACACCTCCAACCCGTTCATCGCCCGGACCGTCCCGAATGCGGACGAGTCGATGCTCATCATCCGCTTCGCCGATCCGCGCGGCATCGACTTCTCGTATCTCGTCTCGATGCTGCACGACTCGTTCATGTCGCGGGCGAACACCATCGTCTGCCCCGGCGGCAAGATGGATCTGGCGATGCAGCTCATCTTCACGCCGATGATCTGGCGGCTGATCGAACGACGCAAGCAGGCGCTCGGGCACTAGCTGCGGGTCCCTCCGGCCGCGTTCTGGATGCAGACTGCACCTATTCGACTACCGATCGCCGCAGTCTGCATCCAGAACGCGCACCTGGCGCCGAGCCGTCACGACCAGAGCAACGACACGAGCGCGACTACGGACCAGCGTGCTCTCGCCAGCCTGCCGGGGCCCAGCAACGAACAATGCCGGTGTGTCCAGCAGCACTCGTTCGATCCGGGAGCGAACCCATCGGGGATACACACCTGCGCCCTAGCGAAAATTTCGCAACACCGTCGCGATATTTTCACACTGTCGATCTCCCGCTCAGTGACGATCCAGCCGAGCGCCAACGCCTGTGCGCCGTGGTCCCAGCGAGCCCAACAGCGGAGTCAGACCTGTGTAGCGCCCAGCTCACCGGCCTGAGTGATGTTGTTCAGCCTGACACGCTGCGCCACACCACGCTGCGCTCGTCGTTGACCAGCGAATCGATGCGTCGGTGGAGTTCGTCCCGGGCGGCAGGGTCGGTGGCAGCGCGGCGGATGTAGCCGGCGAGGGAGTGCAGTTCGGTGAGGTCGCGGACCAGGGTCCAGCCGGTCCAAGTGGTGATGTCGCAGCCGTAGGCGATGCTGAACTCGGCCCGGTCGCTGTCAGGCTCGTGGAAGTGGTCGGGGACGGCGAAGGCGAGATCGAGTTCCCGGGGGCCGTGGCTGACGCGGTCCCAGTCGATGAGCAGCCACCGCCCGTCGCGATCCTGGAGCAGGTTGTCGGGCTGGATGTCGGCGTGGATAAGGCCGCGTCCCAGTGGGGTCGCGGTCGTGTCATAGGCGTGTTGGAGCTGCGCGGCGCGGGTGAGGAGCCACTTGCGGGTGTCGGTGGGCAACGCCGGCTGGTCTCGTGCGGTGTCAAGGTTGAGGGCCTCGTGCAGCCGAGCCATCGGCTGGTGTTCAGGCAGGGGTGACGGTTGAGCGTCGAGATGGTGCACTTCCCGCACCGCACCGCCGAGGTCTCGGGCCTTGGGAATGCTTGGCGAGGGTAGATAGGGCCAGAGCGTGGCGACCGTGCCAGCTTCCCGCACCGGCTGCGGGTGCGGTGTCGGGGCCAGTGCAGGTCCACCGTGGTCGGCGATCCAAGAGGTCAGCGAGACGACTCGGGCGGCACGTTCCTCGTTGGTCGGGGTGGCGCTGCTCAAGCGCACCACGACGCCTTCGGCGGGGAGGTGGTAGACGGCGTTCGATCGCGACGGCAGCATCCGCGCCCTGGAAGGGTCAAGGTCCAACGCGCCGCAGACGGCCGCCAACTCGTGACGACCGGGTAACGCCCCACTGTCGCGGGGGGCCGTCACGAGGCGGCACAGGCGAGCTGGATGTCGTGTCGCAGTTCAGCCACGTCCGCAGTCTGATGCACTGCGAGGCAGTCATCGAGCATGCGCAACCGCTGGTAGGCGCGCCGCGACGACGTCCGGCTGATCTCCTCTAGGGCGTGGCGCCCGACGCTCACGGCTATGTCGGTGTCCCCGGCTTTGGCGTGGGAGCCAGCCAAGCCGGCGAGGTTGACCGCGCGGGTGCGGGCGTAATCGCTGCCCAGGGCGCCGGTGGCTGCGGTGAGCAGCGGCACGGCCCGGGCCGCCGCGTCGGGCCGGGTAGCGGAGAGCAGGTACCAGGCGTGACCTTGCTGCGCGGCGAACTCGGCGGTGCCGATGAAAGCCGTCCACGGCAGCGCCGTACCTGGATCGACGGCGGCGAAGTACTGCTCCGCTCGGCCCAGTGCCCGCTCACACGCGGTGGTCTGGCCGAGCACGGCATAGCTCCAGCTTTGCACGCTGGCCAGGTAGCTCCGGGTGGCATCGGAGACTGCCGCGGGAGAGTTGTTCTCCACGACAAGCCCCAGCCTGGCCAGCTGGAGCGCCTCGTCGGGACGGCTGAGGTGCAGGGACTGGTGCGCCATGTCCAGCAGGACGTCCACCGCGAGGTCGGCGGCCCGGGCGTGATCGGTATGCCGGCACAGTTCCAGCGCAACTACCCACAAGCGCTGCGCTTGGTCGTGCTGCTCGACGTCGTAACTGCACCACGCAGCGAGCATCGCCAGGTCAGCCGACGCGATATCAAGCCGGACGCGAATCGCGGTGGTCGCGGCCACCTCACGCAGCCGCAGCACCGACCTCAGTTGGGCAATGGTGGCCGCTCGGGCCAGGCCGCCGCCATGCGCGAAGTCGCAGCACCGCAAGGCCTCGCTGGTGCGTTCGATGGCATCGACGTCTGCGGCACCCACCTGGCGTGGCGGTTCGTCGGCGTCCAGGCGCGGTATCAGCCTGTCGAGCCTGTCCAGATCGAACTCTGCCTGCCCTACGCCGAGGGTGATCGCGGTGACTGTCTGCCAGAGGTCGGATGAGGCAGCAGCGGTAGCACCCCGCTTCTGCACCAGTTCGCTGGCAGCAAGAAGTGAATCCCCCTCGGCGCCGGTAATTGCCAGCTCGTCAAGGAATGCGCCGAGCCCACTGGCCGATAGCGCCTCAACGTCGAACTCTACGAATACCAGGCGGCCGTTGATCACGACCGGCAACATCGCGCCTCGGACTGTCGGCCCAGATAGCTGCACGGTCTCGTGGTCAGGCACGTCAGCGCGCGTCGCGGCAGCGAACCGAGCTTTCACCTCGTCGGAGGCTCGGGCAAGGGCAGTGTCCAGTACTTCCTGCATGTATGGCAGCGGAGTGATGTCCGCCTGCCGTGCCTCCCACTTGTTGACCGTTCGCACACCGACCCCGAGGTGAGCGGCGAAGTCGCGGACGCTCAGCCGCAACGCCTGCCGCAGCAGCTTCGCTTCACGACCGGTCCAGCGGTCGACGGTGTTCACGGGCACCGCACCCCCTCGGTCAGCAACATCGTATGCAGCGTAGTACCAGGCCGCCGCAACGGCTCAAACGCCGGACGGACGGCAGGCGTAATTCTTGAGGGGGGAAGTCGCCGACAAACCGGCCGCACTTCCAACCATATTGTGGAGGTGAACCAGAAATCGTGAGCAATTCTTGAGACACAAATACCGATTATTCGTACTATCGCTTCGGATGTATCCGGTGACTAGAATCCGCGGAGCGCTGCCCGACAAAGCCCGAACGATGGGTCCACGCCTATCCGACAAACTGACGTGGCCGGACAGCGATCTGACCGGACTTCCTATCCCGGTCTCGGCGGACCTCGCTTTATGGGTGATCATAGGCCAGGCAGCAAGGTAAGCTGCCGGATGGCATCGTTTGCGAACTCCCGGACTGCGGGCCTGCGGTCATTCAGGAGCGGTTGGAGGACGTCGAGCCTGGCTTGGGTGGCGTCGTTGAGGTCGTAGTCGACGTTGTCCATCAGAAGACCTTCGAGGAGTTGGTTGGTGGTGTGCTCACCGAGCCCGGCATCCACAAGGTCGGGCACCACCTCGGCCCAGACGGCGTGGTGCCAGGAGAACCTGACGATCTGGGCTGCACGGGTGCGATCGGCGGGGCCGCCGGTAGCCAGCTCCCGGACGAGGCCGACCCACTGTTTCGTTCCGCCGCCGAGCTGCGTCAGAATCCCGTGCGCCGTGTCCTCCCCGCGTGCGGTTAGCGTGCCTGCGGCGCGCTGCTGCTCTAGCAGTACCCGGAACGCCTCCGCAACCGGCGCCCGGTCTGCGAAGTCCATGTCGGCGAGCAGCTGGTGCCACTCCATTGGGATCGCTTGAGGCAGTTCGGCGAGCGCCCGTTCGATCAGGAGCTCCGCCACCTCAGCCGGAGCGACCACCGCAAGCGCCAGACCACCCATCGCAGTGTCGTACTGGACGCCGGAGAGCATGTCGTAATCCGTCGCTGCCAGTGCCCTGCCGAGAACAGCGACGAGACGACGCCGGATGTCCGGGTGGTCCACCGGCACCGCGAACTGAGTCCGGATCGGGCGCAGCACCTGTCCGACCGCGGACAGCACCCGGGGAAGTGCCGCGGCCGGGACCGTCTCACCGAGGGCGGCCAACCGTTCGAGTCGATCGGCGACCGGACGCCGACGGGACCCTGCAAGATGCCTTGCGAGCTCGCCCGCCAGAGCGACGAGCTCCGTCGACGCAGGTGGCAGCGGGTCGGGGCCGTCGGCATCCGATTCGACCGACGTCGGCGATGCACCAGCCGTAGTGAGCGCGGTGGCGACCGTATCCAAGAGGGTGGTCTCCTGGTCTTCGGAAAGCGCGCTGGCGATCGCGAGGCCGAGCACGCCAATCCGGGGCACTGTGATGTTGCCGAGAATCCACGCGACAACCGCGTCCGGCTCGGACTGCAACACACCCGCGAGCAGTGCGCACTCGCCGATCAGAGATCCCATAGTCAGGCGAGTCAGGACCGCATCAGCGGTCGGGGCGCGGCGGCCGACCGCCGCCGCGAACGATTCCAGGCAGCCGGGTCCGAACAACCCCGACGGTGGCTCGTTGAGGCTTTCCAACAGCTCGATGGCCTCCTCGAAGGGAAGCTGCTTGCCGAGCTCTTCTGCCTTCTGCCGGCGCTCGTTGTCGAGACTGGCCACGTCGGTGCCGCCTCGGGCAATGCGGTCGAGGTCTTCGCTGATCGGGAACAGCACCAGTATCCGCCCCAGCTCGGCATCCTTGACCGCTGCGACTGCGACCGCATCACCGGCCTCTGCCAGCGCGGCGAGGGTAGTGGGCCGCCGACCGGCCGGGCGCACGGCAGCCTCCGCTGCGGTATGGCGGACGCCCAGCGGCAGAGCGGCCCAGCGTTCTGCGACCGCCTCAGCGAGGGAGCCGGCCGCTGAATGGAGACCGTCGACAGCGTAGGTCGGCAATGACCCCGTACCGATCACTCCCCGTGCACCCTCGGCGCGGAGCTCACGGGGGAGCATCGCAATCTCCCGCAGCACAGGCTGGGCTTCGGGTGAAGCAGAGTTGATCTTGTCGAGGATCTGCCGGACCGTAGCGACGGCCGAGTCGAGCTGGCCAACGGCTCGGCAGTCGTCAGGCAGAACGTGCTGGCCGATCAAGCAGATGTCGGGGTCTTGCGGGGTCCTGACGACGTGAGTTTCCAGAACGATGCTGAGGAACGGCCGAATCGCGGCCAGCATCACGTGCGCAGTTGCTGCGGGACTACGTACCGCTCGCTCCGACTCCCCGAGATCGGTGGGCAGTTCGGCGAAGCGATCCTTCCCCCACCGAAGAACCGAACGGAGGACCTCGTTGCGGCGGCTGAGCACCGCGTCCCACGTCCTGTCAGATGTGTGCAGGTTTGCCGAGATGAGCGACGTGATCGCCTGCCGTAGAGAGTCGAGCCCGACGGAACTGATGACGGGATACGCCAGCCAGGCGCATTCCATGATCCAGCTCACCGCCCGCCTCTGGTCAATCCGACCCACACACTGAGCGAGATAGGCAGCCTGCTCTAGACCGAGCTTACTTGATCTTGATGGCGTGACCGTCTGTTCTCACCTGCGAAGACCGGTTCTGTGCGGGTTCTGAACCCGCTGAACTGTAGCCAGTAAAAATGATGGACTTCACATGATCGGTGTGATGG
>JBOHGG010000078.1:0-6863 GCA_050700115.1 Pseudonocardiaceae bacterium
CGGCCCGGGACTCCCGAAGCTACGGCCAACCGCCAACTCTGCGCCCGTTGTGTGAGCTGCGGTTAGGTCTGCTGGGTGGTGCTCTGCGGCTCGGGTCGGTGGATGATGCGGTGGATGGTGGATCGGCCGACGCTGTATTCCTCGGCCAGATCGGCTAGGGACACCTCGCCGGTGGCGTAGCGGCGGCGGATGGCGCGGGCCGCTGACGGGGGCAGTTTGGGTTGTTTGCCGCGAAGCTTGCCCTGGCGGCGTGCTTTGGCCATGCCTTCGCGGGTCCGCAGGTGGCCGATGTTGGCTTCGAACTCGGCGACCATGGCCAGGGTCTGCAGAAACAGCCGCCCGAAGGGGTCGGTCCAGTCGTAGACCGAGGCACCTAGGCCGAAGAGCACACCGCGCTGGGACAGGTCGGTGAGGATGGTGTGGGCGTCGGCGACGTCGCGGGCGAACCGGTCGAACTTGGTGACGGTGAGAATGCTGGCGGGCCAGAGCGCGGCCAGGGCTTGGTCCAGGCCGGCGCGGTGGGCGCGGCGGGTGCCGGAGAACCCGCGGTCGATGTAGATACGGTCGGGCGCGACGCCGAGTGCGGTCAGCTGCTCGATCTGGATGTCGACGTCCTGTTCGTCGGTCGAGCACCGCGCATAGCCGACCCGGGCACCGTCCATGGCTGTCATTGTTCCGGATAAGGGGCCATGACCGAAACCCTATATGGAACATCTATACGGAACACCACGACCAGGAACGTTGGCTCGGCTGCCTGCTGTTCCGTTGGTCGATCCGCTTACGGAACAGTCCCGATCAGCCTTGTGCTCGCGCGGGGGTGGTGGTGAGTTCGGAGAGGAGGTCGCGGACGCGGGTGTCGATGTCGTCTGCGGATGGGACGGATCTGGTCGAGGGTTTTGCCGGCGGGGTCGGTGAGGTCCCAGTCGAGGTAGCGCTTGCCCGGGTAGATAGGGCAGGCGTCCCCGCAGCCCATGGTGATGACCACATCCGCGGCGCGGACGACGTCGTCGGTGAGTGGTTTGGGGAATTCTTGGGAGAGGTCGAGGCCGATTTCGTTCATGGCTTCGCGGACGGCGGGGTTGATCTCGTCGGCCGGTGTGGAGCCGGTGGAGCGGACGTGCACGGCACCGGCGGCGTGGTGGTGCAGCAGGGCGGCGGCCATTTGGGAACGGCCGGCGTTGTGCACGCAGACGAAGAGCACTTCGGGGACGGTTTTCACGATGTCTCCTTGGGCTTGGGCCAGGGCGGTGAGGCGGTCGGTGGCGAAGTGGGTGGTCAGCGCCACCAAATGGGTTTTGATCTTCGCGGTGCGTCGCAGCGCTGTGTAGGACTCGAACACGTAGCGGTGCACGGTCTCGGCGGAGAACACGCCCACGAACTTCGCGGCAAGGTCGGTGGTGACCCGGTCGAGGACGGCAGTGTCTGAGATCAACGCGGGTGGTGGGTGGGGTGTGGCGGACATCGTTGACTCCACGGGAGGAGAAGTAAGTCAGGTCCTGGTAGCGGTAGCGGCATTGGTCCATCGGCGGCGGGCGGCGAGTGAGACGTAGACCAGTCCGATCAGGACCGGGACCTCGATCAAGGGACCCACGACGCCGGCGAGGGCTTGGCCGGAGGTGACACCGAAGGTGGCGATCGCGACAGCGATGGCCAGTTCGAAGTTGTTGCCGGCGGCGGTGAACGCCAGGGTGGTGGTGCGCTGGTAGCTCAGCCCGACCGCTGTGCCGAGGGTGTAGGAGCTGGCCCACATGATGGCGAAGTAGGCCAGCAGCGGGAGCGCGATCCGGGCCACGTCCAGCGGTCGGCTGGTGATGGCCTGACCTTGCAGGGCGAAGAGGATGACGATGGTGAACAGCAGCCCGTAGAGCGCGAACGGTCCGATCGTGGGCAGGAACGTGCTCTCGTACCAGTCGCGGCCCTGGGCGCGTTCCCCGAGCCGGCGGGTCAGGTACCCGGCCACCAGCGGGATGCCGAGGAAGATCAGTACTGAGCGGGCGATCTGCCAGGCGGAGACGGTCAGATCGGTCTGCGGCAGACCAGCCATCCGGGCAGCACATGCAGGTAGAACCAGCCCAGCCCGGCGAACGCGATCACCTGGAACACCGAGTTCAGCGCGACCAGCACCGCGGCCGCTTCCCGGTCCCCACCGGCCAGATCGTTCCAGATGATGACCATGGCGATGCACCGGGCGAGCCCGACGATGATCAGCCCGGTGCGGTATTCGGGCAGGTCGGGCAACATCAACCAGGCTAGCGCGAACATCAGCGCCGGTCCGAGCACCCAGTTCAGTACCAGTGAGGGGATCAGGAGCCGGCGGTCCCGGGTGACGGCATCGAGCCGGTCGTAGCGGACCTTGGCCAGCACCGGATACATCATGATCAGCAAACCGAGCGCGATCGGGAGAGACACCCCGTCCACCGCGATCGCATCCAACGCGCGACCCAGCCCCGGAATCAGCCGACCGCCGATCAGACCAATGGCCATGGCGGCGAGGATCCACACCGGAAGAAACCGGTCCAGCGTGGACAGCTTGGCCACCACACCAGTCGAGGCCCGATCGGTGTCGGTGAGATTCTCGATACTCACACTGGCCTCGCTGACGCACTGTTGGGCACCAGCACCGCAGACAGCCTCCCGAGCGCGTCGGGCTCGACCCGGTAGTAGACCCAGGTCCCGCGCCGCTCCCCGGTGATCAGCCCGGCCTCGCGCAGCACCTTGAGGTGATGGCTGATCGTCGGCCCGGTCAACTCGAACACCCCGGACAGGTCACACACGCACGCCTCCCCACCGTCATGGGAAGCGATCAGCGACAGCAACCGCAGCCGCACCGGGTCGCCCATCGCCTTGAATAACCGCGACAACTCCACCGCCTGCTCGGCCGATAACGGCTCCCGGACCAGCGGTGAGCAGCACCCCACCGCGTCGGTCAGCTCGACAAGCAGTCGCTCTTGATTCGACATACTTCTACCTTGACAGTTCTCAAATCAGGGCGCAAGGTCTGCCTTAACAGATATCGAAACAAGCGAAGGGGTGATCTGGACATGTCCCGGGTGCAACTCGCGTTGCGGGTCTCTGACCTCGAAGGATCGATCGCGTTCTACCGCTCGCTGTTCGGCGTCGAACCAGCCAAACGCCGGGCAGGCTATGCCAACTTCGCGATCACCGAGCCTCCGCTGAAGCTGGTGCTCATCGAAGGCGCGCCGGATCAGCCGACCGTGCTGGACCACCTTGGTGTGGAGGTAGAAACCACCGGCGAGGTCCGCGCCGCGACTGGACGCCTGTCTCAGCTGGGGCTGGTCACCCACGTCGAAAACGACACCACCTGCTGCTACGCCCTGCAGGACAAGGTCTGGGTCCACGGCCCCGGCGCCGAACCATGGGAGGTCTACACCGTCAAAGCCGACGCCCCCGATGCCACCAGCATCCGCACCCTCGGCCAACCCGATACCGGTGGGTGCGTCTGCGGCACTCCCGCGACCACCGAAGCAGCGCCTCAACTACCCGGGTAGGACGGACTCGGGTGCAGGCGGAGGGCGCACATAGCCCTCGTAAGCGGCCGCCTGATCATCAGCGAGGAACTCCACGGGCATGCCGCGCGTCAAGCACAGGCCCATCCAACACTCCCGCCCCGGCACTGCAGGCCGACCCCGAACCACGACGCGGAATCGACCCCCCGGGCCCTCACAGGTCTCGTTGAAGGCCACGACCAGCGGCCACGAGGTTAGCGCTACTTCCTCGTTCCAACGTCCCTTACGGCCTTACACGGGGACCGTCAAACCCTGGACCGCGTTCGGGGTGACGCCGGCAAGGTCGAGGCGGGTGGTCATGTCGAGATCGAATTTGCCGTAGAGGTTCACATGGGTCCAGAACAGCGGGCTCAGTGCCCGGCGGTCGGCGTCGGTCATCCGGTGCTGCCAGCGCGGCTCGGTCAGGATGATCTGCAGCAGCGCTGTGTTGACATGGACCAACGCGGCCTGGAGTAGATGCAGGGCGAGCATGGAGACCTCGGCGTGCTCGCGGTCGGAGCCAGTCAGGTCCCCGCCTTTGCCGTAGTGCAGATCGGTATTGCCTGAGTTCCAGTTTTCCACTACCTGGAGCCCCTCGTGGATCTCCCGGCGCAGCTCGGGGTTGGCGCCGTACTCGCAGATGAAGATCGTTCGGATCACCCGTCCGAGTTCCTCGAGCGCTTGGTAGGTGGGGTGTTTGGGGCCGCCGCCCCGGGTGAAGCGGCGCAGCACCTGCTCGGCTTCGGCGGTGCCCAGCCGCAGCGCGGTAGCGTACTTGACCATTTGGTCGTACTGCTGGGTGATCAGGTCCCAGTCGATGGCCCGGTTCGACAGCACCGGCGCCAGCTGGGGCCAGGCGTCGACCGACCCGGCCTCCACCCGGTACAGCTTGGCTTTGGGCAGTGTCTTGTCTCGGGGCAGCAGCTTGAACCCGAGCAGGTGGGAGAAGGCATGTCCGAGCAGGCTCGCGCCGTGGGTGTCGGTGTATTGCCGGTCGATGGTCGCGCTGGTCAGGTGCCGCAACAGTCCCTCGATCATCGCCGCGACCTCGCTGGCCGAGCAGGTCTTGAGCTGGGAGTAGATACAGACCCGTCCACGTTCGACGTGCCAATAGATCATGATCCCGGGTCCTCGGTAGCGCTGGTGCCACTCGGTCATCAGGTTCGACGACCAGGACCCGAACTTTTTGGAGTCCGACGCGCAGGCGGTGCCCTGTCCCCACCAAGTGGGATCACGCATCTCCAAGGTCGTGTTGACCAGCCGCCGGATCGCCTTGCGCAGGTTGTCGCGGGTGAGGTGCGAGGCGCGAACGCGTCGCAAGGCGGCCTCGATGTCGCCGAGTTCGCCGCCGATGACATCGAGGCCGTCGACGATCCGTTTGATCCCGACGTTAGTTCCCAACGCGAACAGCACCAACAGCAGCCGCCGGCGCAGCACGCCCTCCGGGAGCGCTTCGCGGCTCATCACCGAGGTGAACTCGCCGGTGAAGCCAGTCAGGAAATCGGCCTCCTTGAGGATGTCGAGCAGATCGATGGTGCCCCAGCGGCGCTGCACCTCGGTTTTGAGCGCGTCGAGGTTCGGCGGCTCGGGCACCTTGTCCATGCCGGGCACCGAGATCCAGCCCTCGCCGTGGCGGGTGGTGATCCGCACTCCGCCGGTGGTGCCGCCGGCCAGTGCGGTGTCGAACGAGGTGAGCGCGGACTCCAGTCGTTGTTTGAGCTCCGCGACGAACTCGCCGCCATCCGCCGGGGCACGCAGCGCGGCGTAGTGCACGTCTCGGTTGTCCTCGAAATCGGCCGGTAGGTCGTTGTCGGGGTTGCGCCACCGGTTCGCCCCGACCACCCAGATCTCGCGGCGGCGGATCGCCTCGCGCAGGGCTTTGAGCACGCACAACTCGTACGGGATCCGCTCGACCCGGTCCTTGTCGTCGACCACCGCGTCGCGCCACTCGCGGGGCACGACTCCCTCCAGCGGCACCCGGTCGGCGCGGGAGTAGCAAGGCCGGTCCGAGACCGGGATGTCCTTGTATCGCTGCAGCAGCTCGACTGCGTCCATCACCGGGCGGTGGGTGGTGTTGTTGGCGCGGAACTCCAACGCGGCCAGCAAGTCCGGGAGCAGCCGCCGGTAGTGGTGAGAGTAGGAACCGCGCAGCACGGTGCGGACCTTGCTGTTGAACACTGCCCGTTCGGCCTTGGCTTCCTTGGCCAGCTCCCGCAGCGTCGCTTCCCCGGCGACTGGGTAGATCACCCGGCGCACCGTGTCGTCCGGATGCGCCACCGCGGCCTCGGCCACCCGGTACAAAATCCCTGTCTTTCCCGTCACCCGTTTCAGATCGTCGGTCAGTTCTTTCTCGACCCGCCGTTCAGCCCTCGTGTCGATCTTCAGTACCAGCTGGATCAGCAACTCGACCAGGCTGTCGGTGATCTCCGTCGTGCGGACATGGCACAGCGCCGCCAGCAAGGTCAGGCGCACCTGCCGTGGTGACTCGGCCAGATCAGACGGGAAGCAGCGGGCCGCCCGGTCCCGCCAGGCCGTGACCAACTTCTCTGTCCACCCCTCGAACAGATCCGTCGGCAACCCCAACGCCTTGACCCGTTCCAGCTTGGCGACCTCCCGGCGGAATGTCTCGGTGCCCACCACCCCAGGATCGGTTTTCAACTCGTAAAGGAACCGCTCGCCGCCACCCGCCGCGGCTGCCGGAGCATCACCCGGCCCGGCCAGCCGCTCGAGGCGTTGCACCACCCCATCAACAGCATCGAGCCGCTGCTCGACCGTGCAGCAGAACCGCTCCTCGAACATCCGCAGCGCGCTGCCCACCAATCGGGAAATCTGCCCGAACGTCGGCGGCACCAGCCGCACCTCCTCCGAGCGACAGCGCGCCAGCACCGCATCCCGCAAGGCCTCTCGGCGAAGCTCCGTCGGGCATACCTCCCACGACAGCCACTGCGCCAACGCTTCCTGATCATCCTGACTGCACTCGCGGAACCCCAGAGCCTTACGAACCTGCGCCCGGTGACGCTCACTGGTACGCCCGCTCCACTGATACTTCAACAACAGCGCTGGATCAACCTTGACCTGCTCGGCCACATACGCCACAGCCTGCTCAGGTATCTCGGCGGCATACTCCGGGAACCGGCCATCGATCTCGAAAAATTTGAGCAGCGCGGCGAACCCCAATCGAGTTGCCCCAGGCTTGCTGCCGATCAACTCCCAGTCCGGCTCGATCAACGTCCAGGACGCAACCAGATCCTCCGGCTCCCACTCGCGACGCATGAACCAGTCAACTGATCACCCACCCGCGAGATGCGGCGCCCCCGCAGAGTTGGCGGCCGGCCGTAGCTTCGGGAGTACCGGGCC
>JBOHGG010000079.1:0-6186 GCA_050700115.1 Pseudonocardiaceae bacterium
GACGCGCACATGATCACGTTGTCGTCGCACACCAACGACACCACCACCACGAAACCGCTAGCCCCGCAGCTCACGCCGACTGACGCCAACCCGCCCCGCCGTGGTCAAGAGGAACGGCGGCTAACAAGCCACATGAAGTTGCTCTCGGCGACGATGTTGCCCTGGGCGGTGCCGTCGTCGTGGACGGTTAACGCCAGCAGTCCGCCGGTGTAGGTGTCGGCCCAGGGCAGCAGGATCCGGCCACCGGGCCGGGTTTGGGCCACCCAGGGGTAGGGGATCTGGTTCACGGCGGCGGTGGCGATCACTCGGTCATACGGGGCTGCGGCGGGGTAGCCGACGGCGCCGTCACCGGTGACCACTGTGAGGGCCCCGAATCCGGTATCGGACAGTGCTTTTCTGGCGTGGGTGGCGATGTCGGGGTCGATCTCGATGCTGGTGATCTGCTCGGCGCCGAGCCGGTGGGCCAGCAGCGCAGCGTTGTAGCCGGTGCCGGTGCCGATCTCCAGCACGCGGTGGCCTTCGTGGGCGTCGAGCGCGGCCAGCATCACCGCGACAATGACCGGACCCGATGCCGAACTGGTGGGCATCGCGCCACCGAGACCGGGCCCGGCAGGGTGCCCATCATCGACTTGGGTGACCACACCATGGTCGGCTGCGTAGGCCAGTTCCAGCCATCGATCCAGGTCTTGCTCGCGATGCAGCGGCACTAGTACCGGTGGTGGATCAGCGTCGTTGTCGACCCACACAGTGGGCGGCAGGAAGCGATGCCGGGGCACCGTCAGTAGCGAGGGTCGCCATGGCGCGAACGCGACCTGCCACCGCCTCAGAACCTCCTCAGCAGTGACCGCGTCGACCATCCGGCGCCGTAGTTCCGCGGTGTCAACGGTCACGGGGCGGCGGATCATCTCGCGGGTCATCTCTCTTCTCGTGCTTACCCGGCTCGCGGTCCGGGGGCAGTTGCCCCGGTTTGTGGCCATCATCTGACGGGTCGGGCTGCGGCTTCGGGGGGTCGTGCTTGGCCATGTGATCTCCTCTCGCTTCTCGGGGTGATCGCTGGGGCGTGGTGCGGACTGCGGCGAGGACGTCGATCTCCCGGCAGAGCCGTAATGAGTTCTCGTGCGGCGGATGCACCCAACGGATCGGTCCGCGGGGGGTGAGAGTGGGCGGCAGCGGCAGGTGTGTGGTGACCCGGTTCACCCCGGCTGGCCACGGCAGCATTACCGGATAGGGCTCGCTAGCCAGCAGCACCCGGTTGGTAGGGGCGTTGGGGTGGGTCAGCACTGCTGGCTGGCAACGCCGGGTGGTGAGGATCTCGGTCACCTCCGCGGCCAACAGGGCCGGGATGATCAGCGCCACTGTGTTGGGCGCCAGGCGCAACCGCACCTGATCGCGGCGCACGGTCACCGGCCACCCCCACCGGTGGTAGTCGGCTGCCGCGTCCTGGTGTCCGGCGTCGGGATGTGCGGTTTGCGAGCAGGGTTCGACTGTGGGTGGTGGGAGATTGGCCGTGACCTGGCTGATCAGGCAACGAGTGCAGGGCACGCCGTGCCCGGGAGTGACGATCTCCATCTCGGACGAGAGCAGCCACGTCCCACACAAGGCAGCGGCCGCGTCGTGCTGGCCGTCGGGGGGCAGTGGTACCAGGTGCACGGTCCGGGTCGCCTCGCCGGTGACGCCGGGACGGTAGCGGACCAGCACCACCGGCCGGACCTCTGCGACCGTCTGGTGGTCGCCGCGGCCATTCGTGGCGATCATTGCCGGACGCTCTGGTGCAGCGGGGACGAAACGACCCCCGATGGTGGCAGGGTGACATCGGGGAACTGGTCCGACTCGGACCACACTGGGCGTGGGCGGCGCAGCATCCTGACCAGTCGTGCCCATGCCCCGCGGCGGCTCGGTCGGCGGTGACGCGGCCGGCCCACCACGTCGGCGTTGTGCACCGCCACACAGGCGCGACACCGCCGACCCGCCGGACAGGCCAGCGCCGCCGCCCACACGTCGCGCCCGCACAACGCGCCATAGCGGCCTGCGTTGCCGGGCGCGATCGCCGCATCGGCCACCAGATGCTCGAAGCCGTCAAGTGCACTGGTCACCGGCACCGCAACAGTCCGCCATGCGTGGCGCTCATCTCTGACGCCGGTCATATCCGCCACGTGAGACCTCCCGACAGCACGAAAGACCTGCCCACGAGGATTGGGATCTGCTTGCCGGGTGGAACACGGCGGAGCCAGGGGCGTTCGGGGTGCTCCCTGGCCCCGCCGTGGTCATGGGCCGGCTGGCCCGCCTGGGCGAAAGCGCAGGGAACTAACGGGGGCGTGCGGCTACGCGCCGCGTGATCCCCTGCTGCGTCTGCCGGCCGGATGATGGTCATGCTGGTAGCTTCGCCAGCTACGCTCTGCGTGATCTAGGAGTTGCCCGTTGCCCTCAGGCGAGGGCAACCAAGGCAACGGCGAACGGGAGCGCCGATGAGCCAGCCGACATTCGGCGACGAGCTGCGCAGGTTGCGCCAACAGCGCGGCCTGTCGCTGAAGAAGTTCGCGCAGCTGGTGCACTACGACCCCGGCTACCTATCCAAGATCGAGAATGGGCTGAAGCCCCCGACTGACACCGTTGCCGCCAAGTGTGACGCGGCATTTGACGTCGATGGGGTCTTGTCCGCGTTGGTACGCGCGCCCGCGGCATCCGCAGCGTCCCGGCTGTCCCGGTCCACGAACACAAGGATGGATGTCGTGGACATGCGGGTTATCGATCTGTCCGATGATGTACCAGTCGGCGCTGATTACGTGGAGAGCTTGCACGGGACGATCAAAAACCTTGCCGCGCTCGATGGCCTGCATGGTGGTGCCGATATTGCCCCGTTGGCGCTGCGCAGCTTTCGCCGAGCGCAATGCATCCTCGGGGAAGGCCGTTACGAGCCAGCTTTAGAACGTGATCTTGAAGCGGTTGCGGCTGAAATCGGCGAGCTGTCCGGCTGGTTGCTGTTCGACGCCGAACGTCACCGGGAGGCCCGTCAGATCAACGCCGAAGCTCTCAGTCTCGCGCGGATCGCGGGAGACGCGAGTATGGAGTGGTTCGTGCTGTCCAATCAGGCGCTCGCCTCGGTGCACGCCGGCCGCAACCGGGAGGCACTGCGGATCGCTCAACGCATGACCAGCGGTCACGACCTGCCCCGCCGGGTAGGGGCACTGTTCGATGTGCGATCTGCGCGCGCTTTGGCGGCGTTGGGTGACTCGACCTCAGCACTTCGGGCCTTCGACCGAGCGAGGTCGGCGTTCGCCGATGGAACCACGACGCGCGACCCAGCGTGGTCGTGGTGGTTCGACGAGCGCGAGCTTGCCGGACACGAAGGCATGATTCACGCGGCCCTTGGAGACCACAGCCGGGCACTTCCCCAGTTGGCGACGGCGGTGGAGCGCTCGGAGGGTCAGGAACGCTTCCGCTGGGCGCTGTATATCCACCGGGCCAACCTGCTCCGCGCGCTGCTGCGCGTTGGTTCGTGGGCTGAGGCTGAGCGGGTAGCGATAGACGTCGCACCGATGGTCGGCATGATCGCCTCGGCTCGCACCGAAGGGTTGTTGCTCCGCACCGTAGCCCACCCCGAAGCGCGACCGCAGATGCCTTCCACGTTGAGCGACACCCTCGACTACATCGGCAACCAGCTCGCCGAGAGCTAACGGTGCGATCACGGCGCTACGACCATAGCGCGCTCGACGGCATTCGACACGGCCAGTGGACACGTCGCTACGCGAGGCTGAGCGCTGCGCGCAGCCATGAACTGACTACCGGCGAGCCTTCGGCATCGTGCGGAGGCGGTTGCCCCGGTTTGTGGCCATCGTCAGGCGGGTCGGGCTGCGGCTTCAGGAGGTGACAGCACCGTGACTTCTCTGATCGTCCAGTCTTCTGGACCAGGGAGCAGCGCGGCGAAGAAGCGTCGACCTGGTTGCTCTTCCAGCACAAACTCGCCTACCTGCGGGCGACCAGCCGAAGGTTCACTGACACATCAGGATCCGCTAGTCGGACATTCTGCGTTCCGGAACTTGCGGTGCTCGACTCGGCGCCCAGTGAGCGTGTCTTATTACTACTCGCTGCGGCGCTGATGGAATCACTCGGCATCCGCACACAGTTCTGCCCGGACCCAACTCTGTCCCAAGTGGACGGTTTCGTCCTCGCGCCGGGCTCTGAGGCTGTGATCGCGAACTGGGTACGTACGGAAGGGCGCTGGTACGTCGACAAGACTCAGTTTAAGCCGGCGCTTCAGGCGTTCGGAGACGTGATCGGAGACGCTAGAGCACACGGACTCTGCGACGCAGCCAACCCAGCCAGTCGGCTGGCCGCGCTTTCCGATTACCTCAGCATCGACTGGACGTGGCTGACAAGCCGGTGTCAAGCATTGGCCGAGCACTCCTGCCGAGACTTCGCACGACCACGAAGCAGGCTGCTCTCAATCGACGGCGTTGACGCGGCCTGCCGGTATCTCGCCTCCCTGCACCACGAGTCGACATCGGCCCGCAGCTAAGGTCGTCGTGTGACACACAGCCCGCCCACGCGGACCGTCTCGGTCCTATCTCTCGGCGGCACGATCGCCATGACCAACTCATCACGCGACAGCGCGGGCGTCGTGCCGACACTTGACGCCGCCGCGCTGCTGGCCGCGGTACCGGGACTAAGCGACCAGAATGTAAAGATCACTGCTCGGAGTTTCCGAGGTCTGCCTGGCGCCTCGTTGAGCTTCGACGATCTTTCCTAACTCGTTGGCGTGGTGCGTGACGAAGTCGATTCTGGCGTCGATGGGGTCGTCATCACCCAGGGCACCGACACGATCGAAGAGACGGCCTACTTCTTTGACCTGATCCTCGACCGCACCGCACCACTTGTGGTCACCGGCGCCATGCGAAACCCGACGATGGCCGGGGCTGACGGGCCGGCCAACCTCCTGGCCGCCGTCCAGACCGCTGCCAGCGAGCACCTAGCCGGTGTGGGGTGTGTGGTGGTGATGGCTGATGAGATCCACGCTGCAAAGCATGTCCACAAGCTGCACAGCGCTAGCCCTGGTGCGTTCGCCTCACCCAACACCGGCCCGATCGGCCGGGTCGTGGAGGGGCACCCACGTCTCATCGCTCGCCCGATGGCAGCGCCGACCTATCCCGTACCCACGCGCGGAGTGCGGATCGGTCTGATCACCGCGTGTCTCGGCGACGACGCTGAGCTACTGCATCGCCTGGGCAGCGGCTTCGACGGCCTTGTCATCGCCGGTTTCGGAGTGGGACACGTGCCAGCAGCGTTCGTTGAGCCGCTAGCCGATCTTGCTTCCCGGATCCCGGTTGTGCTCGCGTCGAGAACGGGCGCCGGTCCGGTTCTGCGCAGCACCTATGGTTTCCCCGGCTCCGAGCGTGATCTCCAGGATCAAGGGTTGATCAACTCCGGGTTCCTCGGACCGTTCAAAGCCCGGATCTTGCTATACGTACTGGTCGGCGCCGGAGCTGATCACCACAAGATCTCGACGGCCTTCGCCGCGGCCAGTGGGCAAGTTGCTATGCCAGGCTGAGCGCTGTGCGCAGCCATGAACTGACAACCGGCCGAACCTTCGGCATCGTGTTCGACCACGACGACGACTTCTTCGACACGCTCACCACGTTCTGCACCGCCAACAACGTCCGCCAGGGCTACATCCCGATGTTCATCGCCGGGTTCGGCGAAGCAGAGATCGTCGGCACCTGCGAAAAGCTCGCCGATCCCGGTGCCCCCGTCTGGTCCAAGGTCCACCTCACCAACGTCGAAGCCCTCGGCTGCGGCACCCTTGGCTACGATCCCGAGACCGGCCGCGTCCTGCCTCACATTCACACCAGCCTCGGGCTCAAGGAACGCTCAGCCCTCGGCCACACCAGCCATCTTCTCTCTGCCCGAGTGCAATTCCTCGTCGAGATGCTGCTCGTCGAGATCGCCGCACCCACCATGCTCCGTACCCGGGAGCCGGCACTGTACGACGTACCCTTGCTCAGGTTCGGTTCCTGACGGCGGTGGGCCGCCGAATACGGCCTATACAGCGGCGGCAGCGAGACCCTAGTGCAGCGCCGCATAAGTTCGTCGGGGGTTCATGCGGCCTTGAGGAGCTTGGCGTCGTAGGTCCAGCGGAAGGGTTTGGCTGTGCCGTTGTAGATCTCGATGAAGTTGGTGATCTTGTTGATG
>JBOHGG010000080.1:0-5577 GCA_050700115.1 Pseudonocardiaceae bacterium
CAAGTCATCAATTTCGATGGGCAGCGAATCGAGAAGATCACCACCCCAACACCCGTCCAACGCCGCGTCTTCGAGCTGCTCGGCACCCCCGCCCCCGTGACCCTCCAGTAACCAGTAACAAACCCCGCACCCGACCCTGACCAACACCGTTCACCCAGGTCAACCACCCACCACGGCGATCAAGATCAAGTAAGTTCGGGTTAGTGCCACCGATGACTGAGCCTGCCCCGAAAGCTATGCCAGGAGACATCGACAATAGGCAGGAAATATACACCGGCACCAGTCCGCTCGTGCGCCGCACGGTGGCAGTGAAGGGCAGTGGCGGAGTTTCGGCGACTGTAGTGGTTACGGTGCAACAGGGACAGGTGTGGATGTCGATTCAGCCGCCATTCACCTGGGAAGCCATTATGGAGCCCTGGAAGGTTGATGAGCTGACACGGACGCTGGCATTGGCTGCTGAGGGTGCGAAGAAAATTACCCGCGCCGTACGGCCGTGTCAGGAAAGTCGCGGGTTCAGGTGACGTCACGCCGGGTCAGCAACAGCCCGGCCACCAGAATGAAGCCGATCGCGTAGCAGGTGAGCACCACCACGGCCTGAGTGCCGCCCACCACTGCCTCCACCCCGGGTGTCCCTTCGGACCCATCGCCCTGGCCGGCGGCACCGAGCGCGGCCACCAACGAGCCGGCGTTGACCCCGGGCAGCGCCCGCTGCACGGTGTCGAAGAGGTCCAGCAGCCCTGCGAAGCCCCGGATCAGGTTCTCGATCACCAGGGCCCACACCAGGCTGAGCCCGACGGCCATCGCTGTACTCCGGAAGGCGATCCCGGCCAGCGCCCCGAGCAGCCCCCACATACCCAGGATCAGCCAGCCCGAGGCGAGCCCACGGGCCAGGTCAGCAACCGGTGGGAACGCCCAGGATGCCGACTCGACCGCCGCGATGACGATGCTGGCGCCGGCGCTGAGGACAAAACTCGCTACGACGAGCGCGAGCACCACCACGGCCAGCGCGGCCAGCGCGCCGCCGAGCACCTCGAGGCGCCGGGGGCGCTGGGTGAGCAGGGTCTTCAGGGTGCCGAAGCCGTACTCCCCGCCGATCATCAGCGCACCGAGGATCAGCACGAGCGCGCCGCCGAACAGGGGGTAGCCGCTGAGCACGTTGGTCACCAGGCCGGCCGGAAGCACCGCGGCCAGCAACTGCCCGGAAGCCGCGGCGCCGTCCGGCCCGGTGAACGAACCGGAGCGATAGATCAGGTAGGGGATCAGGTAGCCGAAGGCCAGATTCATCGCCAGCCAGACGCCGACGATGATCCAGGTGGCTGGGCGCTTGCGCAGCTTGAGCAGCTCAGCCGACAGGACGTGGTTCATTGCGGGTCCTCCTGGGTCATGTTCAGGAACACCTCTTCAAGGCTGCGCTCCACCGGACGCAACTCACTGACCTGCACGCCGGCCAGCACCAGCGCTCGGTTCACCCGCGCAGCGTCGGCCGCCCCGGCGTCCAGGCGCAGCTGACCGTCGTGATGTTGGACTCGATGCGGGCCGAGCATCTCGCCTGCCAGCCGGGCGGCTTCGTCCAGCGGCTGGGCGGCCAGCAGCAGCGACGCCGCGCCGCGCAGCTCGTCCACCGTGTTCTCGGCGATCAGCCTGCCGCGGGCGATGACCCCGACCCGGTCGCAGATCTGCTGCACTTCGCCGAGCTGGTGACTCGACAGCAGCACGCTGCGCCGGCCGCTACCCAGCCGGCGGATCAGCGTCCGCATGTCTGCCATCCCAGCGGGGTCCAGGCCGTTGGTCGGCTCGTCGAGGATGAGCAGCTCGGGATCCTTGAGCAGGGCGGCGGCGACACCGAGCCGCTGCTTCATACCCAGCGAATAGGTAGCGAACTTGTCGCCGCCGCGTGCGGTGAGGTCCATCGTGTCCAGCGCGCTGTCCACCTGCGGTTCGGCCACCTGGCAGTAACGGGCCAGTACCCGCAGGTTGTCCCGTCCGGACAGGTACGGGTAGAACGCAGGCGTCTCGACCATAGCGCCGATCCGGGCCAGACCGCGCGGATCGCCCGGTGGGCAGCCGAATACGGTGGCTGTTCCCCCGGTCGGGCCGATCAACCCGAGCAGCATCCGCAGCGTGGTCGTCTTGCCCGCGCCGTTGGGGCCCAGAAAGCCATACACCTCGCCGCGACGCACGGTCAGGTTCACCCGGTCCACCGCGACGATGCCCCCGCGGTAGTGCTTGGTCAGCTCCCTGGTGTGCACGAGCGCGTCCTCGGGCATGCCGGTGTCCCCGGGTTCGCGCTCAGCGCCGGAGTTGCGGATCCCGGCTGCGTGTTTGGCCGCGCCCATCGGTGACCTCTCGATCGTCTGGTGGTGCCGCCCATGCTGCTGCGCCGGTGGCTCCGCGTCGTCGGGTCCGCGGAGGCTTCCCGCCTACCCCCAGGGGAGCACCCGGAGCGGATGCACTACCGAGATCGGCGGATGGCTCCGGACGACGGTGACCGTGCCCGGGACACGGACATATCGTATATGGGGGACGGACACACCAGGCGCAGGCGGCGGGCAGGGGATGCACCGAGCGAGCCAGCTACAGGTCTCGGGCCAACGGGAACCAGTTGGAAAGGCACCGGTTCCCGGCCACGGGTGGTTTGTCAGACTGAAACCTCCCTAAGGAGCCGAACACCCCCGATGCACTGTGGTGGGGCCTGGATCAGAGCGGCGGCTTCTGGAGGAACACGCGCGCGACGTCGGTGACGTAGCGCCCGCCGGCGATGTCGCCGGGCATGACCAGCCGCGGCCCTTCGGCTGCCAGCGAGCGGCCGTCCTCGCTGGTGGCAAGCAGCACGTCCTTGTTCTCGAAGTTCGGATCGATCTCGCCCCAGGCGACCAGGGCCCGGTAGTTATCGGAGGCGTTGAAGCTGATGAAGTGGCGCAGTTTGTCGTTCTTGATCGCCGGGTCGAACCGTGGGCCTGCCTTGGTGAGCACGTCGAACAGGAGGGGACCGGTGTAGGTGTGCGTCTCCGCGCCGCTGCCGGACCCGAACGTAACCTCAATCGTCCGTGACGGCATCGCCTCCAGGTCGTCCACGGAAAGGATCTGGGGCCGCGCGACGGCGCCGATCAAGAGGAATTTGCCCGCCGGTAGCCCTAGGCTGTGCGGCTGGTTGAGCGAGGAGGTGCTAGCGACGGCGCTGGCGCCGGTGAACGCCGTGAGAACGAGCACAGCGCCAGCGGCGAGCAACCGCACGAGGCGTATACGAATCACGATGGGATCCCTTCTTTACTTCCTCGGTGTGTGTCGAAACTCCCCGACGAGGTAGGGGCTACGGTTATCGCGAGAGACCGAAGGCGTCGCAGAGGGCGAAGGTGTGGATCACCGTGTTGGTGGGTTGCCCGCCGGCTTGGACGATTCCGGTCCAGGTGGTGGGGTCGACGGCCCCGCTGCCCACGGGCTTGCCCGCAGCGTCGCGGATAGCTACCCCGCAGTTGCACGCGCTGCTGCAGCGGGTGGGTCGAGTTGTCGGCGTTCACGCCGCCGCCCAGCAGCCGGTTCCCGCCGCGCCGGTCGCCGGCACCGTGGTGACCGTGCTGCCTGCGGTGGGGCCGGGGGCGTCCGCTCGGACCACCGTGGTCTGCACGAACGGGGAATGGAGCAGACTGCGAACGCGGTGGTGACGTTCGTGGGATCGGCGGCCCCGCCGCCGACCAGCGCGGTGCCCTCCGAGCAGGCGGCCACGGCGTTCGTCCGGGAGCAAACCTCCCGGTTCCCGTTCGATTGGCGTCACCCCTCTTGACACGCGACGTCGTCGCGCGGGCCCGAACAGGAGCATGACCGGGGATGACGCCGCTATAGCGTCGCAGATGAGGGTAATCACGAGTAGAACTCCCGCGCACCCGGATCTCACGGGAAGACGCTGCGTCCTAGAGGTGAACAGTAGAAGTCCAGCAGATGGCTAGTAGATTGCGACAAAAATCACAAAAGATGACTAAGCGGTCGCCGTCGGAAGGACGAACACATCGGGCACCCCGGCGGACACACCGTGTGCGGGAACCCGAACCTACGAGCTTCATGTCCCCGTCCCGGCGTGCCAGCAGTTTCCCGGTGACCACAACGAAGCCGACGGTGTCGCAGGCGAGCGCCGCGACGGCCTGGCTGCCACCGACCACCGTCGCCACACCAGGCGTTCCCCGGCCGGTGCCGAGGACGGCCACCAGGCAGCCGGGTTTGATCCCGGGCAGCGCCGCCGCCGGTGTCGAAGGCGTCCAGCGTGGTGGTCTTGCCGCGCCGTTCAGACCGGGGAGCCGTACATCTCGCCGTGGCGCGCCGTCAGATTCATTGGCCTCGGCATGCTCCTCCCCAGCCAGTTCGTGTCGCTTACCAATGCGCCGATCGGCCGCTAGCGCCGGCCGGGGGCGTAGGTATACGCAAACGTGTGGCTAGGTATATGTAGGTCCTTCCCTCCTTAGAGTGGCACCCCCTTGGCAATGGGTACGTTGCTGATTAGATACATAGCGCCAGGAAGACCTATTAAACCGGCTAGGAGAGATCACCATGACATCTCATATCCGTCGCCGCGTCGCCACACTGGCGGTTATACCCGTGACTGTGACAATGCTCGGCTTCGGCCTGGCGAGTCCCGCCTTGGCCGCCGCCGGATCGGGGGGCGGCCCGGACGGTTCCCCGAGCTCGGGGGGAGAAGGATTGAAGGTCGTTGATGCGGGCGATACTGGCAGGGCACTGATCGACGCCGTGACGATCCCCGGCACGGAAAAGGTGACGGGGACGGTGGCAAACGTATTCTAGGCGTCGCTGGCGAGTCTGACGACGTGGAAGGCGGGATCGGCGTATCCCGGGTGGCAGGGTGGTGCACATGCCCGACACCTCGCTGCTTCCGATGCCCACCGACTGGCAACGCGGGCTAGCGATCGCGGCTCATCCGGACGACCTCGAGTACGGAGCGGCCGGCGCGGTAGCGGTGTGGACCTCGGAGGGCCGGGAGATCGCCTACTTGCTTGTCACGCGTGGCGAGGCAGGGATCGACGGGATTGCGCCGGATCGGGCCGGGCCGCTGCGGGAGGCCGAGCAGCGTGCCGGCGCCGCCGAGGTGGGGGTGCACACCGTCGAGTTCCTCGACCACCGCGACGGGGTGATCGAATACGGCGTGCCGCTGCGCCGCGACCTCGCACAGGCGATCCGCAGGCACCGCCCAGAGCTGATCGTCACGCTGAACCACCATGACAGCTGGGGCCCCGGTAGCTGGAACACTCCGGACCACCGCGCGGTGGGACGGGCCGTGCTCGATGCCGCCGCTGACGCCGGCAACCGGTGGATCTTCCCTGACCTGGCGGGTCCCGAGTCGTGGAGCGGGGTCCGATGGGTGGCGGTGGCGAGCTCTCCAAGACCGACACCTTCCTCGGCGAGCGCTACCGACGGCTGGTCAAACGGATGCCCAAGCCAAGGCACTACGTCCCGTCCGAGACTGCGCTCGGAAGGGATGGCCCCTTCGGGGCAGCTCTGGAAACGGGCGCGCGGCACTCACCCGGCATTGTTGGCCAGGTAGGCGCACAGCCCTCACCTGACCCGCGCATT
>JBOHGG010000081.1:0-5112 GCA_050700115.1 Pseudonocardiaceae bacterium
ACGCGCACATGATCACGTTGTCGTCGCACACCAACGACACCACCACCACGAAACCGCTAGCCCCGCAGCTCACGCCGACTGACGCCAACCCGCCCCGCCGTGGTCAAGAGGAACGGCGGCTAACACCCAGACGCACCAACTCAGCATCCAAGCCAGACACCAATTCGGACACAGCCACCATCGCAGCCGACCCCCAATCACGAAGGCCCGGCACCATGCCGAGCCACCTGATCAGAGTCCGCCTGGATTATGCGCAGCGCCCGACCGCCGCCACCGCCCCCACCAGCGGCAACCCCCAAGCGCTGCGCATAACCCAGCGCTGCTCATAGGGGTCTTTATGTTCAGCTGAACATAAGCCGCCCTGCGGGGTGCCGGCGTTGTTGTCCCGCAACAGGCGATCCTCGCCGAGGATGCCCGCCTTGAGAAACGCCTTCACCAAAGCCAGGACGTGTTTGTCTCCGACGCGCGCCCGTACCCGGGCCAGAAGGGCCGAATGCGAGATTTCGTCGAAACAGGCTTTGATGTCGCCTTCCACGATCCACTCATAAGACTTGGATGCCAGGAAGCGCACCTCAGCCACCGCGTCATGGGTTCGGTGGTTCGGGCGGAACCCGTAGCTGCACGGGTAGAAGTCCGCCTCGAAGATCGGCTCCAACACCAGCTTCAAGGATGCCTGGACCACCCGGTCGGTGATGGTGGCGATCCCGAGGCGACGCAGCGTACCGTTCGCCTTCGGGATCATCCGTTCCCGCACCGGCAGCGGGCGGAAGCTACGGTCCTTCAACGAGGTCCGCAGCCCGTCGAGGAACTCCTCGACACCCTGCCCGACCTGGATGGACACGGCAGTGCGCCCGTCCACCCCGGCCGTGCGGGCACCCTTGTTCCCCCGCACCCGATCCCACGCCACCAAAAGGAACGCGGGATCGGCGACGAGGTTGAACAGGTCATCAAACCTGCGGTGAGGCTCCTGACGAGCCCAACAGTGCAGCTTCGTCTGGATCTCCAGTACCCGACTCTCCGCCCTGAATAGGGTTAAGGCCAGCTCATCGGTATTCACCGGTGTCCTCCTGGTCTTCCAGTTCCTCACTGCTGACTTGCTGGTCCCCTTCGCCATGTACGTGCCTCTCGCACGCTCGGACTACTACGGGACCTCCGCCACGACCCGCCGCCATCGGCGGACGACACACCTACCCACCACCGCAGCGGGAGGGAACGACGGGTCGCTTCCCACGTTCATCACCGTTCGGTCGACCGGTGAGGCGGCCAGCTCTACCCCGGCAGCATCGCCACGCCTACGCCGCAGTCCTTCAGCGTGGCCTCCCCACCGGCATCGAAAGACCGACTTCGGAGTCGCCGCCCACCGGGGCGGCGTGCGCTGCGTCCCGGCCCGCATCTGTCAGGTTCGAGCCGGTGGAACAGTTACAGGGCTTCAGACACTGGTTCCTCGCGTCCACCTTCCGATCTCGCTCGCCGAGCCCGGGCCATCTGACAGTGCTGGCCCGCCCCGGCTTTGTCAGGGCTGCTCCCACCCCGGCGCGTGTCTCCGCGACGAGGCTGCCCTCAGCTTCCCTACGCTGCTGCGACAACGCAGGGGAAGGGGTCTTGCACCCCCTCCCGAGCCGGTAACGCCTCGTGGCGCACGGCGATGCTGTTCCACTCGTGAACGATCGGCACCGGGTGCACACCAGCGCCGAACGCGCGTTCACATTCGGGGATCCAGCCGTATCTGCTGTCGGTCAGGTACTCGGTGAACAACCGCAGCGTGCACTGGTAGCCACGGATCGTCGACGGCGCCAAGTGCTGTTCGGCGGTCAGATGCAGCGACCACTCATCCATCCGACCCGCGGTCCACGCCCACGGGTAGTCCTCGGCGAACTCGCCGAACCGGCGGACCAAGCGCTCCCGCGGCTCAACCGTGTCAGCCTTGAGCCCGCGAGCGACCTGCTGCGCCCGCCAACCCCGAAGCATCGCCTCGAACATCGTCTCGTCCGGACGCAACTGCGCCACGCCCGACACGAGCTCCAGATGCGCCGCGCCCGCCAGATCAACCCGCCGCAAACCGCCCCCAAAGTAGCTCGGAAAGTGGGCGGATCATGCACTATCCGGGATCAGTTGATCAAATCGCCAGGTCAGACCAGATCAACCCGACAACCAGGATCGCCACTCCGCAGCCCGACTGATCAGGCGACCTGCGGTTTCTCACCCGTCTGATGCAATTCCCGAGAGTTAGCGTAAATCCGGGTCGTGGCCAGCGAACGATGCCCGAGCAGGTCAGCGATCTCGTCCAAACCGGCGCCGTGGGCCAGCAAATCCGTGGCCAGCGAATGACGCAGCAGATTCCCGCCACGCATCGGCGCCGCGATCCCCGCCCGCCGTAACGCATTGTCCACGGCCCGCCCCACGATGCTGTCGCTGATCGGCGCGCCGACCCGCAAACGGTGCAGCACGAACACCTGCCTGGCCGGGGTGTCCGGGCGGCCGTGGGCCAGATAATCCGCCAACGCCGCCCCTACCTCACCGGTCAGCGGCAGCAGCGCGCCGTGCCCGGTCTTGCGGCCGCGGACCCGCATCACAGCCTCGCGCCAGTCGACGTCCTCCAACCGCAACCGGGTGACCTCGCTGACCCGCAACCCCAGCCGGGCCATGCACAAGATGATCGCCCGGTCCCGCAGACCACGAGGCGACGACGAGTCCAGCGACGCGATCAGCTGCTCGAAACATCCCGGATCCAGATGCCGAACAAGACCACTTCGGCGGTGCGGAACCATCGGAACTACGTCCTCCAACCGGTCAGCGCGCAGGCCCGCCGCGCGCAGGAACCGGAAAAACGACCGCAACGACGTCGCCGCCAGCTCCACCGTCGCGGGCTGATAACGGCGCGTCGCCACACCAACAAAGTCAATCACGTCAAGCACACGGATCTGCCCGACATCTACCCGCCCCTCGGGAAACACCACCTGCAAAAACACGCCCACGAACCTGGCGTAGTTACGACGCGTCGCCGCGCAGACGCCGCGAGCACGGCGCAGATGCTCATCGAAGGCAGCCAGCACCGCCGCTGCCGTCCACCCACCACGAACTGACATCTACCGCTCCTTGTCCTCCGAACCGATCGGATCAAGAAGCGTCGCGATTATGTGCAGCTACGACCAACCCCACCCAACGTCACACCACACTCATCGCAGAGCCAACGCGCGCACCCACACCGACGAACTGCACATAACCGTGAGCTGAGCCTAATAGGTGATGTCTCCGACCATTTTCTGGCCGGGGGCGGTGGCGGTGAAGTCCCGATTCACCAGATCGGGGATCGGGCCGTGATCGCCGGGCGCCGTGGTGGTCGGTCGCCACGGTCTGGGCTGGCAGGCGATCAGGTCGAGGTCGCGCATCAGCTCCCGCACGAGCTCAGCGCTCACCTGCTCACCCTGACGAACGAGCTGAGCGTGCACGCGACGATACCCATAGGTGTGATCGGAATGATCGAAAATCGCCTTGACGAGTCGCGTGAGGTGCACGCGGCGAATCGCGGTGGCCGAGGCGGGCCTGTCCCGCCATTCATAATATCCCGAGGTAGACACCTCGGCCCACATACACATCTTTACGACGGGGAACTCTGCCTTCTGCGCGTCGATGAACTCGAATTTCGCGGTCACCGAGACTCCTGGGCGAAGAAGGCCGCCGCTTTTCCCAAAAAATCAGCCTTCATCTTCAGTTCACGGTTTTCTTTTTCCAGCTCCCGGAGGCGTGCTCGATCGCTGATCGACAGCGGTGGCTCCTCGCCGGCGTGGTCCACTCGGTATTTCTTTACCCAATTCCCCAGGGTGCCCTCGTGCACGCCGATCTCCCGAGCGATCTCGGCGATCGGACGCGAGGTTTCGACCACCATCTTCGCCGCTTCGTCCTTGAATTCCGGCGTGTACTTCCTGCGCCGTTCTGGCATCTATCCCCTCCATTCCGGAAGCGGACCTTATAAGGCCCCCTGTCCGGAATGTGGGAGGCGCGCCAGCTGGTTCCACAAGATCGCCAACATCCTCGCCGCGCTGCCCAAATCCGCCCATCCGGGGGCGAAGAAAGCCCTGGCAGAGATCTGGAACGCGGAGGACCGCCGCCACGCACTCGACGCCGTCGCTCGGTTCACCAGCGCCTACGGCGCGAAGTTCCCCAAGGCCGTCGCCAAGATCACCGACGACCTCGACGAGATGCTCGCGTTCTACGACTACCCCGCCGAGCACTGGGTTCACCTGCGCACCACCAACCCCATTGAATCCACCTTCGGGACCGTAGGACACCGGACCAAGGTCACCCGCGGACCCGGTTCCCGAGCCGCCGGCCTCGCCATGGCGTTCAAACTCATCGAGGCCGCACAGGCCCGCCGGCGGGCGGTCAACGCACCCCACCTCGTCGCTCTCGTCCGAGCCGGAGCCCGCTTCGAGGCCGGCAAGCTCATCGAGCGACCCGACGCTGACCCCGTCAACACCCCCGCCGAGGCAGCCGCCTAAAAAATCTTGATCCACAGGTATTGACAATTGCTCGATCGGCACGACGAGGCAGGTCTAGCCCACCGGGACGACCGCGTTACCGCCCGCTCAGTCGAACTCGCCGTCGCGCGCCCTAGATGGTTGATTCCGTGAAGTTGGTGTTAGTGGTCGTAGGCGGTTAGTGATCGTTTGCTGGTGATGCCGGTGGTCCAGTTGTGCCAGATCCCGGCGGCCATGGCCAGCAGGCGCTGTGCGATGTGGGTGAGCACCCCGGTGGGAGTTCGGCCGGCGTGGTCTTCGAGGTCGAGTTGCCCTTTGAGGGTTTGGTTGACCGACTCGATCCACTGGCGCACGCCGCCGAGATCGCCGTTGCGGTAGGTCTCGTCTTTGCGGTCGGGGCGCAGCAGGGTCAGTCCCATCGCGTCGGTGAGCTGTTTGAATCCTTTGCCGGCGAAGCCCTTGTCGGCCAGCAGGATCTGCCCGGTGCGGATGAGGTGGTGGTTGTGTTCTAACGGGGCTCCGCCCCAGCCCGACGAGGCATGCCGTGGTCCGGCTGGTGGTGGGGGCTCCGGTTGGGCGGTGTGACGGTGCCCTGCCGGGCCCGTGATGGACCGCTCGCTGGCGGTGGTTGGCT
>JBOHGG010000082.1:0-4829 GCA_050700115.1 Pseudonocardiaceae bacterium
ACCGCGACGACCACCAACGCCGCCAGGCCATCCGCAACCTGGAAAAGCTCGGCTACAAGGTCACCCTGGAGCAGACACACCCCGCCGCATAGCTACCAGCCCTCGCTCACCGTTATTTTCTGAGCAGCAGAACGCGGTCTAGAGACCCGTGATTACCGCGTTCTGCATCCAGAACGCGGTCAAGGCACCCGCGGGGAGCGGACGCCTAGGAGGACGTCTTCCCAGGAGGGGATGGTTTTGCGGGCGCGTTTGGGCGCCGGTTGCGGGGGCTTGGACGGGTCGACCGGGTGGTATGCCGGTCCGTCGTCGGGCACCGCCCGAGCGTTGGGCTGCTGCTCGACCACCCGCTCGTCGGGTCGTGCCACCGACGGCACCGTACGTAGCTGCGCGGCTGGTTGCGGATCGATCAAGCTGGTGGCGTGGTCGTCCATCGCCGTCACGGTGCCACCGTGCGCGCCAGGATGGAACGTCCAGTGCGCCCGGTTCTCCGACCGGCCGGCCCGCCAGCGCAGCTGCACGACCCACTTGCCGCTCTCCCCACGCCAGGAGTCCCAGGCCACTGTCTCGAGATCATGACCCCGCCGGCGGAAGGTCTCGGTGACGACCTCCTCAAGGGTGCGCACGTCGGGCCCGTCGGAGCGAATCGGGTGAGCCTGCTGGGCGAGCGTCGCGATCCGAGACCGCTCTAACAGCACCGGATAGGCGAACCGCTCGATCCGCTGGCTGGAGACGCCGGCGGCCGTGGCGACCTGCTCGACGGACGCTCCGGCCCTGATCCGGGACTGGATCTCACGGGGTCGCATCTGGTTCTCCAGCTCGATCTCGATCTGACCGAGGCGAGGGAGATCACCCCGTGCCGCGGCCTGCAGGCTGGCATCGGCGGGCAGGGTGAACTGCTCCCGCTGTTCGCCGGACCGCTGCTCCACCGTCTCCAGGATGACCGTGCGGCCGTCGATCCCCAGACCGACCACCCGCAGCGCGCGCATCCGAGGACCTCCGCATCTCCTACCCGCCACCGTAAGCCGGTGGTCGGCTGCACCGGGGGAGGCGCGCCGCCGCCGACCAGTCCTCATCCCAGCCGCTCGACCACCCAGTCGATGCACGCGGTGAGCGCGGAGACATCGTCCGGTTCGACGGCTGGGAACATCCCGATCCGCAGCTGGTTGCGGCCGAGCTTACGGTAGGGCTCGGTGTCCACGATGCGGTTGGCTCGCAACACGGCGGCCACGGTGGCAGCGTTGACGCTGTCGGCGAAGTCCACTGTGCCGACGACCAGCGAGCGCTTGCTGGGGTCGGTGACGAAAGGCGTCGCGTACAGCGAGGACTCGGCCCAGGAGTACAGCCGCGAGGAGGAGTCGGTGGTGCGCGCGACGCACCAGTCCAGCCCGCCACCGGCCAGCATCCACTCGAGCTGGTCGACCAGCAGCAGCAGCGTGGCGACCGCCGGAGTGTTGTAGGTCTGATCCTTGAGGCTGTTGTCCAGCGCGGTGGTCAGCGAGAGGAATTCCGGCACCCACCGGCCTGACGAGCCGATCTCACCGACCCGCGCCACCGCGGCCGGGCTGAGCAGCGCGATCCACAACCCGCCGTCGGAGGCGAAGCACTTCTGCGGCGCGAAGTAATAGACGTCGACATCGGCAGCGCGAACCGGGAGGCCACCGGCACCGCTGGTCGCGTCGATCGCCACCAGCGCGCCCTGCGACCCGGCCGGCCGGCTCACCGGCACCATCACCCCGGTCGACGTCTCGTTGTGCGCCCAGCCGATCAGGTCACAGGACGGGTCGGCGACGGGCTGCGGCGCGTCCCCGGGCGGGGCGGAGACCACCACCGGGTCGCCCAGAAACGGCGCGCGCTTCGTGACAGCGGCGAACTTCGCGGAGAACTCGCCGTAGGTCAGGTGCAGCGAGCGCTCCCGGACCAGGCCCAGGGCGACAGCATCCCAGAATGCCGTGGTGCCGCCGTTGCCGAGCACGACCTGGTAGCCCTCGGGCAGCGAGAACAGCTCGCGCAACCCCGCGCGGATTCGCGCGACCAGCGACTTCACCGGGCTGTGCCGGTGCGAGGTACCCATCACCGAGGCGCCGGCGGTGGCCAGCGCGGCCAGCTGCTCGGGTCGAACCTTCGACGGCCCGCACCCGAACCGCCCATCGACGGGTTTGAGCTCAGCGGGGATGGTCAGCTCGGCGGTCTGCGTCATGCGGGAGATCTCCACGGTGGGGTGCCGGATGCTGCCAGTTTCGCAGGTCCGCTGACTACGCCGACCACGAGGCTCCGGTGATGCGCTCGTACACCTCGATGTACCGCCGCCGTGTTTCTGCCAGGATCGCGGGGGGAATGGCCGGCCCGGGTGGCTCGGCGTCCCATCCCGTGCTGACCGACCAGTCGCGGACGAACTGCTTGTCCAGACAGTGCTGCGGTTGCCCTGGTCGCCACGTCGAGGCCGGCCAGAAACGAGATGAATCCGACGTGACCACTTCGTCTCCGAGCGTCAATCGCCCGCTGGCGTCCCAGCCGAACTCGAACTTCGTGTCCGCGACGATGATGCCGTTTCCCCACGCGTGTTCCGCGGCCGTTGCGTAGAGCTCGAGGGTCACGCTACGGAGGCGTTCCGCGGTATCCCGTCCGGTTTCGCCTGCCACGTCGTCAAAGGTGATGAACTCGTCGTGCCCAGTGTCGGAGTATTTGGTGGTCGGTGTGAAGATCGGCTCGGGTAACCGGCTTCCCGAGACCAGCCCGGGAGGTAATGGCACACCCGACACGGTGCCGAACTTCTGGTACTCGCGCAGGCCCAGACCGGCGAGGTAGCCGCGAGCGATGCACTCCACCGGGATCATCTGCAGCGGTGTGACGCGGATCGCTCTTTTCTCGAACTCCGGCGGCACATCGGTGGCGGAGATCAGATGGTTGGGCACGACATCGCCGAGTCTGCCGAACCACCACACCGACAGTTGCGTGAGCAGCGCGCCCTTATCGGGAACGGGCGTCGGAAGCACCACGTCGTACACGGAGACCCGGTCCGAGGCGACGAGCAGGAGATCATTGTCGATCGAATACAGATCCCGCACCTTGCCCGCGCATCTGTGTTCCACGCTGATCACCGTACCCGGTTCCCCGGAACTCTACGTCCACCGAGCTCAACACCAGCGTCGATCACGGTGGGCGGGTTCCCGTCCGTGGTCGACCTTGGTGGTTCGCACGTTCGTGTCTGGATCTTGTTTGGGGTGTCAGCCAATCCTGCGTATCCGGCTGTCGCGCTGGGTGCACGCCGGTCCACGCGGCCGGCTGGAGCCGGGTAGGATTTCCAGCTCTAGAGGTTGATTCGTGCCGGGTACCGCTCTCCGGCGGTCGGACCAGCGACAGCCCCCAAAAGAACGCTTGGTGTCAAGCGGTGTGTGCACCACCAGCCTCGATCAGGGCTTTGTTGAGGACTTCGGTTGGTTTGAGCCAGCCGAGTGTCTGACGTGGACGGTCGTTGAGTTCGTCGGCGACGGCGTCGAGTTCGGCTTGTGTGTAAGACGACAGGTCGGTTCCTTTAGGAAAATACTGCCGCAGGAGCCCGTTGGTGTTCTCGTTGCTGCCGCGTTGCCAGGGTGAGTGTGGATCGCAGAAGTAGACGTCGATCCCGGTCTTGACGGTGAAGCTCGCGTGCTCGGCCATCTCCTTTCCCTGGTCCCAGGTGACGCTGTTACGGAGGAAATCGGGGAGGCTTTCCATTTTCTGGGCCAGGAGCGTGGCGACGCGGTGCGCGGTTCGGTCGTAGGGGATCCGGACGAGCATGACATACCGGCTCGTGCGTTCGACGAGGGTAGCGATCTGGGACTTGCCGCCCTTGCCGATGATGTAGGGGTCGGACCGGGGCGCGGTTCCGGGATCTCTCCCGGTCCGTTTCCCCGGCCCGCCCTCCGCACCGGACGAGCGCGTTTCCGCGCATCCGGCGCTCCACGGGTTCCCGGGTCATGTGGTTGCCGAGGCCTCCACTGTGCTCGTCCATGGTGTGGGAATGTTGCTCGATCGCCAGCGGTAGCGAGTGACCTCGACTTGCGCTGTGTCGAACATGACGGTCCCGTTCTCCGCCGGACGGTTTCCTGGCCTGCCGGTCAGGAAACGCCGGTAGAGGTCCTTCCAGGTGATCCCCAGATGCCGTTTACGCAACCATGCGGTGACCCGTCGCCAGACGAAGGCGTCCAGGTAATGGAAGGTAGCTTTCGACACGCCGTGCCGGAAGTAGTTACACCATCCCCGCAGCGCCGGATTGAGCTGGCGCAGCAGGTCTTCGAGTGTCCGGTGTCGTGACCTGTTGGTGAGGGCCCGTACTTTCGCCATGATCGAAAGCAGTGCCTTCTTCGATGGGTAGGTGTAGATGGCCCACTTGTTCGTTCCTTTCTTGCGGCGCCGCTGGATGTGGAACCCTAAGAAGACGAACCCCTCATCGAGGTGGCAGACCCGGGACTTGGTCTCCGACAAGCGCAGACCCAGCGGGGCCAACACCGTCGCGACCTCGTCCCACAGTGCGTCCGCGTGCGCTGGGGAACCGCATACCATGATGACGAAATCGTCCGCGTAGCGGACGATCCGGTAGTAGGCTCCGCCGCGTTTACGGTGCGCTTCCCGCCTCCATCTGGTGCCATGATCGTCCTTGGCGCAGAAGTGCTCGTCTAACACCGACAAAGCGATGTTGGCGAGTAGCGGGGAAGCGATACCACCCTATGAGCAGCGCTGGGTTATGCGCAGCGCTTGGGGGTTGCCGCTGGTGGGGGCGGTGGCGGCGGTGGGGCGCTGCGCATAATCCGGGCGTGGTCAGAGGCTGGCGAGCCAGTTGAGCAGCTGGG
>JBOHGG010000083.1:0-4593 GCA_050700115.1 Pseudonocardiaceae bacterium
ACTCTTTAGGTCATACACCATGACAAGATCGAATGCGCTTCAACACGCCGTGTCAGCGCAGGTCAAACCCACATACACGCCGAGATCAAATCGTCAAGATCCAACTAGCCCGGAAACTGGGGCTAGCTTTGGTCGATGCCGCCGCGTGGTGGTTGTCGGATCCCAGCGGCGGGCAGGAACTCGCCCACTCCCTGTTGGCTGCGGCCTGTTCGGAGGAGGTCACCACGGAACACGTCTACCTCGCCCTGATCACCCCGCCTGACGAGCCAAATGATCAGTCTGGGAACCTTTCCTCGTAGTGGCCGGTTCTCCCGGGTGACCGTCACCGGTCAAGGCTCACGCGCAGCGTGATCCCCGTAGGGGACGCGCAGCGGCCTTGAGCGGTGACGGACGCCCGTTGAGATCATCGGCGGCGGAGAGGACAGGACCGGACGCAACCACACCGCCTTGAGCCCGGCCACGCGACAGGTCCGGCGACCATGTGAGAGCTTCTCGTTCTCGGGTCGCCGGGCTTTCTGCTGTGCGCCGCCGCCGGGCCGGCCGCCGCAGCGGAGCGAGGACCGGCCCGGCCCGGCGAGCGAGCGCAGCGGCCGAAGGCCGCTCTTGACCAGAGAAAGGAAACTCCTCACGCCGGATGGCGACGCACGAGCTAGGGCGGTTGCTGCCACCGCACGCCGACGTCCAGGGTGGGGTCTCCCTCGCGGCGCAGGCATCGCCCTACCCGATGGGGCAAGGCTCGACGTAGCCGACCGCGCAGTACCCTGGCCGCCGGCATCCCCACCGCCGCCCTGCACGCCCTACTGGACCGCGCCCGCGACGCACTCACCACCCTTGGGCTGGCCGCTGAGCTGCCGTGATTCGACTACTACGACGCCACCCGACGTTGCCGGGTGCGCTGGCTACACCACCCTGCGCGCCGACCGTGACGACGATACCTGCACTGAGCTGGGCACCGCACTGGGTAAGCTCTCGCGCTCCGCGGTCAGGCGGCGTGCTGTGTTCCTCGTCGACCTGGCAACCGTCGAGCTGCATGACGGCAACTTTGACCACGCCTGCAAGCTCGCCGCCAGCGCCGCCGATCAGCTGCACCCGGCCGGGTATGCCACAGGGCTCCGGGCGGTTGCGCGAGTTCCGCGCCGCTATCGAACTGTGGATGACCACCACCCCAGTCCGTACCCTCGAACAACTCGCCACCCTGGACTAACCCCGCGAAGAAGGACACGCCGCCCCATGTCGCCGACCCGCGCCGTCTGGTTCGCGTATGTTCAGGAAGCTCAACCCCCATTGCTCCCTGTCCCGCCGCCACCTTCAAGCCGGCGACGAGAGACGCTGGGAGGAGCTGAACCATCGTTACCTGGATGCATTGGACTGCCTCGATTACAGGGAGCTGATCAAATGGGCAGTTTTTACCAACGAAAGGTATCACCGTGGCTGGCCTGATTCAAACTCGACGGGTGGTGTCTTGCCAAGTATCCCGGAGGGGTGAGTTGTCCAAGCTGAACACGCAAGTACCATTACTTCAGGATTAGGTAGAATCACTTTTTCGCAAAGTTCTTCTACGTGCTTATACTTAGGTAGCATGAACGCGCACCCCGGAGTGGCCTCGTGGAGGTGGAGGTGGAGATGGCCCAGCTGACAGTCCGCGAGGACGAGGTTGGTCGTCTCGCGGCCGAAGGGCTGAGCAACGACGAGATCGCGTCTAGCCTCGGGGTCTCGCGCCGCACGGTAGAGACTCACTTGCGTGCGGTCTTCCGCAAGGCTGGAGTGCGCAGGCGAACTCAGTTGGCGAGGTGGTACCAGCAGGACAACAAGATCGTTAACGGACCGTCCGGGTTGCAGCCCGCAAGGATCACGAAGACGAATGATCTTACACCTACGCGGCGGCGACGTAGCCCGACGGAGTATGAGCAGGAGCTGCGCCGCTATGCCAACGCCGTACACGGGCTAGTTGACCGGCAGTTTCCGTTGTTTGAGGAACGCGTAGAGATCACTCTCATGGTCGGTGAGCAAGACGGCCAGGACATCGTCAGCGAGCGCCGCTGGACCAGCCCAAGGCCCTATCTCATCTACCGGATCCTAGGCCCGATCGTGACCGGGCCTGACGGCCCACCGTTCGAGCTGGACGACCTTGAGCCTGCCTGCCATGTGAACGGCCAAGACACTCAGGTCCACATCCACCCAGTGCGGGATGTAGGCGGCAGGCCGCTATTGATGATCTTGTTTCAGCCCGGGCTGCACGACGACACCGAGTGGGTGCTGAGCTACCGCTCACCCCGCTTGTGGGACCCGCTGCGCAGCTCGGGCCAGGACGAATTGTCTTGGGCTACCGCTACCCTCGATGAGCGGCACCCAGCGACCACCAGTGAGCTCACCTTCAAGGTCATCTTTCCAGCTTCCTGGACGGGAGAGCGGCTTACCGAGCAGAGTAATCTTGGTGAGATCCACACCGGGCGTCTGCCAACCGGCCGGACCCAGGTGACCTGGCACCACGACACTCCGCACGCCAGTGCGTATCACTGGGTGCTGCATGGGTCGGCTGCTAATTGAGTGCGGGGAACGTCATCGCATGTTGTGGTGATCAGTGCGCGGTGTTGATGGAAAGCTGGCGCATTCATTCGCATACGGCGCGCAGCGCAGGTAGTCTATGGATCACTGGCTCGAAGCACTACCGACTTCCCGCGCGCGGGGGTTGGCAGAGCGACCTCCGTCCCTGAGGGCTCTTCGGGGTTTTCGAGGGCCAAGAGGAGGCCAGGGCTCATGAAGCGAAAGCCGAGTGAGCACCCAAGAGCGTGCAGCTGGTACGACAAGATCCTGGCAAGGGCCGCCACCCTAACCAGAATCATCATCGCCGTACTGCGCGTAGTCGATTGGTGGCAGCACCACCGTCGCTAACCGACCACACGCTCCGGGTCCCGAGCCGGGGCTGCTTAAGACTAGCAGCCCCGGCTCGGCTACGTACGTGAGTATGCAGATAGTCTACCGGCAAACCCGCAGAACATCTATTAGGTAACGGCCGCCGAGCGAGGCAGCTCCGACGTCGATCGCCGCGAGCAGTGCCCGCACCGACGTTGCAGTCTCGGCCACGGCTCGAGACGTCCTTCGCCGGGCTGGCGCCGGGCGCGTACGAGGTCCGCGTCGCCGGCTTGGCTATCGGCTCGCCCGTCGCCCCGGTGACAGCCCCGGTGCTTGTCTGGGCGCAAGAGCCCAACCTGTGACCAGGACTAGACCCAACCGGCAACCGTGAGCCGTGCCAGCAGCACCGGAAATCCGGCGAGCAGCATTCGCAAGCCGGGATCGCAGCGCGGGGACCACAGGGACTAGCGACGGTCGTCGCCAGGGACTAGCCAGTGGACCTTCCGAGCCCGCGCATCAGGCCGTTCGATCTGCTCATGTCATCCGTGCATCTGATCAGGCTGGGACAAACAGGCCCGCGAGGCGTTTGCAAGGCGGGCCAGGTCTTGATCAATCCTTGTATCCCAGCTTCCGGAGACCAGCCCGGCTGGCTCGACGCTGGCGGGTGGTGGTGTTCGTGGCTGACCGGCTGGACACGATCCCGATCACCTGCTGCCTTGACGGCTAGGCGCACGACGTGACCGACGAGAGCATGGCCGCAGGCCAGCACACCGAGCAGTACGAGACGTTATGCGGCCATGTCGGGCTGCCTTCGGCGATGGTCGCGCCGGTCGGTCGGCGATGCGCCAGGTGCACCGCGGTGTCGGTCCCAGCGCATCAGCCGATACAGACCACGGGTCCGGCTCGTCGCTCCCGTCATCGGCAGCCCGGGTGGTCGCTGTGGCGGTTGCTGTACTCCGGCTGCATGGTCGGGGCCGGTGCCCGGTGGCTGCCATGACTCGGGCCCCGTTGACCGGAACCGACCTATACGACTGGATCGCCCTTCGCCGGGTCAGCGGCGGTGGGGTGGCGATGCTGGGTGGCCGGTGGCTGGAGAGCGGCCATCGGGTACCGGGCTATGTCACCGAGGCCCTCGCGGTGTTGTGCGGGGAGGGGCTGGTGACGCTGGCCGACCTAGAACCGGGGGGCCTGGCCCGTGCGGCGCTCACGGACGTCGGCGCTGTCCGCTTCCAGCAGCTATGCCAGCAACGGCAGACAGCCCAGCAGGTGCCTGCCGCACGCTTTGGCGCCACCTGCCACCGACTCGGTGTCAACGACCCCGACCCGGCCGGCGGCACGGCGCTGCCCCACTAGAACCCCGGTCGGCCGCCGGTTGAGCCTCCCCCGCTTCGGCTCCCGGCGGCCGGTCGGCTACCAGCTCTTGAGGTGACCGATACCATGCCAGCTCGACCGCCGCGACCCGCCCACAACCGATGGCGCGACGTCGATGGCACCCACATTCCAGTGCCGTGCTGGATCGAGCAGATCGCGGTGAGCAAAGAACACGGCGCGCTGCCGTCCCGGCTGCACAAGCAGGGCCAAGTCGTCGGCCGGGGTGTCAACCGGCTGTCTGTCCGGACTTCCGCAGTTCGTAGGCAGATTCGGGCTTGATCGGTAGCATTTGGCTGGTCACCGCGGTTCAGTGGCCCGCGAAAGCGGAAGTTCTGTAGGCACACGACTCTCGGCGCGCCGCTGGGTATG
>JBOHGG010000084.1:0-4176 GCA_050700115.1 Pseudonocardiaceae bacterium
AGCGTTCGCTGAGCCCGTCAACCACCGCGGCACACTATGGGTACCGACCACGCCCCGATCACACCGCCGGCCAACACTGCCCCGAAGGGGCCACCGATTCCGGGCGAAGTCCCGGGAGCGGCGTAGCGATCCTTGGTCACTAGCGATCCTTGGTCACTAGATGATCGATTCCGTAAAGTCCGCATGCCGCTGTTTCGTGACACGTGGCTCGAACCACTGCTCGACGGCTGCGTGGAGGCTGGTGCCAGCCGGGTCGCGCCGTTGCGCGCCCGAGGTAGGCCAACAGATGTGGCCGTCCAGTGGCAGCAGGACGGGCGGTGACGTCGATGTTGGTAGCGGTGAGTGGTACAGCACAGGTCGATGCGGCTGGCGTGACCGTTGAGGGCGTCGGCGAGGTGGTCGTTCTTGGTGAGATGTACGTCAGCGCGCTGAGCCGAGTGGCGACGCCGTCGATCATCGGGTCGATGTCGGGCATGCGGGGAGAGGGGGCCGACGCCAGCCGGTGAGGCCCCGAACTCGACAGGGCTGTTCAAGCCTGCTTGGACAGTGCTCGTGTCGAGTTCGGGGCGATCAGGGCCGCCTGCAGGGTGATGGCAAAGACGCAGCCCTGCGACCGTTCAGGTTGGCTGTCATTCTGTGCACGCGAAGCGGGGGTCGGGTGCCTTAAAGGCCACCCAACCCCTACACGCGGCTGGCGGCGCGGCGGGCCCGGCGGTCGGCGTATACGGCCAGGCGGTGCCACCGGCGGGCCGCGGCCAGCCGCCTGGCTAGCCGCTCCTGGCTGGCTCGGCGTTGGTCCTCGCGCATTCGTTCCCGGGCGAGCAGTTCGTGTAGCAGCATGGCGTTCGGCTCCTGGCTCAGGGCCACCAGTCGGCGGAAGCGCAACCTCTTCCACCGATCGGGTTGGCTGTCGTTGTGTGCACGTGGGGGCGGGGTTGGGCGCCCTTGAAGGGCGCCCAACCCCGCAGCGGGGGGCAGTCATGCGGCGGTTCCTCGGCCAGCGCACTCACGCTCCGCGCGGTCCCGTTCGAGGGCGGCTTTGCTGGGCCGGCCACGCGGACGCTTACGCGGGACGACCGCGCCACGGTCGAAGATCTCGCCACCCCACACGCCCCATGGCTCCTGTCTGGACAGCGCGCTGTCCAGACAGGCGGCTCGGACCGGGCAACCGGTGCAGAGCTGCTTGGCCCGCTCCAGCTCTGCTGGCGCCTCGGCGAACCAGAGGTCCGGGTCGTGCGAGCGACAGGGCAGGGTGGCCGGCCCGGGCGACGCGGTATCGAGCAGGTGGGCCAGCTCTGCCCCATCCGGCTGGTCGGGCAACGCCCCACCATCCAGCGGGACGGTCGCGGTCAACACTTGTCTCTCCTCCTCGGTGGTGATACCGGTGGGAACTCGCCGGTAACGTGCCCGCCACGGGATGAGGACCTTGCAACAGACAAAGGCCGCGGATCCCGGTGCGGGGTCCGCGGCCTTTATGAGCCGGCTGCTGCTGGCTCGAGAATCAAGGCTCCGATGCGGACCTACGCATGCGGTCGGTAACCGGCAGATCAATGCCGATCGGGTTGGCGGGGGCGCCATGGAAGGCGCCGTGGGCAAGACGCCCAGCGCGCAGACGGCACACACCGGACGGCGCTGTCAGCACCTGCTCGGACCAGAGCTCACGAGGCGCAGTGAGGGGACCGAACTGCGGGAAGTAACCGGCACCGGTGATCATTATGATCTCCATCTCGGCACCTCCTCCTCGGGTCGGTCCATGCTCAGCGGTGTGGGCGGTCTCTCCTGGTCAGCCGCGTGCAACGACCGCCTCCACGAGATTAAGAGCAAGGTTAGAGCCCTGCTGATACACCGGCAACCGATTTTGTTTGCTTTCTTCGTCAACCAGCGACCGAGCCCCCGCGCACCAGAGCAAGAACCTCTGCCCCGTAGCGGTCCAGCTTGGCCGATCCGATCCCCGGGATGGCGGTGAGCGTCGCATCGGTGAAGATCACGAAGGCTCAGCGTGCTACCCAGGCGGCCGCGTCGTCACATACTCATGGGGCACCAGGCCGTGGAGAAAGCGGCTACGACGCCGAGAGCGCCAGCCGCCAGCGCTGCGCGACAACGCCCACGACAACGCGAGCCAGCGGCGGGCGCGGGTCACGCCGACGTAGAGCAACCGGCGCTCCTCCTCCAGCGCGGCCTGGTCACCATCGGCATACTGGATCGGTAGCGTCCCCTCGACGAGCCCGACCAGGAACACCGCATCCCATTCCAGGCCCTTCGCGGAGTGCAAGGAGGCCAGCGTCACGCCCTGCACCGCAGGTGGGTGCGCGGCGTCGGCTCGAGCGTCGAGCTCGGCCACGAGCCGGCCAAGGTCGGCGCCTGGCGTGTTGTCTGCGACATCAGTGGCCAGGTCAGCCAGCGCCCGCAGCGATTCCCAGCGTGACCGCGCGGCACTGCCTTCGGGGGGGTGGGCGGTGAGCCCGTGGGCGGCGAGTACCTCGCGGACCGCGGCGCCCAGCTCTCCCGCCGGACTCACCGCGCCTGCCGTGGCCGCCGCCCGCAATGCTCGGATCGCGGCCCGGACCTCCGGACGCTGGAAGAACCGCTCTCCACCGCGGACCTGGAACGGGATCCCGCGGGCGTCCAGGGCCTGTTCGTAACCCTCGGACTGGGCATTCACCCGGTACAGCACGGCGATCTCGGCAGCCGCAACACCCTGACCAATCAGCTCCGCGATCGCGTCCGCCACCGCTGCGGCTTCCCCGGACTCGTCGTCGTACTCGTCGAAAGACGGCTCCGGGCCGGGTGGCTGCTGGCCCTCCAGCTGCAGCCGGGCACCCGCCGGTCGGCCGCGCGCAGCAGAGATCACCCGGTTCGCCAACGACACGACCTGCGGCGTGGAGCGGTAATCGCGGTGCAGCCGCACGGTCACCGCGTCGGAGAACCGCGTGGTGAATTCCAGCAGGAACCGGGGGGCGGCACCGGCGAAGGAGTAGATGGTCTGGTTCGCGTCACCGACGACGGTGAGGTCGTCACGAGAGCCCAGCCAGGCGTCCAGCACGCGCTGCTGCAGGGGTGTGACGTCCTGGTACTCATCGACGACGAAACAGCGGTAGCGGTCCCGGAACTCCTGCGCAACGGCCGACTGCTCCTCGAGAGCGGCTGCGGTGTGCAGCAGCAGATCGTCGAAGTCGAGCACCCGATTGCGGTTCTTGAGCTCTTCGTACGCGGTGTAGATCGCCGCGACCTGCGCCGCCGGCACCGGGGTGTCCCGGCGCGCGGCAGCCACCGCGGCGGGGTAGCCCTCGGCGGTGACCAGGCTGGCCTTGGCCCACTCGATCTCGCCGGCGATGTCGCGAAGGTCGTCGGCGCCGGTCCCCGCGCCGGCCCGCTGCGCGGCCTGGCCGACCAGCCGCAGCTTGTGCTCCAGCAGCGGCCACGGCTCGCCACCCACCACCTGGGACCAGAAGTAGCGCAGTTGACGCAGCGCAGCGGCATGGAAGGTGCGGGCCTGCACCCCGCCGATCCCCAGGTCGCGCAACCGGGTTCGCATCTCGCCCGCAGCGCGGGTGGTGAACGTCACCGCAAGAACCTGCCCTGGGCAGACGTGGCCGTTGTGGACCAGCTGGGCGATCCGGCGGATGATGGTGTGCGTCTTTCCGGTGCCCGCGCCCGCCAGCACGCAGACCGGACCCCGCGGCGCGTACACCGCGGCGCCCTGCTCCTCGTCGAGCCCGTCGAGGGGATCTCCCGCGCTGTTCACGGTCGGCATCCTGGCAGAGTGACCCGACTCCGTCAGGAACATCGCGCAGTGTCCCGGTGTTGATGCCGAGCGTGAGCGAGCTGACGATGTACTCGACCGTGTGGTGCGGCTATTGCCGGCGACTCAAAGCACAGTTGGACCGTGTCGGCATCAGCTTCCGCGAAGTGGACATCGAACACGACGCGGCGGCCGCTGCGTTCGTGGCCGGCGTCAACGGAGGCAACCAGACCGTGCCGACCGTGCTGCTACCGGATGGTTCAGTGCTGACCAACCCCACCATCGACCAGATCACCGAAGCCACCGCCGCCTAGCCCGAGTTTCCGGGCTAGTTCGATCTTGGGTGCCGTTTTTGCTGGTGATGGGTGGTGTTGATGTTCGTTGGGTGTATGACCTAAGTGCTAGGTGCGGGGTGCCCAGCGGTGGAGGTCGAA
>JBOHGG010000085.1:0-3958 GCA_050700115.1 Pseudonocardiaceae bacterium
AGGCGCCGGTTGGCGGAAAAGCCGATCTCCCGCAGCGCGGGCAGATTAGTCAGCCGTTTTCCGATCCCGAAGTCACCGGTGTCGTTGATCGTCGTCTCGGTGCGTAATGCGCGCCCTTCCTTGTGGTTTCTCTCCCCCCGCCACGAGCCTGTCCACCATGTAGCTGACGGATGGGCTGGCGCTCGTCGGCGACTGGTTCTCTGCAGCGTGTCGCTGACGCGATCAGGCGATGGTTGTCGCTACCTTCTCGGGCAACTCATGGCCCGCCGGGAGGTCTCGTGCTCGTGCAGAAGGTGCTCACGCCGAGCGGCGCGGTGTCCTGGACGGTGGTTGGCGAGGATCTGCTGCCGGTGGAACCGGTGGAGGCCTACCTCGCGCACCTGAGTGCGCTGGAGCGTTCGCCGAACACGTTGCGGGCCTATGCGCAGAGCCTGAAGTTGTGGGTGGAGTTCCTCGACGGGCAGCGGGTGGAGTGGCGCTGTGCGGGTGTGGAGCTGTTGTCCCGGTTCGTGGCCTGGCTGCGGGCACCGGCGGCGAACGTGATTGTGCTCGACGGAGCGCAGGCTCGCTGCTCGCCGGCGACGGTGAACCGGCATCTGGCCGCGGTGTTCGGCTTCTATGACTTCCATGCTCGAGCCGGGGTCGCGCTGGCCGCTGACCTGGTGGCGTGGCGGCGGGTGGGCCGTGGTTCCTATAAGCCGTTCCTGCATCATGTGACCGGGGGCAAGCTGATCCCGACGCGCCCGATCAAGCTCACGGTGCCGCGGCGGATCCCGGCGACGTTGACCGACGATCAGGTGCGCACCCTGTTGGGTGCGTGCATCCGGCTGCGGGACCGGTTCTTACTGGCGCTGTTGGTGGAGACCGGGATGCGGATCGGGCAGGCGCTGGGCCTGCGCCACGCCGACGTGGTCAGCCGCGAGCGGGTGATCCGCATCGTTCCCCGCACGGACAACGCGAACGGGGCGCGGGCGAAGACCCGAAGCGTGCACGTCATCCCGGTCTCCGCGGCGCTGATCCGGTTGTACTCGGAGTACCTGCACGTCGAGTATGGCGCGCTTGACTCCGACTACGTGTTCGTGAACCTGTTCGCCGAGCCGGTCGGCGCGCCGTTGCGCTACCAGGCGGTGGACGCGCTGGTCGGGCGGTTGCGTGAGCGGACCGGCATCACGTTCACCCCGCATACCTTGCGCCACTCGCATGCCACCGACCTGATCCGGCGCGGGGTACCGATCGAGGTGGTCAGCAAGCGGCTCACCCACGCCTCGGTGAGCACGACCAGTTCGGCATACGTGCACCTAGGCGCGGAGGACGTGCGCGCCGAACTGGTCCGCGCCGGGGTGTGGGACGAGCCCGACGGAGTCCGGTGAGCCGGCACGCCGCGGCGTGGGCACCCGCTGCGCCGGGGACGCTGGCCCAGCGGCTGCTTGAGGCGCTGCGCCCACCCTTTCGAGCCGCCGTGATCGTCCCCGACCGAGATGACCTGCTGCTTGGCCGACCCTGTTGCATCGTGGCCGGCTGTGACCGATGGACCCAGGGCCACGGGTTGTGCGGCAGCCACTACTCGCGGTGGTGGAAGGCCGGCAAGCCCGAGGTGACTGCGTTCGCCGCGTCCACCGGTCCGCTGCGCGAGCGGGCCGGCATCCGGCTGGGTCAGCGCTATGACCTGCGCGCGCTGCCCGAGGGGTTGCGACTCGAGTTCGCCTACGCCTTGCAGTGCCGCACCGACGAGCGTGGCGCAGGTCTGCATCCGACTCAGGTCGGCAAGGCAACCAAGCTGCTCGCCGCCAGCAGCGCCGGCTCGCTGCTGGTGCATCCGGTGGGCTACTGGCTGCTGTTGGTCGGCCAGTCCTGCGGGTCGGAGTCGGCGGCGGGCGCGTTCGTACGCTACGCCTACCAGCAAGTCGAGGACTTCGCCCGCGGCGCGAGCCCCGACGACGAGTACGACCGCGACACCTGGGACGCCCGCAGGCTGGGGCTGCCGGCCAGCGGCAGCAGCTATCTGGTCCGCTTCGGCGGCATCGAGCAGCCCTGGCTGCGCGCGGCGGCCAAGCGGTGGGGACGGTTCCGGCTGGCCACCGGCAAGGCCATCGGCACGGTCTGCAACGACATCACCGCGCTGGCCCGCTTCGCCGCGTTCCTAGCCGAGGTGGCGCCGACAACGCCGGACGCCTCGGCGATCGACCGAGCCGTGCTGGAGCGCTACCTGTCCCGGCTGTCGTCCACCGGGCTGGTCGGGCAGACCCGGCTGGGCTATCTGGTCAGCGTGCGCGGCTTCCTCGACGGCTGCCGCCGACACGGCTGGCTGCCGGGCCTACCCGCCGATGCGGTTCTCTACGGCGAGGACATGCCCGGGCGAGGCGAGTACCTGCCCAGGTTCATCCCTGAGCACGTGATGGCCCAGCTCGAATCCGAACACAACCTCTCCCGGCTGCCCGATCCGACCACCCGCCACCTCATCGTCGTGTTGATAGAGACCGGGCTGCGCGCCGGGGATGCCTGCCGCCTGCCGCTGGACCCGATCGTCACCGACAGCAGCGGCTGGCCCTGCCTGCGGTTTTTCAACTCCAAGATGAAAGCCGAGCAGCTGTTCCCGCTCAGCGCGCGAGCCGCGGCCGTCGTCGGTGCCCAGCAGCAGCGCGTCCGCGCCAGCTGGCCGGCCGGCACGCGGTGGCTGTTCCCTCGGGTCAACGCCAACCCTGACGGGGCCGCGTCGTTTTCCTACGCCACCCTGCACAGCCGGTTGGCCCGCTGGCAGCACGACATCGACCTGCGCGACGAGACCGGCCAGCCGGTTCGGATCACCGCCCACCGCTTCCGTCGCACGCTCGGCACCAGATTGATCAACTCAGGGGTGCCCGAGCACATCGTGCAGAAGCTGTTGGGACACCAGAGCGCGCAGATGACCGCGCGGTACGCGCACCTGCATGACACCACACTGCGGGCCGCGTTCGACCGTTACTGCCAGCAGCGAGTGAACATCGCCGGGGAGCTGCTCGACTACGACCCGGACTCCCCGGCCGCCGACGCCGAATGGGTCAAACACAACCTGGCCCGGGTTCGTGACGCGCTGCCCAATGGCTACTGCGGCCGGCCGCCGCAGCAGCACTGCCCACACCCCAATGCCTGCCTGACCTGCCCGGACTTCCAGACCACCCCGGAATTCCTGCCGACCCACCGCACCCAGCGGGCCAACACCGCCGTGCTGATCAGCACCGCCGAGCAGCTCGGCCAAACCCGGCTGGCGGCCAACCACCGCGCCGTCGCCGCGAACCTCGACCGGATCATCCCCGCGCTGGAGGCCCTCGACCGCCCCGACGGACACGCCGGAGATACCCATGCGCGCTGACAACACACGGTTCCTCCTCCAGGCCGCCCGTGACCGTCACGACACGACGATGACCCGCGCCCAACAGGCGCTGCGACGCCTGGATCGGACCGGCACACCGGTCAGCTTCCGCGCGGTCGCCGAGGCCGCCGACGTCTCCCGCGCCTGGCTCTACCGCCAGCCCGAGCTACGCGCCGAGATCGACCGACTGCGCGCCGCCCACCCCAGCTCGAGCGCAGCGACGCCGCCGACCGCCCAACGCGGCACCGACGAGTCCCGCCAGCGGCGGATCGAAGCCCTGCTCGAGGACAACACCCGACTGCGGGCTGAGAACACTCGACTGCGCGAGCACGTCGCCCGACTGCTCGGCGAGCGCCGCGACCGGCCCCTCCACACCAACCCGTGACGGCCAACCCAACCACCCAGCCGGCCGTGCGTCGGCGACATGTCACCGACGCCAGATCACTTACCACGCAGCACTCTTGAAGATCGACTAGAGATAATGTGGTATTGCTTGACCGCGGTGTGCTTGTAGTCGATGTGCAGGCTCGGCGTGACCCCCTCGGTGATCACCCGGGTCCGGAACCGGCCCGGGGTGTGCCGCGGTCCGGTGCGCATCAGCCTGCGGTC
>JBOHGG010000086.1:0-3251 GCA_050700115.1 Pseudonocardiaceae bacterium
CTGGGCTATAAGGCCTCGACGATGGTGTGGTATCGGGGCTGCTGGCGCCGCCTGGAGAGGTTTTTCGCATCCCGTGGGGTGCAGGAATTCTCGCTGGGTCTGGCGATGGCATGGGTCGACCAGGCCTGCGGTGGGTTTTTCGACAAGGAGCGGGCCTGCACGCTCAAACCGACCGATGTGTACTTGTTCCGCGTCGCGGCGATGCTCGACGATTTCGCGGTCCGTGGGGCGGTGCTGCGCCGCTATTCGCGTACCGTGGGCAAGCTGACCAGCGACCAGGCCGACATACTTGACCGGTTCCAGGCGTGGCTGCGGGCCGGCGGCTGCGCCGCATCGACGGTGGCGGCCTATGGCACGGTGGCCGGGGAGTTCCTCGCGTTTACCGGCGCGAGGGGTGGGCTGGCCGGCCTGGATGCTGGGGTCATCGGCGCGTTCGTGGCCACCCTGGCCGGCTACCAGGCCAAGACCGTGGAACACAAACTGTGCGCCGTACGGTCGTTCCTACGGTTCGCTGGTAACGATGGGCTGGTTGAGGGCACCGTGCTGGAGGCGGTCCCAGCGGCGAAGTCGCCCAAGCAGGCGAGGATCCCGTCGGTATGGGACCCGGCCGACGTGGCCAAGATCCTGGAGGCGGTCGACCGGGGCAACCCGTGCGGCAAACGGGATTACGCGATCATTTTGCTGATCACCCGGCTCGGGTTGCGTGGCGTCGACGTCAAACGGCTGCGGTTCGCCGATCTCGACTGGCCCGGTAACCGGCTGTCGGTGGTGCAGGCCAAGACCGGCCACCGGGTGCAGTTGCCGCTGCTCAAAGACGTCGGCTGGGCGGTCATCGACTACATCCGCTCGGGCCGCCCGCAAAGCGACTGCCCGCAGGTGTTCATCCGGCACACCGCCCCGATAGGCCCGTTCTCCGATCAGGATCATCTGCATCAGATCCTGGTCAAGCACGCCCGGGCCGCCCATGTCTCGGTGAGTGAGAAACGCCGCCACGGCATGCATTCACTTCGGCACACGCTGGCGACTCGGCTGATGGAAGATGGCACACCGGTCGAGCAGATCGCCGACATTCTTGGTCACCAGTCGGTCGCGTCGACAGGCGTGTACTTGAAATCGTCGCTGGGTCTTTTGGTCAAGTGCGCCCTGGATCCCGACGCGTCGCCGTCGGGGGCGACACGATGACCGCCGATATCACGCTCATCGACGCGATCACGGCTCTGGTGTCCGAGAAACGCGCCGTCGGTTACAAATACGACGCTGAGCAACAGGTGTTGGCCCGGTTCGAGGCGTTTTGCCGCTGCGAGTTCCCCGGGGAGGACACGCTCACCGAGGCATCGGTGCAGGCGTGGATCGCCACGGCACGGCGGCGTGGAGTCAAACCCGCGACCCTGCAGGGCCTGGCCGCGCCGATCAGGGAGCTGGCCCGCTGGCTGGGCCGGCGAGGCGTCGCGGCCTACCTGCTGCCCCGCTCCGCGCTGCCCAGGCCCGTCCGCTATGTCCCACACATCTACACCGACCCGCAACTGGCGGCGCTGTTCACCCAAACCGACCGCTGCCACTACTGCTGCCAGGTTCCGCTGCGCCACCTGGTCATGCCGGTGCTGTTCCGCACGATCTATGCCTGCGGCCTGCGTTGCTCCGAGGCGCGCCTACTCCACGTCGAGGATGTCGACCTCGACGCAGGGATACTGCAAATCCGCAACGCGAAAGGCGGCAAAGACCGGCAGCTGCCCGTCTCCGAGCCGCTACGAGCCAGACTCGCCGGCTACCACACCCAGCTCGCCGGACAGCCAGCCCGGCGGGAGTGGTTCTTCCCCGGCAGCGCCGGCCGGCCGCTCACGCTCGGCAACGTCGGACACAACTTCCGCCGGTTTTTGTGGCAGGCCCGCATCTCCCACGGCGGGCGCGGACACGGCCCCAGGGTGCACGATCTGCGCCATACTCACGCGGTCAACAACCTGCGGCTGTGGTTCGCCCAGGGCCACGACGTCGGTGCGCTGCTGCCCGTGCTGCAAACCTACATGGGCCATTCGTCGCTGGCCGATACCGCCTACTACCTGCACCTGACCGCCGAGTCCTATCCGGATATCACCGCACGGGTGCAGCAGGCCATTGGCGATATCGTCCCGCCCGTCACGGCAGGGCCGCGTCATGGCCACTGACTTCGCGGTGCTCCTACGCCGGTTCCTGACCGCTCACCTGGCCGGGTTGCGCGGCTACTCGACCAACACGATCGTCTCCTACCGTGACGCGTTCAAGCTGCTGATCTGCTACTTCCGCGACGAGCGGTCCATCCCACCGGAGAAGCTCACCCTCGAGCTGATCGACGCCGCCGCCATCACCGGGTTCCTCGCCTGGCTGCGCACCAGCCGGCACAACACCGCGTCGACCAGCAACCAGCGCCTGGCCGCGATCGACTCGTTTTTCACCTGGATGCAATCCCAGGACCCGGCCCGCATGGCCTGCTGCCAAGACATCCTGGCGATTCCCGCCAAGAAACACGACCGGCCGGCCGTGGCTCACCTGACCGTCGAGCAGACCCGCCAGCTGCTTGCCCTGCCCGACCAATCCACCCGCAACGGCAGACGAGACGTGACCCTGTTGGCCACCTTGTACGACACCGCGGCCAGGGTCCAAGAACTCGCCGATCTCACCGTCCGCGACATCCGCCTGGACGACCCCGCCATGGCCGCCCTGACCGGCAAGGGCCGCAAGACCCGTCACGTCCCGTTGGGCGGCAACACGGCGGCGCTGCTGACCGCCTACCTGGCCGAGCGGCACCCGGATAGCCCCGGTCATGATGACCATCCGGTGTTTTTCAACCAGCACCGCTCCAAACTCAGCCGCGGCGGAATCGCCTGGATCCTTCGCAAATACCAAGCCCAGGCAACCGATCCGGCGCTCGCCAACGCCCGCCTCAGTCCACACGTCCTGCGGCACAGTCGGGCGATGCACCTCTACGACAGCGGTGTTCCGCTGCCCTACATCCGTGACATCCTCGGCCACGTCGACCTATCCACCACCGAGATCTACGCGCGCGCCTCCACCGAGGCCAAACGCAAAGCCCTCGAAGCCGCCTACGCCGACGTCGTTACCGCCGACCTGGCCGAATGGAACCAAAACTCCCAGCTGCTCAACTGGCTCGCCAGCCTCTGACCACGCCCGGATTATGCGCAGCGCCCCACCGCCGCCACCGCCCCCACCAGCGGCAACCCCCAAGCGCTGCGCATAACCCAGCGCTGCTCATAGGG
>JBOHGG010000087.1:0-3223 GCA_050700115.1 Pseudonocardiaceae bacterium
TCCCCAGCAGCTGACCAGCCCCGCCTGGACCGCCGTAGTAACACGACCCCCACCCGCCCTGCCCGCATCCGCCCAGCTCAGACCCCACTTCCGCGTGATCATGTGCCCACCATCTGCGGAAGTCCGGGCTGTGCGCTTCGAGGGCGAGGACCAGCCGATTAGCCTGCGGCCTCACCTGGTGCGCTTGCTCGACGCACCGGATGGTCGTTGATGCTCGTCCACGAAATCGGCCTGTCGCGGACAGCTGCTGTTGGAGCGGGTGATGTTACTTGGGGGGAACACAGCGTTACCCGCGATCGTCGATGCGCTGGCGGACGTGGTTCCGTCCACCGCGCCCCAGCTGTGCACGAGACAAAGAGCCGCCCGGTGGGTTGGTCAGGCTGCGATGCGGGATAGGTGCTCATCGAGGGCGCGGAGGGCTCCGCTGTTCAGAGGCTGTGCGGCGGCGCGGAATGCGCGGAGCCGGTTGGTGCCGACTGCGTACGCAGCCTGGTGCAGGAGGACCGCGGCCTGGATAGCAGAGAAGCACGCGGCGGGAAGGTTGCCGCTGTGCAGCTCGGCAGTGGCGAGATCGACCAAGACCAGCACGCGTTGCCGGCGGTCGGTCGGGTGGAGCTCGTCCAGCGCCGTGGTGAGCGCCTCACGGACGCCGCTGTGATCGCCGGCCCGCAGGAGGACGTGGCCGGTTGCGGCGGCCAGGTTCGCGATACCGCTGTCGTGCGGCGACGCTGGGGTGGGGCTGTCGGGCTGGCTCTGGGCGGCGTGGGCGCGATCGAGTGCATGGCGCGCGGCGGCGTGGTCGCCCCGGTCGGCTTTAGTAATGGCCTCGATGCCGGCGAGCCAGGACGCGATGGCGGGGGCTGAGCGGGTGTGCTCGGTGGCCGTGATGAGGTGGTCGAGCGCGGCGGTGGTCATTCCTTCGGCGGCCGCGAGTTGGGCGGCGTGGCCGTGCGCGAGCGCGGTGAGTCGGTCGTCGCCGGCTTCGCGGGCGCTGTCGAGGGCGAGGGTGTTGTAGGCGCGGCCGGACATGGGGTTGCCCAGGTCATCGGCGGCTAGGCGGCCGGCGAGGATGGCGACCTGGGCCTGGTTGCGCAGCAGCCGGCGGCGCTCGTCGGGTGTCGGTGTGCGGCGCAGCGCGTCGGCGGTCATCCGCAGGTGCGCGGCGACCGGGGTCATCAGCGCGGCCGGGTCTGCGGTCTCATACAGAGCGTGGTAACGATCGGCGAGCTGCTCCAGGTCGGCGATAGTCGCGGTAGTCGTCCGGGCGTGGCCGACCGGGTCGGTAGCGGCCGGATCCAGCAGGCCGAGCATGGTACGACGGGTGGTGACCGCGTCCTTCCAGGCGTGGAGCATGTGCGGCGCCAGCGCCGTGCCGGCGGCGCCGAGCTGGTCGAGCAGCCGCGCGGCGTTGTCCAACATAGCGACCAACGACTGATCCTCACCGGGTGGAACGCTCCGAGCGGCGGCCGAGACAGGGACGTTCCTCAGCCCGAGTTGATCGGGGGTGACCCCGAACAGGCGGCACAGCAGCTCCCGGTACCTGGCGCTGACTCCCTTTACGCCGCGTTCCCACTTGGCGATCATGTCGGCATTCACCGCGACGTGCTCCCGGCGCTCCATCCAGGCCAGGTGCGCGAGGCGATCGGCCATCTCCTGCTGCGTCCAACCAAGCTGTAGGCGGTACTCGCGCAGCCGCGGGCGCTCGGAGTCGGCCGTCACGACTGAGCACCTCCCTGCGGCTCGGAGCCCGGTCGTCCGGGCTCGTCGGGTATGGGAGGAGCGTCGCGGCTAAAGATGCCCGCGGACTAACAAGCGGTAGCTGTACAAGCGGCACTTGTAGAGGAAAGCTCAGCCCAGCAGGACTGGCCGATGCCGCCAGGCGAGCTTGAGCAGCGCGGCGCCTGCGGCCTGGGTGGGCTCGTGACTGGCGTACCGTGTCACGGTCTCGGCTGTGAACGGCACGTCAGGGACGATCAATCCCTCCGCGTTGGCGTCGGCGACGTGGGTAAATAGCTCGTCGTACAGCAGTGGGTCGATCGCGACGACAGTCAGAATGTCGGTAGCGAAGGTGAGCGGATCGACGCCGATTCCGACGCAGAAGGCGCGCAACTGCCCGGTGCCGAGTGCGCGGGTCAGTCGGGCGGCGAATGGCCAGGCGTCGTAGTCAATCGGTCCGCGGCCCGTGTGGTAGTCCTCGGCCTCGCCGCGTAGTTCCTCGGCGAGTTCGCGGACGATGCACCACCACAGGGAGAAGTCGTTGCTGATGTTCCACGGCTCCTCGCCCGCCGGCTGGAAGATGCCGACCGGCAGGACCTGGTACATGCCCCCGGCGTGACCGACTGCGGCGCCGTCACGGCTGTGCAGCGGGAACGTCGCCACACCCGCCGCTCGGTTGTGTCGAAGAGTGAGCGTGCTGAGGGCGACGTTTACCGGGCGGCGGGCAGGGTCGCAGGGGTCGCCGATCGTGGCCCGGAAATCTTGCGCGGTGATCTCGCCGAGTGTCGCTGCCGTGTACTCGTGTGCGGCGGCTTCGCCCACGTCGATCCCGTCGAAGTAGACGCCCCGGCCGAACATCATTCGCGGGCCTGTTCGTAGGTCCGCACGGAGGAGGCGGTAGGTGGAGCGGTTTTCAAAGATCCCGGGCGCCGCCAGTTCGGCGACTGTCTCGGAATACGTGTGGTATCTGCTGCCGTCCGCCCGGACCGGTAGCAGCTGCCGGGCGACCGGCTCGGTGCCGGTAATTCCGCTGAATCCCGCGTCCGGGATGTACTGCAACTCGATTTGGTCGAGTGGGATCGGGTGGTCGGGAAGCCAGAGCGGTGTGCTGACCAGCGGTGTTCCTTCGACCGCGGCGGACTCCGGGGAGTCGCGGGCTGCGGAAACAGCGAGTTCGTACCGGTGTTCGCGGAGGTGACTCCGGACCCGTAGCCACTGCTGTTCGCTGTCGGTGAGCTGCCTGTTCAGAGCTTCTCGCTCCTCGGGTCTAGCCGGCTATAGGCCGAGGATGCGGTGGCGGTGGCGCCAGGCGAGGGCGAGGCAGGCGGCGCCCGGTGAGGCCATCGGCTCCAAGCCGAGCATTCGTCGTATCGATTCCCAGGTGAACGGGACTCCCTCGGTTGCCCGGCCGTCGCCGATCGCGACGATTTCGCCTTCCTCGTTGTAGCGAGTCGCGGCCCCGAATGCGCTGGTGAACACGTCGTCGTCGATCACGACAACGGTCAGG
>JBOHGG010000088.1:0-2557 GCA_050700115.1 Pseudonocardiaceae bacterium
GCGGGCTCCAGCGTCAATCTTTGGTCCGGGCTCAACCCGCGCCAAGACGAAACGACGTCAGCGGGCGACGCACCCCCAGTTTCATCGACCCGCGAGCGCCGCGCCAGAGGCATCAGAATCTTTGGTGCACCAGCCACTGAACGGAGATCCGGTGAAGCGTGCCTTGTCCAGTGTGGCGGTCCTCGCACTCGGCGCACTCGCGCTGGCCGGGTGCTCCGGCGGCAACGATCCGGCCGCGGCGGCGTCCACCGGCGCTGGATCGACGGTTCTGGCCGGCATCACTGCCCGTGGTCTCGGGACGGTCGCCGGGACCCCGGACACCGTGACCGTCGTCATCGGCGTGCAGACGCGGGGTCAGAGCGCGAAGGGCGCCCTTGATGCCAACAACGCAAAGGCGACCGCGCTGATCGATGTGCTCAAGAGCAACGGAGTCGCAGCAGCGGACCTGCAGACCAGCCAGCTGTCGGTCAACCCGACGTACGACTCTGCAACCGGGCGGATCACCGGCTACGAGGTGACGAACCAGGTCACGGCCAAGCTGCATGACATCGGCGCCGCCGGTGGCCTCATCGACGCCGCCGGTGCGGCCGCCGGTGACGCGGTTCGGGTACAGCAACTCGGCTTCTCGATCGATGACGACAGTGCGGTGCGTGCGCAGGCCCGGGCGGACGCGGTTCGGCAGGCGCAGGCTCAGGCCCAGCAGATGGCCGACGCGGCCGGAGTGAGACTGGGCCGGATCCATTCGATCACCGAGGTGCCGGGCAACCCGCCGAGCCCGTTCTACCGGGATTCCGCACCGGCGGAGGCTGCGACGGTCCCCATCGAGCCCGGTACAAAAGAACTCACCGTCACGGTCGAGGTCGCCTACGACATCGACCAGTAGTCTCCGGCTGGCGCTCCGAGCTGCTCGCCACGCGTCGTACGTGCCCTGCTAACCCACGCGAAACCTTGCCGGAGGAGGAATCGGGTACCACGTCGCATGAGCATCGCAGCAGAACCTGGACCGACAAAACGGATGTTTCGGATGACTCTGCACTGGGTACACCTCTCAGGAGAGTCAAGAGCGGCTGTCGGGACCCGGCTTATGAGTGATCACCTGCCACCATGGGGCTCTGGTGCTGCCCGGGAGGCAGTGGTGCGGACCTGCCAAGAGATCGCACTGCAGTGCCAACGCGTCGCCACGATGTATGCCGCTGTGGCCATCCGGGACGAGAACGGGTACAGCAGAAGCGGGCGCCTCGACCAGGACGAGTTATCGCACGTCACTGTCCACGACCCCGATCCCACCGCGGACCCCGGCACAGCCACCGGGTATCGGACCTGCCAGTTCGAGTGGGTTGACGAGACATCGCCAACCCTGAGCCTGTCGTGGTCCTGCACTCGGGAGCGGGGGCACCACGGCCAGCACCTCGCCGGCACGGGGGAGTGGGTCGCCGCTGTGCGAGCAGCCTGCTCGCACTGTCCCACCTGACCGCTGACCAACTGTGGACTGTTGATAACTCACATGAGTTAACCCACATGAGATCATCGCGCAGGCGGTCCGTCAAGGCCGCTGTCACCGTAAACACGGATAGTTTAGGAGAACTGCTCCGCAGATGTCCCTGTAACCAGGGTAACGGCTGGCTTCATCAGAGCATCACGGTTCAGATACCGCAGATGCGGCTTGGCATCCGTTGACATTCCGTACTTGCGGCGTTGGGCTTCTCGCCCGTTCGGGTTGCCACGGAAGGCGCACAGCACGGTCGGTGCCCTTCGGGACGTATCGGGCTGCCAGCAGCCCCTGGCGTAGGTGTCGGCCGCAGATGTCCATGGCCGGCGACGTTAGGCAGGCCGCCCGACATGACGCCCCACCAAGAGTGGGGGCTCGGAGGGCAAACACGACGCTTCGGTGAATCCCTAAGTGTTTGTTTGGAGAACTCTTGATAGACATGCTCATTGTTCGCTTTGACGATGGGGAACATGAGCGATCGCTGGAGTGCCGGGGTCATCCCGTACACCGAGATGGGGCCAGAAAGGAAGGTCGGAGTGACCGCTACTATACCTCACCGCTTGCGGCGGGCGCTCGTGCCAATCCTCGTCGCCACGAGCTTGATGGTCTTGGTCTCCTGCAGTAGCTCGCCCTCCTCGCCGCAGTCCTCAGGGCCATCCACCCGCGTCGTCACCGACACATCCGGCACGAAAGTCACGGTCCCGGTCGACGTCGAGCGTGTCGGTGAGCAGTTCCCCGCGCATACAGTCATCACCATCATGCTCGGCGCTGGAAGCAAGATCGCCGCTATCACGACGAATGTGAAGACGTTACCGTTCCTCCAGAAACTCTATCCCCAGATCTCCTCGCTTCCCGAGCTTTTCCCGTACGACGGCACGGCGGCGAACATCGAGGAGCTGCTCGAACTCCAGATCGACGTTGTGTTCGCCTACAACGAGTCTTACCAGGAGGGTTATTCACGAGCCCTGATAAATTATAGATGAGTCGTCCGCGGCGCGCCTATTTGGACGACGGCCCGCTTCTCGAAAGAATTGGGTTGCCAGACTCAATTCGAAAGAAACGGACCGT
>JBOHGG010000089.1:0-2479 GCA_050700115.1 Pseudonocardiaceae bacterium
TACGAACTCGGTATCGATGTCGACCCAAGGCATCGAATCCCCGCGGCCTTCGCCGAACTCACCCACGCCATCTAATCGGGCGCCACAGCGGTCAACCCTGCCCACGTTCCATCAACGCAACACTGCCCATTGCGGTGATCCGCAAGCCGCAGTACAGCTCGCACAGCCTGCTTGGCGGCGTTGCAACACGTCCGATAGACAAGATCAGCCAGCGTGAAGGACAGCAGGAAGATCATGGAGCTTCTTGAGGGGTATGACTCATGGGCAGCGACCACGTGGCGGCCGTTGTCGGGGTGTGTGACTCGGTAGGTGCGGCTACGCGTCCGGACCAGGCCCAGTGGCCTTGATCACGGCGGTTGGTAACAGTACGGGCTGGCTGAGCGATCTGCGTGTGAACAGCGTAATCAGCCGGGTACGGAGAGTAGCTAGTGGATCGCCACGTGTCCCACTGTGCCGGTGAACCTGCAAGGAGGTTATGGCAGCCGTGAATTCGCACCAGTCGCCTGCTGGTCTTGGCCCCCCAAGGCAGGGGTCTGCGCGGTCCGCTGGGATCAGCGAGGGTGACCGGGTCTCTGTGCGTTGGTCGAACCCCTCGATCCGCACACGTCCAGCCGGGGATCTTTTCCAGCCCGTCGCCAGCTCGAAGCCGCGCCCAGCTGCTATCACCGTCCAGCCGGTCGCGCCCGTTGACGGGCCAGAACAGGGTGACGAGCTGGTGTCTGTCCCGGCGCCGCAGTCGAGGTGTGCCTCGGGCGCGCGGCGGTGGATCAGTCGAGGCGACGGACTGATGTTCGGGATGCCGGGGGTGGTGATTGCTCTGGTGGCCAGCATCGTGCTAGTGCTGGTGTTGGCCGGGGTGACCGTGTTCACGACCTCGTTGTCCACCGAGTCACCGGTTGTGGGGCTAAACCCGGGTCGGTTACCGGCTCCTGTGGCGCCCGTGATCAGTGATGGGCATCCAGCAACCGTTCCTCCCATCGATGCGTCGGCGGAACCTACCGGGCAGACACCGGCCGAGGCACCCTCCCCAGACCCGGTAGCCGCGCACCAACAGCCCGTGCCAGCATCCCATCGTCTGGGGTCAGCTCCCCCCGCTCAGACGCCGCCTGCTTCGGATCACCAACCCGGCGCGCCACCGCCATCATCGACGGTAACCACCGACGATGCCAGATCGCGGACCGTCACTACCGGCTCGCACACAGCGAATACAGAGTCGCAGACGACCAATACCGAACCGTGTGACTGCAATGACACGACGCGCAAGGTCCCCACTCATGGGGACCGGGCACCCAAGGCTGACCAGCACCGTGGACCCCGAGCACAGCAAGCCGGCAGCGCGCAGCGAGCACGGCCGGAGAACCCGGGATCAGCGAGTAAGAAAAGACGGGGCCCAACAGCACGGCCAGACGCCGCTTCGGGACCTCGACCGTCGCCTGCACAACCGAGGCGTCCCGGTCCTGGCTCTAAACCCAGCCCGACAACAAACAACAACCAACGCACCGGATGACAAGACGACCACACAGTGACTTACCGAGTCCGAGGACCTTGCGACGGGTTTCCTGCATGGAAACGGCGGCTGGGGTGCCCGAGACGGTGAGCCTGGCGTTGGCCGAGTTGGCCAGCGAAACGCGCGAGGGCTGCTGGCGCTCGCGGTCGAGACCGGGCTCCAGATCACCGCCGCGATCATGGCGGAGGACGCGACCGCAGCTTGTGGGGCCGAAGGGCACCACGGCCTTGAGTGCATCCTGCGAGCCCGCGACGACGCCGACGACCGGTGCCTCCTACGCCGTCGCGCGGTCAGCTGATCTGCTCACCAAGACGGCCGCATCGACCAGCTGCAGCCCGGACGACGCTGGCGACCGGCACGCCGCCAAGCAGACGCCCAATCCATGTTGACCATGGCTTCCACCGGCTACTTCAGTGCCAGCCCCGGTCGCTCCGGCCGCGGCAGTAGGCTCCGACGGACGTAAGTTCGCGTCACAGGAGATGTCACGCCAGCCGCGCTGGTGCTGTGATCTCTAGATGGATCCGCTCAGCCACCACGGCACGGCGTGCATCGGTACCCGCGCGCTGTCAGCGGCATGAGAGTGCGTTTCGGCAAGGACGCTGTCCGGCGACGCTCATGTGCCGCGCCTGCGCTGTGCGAGTTTGCGGGTGGCATGGCAGGGTGGCCGGGGATCGGGCCCTAACGGTGGTGGCGCCATAAGCTCTCTGCATCAAGGCAACAGTGCCCTGGTGCGAGGATAGCGGCAGATGTCAGGGGCTCTGACCCTTTTCGACGGGGTAGGGCGGTCTTCGGGTTTGATGTAGCCGTCGTCGAGAAGGCCGTGTTGTCGCACCACCTTGTTTAGGCCGAACTTACTTGATCTTGGCCGCCGTGGTGGGTGGTTGACCTGGGTGAACGGTGTCGGTCAGGGTCGGGTACGGGGTTTGTTACTGGCTACTGGAGGGTCACGGGGACGGGGGTGCCGAGCAGCTC
>JBOHGG010000090.1:0-2335 GCA_050700115.1 Pseudonocardiaceae bacterium
AACAGCTACCGGGTCAAGAAGCTCGGCGAGCCGGCCAGCACCCGCCACCGAGCACCGGCCACGATCAACATCCGCGAGCTAAAGCCCAGACCAGCAGCATGATCAACTTATGCTACGTGGCATTGGGCCTGGACCCGAGCCACGAACAGCGAGGGTGAAACCGATGCTCTGCTTGCCTCGCTGCATACCCTCGAAGTTCAACATGCCGAGTGGCAGCGCATCCTCCGTACCGGACTGAAGCCCCGTCAACAAGAGTTGATTGAGTGGGATCAGAAAACTCGACTGTTCCGCGCTTTCGAGGCGACCGTGATTCCTGGCCTGCTGCAAACTGCGGAATACGGACGTGCGCGCTTTGCTGAGGGCATCCGCAGGCTGAAGTTGCCGAATGACATCAACGAGGCGGTACAAGGCCGCATGATGCGACAGGAGATTCTGTACCGCCCGGATAAGCGGTTCCACTTCGTGCTGACCGAAGCGGCCTTGCGGTTTCGCTTGTGCGCGCCAGAGGTCATGCTTGGCCAACTCGACCGTTTGGTCTCCTTTTCGCAGCTGCCCAACACGCGGCTCGGCATCATCAGTTTTGAAACGAAGTACGTGACCTCGCCGTGGCATGGATTCTGGCTGTACGACACAGAGCGGGTGTTGGTCGAGACCTTCTCGGCCGCACTGGACCTGCGACAGCCGCAAGAGATCGAGCTGTACAGCAATGCCTTTGAGCAGCTTGCAGCAATCGCCAGTTACGGCCGCAGTGCGCGAGCAATCATCAACCGTGCCATTGATGACCTTGCGCCCAACGGACCGGAGGATGGCGAGTAATTTCCAGGGTGACCTGTGGCCACTATATATTGCCAGAAATAATGAGAAAATTTCTGTTCATCTTGCGCGCAATGCGACGGCACATGCGCATGCGCAGGCTGTGACGAATTTCCGTTCTCTGGTCAAGCGCGCCGCCTACGGCGGCGCGAAGGTGATCGAGTTCGTCGTTCTACTCGTACGCCGCTCGGGCCGATCCCGCGCGCGCTGCGCGCGGCCTGACGGCCGTGCTCGCACGGACTGCCCCAGCGGCGGGAGCAGTTGATGCGAACCTCACACCGTGGCCGGTGCCCTCCGTTGCGGACCAACTTCCGCAAAGGACTGGACGGCGATTCAGGGTGTATGTACAGTGTGAGTACGAGCGAGGAGGACGTCATGTCTCGGGATATCGCTGAACAGCGCGCAACTCGTCAGTCCAGGATCAACCTTCGCGCCAGCGCCCGGCAGGAGCAGCTGCTAAAGCAGGCCGCAGCGGCGACCGACCGCACCATGACCGACTTTGTGCTCGAGAGCGCTGTGGTCGAGGCGGAGCGTGTGCTCGCCGACCGTCGGTGGTTCCTGATCAGCGATGAGCAGTGGGACGAGTTCCAGCGCCTATTGGAGCAGCCAGCTCGCGACCTGCCGAGGCTGCGTGCCCTGCTGGCCAAGCCATCGCCGTTCGCCGACGAGCAGTAGGTGTGGCTGGCAAGTCATGCGTACCGCGGAAGCTGACGAGAGCAGACGTACGGGAGGGGTTCGATAGCGGAGCGCCAGAGCTGGACGAGTGGCTTACCCGCTACTCCTGGCAGAACCAGCGGGCTAACAACGCCGTCACGTACGTCACTGTGCTCGACGGGCGGGTGGTCGGCTACTACGCCATCGCGGTGGCCAACGTCACCAGCGAGTCGGCACCCGCCCCGGTGGCCAAGAACGCACCGAACCATGTGCCGTGCCTGCTGCTGGCGCGACTAGCCGTCGACCGGAACATGCAGGGATGCGGTCTCGGACCTGGCCTGCTCGTCGACGCACTGAAGCGCACCGTGGGTCTAGCCGACTCCGTGGGTATCCGCGCGCTGTTGGTACACGCGCGGGACGACGCGGCACGGCGGTTCTACTTGGCACAGGCAGAGTTCCTCGAGTCTCCGTCGGATCCACTGCACCTGCTGCTGCCCGTGAAGGACATCATTCGATCGCTGAGCTGACCCCGTGCGACTCAGGGGCGTCCAACGTAGTACTCAGCTGCAGGAGCGCGTCCCGCGCCCACTCGTGTGTCGTGGTGGAGCACAACGTGGCGGGTGTGCTTGGGCGGTCGAGCAGGCGCCCAATGGCCACAACAGCGCCTCGCTGTCACGGGCTCCGTTGATTACGTCCGTGAGTTCCGATCGCGCGGCGGCTATCTCGCCGCGCCGTAAGTAAGCTACGCCGCTCCCGGGACTTCGCCCGGAATCGGTGGCCCCTTCGGGGCAGTGTTGGCCGGCGGTGTGATCGGGGCGTGGTCGGTACCCATAGTGTGCCGCGGTGGTTGACGGGCTCAGCGAACGCT
>JBOHGG010000091.1:0-2317 GCA_050700115.1 Pseudonocardiaceae bacterium
TCATCAACAAGATCACCAACTTCATCGAGATCTACAACGGCACAGCCAAACCCTTCCGCTGGACCTACGACGCCAAGCTCCTCAAGGCCGCATGAACCCCCGACGAACTTATGCGGCGCTGCACTAGGAGGTTGCCACGTCGGGGACGTCTACCGTTGTGGTTACCCGCTCCAAATGTCGCAGGCAGTGGGTCTGACCAGCCACTGTGGGGTGACACGGCCGGTCGCTTTGCCTCATTCTGATCTCAAGTCCACCCTCTGCGAACCGCCATTCGGAGCCGAATAGCGGTTCACGGCCCGCCGCCGGATGCCATTCGGAGCCGAATGGCGGTTCATGTCGTTACGGCTGGCGTCCGGAACGATCGGACTGGAGTTCCTTGTGAGGAACCGGCCGGCCGCCGGGAGCGCAGGCGGGGACAACGCTCAACCGGCGGCCGGCCGGGCTTCTACCGGGCCGTGCCCATCCGGCCGGGATCAGGGAGGTCCGCCGTGGCACCGATCACGCACGGCAGGCAGAGCACGCCCCACGGCCGGTCCGCGCTCTCCAGTCCGGCATCTGGCAGGTGAGCGCCACAGAGGGTTTCCGCGTAGCCGAGGGTCTCGGATCTGTCAAGATCACCGGGTGCTACCGCGTGGCAGTGCTGGTCGCCTGGGTGCAGCGCCCAGAGCATCTCGGGTGCGCTCACTGGACACCCTTCACGATGCCCTGGGCCAACGCTGTTGTATCAGGCTGGGAGACCGTCCGACCGCGCGCACGCTCCCCATGGCACCTGGGCGTTTTGATGCTCATCGTGTGCTCGTCTCTGTCGCGTGGAGCGCCGCCCGGCCCGGTCGGGAAGGCACGGGCCGGGCGGCTGAAGGCCACCGCTGACGATGGCCCGTGTGCAGCATGGACCTACGCACTCTTCTTCGCAAGTTTGCACGACAGATTGCGTGAGAGTAACTCGAAGATTTCGCTCGCACGCGGGCTGGCAGGATTGCGGGATGCCATCGAAGTTCACCAGCCCCACCCGGCTCAAGCGGCTGGGCTCGGCCTTGCGCGCCCTGCGGGAGGCATCCGAGCTGAGCGCAGAGCAAGCTGCGAAGAGTCTCGGGTGGTCGGGCTCCAAGGTGAGCCGGATCGAGACCGGCAAGCAGCTCGTGTCGCCCGAGGACGCCCTAAGGCTGGTCGGGCTCTACGACGTGGGCGAAGACGAGATCGAGAAGTACGTGGCGATCGCCCGGCAGGCCAGACAGCGGGACTGGTGGCACAAGTACGACGACGTGCTCCCGGAGTGGTTCGAAGGCTACCTGGGGCTGGAAGCGGAAGCGTCCAAGATCAGCACCTACGAGTCCGATCTCGTGCCCGGGCTGTTGCAGACCGAGCAGTACGCAGCGGGCGTGCTCGGGGCGTTCCCGCTGGGGACCACGCCCGAGGAGATGGAGCGGTCGGTAGATCTTCGCCGGGCTCGTCAGGCGCGGCTGTCCGATGACCACCCGCTGATCTTGGATGCGGTGATCAGTGAGACCGTGCTGCGCCGGGCCATCGGTAGCGCAGCCGTGATGCGCGAGCAGCTGGAGCACTTGGCCGCGATGATGGAGCGGTCGAACGTCACCCTTCGTCTGCTGCCGTTCGCGGCCGCTGAACACCCCGGGCTTGACGGGGCGTTCAGCGTGCTCGAGTTCCCCGACCCCGACGACGGGCGAATCGTGTGTGTCGAAGCCATGACATCTACGCTCTACATAGAGAAGACCAGGGACGTCGGCATCTACCGGCTGGCGTTCGACCAGATACGGACCGCGGCAACCGGGCCGGACGAGACGGCCGCTGCGATCACCGCTATAGCGAGGGAGTGGGAACCATGAGCACGCATCGCGCAGTGGGGCGCGACGAGCTTGCCCACGCGCGTTGGACCAAGAGCAGCCGCAGCGGCACCGGTGGCGGCAACTGCGTAGAAGTCGCCCGGCTGCATGACGGGCACCGCGCCGTCCGAGACAGCAAGAACCCGACCGGACCGGCCCTGATCGTCACTCTGACCGAGTGGGCCGCGTTCACCACTAGATGGTTGATTCCGTGAAGATCGTGTGAGGGCGCGTCGTTACCGCAGACGTGGGCGGAGGGCGTTCAAGATCAATGTGTGACCAAAGAACTGAACACCCTCCTGACTGCACTGTACGTGTTGATCGACGACCACGTGGTGGAAGCTCGGACCGGTCGTGGCCGGGCGCCCCTGCTGTCCGACAGCGAGCTGATCACCCTGGCGGTGGCCCAGGTGTTGCAGGGCTATCACTGCGAACGCCGCTGGATCCGGCATGTCCGCAGCAGCGCCCAGTGGCGT
>JBOHGG010000092.1:0-1683 GCA_050700115.1 Pseudonocardiaceae bacterium
GAGGAGACGAGCGCCGGGGCGACGACCAGACCGTTTTGCTACCGCGTGTGCCACGCCACACCACGTAGCCGGCGACGTCGCCGAGGCTCCGCGCCTGGCTGCCCGCGCGCGAGGAGGGAGATGCAACCACTTGCATTGCAACTGTACACGCGATCTTGAAACGGCCGTGCGGATCACGTGATCTGCCTGCCGGTCCAGGGCTATCTTGGAAAGGACTGGGCGGGTACCTCCGCGGTCCGGGCGTTTCCTCCAATTCTGGGCTTTAGGCCGATGGACTGTATGGTGTACTTGATACCACCCTCAACAGGTACAGTGGTGAATTCAACTGGTTCTTCGAAGCGTTCGAAAAGGCAAGATCTGGTGAAGATCTTGAGTTGGCCATCCCAGTCTATCCCGGAGGTGTAAAACAGCTCGTAGCTACCGTTATTGATCTTTCCGACGGTGGTCTCCGACCCCTTGCCGACGTAGACGGACACAACCGGACTGCCGCTTTGCACGAGTTTGACGACGGCGTCGTGTTCGGTGCCGTTGTCGACCTTGAGTTGCCCGCTTCCGGTACGTCGCTGGCTGTCCAGCAGCCGACCATTGGCCAATCGACGTTCCGGGAGCGGCGTGGGGGCTGGGAGAAACTCTCCCCACTGGTAGCGCTCATCCAGCCCACCCGAGCCGAGAGTCTCGCGCACCGTTCGGAGGCTGTCGACGCCGGGCGCGTTGCTGACCGCGGCGAGGATGGACGGCGCCGCACACAACTCCCTCGACGCCACCTGATCGCTGAGCTGGGACATATCAGTGGCGAGCTGCCGCAACCCCGCGAGCAGGTCGCGGTGGACCGCCAGCACCTCAGCGGGCGGGTCGACATCCAGCAGACGCGCTGCTTCCGACGCGATAATGGACGCCTGTTCCAGTTCTGAGCGCAAGTCTTCGGGTGATCCCGCTTTGGTGAGGCGGTCGAACCCCGGTGCCATCGCATCGCCGGCGCTCCGGAGCTGCACCTGGTATGCCGAGGGAGACAGGGCTGCCCGCGGCGCCGTAGTGGCGACTTCCCGGTTCGGCACCGCCGTTGACGTAGCTGGCTCCGGGAGCGCAAGCGAGGAGCATCCCGCGATCGCGACGGCACAGATCCCCAGGGCAATGATTGCTCTGCGTCCGCCCGTCGCACTAGGCGTGTCTGGCCGGTTCCCGGTAGTCCGACCTGACTGATCGGCGGGTCGCTGCTGGTACACGTTGCCGCTCATCGAACCCCCGCTCAACTAGTGCACTACCACGGAATCAGATGGCCCAAGGCGGAATTGATCAAGGCGCGAGTTGTCGCCGGAGAAAGACCTGTCGACGCGCCTTGCCGGTACGTGGTGACTGGATACGATCCGGCGGGACCGAACGATTCTACCTCCACCTCAAGGTCGATCGTGACACCGTCCGTGATGTGTAATTCAACAAGTGTCTTGTCCAACGTGATCAATTTTCCGTCGTTCTTGAGCTGGTAATGAAAGCGCATTCCCACCGCACCACCGATTCTCTCCACGGTGTCCGGCAGTGCGAGTGCGGCACGCACTAGAGTAAACATTCAGCCCCGGGCCGGATGGCAGGGGTGATCACCGGTGGGCCGGGTGGCTTCCGGAGATGTGCTGGACGGGTCGGGGCATCAGGTGGGCGCGGGTAGCGCGGGCATCCATGGGTGGCCGG
>JBOHGG010000093.1:0-1382 GCA_050700115.1 Pseudonocardiaceae bacterium
ACGGGTTGCCATGGCCTACCCCCAGGTCGCAAAACACCCCAACCCGGCAACCCTGGCCCCACCCCACCGCCACGTCATCCACCAACCCAGCCACCCACCTCGGCGGTCCGAGGCGCAGCCTCGCTAGAGTATGCTGAGCCGTTCACCGAGAATTGGGTGAAGCGAGGAGGGTGAAACTCGACCCCACACGTGCGGGGCGGGATCGCCGGGACTTGGCGAGTGCGCTGCATGACCTTCGCAAAGCGTCGGGCCTGTCTGGTGACCGGCTGGCCCGACGTTGTGGCATGAGTCAAAGCAAAGTGAGCCGCATTGAGACCGGTCGTTTGCTACCGAGCGTCGTTGACGTGGAACAGGTGCTGACCGCGCTTGACGTAGACGATGCGACGCGACGCGAGCTGCTGGTGCTCGCTCGCGTCGCCAATGCTGAGTATCAGGATGTGCGGGCTTCCGTACGTCGAGGGCTCCACCACCGGCAGCGTGAACTGGCCTCGCTCGAAGCCAACGCCACCCAGGTGCGGCACTTTCTGCCGACCCTCATCACGGGGCTACTTCAAATACCCGAGTACATGCGGGCGGCCATGACCACCCCTATTGAACCGGCCGCAGGTGACGTGGGCAAGGCGATAGCACTGAAGCTGGAGAGGCAAGCGGTACTGCACGACAAAGCGAAGAAATTCGAGTTCCTGCTGACGGAGTCAGCAATACGATGGCAACTCTGTGAGCCGTCGATCATGGCGGTGCAGATCGACCGGCTGGTGTCGCTGTCGCAGAAGTCGAATATTCGCATCGGCGTGTTGCCGCTTTCGGCACGGGTGCGCAACGGCGCGTTCCACACCTTTGTCACCTATGATCGTCGCCTGGTGACCATTGAGCTGTTTACCGGCCGACTAGTGCTGCGCGACCCCAAGGACATCGATCACTACTGGGCGCTCTTTGACTTCTTCGGTGCCCATGCCCTGTGGGCAGACGAGGCCCGGAGTGTTCTCAAGGCGCTGGCGGACACATTCCGAACTGGCAAATAATTCGAGCACGCGCATAGCGCTAGAACTTGACGTCGCCTAGTCCATAACATCACTGCATGAACACGGCGGCAGGCCTCCCGGCAACCACTGACCTTGAGCGGGAGGCCACTCCCACCCCGCGAGGGCGCTACGCACGCAGTGCCCAGCTCGTCGCAGCGCCACGACCTCGCGCCGTTCCGATCGCCCCAAGGCCCTCGTTGGCCTGCGTTTTCCAGTACTCCAGGATGGTTAGTCCGAGCTTACTTGATCTTGATGGCGTGACCGTCTGTTCTCACCTGCGAAGACCGGTTCTGTGCGGGTTCTGAACCCGCTGAACTGTAGCCAGTAAAAATGATGGACTTCACATGATCGGTGTGATGG